>DATAOC010000136.1:0-38659 GCA_036265915.1 Candidatus Methylomirabilota bacterium | reverse complement strand
ATGATCGCGGTCCTCGGCGAGGCAGACGTTCGCTTCATCGACAGCCGCGTGGTGTCGACGGCGGCGGCGCCGGGCGAGATCGCGACGCTGCCGGCGTGGGTGAAGCGGGCGGACGTGCACAACACGCAGGACGGCGACGTGACGTTCGCCAGCACCCCCGATGCCGTGACCGCGGCCCTCGCGGGACTCGCGGCCCGGGGGCTCGCGCACGCCGTGATCCAGCCCCACGTCGCGGGCGACCTCGTGAAGTTCTACGGCATCGGGGGCGCCGGCCAGCATCACGGTGAGCCCGCCTGGTTCCGCTGGTTCCATCATCGCGAGCAGCGGCTGGCCGGATACGCGTTCGACCCGCGCCAGCTCGCCCGCGCGGTGCGCCGCGCGGCGGTGGCCCTGGGCCTCGAGGTGTACGGAGGAGACGCCATCGTGACCGAGGCGAGCGAGGTGATTTTGCTGGACGTGAACGCCTGGCCGAGCTTTGCGCTGTACCGGGAAGAGGCGGCGGAGCGCATCGCGGCTCACGTGGCGCTGCGGTTCACCGGGGACGCGCGATGAGCGAGCGCCGCGAGGTGGGCCCACGCTCTCGCCGCATCGTCGCCGACGAGCAGCGGCACATCGCCCCCGGGCTGCAGTCGTTCGCGCTCAGCGCGGGGCTGGCCATGGCGCGCGGTCACGGCTGCACGCTCGTCGACGAGGACGGTAACGAGTACATCGACTTCATCGCTGGCATCGGCGTCGGCAGCATCGGCCACTGCCACCCGCACTACGTCGAGTCGCTCAAGCAGCAGCTGGAGCGCCTGACCTTCGGCAGCTTCACCACGGAGACGCGCTCGCGCTTCCTGTCGCTGCTCAGCAGTCTGACGCCCGAGTCGCTCACGCGCATCCAGCTCTTCTCGGGCGGTGCGGAGGCCGTCGAGGCCTCGTTGCGCCTGGCCAAGGCGGCCACCGGCAAGCACGAGGTCATCGGCTTCTGGGGCGGCTTTCACGGCAAGACGGGCGGCGTGCTCGGGCTGCTCGGCAGCGACTTCAAGCACGGCCTCGGCCCGTTCCTGCCCGGCCGGTACGTCTCGCCGTACGCGGATTGCTACCGCTGCCCGCTGAAGCTGCGGTTCCCGGAGTGCGGCATCGCGTGCGCCGAGTTCCTGCGCGACGTGATCCGCTACCAGACGGGCGGCGAGATCTCCGCGATCATCGTCGAGCCCATCCAGGGCACGGCGGGCAACGTGGTGCCGCCGCCGGGCTTCCTGCGCGCGGTGCAGTCGATCGCCTCCGAGCACGGCGCGCTGTTCATCGCCGACGAGATGCTCACCGGCTTCGGCCGTACCGGCACCATGTGGGGCAGCGACCACGACGGCGTGGTCCCCGACGTGATGACCATGGGCAAGGGAATGGGCGGCGGCTTTCCGTTGAGCGCGGTGGTCTCGACGGAGGCGCTCACGAACCGCAAGCCCTGGTCGAACCCGAGCGCGAGCTCGTCGAGCTACGGCGGGAATCCGCTCGCGTCGGCGGCCGGCCTCGCGACGCTCGAGGTCCTGCTGAAGGAGGATCTCGTGCGCAACGCCGAGCGCGTCGGCGCGGTGATGCTCGAGCGGCTGCGCGCGCTCCAGGAGAAGCATCGCTCGGTGGGCGAGGTGCGAGGCAAGGGTCTGATGCTCGGCGTCGAGCTGGTGAAGGACCGCAAGACGAAGGAGCCGCTCGGCAAGGACGTGACGCGCGCGCTCTACCAGGAGTGTCTGCGCCGCGGCCTCGTTGCCATGACCTATGCGCCCTCCATTCGCATCAACCCGCCGCTCGTGATCCAGGAGGACACGGCGCTCGCCGGGCTCGCCATGCTCGACGAGGCGCTCGACGTGGTGGAGCGCGCGCACGGGCTCGGCTGAGGTGCTGCGCGGCGCCATCATCGGCCTCGGCAACGTCGCGGTCGAGGTGCACGCACCGGCCTGGGGCCGGTGCGCGGACGTGCAGATCGTCGCCGTCAGCGACACCGCGCCCGCCCGCCGCGCGATGGCCGAGGCGCGACTGCCCGAGGCCCGCTGGTACGCGGAGGGCGAGGAGCTGCTCGCGCGCGAGCCGCTCGACTTCGTCGACATCTGCACGCCGCCGGGCAGCCATGCCGCGCTGATCGCCGCCGCGCTCGCGCGCGGCCTGCACGTCCTGTGCGAGAAGCCGCTGGTGGTGACGTCCGAGGATCTCGCGCGGGTCACCGCGCTCGCGGAGCGTCACCGGCGCGCGGTCCACACCGTTCACAACTGGCACCACGCCCCGATCATCGCGCGCACGGCCGAGCTGGTCCGGCAGGGGCGCATCGGCAGGGTCACCCGCGTGATGTGGCAGACGCTGCGCGTGCAGCCCGCCGCCACCAGCAACGGGGGCGGCACCAACTGGCGGCTCGATCCGCGGCTCGCCGGTGGCGGCGTCCTGACGGACCACGGCTGGCACGTCTTCTATCTGCTCGGTGACTGGATCGCCGGTCTTCCGACCGCGGTGACCGCGCGGCTCGAGCAGCGCCGCCATACGGCGGCGCCCGTCGAGGACACCGCGACCGTCACCGTCACCTTCCCGGACGCGACGGCCGAGATCTTCCTCACCTGGGCCGCCGACCGTCGGCAGAACGTGCTGGAGCTCGTCGGCACCACGGGGCGGATCGCGGTGCACGGCGACACCGTGCTCTTGCAGGGCGACGGAACACAGGAGCAGTGGTCGTGCCCGCCTCCGCTCGAGAACGGCTCGGTGCACCCGGACTGGTTCGATCCCGAGCTCGCCGCGTTCCTGCGCGCCGCCACCGGACGCACGACGCGCGCGGCGAATCTGCGCGAGGCCTGGCTGTGCGGCACGCTCGAGACCGCCGCCCGCGAGTCGAGCCGTGGCGGCGGCGTGGCGGTGGCGCTGCCGAAGCTGCCGCCTCCGCTCGGATGACCGCGCGCGCGGAGATGTCGTCGGCGGAGTCGGTGCTGGTCGTGGTGCCGGCCGAGACCTCGGCCACCATCGTCGCCGGACTCCCACAGGTCACGCGGATCGCCCGGGCCGCCCGCGCCGCCGGATACGACCGGGTGCTCGTGGGCGACGGCGCGCCGCAGGCGGGTGCGTCGCGCGTCGTCGTCGTGCCAGCCACCGTGGTGCCCCAGGCGGCATGGCTGCGCGCCTTGCGCGAGACGCCGATGGAGCCGGAGACGATGTACGTGGATCCCGCGCCCGTGATCGTCGTGCAGACGGAGCGGGTGAGCGACGTGGTGGCCGTGGCCACACGGTCGCGCGATGCCGCCCGTCTGCTCAGTGAGCTGTCGGCTCGCTTCGACCGGACGAAGGAAATGCCGGCGGCCGAGGGACGGTTCGTGCTCGGATCCACCGACGACGTCGCCGCCGCGGAGCGGTGGCTGCTGCGCAGTCTCGTGAAGCACAACGAGGGCTTCATGTCGCGTCACTTCGAGCGGCGCGTCTCGCTCGCCATCACGCGACGGCTGGCCCGCACGGCGATCACGCCGAACATGATCACGCTGGCGAGCCTCGCCGTCGGCCTGCTCGGCGCGCCGTTCTTCCTCAGCTCGGCGCCGGCCTACCAGCTGACGGGCGCGCTGATCTTCCTCGCCCACTCGATCCTCGACGGCTGCGACGGCGAGCTCGCGCGCCTGAAGTTCCTGCACTCGCGCTCGGGCGCGATGCTCGACTACTGGAGCGACAACGCCGTGCACGTCGCCGTCTTTCTCTGCATCGGCGCCGGCTGGGCGATGACCGCCATGGCCGCCTGGCCGCTGCTGCTGGGCGCCGTGGCCAGCGCCGGCGCGCTGGGCTCGGCGGCGGTGATGTTCGAGCACACGGCCACGGACCGGCAGCTCGGCGCCGAGAGCGCACCCGTCACCCGTCTGGCGGCGATGCTCGCGAGCCGGGACTTCATCTACGCGATCATTCTCCTCTCCCTCTTCGGCAAGGCGGCGTGGTTCCTCGGCGTGGCGGCCGTCGGCACGCCGGGCTTCTTCGCGATGGTGCTCTGGAACCAGCGGCGTCATGGCCGCGTTCGCTGACGTCCTCCTTCGCGGCCTCAACCTCTCGGGCCAGGCGATCGCCGTCGGCGGCCTGGTGTTCCTGCTCGTCGTGTGGCGGGCCGCGGGCGCCGACCGCTCGTGGCGGCTCATCGCGCTCGGCGCCGCCGGCGTCGCCGTCACCCAGACGCTGGCACTCGTGGTGCTCATGGCCTCGCTGGGTTTCGAGGCCGACTGGCACGCACGCGAGCTGCTGGCCACGCCGTTCGTCCGCGCCAGCCTGCTCAGAATCGTCGCGAGCGCGGCACTCATGGCGGGCGCGCTCGCGCGCCCGCGGCCGTCGCGGCTCCGGGCGCAATGGACGCTGCGGCTCGGCGCCGCGCTCGTCCTGGTCGCCGCCGGCGCGTGGACGAGCCACGCGGCCGCGCGCTCGGAGCACCGGGCCGTTCTCATGGCGCTCGACACGCTGCACCAGCTGGCGGCCGCCGTCTGGATCGGCGGCCTCGCCCAGCTGCTGGTGGGCGCGGTCACGTGGGGCGCCGACGAGTGCACGCCAGCGACCCTGAAGCGCTTCTCGGCGCTCGCGTTCTCGGCAGTGTCCGTGCTGATCGTTGCCGGTGTCGGGCTCACGGCCGGCTACGTCGACGGCGCCGGCGCGCTGGTCGGCACCGCCTACGGCGTCATGGTGCTGACGAAGGTCGTGCTCCTCGGCGCGCTGCTGGCGCTCGGCGCCGCGAACTTCTTCGCCGTGCGGCGCCTCGCGACCGCGCGTCCGGTCTCGCCCCAGCGCGTCCGACGTTTCGTCGAGGTGGAGCTGGGCCTGGGGCTCACCGTGCTCTTCGCGGCCGCCTCGCTCACGTCGCTGCCGCCGGCCGTCGACGTGGTCGCCGACCGCGCCACGCCGGCGGAGGTCGTGGGCCGCTTCACGCCCCGCGTGCCCGCGCTGACGTCGCCGCCGATCGAGGCGCTGCCGATCGACGATCCCGACGCGCCGCGCACGGACGCCGATCGCGCGTGGTCGGAATACAACCACCACGTGTCCGGACTGTTCGTGCTCCTGATGGGCAGCCTCGCAATCCTCCACGTCACCGGCCTCGCCCGGTGGGCGCGGCACTGGCCGCTCGTGCTGCTCGGCCTGGCGGCCTTCATGCTGGTCCGCAACGACCCGGGCGCGTGGCCGCTCGGGCCGCAGGGATTCTGGGCCGGCATGACGGTGGCCACCGTGCTGCAGCACCGCGTCTTCGTCCTGATCGTCGTCGTGTTCGCGGTCTTCGAGTGGAGCGTTCGCACCGGACGGCTGCGCTCGCCGCGCTGGGCGCTCGTGTTCCCGCTCCTGTGCGCCGTCGGAGGCGGTCTGCTGCTCACGCACTCGCACGCGAGCCTGAACCTCAAGTCCGAGTTCCTGCTGGAGGTCACGCACGCGCCGCTCGGCGTGCTGGGCGTCGTCATCGGCTGGGCCCGCTGGCTCGAGCTGCGACTGGCCACGCCGGGCGAGCGGATGCCCGCCCGCGTGTGGGCCACCGGCCTGGCCGTCTTCGGCGTCCTGCTGCTCCTCTACCGCGAGAGCTGAGGGCCCCCCGTCGGCGAGGGCGTCCGGCGCTCAGCGCCGTGGCAGGCCGAGCGCGACCAGGATGCCGAGGACGTTGGCGCCGCCGGCGATGAGCACCGCGACGCCGTATCCGTGCGTCACGTCGAAGAGGCGGCCGGCCGCGATCGGCAGCACGATGGCGGCCGCGCACCACGCGAGGTACACGCGGCTGGCCATGAAGCCGTAGAACGGCCGCCTCCAGTACACGGCGACCGCCGCCGCCGTCACCCCGGAGATCAGGCCGTAGCCCAGCCCGACCAGCGCGAGCGCCAGCACCGAGATCGCCGGTCCCGGCCATAGCGTGAGCGCCGCGTTGCCGGCGAGCGCGGCGGCGTGCGCGCCGGTGGCCACGCGCGGGATGGCCACGCGATCGACCATGAAGCCGCCGGCGACGCGCGCGACCGCGATGGTCCCCGCGATGAACGTGGTGCCGTACACGGCGAGCGCGCTCGCGCCGCCGTACGCCGCGATCATGCCGGCCGCCTGGCTCAGCACCATCAGGCCCGCCGACGCCGCGAGGAAGAAGACGAGGCTCAGCCGCCAGAACACCGGGCGGCGTCGCTCGACGGCGTCGGGCGCGACCGACGTCGCGTCGGGCGCGAGCGTCAGGCCCGGCTGCGCGACGAGCCACGCGCTCACGACGCCGGTGATGGCGAGCACGGCCGCCAGTCCGCCGAGGGTGGCGCGCACGCCGTGCGCGCGGATGGCCCAGCCGAAGACGGGCGCCGCGATCATGGCGCCGGCGGGGTAGAGGCTGACGATGTAGCCGTTCACGAGGCCCTGCCGGCGCGTGAGGCAGACGTTCACCGCCTGCTGGACGAGGATGTACGCGGCGCCGCCGCCGAGACCGAAGAGCACGCCATAGCCGAGCATCAGCTGCAGCAGCCCAGCCGCGACCGCGGCCAGCGCGATGCCGAGCGCGCTCACGCCGGCGCAGCCGAGCACGAGCGTCATGGGTGCGGCGAGGCGAAACAGGTAGGGCGCCAGGTTCATGCCGACACCGAAGCTCGCGGTCGAGAGCGCGAACACGAGTGCCAGCTCCGCGCGGCCGAGGCCCAGCAGCGTCTCGAGCGGCCGCAGCAGCACGCTGAACGCGTAGAGCGAGCCGAGCGGAGCGTTGAGCGCGGTGCCCGCGGCGATGGCGCGCCACGCGCGTGGCATGGCGCGGCCGCTTAGCGGCGGTTGTTGCTGAGGAGCCAGTCGATGATGGCGCCGCCGTCGCTGCCGTTGCCGTCGTCGGCCGCCGCCGCGGGGCGCTCACGCCTCTGCGGCAGCTGCGGCCTCGCCGGCGCCGCCGGCGGCTGGACGACGGGCACGAGCCGCGGCGCCGCGGCCGGCTGCGCGACGGCGTCGAGCGTCGGAGCCTCCGGTGCCGCCGGCGTGCGCGTCAGCGCCGTGGCCCGATGGCCGGCGAGCGTGAACCAGATCACGATGGCGACGATGCCGCCGGCGGCGACCGCGGCCGCGATGCGGAGCGCCACGTGTCGCCGGCCGGACCGCGCGCGCCGCCGCCCGCTGGCGTGCACGTTGCCGACCGGCCGCGCCGGTGCATCGTCGGCGAGCGCCGTCTGCGCGATCCACATGTCGTTGACCATCTCGCTGATGCTCGCGTAGCGCCGCGCGGGCTCCGCGTCGAGCGCCGTCGCCACGATGCGCTCGATGTCCGCCGGCAGCTCGGTGTCCTTGCCGTTCGTCAGCATCTCGCGCAGCAGCATGCCGAGCGCGTACTGATCGCTCGCCGGTGTCGTCTCCCCGCGCTCCACCTGCTCGGGCGCGAGGTAGGGGGTGGCAAGCGCGTCGCGCCGCTTCAGGCCCGACGGTGTGCGATAGGCGGCGGTGGTCTCGACGCCGGTCAGACTCACGTGCTCGGTGCCGTCGCCGTCGCGGACGAGCAGAACCGTGTCCGGGCCGAGCTGGCCGTGCAGGATGCGGTTGTGGTGCAGCGACTCGAGCGCCTCACCGACCTGGCTCGCGATGCGCAGCGCGGCGGCCGGGCTGAGGATCCCGCGCGCGTCGAGCACCTCGCGCAGTGCGGGCCCTTTCGTGCGCTCGAGCGCGATGAAGAGCTCGCCTGCGTCCGTGGTGCCGCACTCGTACACGCGCGGCAGTCCGCGATCAACGTGCGCGGCCATCGCCAGCGCGGAGGCCTGCTCGCGCACGGCCGCGACGAAGTCGGCGTCGGCCGCGACGTCCTCGCGCAGCACCTTCAGCGCGATGGGACGCCCGAAGCGGATCTCCTCGGCCGCGTAGACAACGATGTCGCGGCTGACGGCGGCGACGGCGTTGACCCGGTACCGCGCCTTGATGATGGAGCCGGCGAGGTCCAGGGAACCCATGGAGGCAGCATCGAATCACCTTTCCTCGATCGTCGTCAAGTGGCCCACTGATCAAAGGTGTGACCAATCCGAGAAAACACTTGCCGAAGTCGCAACGATGACCTAAACAAAGACCTCTGGGCTGATCGCCAGAGCCGTCACGGAACCTTCACGATAGAGGACTGACGTTTGTCGCCGACCATGCTTCGCGCCGCCGACACCGTTCCCAAGCTGCAGCAGCTCGTCGACACCGCGCGCCGCAAGCTGCGTGTCGATCGCAAGGCCACCGACGCGGGCAGGAAGGACAATCCCAAGACCTCGAGCACCGCGCTCGACGCCACCGAGTCCGAGATCTGCGCGTACTTCACCGGCTTCGCGCGACAGCGCCGGGAGACGTGCGAGGTCACGATGGGCCGCCTGCAGCTCGATCGCAAGGCCACCGCGGCCCGGATCGACATCCAGCAGACGAAGGACTCCTTCGCGCGGCTGCTGACGGCCATCGAGCCGGGGCTCGAGAAGCTCAAGTCCGATCACGCGACGGGGCTGTACCAGGCGAAGGAGAACGAGGGCCGCGCGGCCAAGCACCTGCGCTGGTTCCAGCAGCGACACGGCCTGCAGCATCGCACCGCCGCGTATCCCGAGTCGCCGCTCTATCATTTCGCGATCGTGGCCGGCCTCGCCGTCGTAGAGTGGATCGCGCTCGCGAGCTTTTACGCCGAGGGCAGCGACTTCGGCTTGCTGGGCGGCGTCCTCATCGCGATGGCGCTCTCCGTGGTCAACATCAGCCTCGCCATCCTGTCGGGCAGCCTCCTGCGCTACGTCAACCACCGGAGCGGTCGCCGGCGCTGGCTCGCGCTTACCGGCGCCGCGTTGCTGTACGCGAGCTTCGCGCTGGTGACGCTGGCCGCGGCGCACTATCGTGTGGCGACCAACGACATCGCGCAGGCGCCGCCGGCCGTCAGCGCACCCGGCGCCGTCACGCTGCCGCCGAGCGTGGCCACCGACTTCGACCAGTGGCGTGCGGCGCGGCTCGCGTGGCAGCGCCTCGCGCGCAATCCGGTCGGCTTCGAGGACGTCTTCTCGTGGATCCTCGTGGTGCTGGCGGTGGTCTTCGGCATCTTCGCCTCGTACAAGGGCTACCGCGTCGACGACCCGTACCCGGGCTACGGCGAGCTCGATCGCGAGTGGAAGCGCCGGCGGGCGATGTACGAGGCGGCCAAGACCGAGTACTGCCGGCTGGCCGATCAGGTCTTCGACCGCACGCTGCAGGAGCAGGCGCACCTGCTCGCCGAGGTGAAGTCGAACGTCGAGTACTACCAGCAGCTCAGCAGCCGGACGGAGGACCAGCGGCGCACATTCGTTCGCGACGCGGCGGAGCTGCAGGACGCGTGCAACATCGTGCTGAAGGGCTATCGCCAGACGAACGCGCGCGTGCGCGCCTCGGCGCCGCCCGCGTACTTCGCCGACAGCATGACGTTCGGATTCTCGCTGGTGAAGCCCCCGGCCGGCGTCTCGGAGAGCGAGGAGTGGCTGGCGCGATCGTACGACAGCGCCATGAAGGAGTTCAGCGAGATCGCGCGCCAGAACGACGCCACCGTCCAGGGCCTGCGCACGGCGGACATCCGGCGCCGGGACTACTACTTCGCCAAGCTCGAGCGCGACGTCCGGGAGAAGCTCGCTCGCGAGGACTGGGAAGTCAAGAGCTGACGCCGTGCCGCTGAGCCGTCTCGACCGGCGGGGCATCATGATCCTCTGCGGCATCGGCGCCTTCGTCGTCGTGCTGCTGGGCAGCGTGGCCGGTGTGATGTGGAACCGGCCCATCATCGGGCCCGACAACTGCGTGTACCGCGACAAGCGTCTGCTGCGCCGCGCGGCGACCGACCAGACGGTCGTGCTGGTCGACCAGTCGGAGGCGCTGACGGACACGCACCGACGCTTTGCGCTGAGCTTCCTCAAGGACTACGTCGCCGACGACGCGCGGTTCGCCGTTCGCTCGCGCATCGCGCTGTTCACGTTCAGCAAGCTCAACTTCGAGTCGCCGGCGCCGGCCAGCTTCCGGCCGGTCTCCGACCTCTGCCGGCCGCCGTCGCACGGCAACGAGCTCTACGAGAACAATCGCAAGATCACCAAGGACTTCTACACGCGCTTCCTGGTGCCGGTGACGACGGCGCTGGAGGAGAGCCTGACCACGGAGGTCGGCGAGCGGTCGCCGATCCTCGAGACGCTGCAGATGATCTCGCGCTCGCAGGAGATCGACGACGGCGGGCGCAAGACGCTCATCGTCGTCTCCGACATGCTGCAGAACACGGCCGGCTTCAGCCACTACCGCGAGCGCCGCAGCTACGAGGATTTCGTCCGCTCCGGCTTTGCCAGCGACGTGAAGGCGGACTGGCGCGACTGGAGCATCGTGGTCCTGTACCTCCGCCGCTATCGCGACCGGCGGCTGCAGCAGGGCGCGCACGTCGACTTCTGGCAGCGCTACTTCCACGATGCCGGCGGCAAGATCACGCGCTGGGCGGGCGTGGACTGACATGCTGACGCGCGTCCTGGCCAGCCTGCCGTCCGTCTTCATCGGCTTCATCGTGGCCGGCGTCGCGGTCATCCTGTCGTTCAGCATGGCCTACCGCGGCCAGCCCGGCGGCGCCTGGCACTGGACCATGATCGCCCTCGTGGTCGGCCTCATGCTCGTGTATGGCGCCGTGCTGTGGATGCGCTCGCGGACGCAGTACGCGAGCGAGGGCGACGGCGAGACGTTCTACTACCTCGGGTTCATCTACACGCTGGCCACGCTCGTGGCCACCTTCGCGCCGCTGCTCAATGCCGCCGAGCGCCCGGACATCCGGCGGGTGCTCGGGCTGTTCGGGCTCGGCCTCAGCACCACGTTCGTCGGCCTCGCCGGCCGCATCGTCTTCGCGCAGACGGGGCAGGGTGCGGCCGGCAACCCGGAGCTGGAGGCGCGCAAGCTCGGCGATGCCTACGCGGAGGCGGCGCGCGCCATCGAGCGCAGCACGGTGCGCATCGTGCACGCCCAGCAGCGGGCCGAGGGCCACCTGAACGAGTCGTACGCGGGCGCGGTGGAGGTGATCCGCACGCTGTCGGGCCGGGTGACCGAGCAGTTCGACACGATGGGCGCCGAGATGCTGAAGCGCTTCGGCACCGTCATCGAGCGCATCAGCGCGCAGACGGAGTCGACCTTCAACGACCTGCGCAGCCGCGCGGCGCACGACGTGGAGACGGCGTCGCGGCAGGTGGTGACGACGCACGAGGTCGTGAAGCAGCAGATCGAGGGGCTGACGGCGGGGGCGGCGGGCGCGGTGCGCACGGTCTCCGAGCAGGTGGTGCAGGACTTCACCCGGATCGCGCGCGAGTCGGCCGCCGAGCTGACCGCGTTCGTGCGTCAGGCCAATGGCAGCGTGGCCGCGACGCTGCAGGAGTTCGAGTCGCGCCTGGCGGGCCTGCGACTGCCCGGCGAGGACGTCGGTCAGAAGCTCAGTGTCATGCTGAACGAGCTCGCCGAGCGCGCGGAGCTGCTCCGGCGCGCGACGTCGGTCGTCGGCGCCGCCTACAGCGAGCTCGAGGGCACGCTGGCCACCGCCGTGCAGGGCGCCCGCGACGGCGGCCGCGCCTTCACCGCGCTCGCCGTCTCCGCCGACGCCGCCACCGCCGCCGTCAGCGCCGCCAAGACGAACGTGACGCAGTTCGCCAGCCAGATGAGTCAGATCGCGCCGCTGGCCACGGGCCTCGAGAAGTTTCCCGAGGAGGCGGCCACGGTGATGGCCGCGCTCGCCACGCTGCGCGGCACGCTGAGCGAGGCCAACCGCGCCTGGTCCGAGGTGGCCGGCGTGACGGAGGGCGCGACGGCCTCGATCGCCAAGGCGGGCGAGGCGTTCTCGACGCTGGAGCAGGGAACGCGTGCCGCCGAGCAGTCGGTGCTCAACTGGACGGGCGGCCTGACGAAGGCCACGGTCGGCCTCGAGAATCTGACGGAGATCGCCGAGCGCGCGGTGCGCCTCGGCAACGACACCGTCGCCGCGCACGCGGAGCTGTCGGCGCAGATCTCCGGCCCGCTGGCCGAGCAGCTGCGCCAGCACAGCGAGGCCGCCGGCGCGCTCGCGAGCCGGCTGCAGGAGGATCTGCGCTCGTCGGAGGAGGCGGTGCGCAAGGTGCACCATCACCTCATCGACGCCTCCCGCTTCATCCTGAGCAAGGTGGATCGCCGGTGATCGGCAAGAACCGCGACGTGGCGCTGACGACGCTGATCGACCTGCTCGTGCAGGTGATCTTCGTCTTCACGCTCATCCTGATCTCCGCCGACGCGCTCGAGAGCTTCGATCCCAAGGAGCGTGGCTGGATCACGCCGGAGGTATGGAAGACGCTGATCAGCATCTTCGACGTCGACCCGCGAACGGTCCGCGACGCCGGCGCCCAGGTCACCGAGATTCGCGGCCGGTACGACCGGATGCGGGTCGATCTCGCCGCCTGCGACGCCAAGTCGGCCGCGTGCGACAAGCAAGCCGGCCGCGGCCCCGGCAACGCGCCCTGTCGCAACGCCGCCGGCGTCGAGATGGTGGTGGCCGAGGCGACCATCGACCGGGCGGGCCTGATCACGGTGACCGCCGGCGAGCACGCGCGCGAGGTGCAGGCGAGGCGCCCGCTGGCGGACGACGCGCTCGGCACGCCGCTGTCGGTGGCCGCGTTCGCCACGCTGTTCCGCGCCTGGCGCCAGCACGGCTTGGCGCAGGATCCGCCGTGCGCGTACAAGGCCGCGCTCACCTACGATCCCCGCGCCCCGGCCGGCAGCTACGAGCCGGCGCGTCGTGCCATCGCCAGCTACTTCACGCTGACGGCCCCCCCGCGGAAGTTCTGAGCATGGCGCGCACGCATCGCGAGGACCTGTCCGCCCAGCTCGAGGGTCTCCTCGTCGAGATCGACACCGCCGTCGCGGCGCGCATGCAGGAGCCGCGGGGCCGGGAGGGCAGGCGACGGCGCGAGGAGCCAGTGGAGCGCCAGACGCGACTGCGCGGCGCGATGGCCGCCGCGCTGCGCTGGCTGGGCCGCGCGCGCGCGTCGTGAGCGGCGGCGGTCAGCTGATCCCGGGCTACTGCGCCGGGACCTGGACCCACGGCTCCGGGCACGCCGGAACCGTCGGGTAGTATCCGCCGGCGCTCTGGCAGTAGTACCAGTACGTCGGCGGCGCCGGCGCCACGTACGTGGTCGGCGGGTCGTAGACGTACGGGTCGTACGTGTACGGATAGTAGTAGGGCCAGAAGAGCGGCGCCCCGATGATCACCCCACCGCGGAAGCCCCCGTGGAAGTGATTGAAGTGGCCGCCGTGGCCGGAGAAGCCATGGCCGCCCCGGAACCCGTGGCCCGCGGCGCCGGCATGGCCACCCGCGAAATGACCGCCACCGCCCACGTGGCCACCGCCGACATGACCGCCGCCACCACCGCCGTGCATCGGCGCCGCGTTAGCCGCGCCGGCGGTCGCCAGCACGAGAACGGCCGAGATGACTAGCGCCCCTAGCTTCCTCACGTCTCTCACCTTCCTCATTTCTTAGGACGCAGATCGGGCGCAACGTATTCATTTCTGCCGGCTCAGCTGCACCTCGCACGGCCGCTCCCGCTCGCCGCTGCGAAACCACCAGCGCTGGGTTCCGGTGAGCTTGACGGGCGTCGTGCCCAGCTCACCACGATACTCGGCGAAGCAGGAAAAGCCGCCCTCGCAGCTCCCCGCGAGGACGATCAGCCCCGCGTCCGAGACGGGTCCGCCGCCACGCTCCAGCACCCCGGTGAGGTCGCCGCTGGCCGTCAGCTGGTAGGTCGCCTTCCGCTCGGTGACCGTGACCGACATGTCGAGGTGAAGCGGCGCCTGATTCGGGAACGCGGGACACGACACGCTGCCCGTGTACGTCCCGTCGAACGAGTCCGCCGAGAGGGCGGCGGGCGCCACCAGCAGCGCGGCGGCGATGAAAAAGCCGACCAGCATGTCGCCCCACCTCCCCGGCCGATTGCGCACCGACAGGGAGAAGAGTACACGCGCGGTCACGCGGTCGCTTCGCGCTGATCCGATACGCCGGTGCCGGGACGGCGGGTGTAGCGTGAATTTCAGGGGACGAACGGTGAAAGTCATCTGGTTGGCGCTCGCGCTGCAGCTGATCGGCTACGTGCTCGACGGCCTGTGGCACGCGCTGTCCGGGCCTGGGGCCGAGCCGACGACGGTCGCCGACATGGCCCGCCATCTCGCGACCGTCCATCTGCCACTCTACGTCGGCGCGCTCGCCGTGCTCGTCACGACCGTCATCGAGCTCGTCAGACGGCGCGCGAGAGCATCCGTGCGCGCTGCGTTGCCCGTTGCGGTCGGCGGCGCGGCGCTGTCGGTGACGGCCGAGGCCTGGCACGCCGCCTCGCACCTGCGCCTCGATACGCACACGGCGCCGGTGGCCGGTATCCTTTCGCTTGTCGGCTTCCTCGTCGTCGTCATCGCGCTGGTGATCGAGGTTCGATCCTCGAGCAGGAACGCTACAGCAACGCGCGAGCGGCGAGCGGCCTGACATCGCGGTCGGGTACGTCGACAACGCCGCCTGGAGCCTCGGCGTGCGCTCGCGAGCTCGACAACATCACCACCGAGGTCTGGGTCCGCACCTTCGCGTGCGGCCGCGGTCCACGATCAGCTCAAAGCTCCATCTGAGCGCGTTCCACCGGAGCGATGACCTTGGTGTCAGCGCCGTGAGCGGTCAGCCACGCCTGCGCCGCGGCCAGCTTGGCGTCGATATCGGCGTCGCTCTGGCCGGGGTCGTGGTGGACGAGGTGCAGCGTGCGGACGCGCGCGCGCCAGGCGAGCTCGGCCACCTGGCTCACCGACGAGTGGCCCCAGTGAACGTGCTTCGCGTACTCGTCGTCGGCGTAGGTGCAGTCCGTGATCAGGGCGTCGGTCTCGCGGCAGAAGTCGACGAGACGCTCCACGTACTCCTCGGAGCGGGACGGCGAGTCGGCCGGGTAGAGCTCGTTGTCGGTCACGTAGCACAGCGTACGTCCGGCGTACTCGAGGCGGTAGCCGAGGCAGTTGCCCGGGTGGCTCAGCAGCACGGTGCGGACGGCGACGCCGCCGATGTCGTAGGTCCCCTCGGCGAGGTCGCGATACTGGACGTCGGCGGCGAACTCGCGCGACGTGATCGGGAAGTACACGCCGTCCATCTGCGCCGAGATCAGCCCGCGCATGGTGATGTCGCCATGGGTCGGGCCGCAGATCTCGAAGGTGTTGCCCTGCATGTAGAACGGCACGAAGAACGGCAGCGCGTTGATGTGGTCCCAGTGCGGGTGCGAGATGAGCATCCGGGCGTCGAGCCGCGTGCGGCCGGCGGCCAGCAGCGCGTCCGACAGCGCGCGGATGCCGGTGCCCGCGTCGAACACGAACAGCCGGCCGTCGGGGATGTCGACGCTGACGCACAACGTGTTGCCGCCGTAGCGCCGCGAGTCCGGCCGTGAGACCGGCAGCGTGCCGCGGACACCCCAGAAGGAAACGGTGAGCGTTCCCGCGACCAGGCGCTCGAGATCGGCCGTGAACGTCGCCGGCGCGAGCGGCTTGACGAAGTAGCCGTCGGCGCCCATCTCGAACGCGCGTCGCCGCTCGAAGGGAAACGCCTTGGACGACACCACCACGAGCCGGGTGTGGCTGAGCTCCGGTATGCCGCGCAGCCGGCGGCAGAGATCATAGCCATCGAGGCCCGGCATCATCAGATCGAACAGCACGCAGTCCGGCTTGACGGACGGGATGCGCGCCAGCGCCTCCTGGCTGGCCGTGCTAATGATGGCCTCGTGACCGGCCTTCTCGAGCAGCGCCCGCGTGATCTCCGCCTGCGTGCGGCTGTCGTCCACCACGTAGACCGTCAGCTTGCCACCCATGGCCGTCCTCCCGGGGCCGCCATCGTCGGGGACCGACCGGCGCCTGTCAATACGGCTGCGGTCCCATGAGGCGGCTGCTGGCTCCCGGCGTCCTGCTCATGCAGCGCCTGCGCTACGCGCACAAGTTCCTCCTGCTGAGCCTGCTCATCGCCGTGCCGCTCGGCTTGCTGACGGCGCTCTGGCTGGCCGAGCTGGGCAATCGGCTCGACGACGCACGGCAGGAGCTGCGCGGCGTCGCGTACCTGACCGCGCTGCGCGGGGTGCTCGAGCTGCTGGCCGAGGCCGACGTACGCACGGCCATCGCCGGCCGTCGCGACGACGGTGGCGCGATCGCCGAGCGGCTCCGCGCGGCCGCCGCCGCGGTCGACGACGTCGACCGGCGTGTCGGACGCGAGCTCCGGACGTCCGAGCTGTGGACCGAGCTGCGGCCGCGCGTCCTGCATGCAGGCGTCAGCCCCGCGATGCTGATCACCGAGACGTCGGTGCTGGTCAACCACGTCGGCGACACGTCACGGCTCACGCTCGACCCGCGGCTGGAGTCGTTCTACCTCATCGATGCCGTCGTCGACCGGCTGCCGAGCCTGGCGCGGCAGCTGAACGCGCTCGCCGTACACCTCGTGCGCGAGCCGGCGTCGCCGGCGGAGCGCGCGGACGCGCTCGTCGCGTTACGCCTGGTCCAGATGGAGAAGGACGCGCTGGACCGCGGCCACGCGGTGGCCTTCCGCACCACGCCGGGACTGCGCGCGGCCGTGGAGCCGGCGCTCGCCGCGACGTGGGCCGCCGTGGAACGGCTGGCGGCGCTGGCGCGGCCGACGGGACCGCCACCCGCTGCGGCCGAGGTCATGGCGGCGCACCACGCCGCCGTCACCGCGGTGTGGTCGCACTACGACCGGGCCGCCGCCGCGCTGGAGCGGCAGCTGAGCGACCGCGCCACCGGTCTCACGACCCACCGCGCGCTGCTGCTGACGCTGGTGGCGGGCGTGGTTGCCGTCGTGATCTACCTGTGGCTCGGGTTCTACGCCACCGTGCGCGGGGCCGTGCGCGCGCTGGAGAGCGCCGCGCGCGGCATGCAGAGCGGTGACTTCGGCGCGCCGGTGCCGGTCGAGGGCCGCGACGAGCTCACCCAGGTGGTGACGGCCTTCAACGCCGTCGCGTACCGGCTTCGCGAGGAGTGGCGGCGCGCCGACGCCGCCACCCGTGCGAAGTCGGAGTTCCTCGCCGTCATGAGCCACGAGATCCGCACGCCGATGAACGGCGTGCTCGGCATGGCCCACCTGCTGCTGGACACGCCGCTGAGCGCCGCGCAGCGGCGGCAGGTGGAGACCCTGCGCGACTCCGGCGAGGCCCTGCTGACGATCCTCAACGACATCCTGGACTTCTCGAAGATGGAGGCGGGGCGGCTCGAGCTCGTCGCCGAAGACTTCGACCTGCTGCGCGTCGTCGGTAGCGTGACCGCGCTGATGACGCCGCGGGCCCGCGAGAAGCGCCTGGCGCTCCGCGCCTCGGTGGCGCCCGACGTGCCGACCGCGCTGCGTGGCGACGCCGGCCGCCTGCGCCAGGTCCTGCTCAACCTCGTCGGCAACGCGATCAAGTTCACCGACCGGGGCCACGTCGAGCTCGACATCGCACTCGCCGGCGAGCCCGACGCGCGGGTCCCGCTGCGGATCGTCGTGCGCGACACCGGCGTCGGCATCCCGCCCGAGGCGCAGGACAAGCTCTTCCAGCAGTTCACGCAGGTCGACGCCTCCGCGACGCGCCGCTTCGGCGGTACCGGGCTCGGGCTCGCGATTTGCCGCCGGATCGTGCTGGCGATGGACGGCGACATCGGCGTCGAGAGCCGACCGGGCGCGGGGGCGGCGTTCACGGTCGTGCTCGCACTGCCGCGCGCACATGCGTCGCTGGTGGCGGACGCCGGCGCCGCCGCGCCCGATGCCGGCCCGCTGCGCATCCTGCTTGCCGAGGACCATCCGGTGAACCGCGAAGTGGCGCTGGGTCTGCTGCAGCGCCACGGCCACACCGTCAGCGTCGTCACCGACGGTGCGGAAGCCGTGGCCGCCGCGCGTGACGGAGGCTTCGACGTCATCCTGATGGACGTTCACATGCCGGGCATGGACGGCACCGAAGCGTCGCGCATCATCCGGACGTTCCCCGGTGCGCCCGGGCGCGTGCCGATCATTGCGCTCAGCGCCAGCGTGCTGAAGGACGAGACCGACCTCTGCTTTCAGGCCGGCATGGACGAGTTCCTCGCGAAGCCGATCGAGCCGCAGGCGCTCGCGCGCGTGCTGGCGCGCGTGGCGACCTCGCGGGTATCGGCCGCCGCTCCGCCGCCGTCGATGCGGCTCTCGGTCACGCCGCCCGTGACCACGAGCTTGCTGGACGAAGCCTATCTCCGCGCGCTCGTCGATGCGCTCGGGCCCGCGCACGTCTCCACACTCGCCGAGGCGCTGCCGCAGGAGATGGATCCGCATCGACGCACGCTGATGACGCGGGCGCCCGGGACGACCGTCACCGAGCTCCGCGCACCCGCCCACGCGCTGAAGGGCGTCGCCGCGAACCTCGGCTTGTCCGGACTCGCCGCCCTCGCCGGCTCGATCGAGGAGGCGGCACGTGCGGGCAACGCGGCCGATGTCGAGAAGCTGACCGCTGATCTGCCAGGCTGCGTCGATGCGTCAGTGGCCGCGCTGCGTCGCTTTCTGGGCTAGGAGGCGCGCGCTCACTCGATCGTCAGCGCATGAGGCGTGCAAGCGCGGCGGCCGACGCTGCGCCTGGCAGCGCGCGGTCGAGCTGCGCCGCCGTGAGATCGAACGTGCCGGCGACGGCGCTGCGTAACACCGCGCGCGTGTCGAGCGTCGGCTTGAGGTCCCGCGACTCGAACAGCGCGGCGCCGCTCAGTCCGGGCCAGTCCGCGACAACGACGGATCGCGCCAGGCGGGATCCGAGGACGAACGCCGTGCCGGCGGTGCCGTGGTCGGTGCCGCGTGTGCCGTTGGGCCGCGCGGTGCGCCCGAACTCCGTCATCACCACCACCGTGGTGTCCGTCCACGCCGACTCCATCTCCGTGCGGAACGCGACGAGGCCGTCGGCGAGCTGCGCGAGCAGTCGATCGAGCGGGCCGGCGGCGAGCCCTTGATTGGCGTGCGTGTCCCAGCCGCTGAAATCGAGCGCGGCGATGTTCGGCGCACGATCCTGGCGCATGATGTGGGCGGTGGCCTGCAGCAGCGGAACGATGCCGGTGCGCCGGGCGCCGGCGCCGGCCATCGCCTCCTCGCCCACGAGCGTCTGCTGCTGCAGCGCGGCCTCGAATCTGCCGTGCAGCGCGCGGTCGGTGCGGTAGAGCGCGGCCAGGCGCTCCAGGTAGACGTCGTCGACGATGCCGAGGCGCGTGGGCGACCAGGTCTGAACGTCGAATCGCCCCGACATGGAGCGCGGCGTACCCGCGGCGATGGCCACGCCGGCGCGCTGACCATCCATGACCTGCAGCAGCCGGTTCAACCACCCGTCCGACGCTCCGAGTGGCCGATCGAGCCCGGTCTCCAGGACGGCCTGACCGTCGAAATGGCTGCGTGTCCGGTACGGGATGGCGACCGCGTGCAGTGCGGCGAGCTCGCCGCGGTCCCAGAACGCTCGCAGCGGCGAGAGGCCGGGCGCCAGTGCGAACATGTCGGTGAGCGCCGCGAGCTCCGACGCGTCGTACGCAAACCCGGCGCGCAGCGCGAGATAGTCCGGGTCGCCGTAAGGCACCAGCGCTGCGAGGCCGTCCAGGCCGCCTCGCAGCAGGATGAACACGAAGCGGCCTTGCTGGCTCACCCGCGCGAACCCGACACCGGCCTGCGCCAGCGCGAGCACGCCGCCGCCCAGGGTCTGCAGGAACGTTCGCCGGTTCATCCTCACCTCCACTGGAACGCCGGGGCGGCGATCGCGAGGGCCACACGCTCGGGCACGTCGATCGCCCGATCCGACAGCATGGTGTCGAGAAGGTCTCCGGCCGGCGCGTCGACGGCGTCGAGGAGCGTGCGCGGATCGGCCGGTCTCGCGCCCGGCCGCCGTCCGATGGTCCGCGCCAGCTCGGCGCGGTGCAGGAGCGCATCGGGATCCGCCCAGTCCTGCACCGAATCGCCGAAGCCTTTCGGCGACGGCGGCGACCACAGCGGCTGACGAAGCTGGCGCAGAACGACCGGCGCCGCCTCGCTCGCCTCGGTCGCGGCGAACGCGCGGAGCACCGCCACGAGCCAGTCGTGAGGCGTCCGGAACTTACGCGCGTCCGGAGTCCAGGCCTCTGGCGCGTCGACGAGCGCACGGGCGGTCATGCGCAGGTCGCCATCGCTTGCCCGGAAGGCGTGAGCGACGCGCTCGACGGCCGCCGGCGGCGGATCGTCGGCGACGAAATGCGTGACCAGCTTCTGGGCCACGAAGCGCGCCGTGGCCGGATGGCGGCACAGCGTCCGGATCACGCGCTCACCCTCCGAGACGCCGCCCTCGTCGTAGCGGACGCCGAGCACGGTCTTGCTGCCGGGCTCGTGAAGGACATCGTGGAATGCGAAGCGAATGGCGCCCGCGGACGCGGCGGACGCGCCGACGCCGCGCCCGGCCGCGAGGCCGTCGATGCCCCAGCCGGTGAGGACCCGGGCCAGCTGCTGCACGTCCTGCTGCGTGTAGCCGCCGCCGACGCCGACAGTGTGTAGCTCCAGAAGCTCGCGCGCGTAGTTCTCGTTCAGGCCGCGCGCCGTGCCGTCCGCCCGGCGCGCGCGGCGGGCGCCGATCGAGGAGGGACCGATCGACTGGAAATTGTCGAGGTAGACGAGCATGGCGGGGTGCCGCGCGGACGCGAGCACCATGTCCTCGAAGCGTCCGAGCACGTGGGGCCGGATGGCTTCGCGCTCGTAGCTGCCGGCGAGCGGCGCCACCAGCGGCTTGGCGCTCGTCGAGACACACAGGTGATTCGACCAGAAGGCCACGAGGCGCTCGACGAAGGGCCGCTCCGCGGTCACCCGTGCTGTGAGCGCCGCCCGGGTCTCGGCGAGCGCGAGCTCCACGAGCCGGCGCCTCGTCGCCTGACGCTGCCGCTCGTCGCCCTGCCGCGCCATCCGGAATGCGCGAACCGCGTCGGCGATGACCGTGGCCGACGCGGGAGCCGCGGTCAGCAGCGGTGGCGGGGCGTCCAGCTGAGCGTGAAGCCAGCGCCGCGGATCGGAGATCCGGCGTCGTTCATCCGGCCGGGCGCCGAGCCCGAAGCGATTGAGCGCAGCCAGCGTCAGCTCCATGGCCCCACCTCCGCCAGACCGCTATTGTGCGTTGGACGAGACACCCGGCGAAGCTATTTACCGCTCAGGGCAGCCGGTGGCCGCGTTTCCGCCGACACGCCGATCTGCGGTAGCATCGAGGCCCGATGGATCTCCAGGGGCGTGGCGCGTTCGTGACCGGCGGCTCGGGTGATCTGGGAACGGCCATTTGCGTGGCGCTGGCGCGCGCCGGCTGCGACATCGCGCTCGGGTATGTCGGCAACGTGGACGGCGCGCGGCGCACGACCAAGCGCGTCGAGGAGCTGGGCCGCCGTGCCTGTGCGATCCAGCTCGATCAGACCGACCCGTCGCGCGTGGACAGCGCGGTCGACGAGGCCGCGCGCGCGCTCGGCCGGCTCGACGTCCTCGTCAACAACGCCGCCTGGAACATCGGCGTGCCGTTCCCCGAGCTCGACAAGATCACCACCGAGGTCTGGGACCGCACCTTCAATACCAACGTTCGCGGTCCGTTTCAGCTGGCGCGAGCGGCCGCGGTCCACATGAAAAGGTCCGGCGGCGGCCGCATCGTCAACATCGCGTCGGTCGCCGGCCTCAGGCCAACGGGCAGCTCGATCGCGTATGGGGCGAGCAAGGCCGCGCTCATCCATCTGACTCGCGGCCTCGCGGTCGCGCTCGCGCCGTCCATCACCGTCAACTGCGTGGCGCCGGGGCTCATCGAAGGCACCCGCATGGCGCAGCGGCTGCCCCAGGCGGTCGTCGACAACGCGCGGGCGAGCGTGGTGCTGGGTCGCAGCTCCAGCATGGAGGACATCGCCGAGCAGGTGGTCACCTTCTGCCGCGCCGACAGCGTGACCGGGCAGCTGCTCGTCATCGACGGGGGCGCGCACTTCCACTGAGCCGCCTCGTCGCTCTGGCCGCCTTGCTCACGGTCACGCTTCCCGTCAGCGGCGCTCGGGCGTCCGAGTCGGCTGTGGGAGCGCGTGCCGAAGAGATCACGCTGCGTCTGCTCTACCAGCTCATCGCGATCCTCGTGGCGACGCGCCTCGTGATCTGGGCCGTCCGATATCTCGGACAGACGGACGTGTCGGGCGAGATCCTTGCCGGCCTCCTGCTCGGCCCGAGCCTTCTCGGCGCGGTGTTCCCGGACTTCATGCACTGGCTCTTCCCGGCGGCGACCGGGACGATCTTCACCGGGCTCGCGCAGGTCGGCCTCGTGTTCCTCATGTTCCAGATCGGCCTCGAGTTCGAGTTCAGCCGACATATCGGACGCGACCGCCGTCCAATCGTGGCGATCAGCCTGATGGGCATCGCGGTGCCGTTCACGCTCGGCTATCTCGCGGCCCCGTGGTTCCACGCGCGTCTGTCCGAGGTCGTGCCGCTGTTCGGCTTCCAGCTCTTCTTCGCCGTCGCCATGTCGATCACCGCGATCCCCATCCTGGGTCGCATCTTCATGGAGCTCGGGCTCTCGCACACGCGCACGGCGGCGCTCACCATTGGCGCAGCGGCCATCGACGACGTGGCGGGCTGGATGATCCTCGGGACGATCTCGCTGCTCGTGAAGGGCGCCTTCAGCTGGGGCTGGGTCGTCCCGCGCGTCGCCGGCCTGGCCGCGTACGTCGCCTTCGTCTTCCTCATCCTGCGGCGGCCGCTGCAGCGGTCGATCACCACCCAGATAGCCCGCCACGGCGAGCTGCCGCTGTCCGCGATCGCCGGCATCGTGGTGGTCCTGTTCGTCTCCGCCGCCGTCACCAGTCACCTCGGCGTCTTCGCGATCATCGGTGGCTTCCTGATCGGCGTGGCGCTGCACGACGACCGGCGGTTCGTCGACGAGTGGCGGCGCCGCGTGTCGCCGATCGTCTGGACGTTCTTCCTGCCGATCTTCTTCGCGTACACGGGCCTGCGGACCGACGTCGGCACCATCGAGGGCTGGACCGGCGTCGGGATGCTGATGCTGGTGTTGCTGGTGGCGTTCGCGAGCAAGTTCGGCGGCGCCTACGTCGCCGCCCGCCTCGTCGGCGAGGCGCATCGCAGCGCGCTCGCCATCGGCGTCTGCATGAACACGCGCGCGCTGATGGAGCTCATCGTCCTGAACATCGGCAAGGACCTCGGGCTGCTGCCGACCGACGTCTTCTCGATGCTCGTCATCATGGCGCTCGTCAGCACGTTCATGGCCACGCCGCTGATTCGATGGTTGATGAGGGGGCAGGAGGCGGTGGCGCGGCTGCACTCCTTGCCGGCCGACGCCTCGGCAGTGCTCGCGGCACGTCAGCGTCAGTAGGTCAGAAGGTCGGCTTTGGCCGGTAGTACGCCTCGCGGTCGATCGATTTCACGACGACGCGCTGGATTCGACCGTCGCGCAGCACGTCGAGGCCGATCTCGCGGCCGGCGGGGCCGCTCGCCCACAGCCGCGTATAGAAGTCGGCCTGGCCTGTCAACGTCTGCCCGCCCACCGCGACGATGACGTCGCCGACCCGGATCGGCGCCTTCTCGGCTGGACTACCGTCGGACACGCGGGTCACGATCACGTTGCCTTCGACCTCTTGAGTGGAGACGCCCAGCCACGGACGCGCCGGGCCGGACGCGTGACCCTTTGCAAGCAGATCTCCGAGCACCGGCTTCAGCCGGTCGATCGGCACGAACATGTGACCGGCCACGCCGCTGCCGTCGCCGAGCGAGTCGGGGACCGCGAGCGAGCCGATGCCGAGCAGCCGCTGCTCGCGGTCGAGCAGCGCGGCGCCCTGCCAGTTCACCGTCGCCGGCGCCGTGAAGATCGCATCGTCCAGCATGTACTCCCAGTAGCCGACGAAGCGCCGGCGCGACACCACGAGGCCGCGCGCGACCCCGTCGAACCCGACGATGAACACCGGCTCCCGGATTGCCAGCCCGGCTGACTCACCGATCGTGGCCGGCTTGATCGGAAGCTTTCCCAGCGCGCGCACGAGCCCGAATCCGGTGGCCGCGTCATATGCGACAACGGTGGCGGGCAGGGTCCGCCCGTCCGCGGTCGACAGCTCGACCGTCTCCGACTCGAGAATCAGGTAGCCGATGGTCAGCACGAGGCCGTTGTCGTCGATGACGACACCGGTGCCCTCGCGCTCCCTCCCGAGCGTCGCGGCGGAGCGCGCGTCGGCCACCGCGCGGCTGCGCAGCCTCACCACCGACAGCACGTCGACCGTGAGCTCGTGGCGCCCCGGCGCCGGCGGCTCGGACGGTGACGTCGCCGGCGCGGCGGCCGCGACGGTGGCGACCAGGCAGGTGGCGAGCACGGCACATGCGACACGAAGCATCGGCGTCATCGCACCCTCCCGCGAGCGTCTTCGTCCGACAGTACCGCGAGAGCGGCCCGGAGGCGAGATCGAGGCGGCGTCAGATCCAGCGGCGCACGTCACGCATGTAGGCCTCGAAGGCGGCGCCGAACTGCCGGCGCATCTTCGCCTCTTCGTACGGGATATGCACGCCGTTCGCCGTCGCGAAGGCGAGCAGGGGGACGGCGAACATGGGCAGCGATCCCACCCAGAATGCAATCCCGAGCGTGACGACGACGAGCCCGAGGTACATCGGATTTCGCGTGAAGCGGAACGGGCCGCGGACGACGAGCGATTTGTTCGTGGCCGATGTCGGGTTGATGTCCGTGCCCTCGCGCCGGAAGAGCACGAACGCCCAGGCGGATATCGCGACGCCGAGGGCGACCAGCGTCACGCCCAGCCAGACGACACGCAGCTCAGGCAGCGTGCGCGGGGGAAGCAGCCAGCTCACCGCGCCCGCGATGATCAGATAGAGAAGCGCCCAGACCGGCGGCGGAAGGATCAGCATCGAAGCCACGGCTCCATGCCGAGATCGCGGCACATCGTCGTCGCGATGCGCAGATGCGTCATCGCCTCGTCGGGCCGATCCGTCCGAGTGAAGAGCCGTGTCAACCCGATGTGGCAATGCGCAGCGAGCGGACGCATCGCGAGCTTGCCGGCGAGCATGCGGGCCTGGCCGTAGCATTCCTCGCTCCGCCGATGTTGCGACCGGAGCGGATGCGCGGCGATCTCGCCGTGCAGATACGCGGCGTGTGCCTCCGCCGCCGCTGCGGGTGGCTCGAGCACGCGCGCCAGTGCCCGTTCCGCGTCTTCCACCTGTCCGAGCAGAAGGAACGTGCGAGAGAGCCAGAACCAGCTCCACGAGTTGCCGGCGATGCGCGCTTGAGCCCGCGATACGTCGAGAAGCGATTCGGCGTCTCGGGCACGCGTCACGGCATCCTGCGACCTGGCGAGGCGAGCGTGGATCCACGCGGAGAGCGCGGTCACATCGGCCAAGCTGGACGCGTAGTCGGCGCCGAGGAGCACGTCACGCGCGTGCTCGGCTTCCACCAGCGCCACGTCCCAGCGGCCCATCCAGTTGTGCAGGCTGCTCGCCGCATAGCATGCCCAGGCGATGGCATACGGGTGCTGGAGTCGCTCGGCGATCTCTCGCGCGGCCGTGGCGGGCTGGGCCGCCTCCCCGAAGCGGCCCATCTCCGCCAGGCTGCGGACGAGCCAGCCGCGATTGTCGACCGAGCGAGGAAAGTGGTCGAACTGCTCGTCGTCTCGCGTCAGCGCGGCCAGATTCGCGTGCGCGAGATCGACGACGAGCTGATACTCGCCGCGCATGAACTGTGTCTGCTCGAGCATCGTGGTGGCGGCGATCCGCAGGGGGCGGTCTCCGAGCCGACCGGCGACCTCCAGCGCCCGCGTGCCCCAGGCCAGAGCGTCGTCGAGTCGTCCGGCATGATTGGCGATGTTCTGCTGGAACCGGTACACGAAGCCGCAACGAAGCTCGTCTCCCAACTGCTGCGCGAGCTCCGCGAGCTCACCGACGTGCGCCTGCGCCACACCATAGTCCCCGAGTGCCGCGATGAGCGGTGAGCGCTCGATGCGGATATCGACGGCCTGCTCCAGAGCGGCGCGGTCCGGCGCCACATGCGACAGCGCGCTCAGCGCTTGCTCGAACCACGCCGCCGCGTCTCGCAGGGCATGCTGCCGTGCGGCTTTGGCCGCCGCCTCGCGCAGATACCGGGCCGCCGACTGCCACAGTTCTGCCTTGACGCTGTGGTGGGCGAGGCGCTCGACGTGTTCCGTGAGGCGGCCTACGTAGACGTCCTCGATCGCGGCCGCGATCCGTGCGTGCAGCGCCCGGCGCCGGACCGGCGGCACGGTCTCATACGCCACGTCGTGCGTCAACGCGTGCTTGAACGTGTACTCCGCGTCGACGAACGCCCGTGTCTCGTACAGGAATTCCGCCGTCTCGAGCCGCCCGAGACGATCGCGAATCTCGCGGTCGTCTTCCTCGGCAAGGACGCGAAGCAACGCGAAGGGGACATCCTTGCCGACCACCGCGGCCATCTCGAGCAGGTGCTTGTCGCCCGCCGGTAAACGGTCGATCCGCGCGGCGAGGATCGCCTGCACGGTCGCGGGAACCTCGATCGCGGTCACGGGCCGCGCGAGACTGTAAGCGCCACGCTGCCCCGAGAACACATCCGTTTCCACGAGCGCTCGCACGGTCTCCTCGATGAACAGCGGATTGTGTCCGGTCTTGACGGCGAGCGCGTGCTTGAGGGGCTCGAGCGCGGCATCGTTGCCGAGCAATGCGCCCAGGAACTCTTGTGTCGCAGCAGGTGGGAGCGGGTCGACGCTGAGGAGCGAGTAGTAGCTGTGGCCGGCCCAGCCGTGCTGGTATTCCGGCCGGTACGTCACGACGAGCAGCAGTCGCATCGTCGGGACGCTGCCGACGATGGCATCGAGGAGCGCCTGGGTCTCGGAGTCGATCCAGTGGAGATCCTCGAAGACGGCGACGATCGGCCGCATCTCGCTTTCACGGCGCAGCACCGCCTTCACGGCATCGAACGCCCGCCTGCGGCGTTGAGAGGGATCGAGCTGCTGCCAGGCCGAGTCGTCGCTGTCGATGTCCAGGAGCATGAGCAACGCGGGCAGCGCGGCCAGCAGCGCGGGCTCGAGAGCAGCCAGCTTGCTCGAAACCCTGTCGCGGATCGCGCCGTGCGTATCGCGATCCTGGATGCCGAAGTAGCGCCGGAGCAGGCCGGCGGCGGGGAAATAGCTCGAACCCTTGGCGTACGACGCCGAGCCGGTCTGCAGGACCAGGCACTCGCCGAGGTGGGGCGATCGGGCGAGCTCGAAGACGAGACGAGACTTGCCAACTCCGGCCTCGCCCATCAGCGCCACCACCTGCCCGTGTCCACTCGCCGCCATACGAAACCGCGCGTGCAGCGCCGTCAGCTCGTCCTGGCGGCCCACGAACCTCGTCGCCGACCCCCAGAGCGCCAGTCCGTCGCGCTCGCGTCCAGTCAGCTGGTAGACGTGCGCGGCCGTGTCGGAGGCGCGCGCGTTTTCTATGAGCTCGAACCGCCGATCGAGAAACGGCTCGGCGGCCGCGCTGACGGACGTGTCGCCCGGCTTGCCGTCGCGGATGAGGGCGTCGAGCGTGGGCCAGTGGACGCGCTTG
Source organism: Candidatus Methylomirabilota bacterium (assembly GCA_036265915.1). Lineage (GTDB taxonomy): Bacteria > Methylomirabilota > Methylomirabilia > Rokubacteriales > CSP1-6 > AR12. The sequence goes on along the minus strand of DATAOC010000136.1, from coordinate 11,157 downwards.
TCGTCCGCACTGATCTCGATTCGCATCCCGACCCGTCCGATGACGAGTGAGGCAACATGCAGACCCACACTCGCGAGCGGCGGCGCCTCACCGCTCTCGCCACTCCGCTGACCGTTCTTCTGGATCGCCAGCGCCGCCGTCGCCGCGCGGCGTGGCGCATCGTCGCACGGCTCGACGCCGAAGGAGGCGATGAGGCCCGTCGGACTCAGCTCTTCCAGACGGCCTCCGAAGGTCTGCACCTTCGCGAGGATCGATTCGATGGCGCGGCTCGATTGCGAGCAGGCGTCGACGCCATCCGAGACGCGGACCTCCGCCCGCAGGAGGCCGATGGCGCGCTGTTCCCAGCGAAGCGCGGTGTGCGGCGGGGCGACACGTTCCTCTGCTCCCGCTCCGGCGCCCGGGGTGTCGACGACAGCACTCGGCTTCAGTCCGAACTTCGCGAGACGCGCATAGACGGTGTTGCGCGCGACACCGAGGCGCGCGGCCGTATGCGAGATGTTCCAGCCGGTTTCCTCGAGTGCGGTCCGCAGCCGCTGCTGTGTCAGCTCGTGGCGGCCGACGGGCAGCGCCGAGGAAGGCGCTCTGCCCGGGGCGGCCGCCGGCACGCCAAGCGCATCGGCCGTGATGACGGTCCCGTCTGCGAACAGCGCGGCACGCTCCATCACATTGGCGAGCTCGCGCACGTTACCGGGCCACGAATAGGCGAGCAGACGATCGTGCGCGCCCGCATCCAGTCGCTTGGTGGGCAGTCGATAGTCCAGGCAGGCGCGCGCCAGGAACCGTTCTGCCAGGAGCAGGATGTCCCGCCCGCGGTCGCGCAACGGCGGGAGATCGATCGTGACGACGGCCAGCCGGTGATAGAGGTCTTCACGGAACTTTCGCGCACGAACCGCAGCGCTCAGGTCCGTGTTGCTGGCGCTGATCAGCCAGGTATCGGTGGCCTCGGACACCGTGCTGCCGAGCCGCCGGACAGCGCGCTCCTCGATGGCAGTCAGGAGCTTGGCCTGGACGCTGTCCGGGAGCAGGCCAACCTCATCGAGAAACAGCATCCCCCTGTGCGCGGCCTGGAACAGGCCAGGCTTCGGCCGGTGCGCGTCGGTGAACGCCCCCCGCTCGAAGCCGAACAGCTCGGCCTCGAGGAGCGTCTCCGGGATCGCCGCGCAATTGACATCGATGAACGGGCCCTTGGCGCGCGCGCCCTCGCGATGCAGTGTGCGCGCCACGAGGCCTTTGCCGGTGCCGGTGTCGCCCTGGATGAGGACGGGAGGAAGTCGCTGACCCTCGCGCTGACGCTCGATGAGCCGACACAGATTGCGCCGCACCAGCTCGATCGCTGCGCTGTCGCCGAGCAGCTCTGCAAGCTGACTCATGATCGCCGCGCAAGGGTAGCCGAGTGTTCAGCGCACTGCTCAGATTTGTACGGGACCACCGATCGAGCAGTGTGGTCGACGCTGAAGTCGTCGATTTCGCGCCTCTTTTGCCATCTTTAGTTCGGCACGCGACTTGTTACTCACCGTCGCGCGATCGCACGACGCACGCGGCTCAGCACACGAGAAAGGACACGTCCATGACGAGAAAGCTCGGCTTCGTCGCACCATTCCTTGCCGCACTTCTGCTCATGCTCGGGACGGAGCTTGCGACGGCAGACGACGGTATCCACCGGCTGCCGGGTGCGTGGCATGCCGTCGTCACCCCGAATCATTTCGGCGGTTTTCCGGCGTTGTTCCTGTTCACCAGCGACGGAGCGGTGATCGGCTCGGAATCGCCGGGATCCTTCGAGAGTCCCGTCTACGGCAGCTGGGTGCGTCGCGGCCGGGACGTCGCCTTCACGTTTTTCGGACTGTTCGGCGCTGCTGCGGGAGGCGGTCAGAACACGGGAAGCAGCAAGGTCGTCGGCACGTTGCGCTTCGACGCCCGTAGCGGAGGCTGGAACGGTCGGTTCAGGATCCAGGTGTTCAACGCCGCCGGGACACAGATCTTTTTGAATGAGGGAACGGTCGAGTTCACTCCGATCGAGGTCGAGGACTTCTAGCCACGTCGACGGGGACATGCCGCGCGGATCATGACCGCGCGGCGCGTCGACGGGCGCCCGCGGATCGCGCGGCAGGTCACGCCATCAGCGTGACGGCGTCATTGCGAGCTCGCAAGGGCGCGAGGCTTGAAGATCCATGCCGCGATATTGAAGAGGGTCGGCCACAGCAGATAGAACAGCGGCACCAGGTACGCCTGTTCCATCGCTTCACCGGCCGCCCACATCCCGCTCGAGGCGGTCTGCTGCGCGGTGATGGCTGACACCGTCGTTCCGGTCGCGACGGATTCGAGGTAGACCGTCAGCTGGCTCTTGAGCACGACGGACTCGTACGCGACGAACCAGACGAGGAAGGCGACGCCGATCTCGAACGGCACTCGCGCGCGAGTCGGCAGATTCCCGATGAACCGCTGATAGAGATCCGTCCGTGTCGGCGAACGGTCGGCGAGGGCGGCGATCACGCTGAACCCGAAGGGCCCGGCAGCGGACAGCAACAGCCACCGCGCGGAGCGCCGGCGGGACGTGATCAGCAGATAGCAGCAGACGAACCAGAGGCCCAGCGCGAGCCCAGCCGTCGCCCACAAGGTACCGAGCCGGGCCATGTCGAGCAAGTGATAGGCGCGGACGTAGCTGGTGTGTCCTCGTGCCATCTCGGGATCGATCAGGACGAACAGCGCGACGCCGATCATGACCACGACCGGGATCGCGACGTAGCACCCGATCGCCAGCACATACCGAAGCTTAGGCATCGTGGACCATCAGGTGCTACTGAACCATGGCGGTGCGCCCGTTCCCCCAAGATTTCGGAGGCGCACGGGCCAGGTGGCGGGCTCGTCCTCAGCCGGCGAGGGCGAGCACGAGACGCGCGACCGCATCGAGCGCGGCCGGCGGACTGGCGCACGACTGGACGCCGCGCACCACCGGCGCGCCCGTCAGCCCGAAGACTGTCTTGCCGAACTGTAGCCCGAGCGCCACCTCGGACAGCGTCCCGTAGCTCTCGCCGATCGCCACCAGACAGAACGACGCGCGCGCGATGATGGCGTTGCGCGCCTCGCCGAGCCCGGTTGCCAGCACGATCGAGAGGTCGGGATTGGCCGCGTTCCCGTCCGCCTCCGGCAGGAGTCCGATGACAACGCCGCGCTCCTTCGCCACGCCTCGTGCCACCGCCGCCATGACGCCCTCGCGGCCGCCGCAGAGCACCGCAAGCCCCATCCGCGCGAGCGCGACGCCGATCGCCTCGGCCGCGGTGAGCTGCTCGGCGCCCGCCGCCCGCGGGCCGATCACACCGACCGGCTCGCGCAGCGGCGCACCGCTCTCGCGCTGCAGCCAGGCGACGGCTTCCGCCGGCGACACGCGCGTTCCTCCGGCCGCCGCTGCGTCGGCGACCCACGCACGCGCTGCCGCATCGAAGCGCCGGCCAGCGCCGTCCAGCAGCCAGCCGCGCGCACGATCAAGCTGAAGCATCACGCGGCTCGTGGTGCGCGGCCACCAGCTCGCCGGTGGCCATGATGCCGGTGCAGCAGCCGGTGAGCACGATCGAGAGCGCGGCGGCGGCCGGGAAGTCGGAGCCCGTCTCCGCGATCATGCTGTAGAGCTGGAGCGGCAGGATGCTGACGCGCGTGCCGACCAGCGCGAGCGCCGTGCCGTAGGCGCCGAAGACGACGGCGGCGACGAGGCAGAAGGCGGCGACGAGCGTCGGCAGGATCTGGGGCAGCATGACGTCGGCGAGCGCGCGCCATCGCCGCGCGCCGAGCGACTCGGCGGCGGCGATATGCGTCCACTCGAAGTTCACGAGCACGGGGAGCACCAGCAGCACCACGCGCGGAATGAGGTAGTAGGACGATGCGAACGCGAGGCCGACCGGACTGAACAGCACGCCGGCCACCCGCACCGGGTCGGCGCCGATGAACCCGAGCGCCTGCGTCACGAAGCCGGCCCGCCCGTAGGCGAGGATGAACCCATAGGCCACGATCAGTCCCGAGAAGGTGAGCGGCAGCGCGATCAAGAACATCAGCGCCTGTCGCCGGCGCGCGTCCATCCGCGACAGGTGCAGTGCCACCGAGCTGCCGACGAGGAGCGAGAAGCTGGCCGCCGTCACGGTGAGCAGCGCGCTGCCGCGCACGGAGCGCCAGATGACCGGGCTGGCGAGCACGCGACGAAAGCTGCCGGGATCGCGCACCGCGTCGCTCCAGATCGCGAGCAGCGGCACCGCGAAGAACAGCAGGAGCACCAGGCCGCCGGGGACGGCGAGCAGCAGGTGCGATCCCCGGCGGTCAGTTGCCAACGGCGACCTTCGCCCAGCCCGCGTCGATCTCCGCTTTCTTCGCGGCGGCGGCCTGCACGTCGAGCGGCTTCACCTGCGGCGCCGCCGGCAGCTTGTCCGCGACCGTCTCCGGCAGCTTGATGCCCGGCACCGCGGGCCGCACGAAACCCTGCGCGAAGATCGCCTGGCCCATCTCCGTCATGATGAAGTTGAGCCACAGCTTGGCGGCGTTGGGATGCGGCGCGTTCTTCACCAGGCTGATCGCGTACGGCGCCGCCGCCGATGCTTCCCTGGGGATGACGACGGCGACCGCGTCGCCGAGCCCGTCCGTGTACTTCGCCTTGAGCCCGTCGTTCTCGTAGCCGATCCAGATCGGGATCTCGCCCTTCACGAACTGCGCGTATGGCGTGGTGCCGACGACGCGCAGCACGTTGCCCGCCTTGTGGAGCTTGCCCATGTAGTCGATGCCCGGCTGCACGCTGTTCATGTCGCCGCCCGCCGCGAAGTTTGCCGCGAACATCAGCACCTGGCCCTGGCCGGTCGAGCGCGGATCCAGGTAGACGACCGAGCTCTTGTAGTCGGTCTTGAGCAGGTCCGCCCACGACTGCGGCACGTTCTTGATGAGCTTCGTGTTCACCAGGAAGGCGACGGTGAGCGAGTGAATGGTGAACCACTTGCCCTCCGGTTGCCGGAACACCTCGGGCAGCTTGTCGAAGTTCACCGGCTTGAACGACTCGACCACGTCCTTCCTGGCCGCGTCGACCGCCGAGGCCGCGAAGTAGTACGCGGTGTCCGCCTGGGGCCGATTGCGCGCCTTGTCCAGCGCGACCACCGTTGCCGCGGAGCCGAGATCGTTGTACGTCATCTCGACTTCGGGATAGCGCTTCTTGAACGCCGCGAACTCGGCCGCCCAGTTGGCCCACGTCGGTCCGGTGTCGAACGAGACGACGAGCCCTTCCTTGCTGGCCGCCTCGTAGAGCGCCTTCTCGCCCGGATAGAGCTCCGGCCCCGAGCCGACCGTCTGCGCCCACGCCACGGGCGCGAGCACCAGCGCCGCGAGCGCGGCGACGGCAGTTCGTCTGGTCATCATGTCCGTGTCTCTCCTCTCACTGGTCGGTGATCACCTGCACCCGCTCCGGCGGAATGTGTACCACGTCGATTGCGTCGGGCTGGGACGTCTCGCCGACGATTGTGCCGCCGAGCACTTCGAGATCGTAGCGCCGCGTGGCGCCGAGGAATCGGTCACGGGTGAGGCGACCGCGGAACGTGTTGATGCTGTCCGGCGCGGCGCCGAGCCGGACATTCTCCGGCCGCACCAGAACGGTCACGCGCGTGCCACTCGGTGGCAGGCGCAGCGCAGCGGCGTGCAGCAGCCCGATCGGTGTGTCGACCGCCGCGTCGCGCACCACGCCGTCCCAGAGGTTGGCGCGGCCGACGAAGGACGCGACCGAGCGGGTCCGGGGTGTGTCGTACAGCTGGCGCGGTGTGCCCGCCTGCTCGATGCGCCCGTCGCGCATCACGACGACGCGATCGGCCATCGAGAGCGCCTCTTCCTGATCGTGGGTCACGTGCAGCGTGGCGATGGCGTGCTCGCGCTGGAGCCGCCGGATCTCGTCGCGCATCTCTCCGCGCAGCGCCGCGTCCAGGGCCGAGAGCGGCTCGTCCAGCAGCAGCGCGCGCGGCCGGAACACGAGTGCGCGCGCCAGCGCCACCCGCTGCTGCTGGCCGCCGGAAAGCTGATCCGGGCGTCGCCCGGCCAGGTGTGCGAGGCCGACGATCTCCAGCATGCGCATGGCCTGATCGCGCCTGTCTCGCTGGTCGACGCCGCGGACCTTCAGCGGATAGGCGACGTTCTCGAGCGCGGTCATGTGCGGGAACAGCGCATAGGCCTGGAACACGATCCCCAGCTCCCGCATCCGCGGCGGCGCGTCGGTGACGTCCGCGCCGTCGATCACGACGCGTCCGTGCGCCGGCGCCAGGAACCCGGCGGCGAGCTTGAGCACGGTCGACTTGCCGGAACCGCTGGCTCCGATGACGGCGACGAGCTCACCGGGCGCGACGGAAAGGTCCAGCCCCTCGATGCGAAACGCGGAGCCCGGGTAAGCAAAGGCGACGTCCTGCAATGCCAGCGTCGATGCCGTCATGCGGAGGCCGTGCCGGCGGCGCCGGTGCCACGCGCGGCGAGCGAGCCGGTCACGGAGCCGAGCAGCGCCAGCGCGAGGAGGATGGTGGTGGCCGCGCACGCGAAGCCGGTGGCTCCGTAGAACGCCTGCAGCAGCACCACCGGGTACGGCCGCGTCAGGAATCCGGCGACCAGGTTCGAGAGCTGGAACTCGCCGATGGAGAGCGCGGCGACCGTCACCAGCCCGCTGCCCAGGCTGTGACGCAGCGACGGCACCACGATGTCCACGAATTGCCGCGGGCCCGAGGCGCCGAGCGACTCTGCTGCCTGGAGCAGAACGCCCAGCCGCAGATGCCGCATGTCCGCCACCAGCGTCTGCACGATATACGGAAGCGTCAGCACCACGTGCCCCGCGATCAGGATCCAGAGGCTGCCGAGGTAGGGCAGGACGTCGCTGCTGAACACGAGCACGAAGCCGAAACCGAGCACGAGCGGCGGCACCGCGACCGGCAGCAACGCGAGCAGTCGGGCCGCCGTGCGAACCCCGCGCGACGCCGCCCGGTAGATCGCGTACGCGAGGGGCAGGCCGAGCAGCGCGGTCACGACGCACGTCGCCGCCGCGACCTCGAGACTCACGACGAAGGCGCGACGAAAGCTTCCGTCGAGCCACACGTCGAGGTACCAGCGCGCCGTGAGGCCGTAGGGCAGGAGCGTGTTGAGCCAGATCTCGCCGACGGAGCCCAGGACAAGAAGAGCGATCGGGAGAATCAGGTACGCCAGGTAGCCGCCGGTGACCCATGCCATGCGCGAGAGACCTCTGCGCCGCGCGCCGGGCGCGAGCGACCGGGAGTGTAGCATGGTGGAGCGCGCGCGCGGTCGTCCGTCAGTCAGGCAAAGTGCGGCATGACCTCCGAGGCGAACAGCTCACGGCTCTCGACGTCGTTCAGTCGATCGCTGGCGATCAGCAAGTCCACCCCGGCGTCCTGGTATTGCCCGATCAGGTCGATGGCCTCGGACACTGTACCGATGAAGCCGCCCGCGAGTCCGGCGGCAGCCAGCCGCTCGCGCTTCGCCGCCACCGCGGCGGCGTCGCGGGCGAGTTGCCAGAGCTGGACGTGAGTCTTTTCGATCGTGAGATAGTCGCGATCCGCGGCGTCGCAATGGCGTCGCAACACGTTCAGCTTGTGCTTCACCTCGGCGGGTTCGCCGCCGACGAGATTGCACGCATCGGCGAGACGGGCGACCGCGCGGAGCGTCAGCTGCTCGCCGCCCCCGGCGATCATCACCGGCGGCCGAGGTTTCTGGATCGGCTTCGGCTCGAGGATCGCGTTCTCGACGTGGAAATATCGGCCGTGGAACGTCGTCCGCGGCTCCGTCCACATCTTCACGATCAATTCGACCGCTTCCTCCAGCTGCCGGATGCGCGTCGCCGGCTGAGGCGGGAACTGCCAGCCGTATTGCCTGTACTCCTCCTCGAAAAAGCCGGCGCCGATTCCGAGCGTCAGCCGCCCGCGGCTCATCAGATCGACCGTGGCCGCGATCTTCGCGAGCAGGGCCGGATTACGATATCCGACCGCCGTGGCCAGCGTCGCGAGTCGCATGCGGCTCGTGGCAGCGGCCAGTCCCGCCAGGACGCTCCAGCCTTCCAGGACCGGGTCGTCCGGCGCGCCCACGCGGGGGATCTGGATCGTGTGATCCATGACCGAGAACCAGACGAAGCCGTGATCTTCCGCCCACTGGGCCTTCGCCTTCACCGCGTCGAACGCCTCGGCTGGATCGGGACCGAAGATCCACGACGAGTTGTGAATGCCGAACTTCATGGCGTGACCGTTACTTCGGGCAGATCCAGCCGGCTCCGCTGGGATTCGGAAAGCAGCCGACCGACTGTGGCAGCAGCAGCTTCGGCAGCCAGAGCACGACGTCCGGGAAGAGCATGGTGAAGGCGATGGTGACGAAGAAGACGATGTACAGCGGGAGCGACCGGAACATCGCGCGGTAGAACGGCACCCCGACGAATTTGGACGCGATCAGCAGCGACAGTCCGTACGGCGGCGTGATCAACCCGAAGACGAGGGTGGTGACGATCACCACGCCCATGTGCACGGAGTTGATGTGGCCCACCTGCGTCAGCTTGTTGATGATCGGCATGAAGATGATGATGGCCGGCACCGCGTCGATGAAGTCGCCGAGGATGATGAACAGAATGACCAGGAGGAGCATGATCATCCGGGGATCGGTGCCCGCGTAGTAGCTGATGTACTCGGCCACCGTGTCGGGGCCGCGCAGGTACGCCAGCATCCAGCCGAAGGCGGAGGCGCCGGCCACCGCCGCGAGCGGCAGCGAGTACAGCAGCCCCGTGTACATGAAGTCGCCAGGCAGGCGGCGGATGTGCCGGGCGTTCAGGACGGGGATGAGCACCAGCAGGATGTAGGCCGCCGCCGCCATGCCGGCCTCGGTTGGCGTGAACCAGCCGGTCAGGATGCCGCCCATGATGATGACCGGGATCACCATCGGGAGCGCCGAGCCGCGCGCCGCGACGAAGACGTCCACGGCACTGGCGCGCTTCTTCATCGTGCCCACCGGGCCGAAGAAGTAGCTGTAGACCATCAGGCCCACGCCGATCATCACGCCCGGCACCACGCCGCCGAGGAACAAGCCGCCGATCGACACGTTGCCAGTGGCGCCGTACACCACCGCCATGATCGACGGCGGGATCAGGTTCGCCATGGTGGAGGCGGAGGCGATCAGCGCGGCCGTGAAGGCGCGATCGTAGCGCTCCCTGTCCATCTCGGGAGCGATCGTCCGGCTCAGCACCGCGACGTCGGCAGAGGACGAGCCGGAGATGCCGGCGAAGAACATGCTGAACAGGGTGACGACCTGCGCGAGGCCGCCCCGCAAGTGTCCGACCAGCGCCTGCGCGAGCGCGATCATGCGGTAGACCACGTTCGCCGAGGACATCAGCTCGCCGACGAGCAGGAAGAACGGGATCGCCAGGAGGGTCTCGGAGTCGATGCCGTGGAACAGCTGGCCGATGATCGACTGGAAGCTGACCGGGGTGAACGCCGTGGCGACCAGCACGCCGGCAATGATCGCGAACGCCACCGGCACGCCGAGGTAGCCCAGCAGCAGGAACACGCCGGCCATCACCACCAGCAACACGCTCGAGCTCATTCGACAGGCTCCCGCAACAGCTCGTCGTCCTCCGGCCCCTCGAACCCGTGCTGCCATCCATTGACGATCTGCTCGACGCTGAAGAGCATCACCAGGAGGCCCGCGATCGGCACGATGCCGGTGTAGACGGTCAACGGGATGAGCCAGGGCATGCGGAAGCTGCCGAGGTCGAGCAGCGCGTTCTTGTAACCGAACCAGACCATGAAAGCGGCCACGACGAGCACCACCGAGCGGTTGAAGGTCTCGATCGCGCGGCGCTTCATGCCCGTCATCCGCTTCGTGATCTCGGCCAGATAGATATGATCGTTGCGCCGGGTCGCCGCGGCGATGCCGATGAACACGCCCCAGGCGAAGAAGGCCGTGGTCGCCTGCTGCAGCCACAGCCACGGGTGCCCGATCGTGCGTGTGGTGACGTCGAAGAAGACGCACACGGTGAAGCCGCCGATGCAGATGCCGCACAGGACCATCAGACCGGCCTCGACCGGGTCGAGCCACTTCCACTTCAGGTGACGATGGCGCTCGAGGATGAGCGCTCGGCTTGCGGCAAAATCCGTAACGTTGGCCACGTGCGCCGCCGCCCCGCGTCGGACCGGTCGGCTACTTCACGGCGCGGACGAGCCCCAGGATCTTGACCGCATGCGGCCCGAGCTCCGTGGCCAGCTGATCCTGGATGGGCGCGGCCGCCTTGATGAACCCCGACTTGTCGACCTTGGTGTTGACCTTCACGCCGATCTTCTGAAGCTTCGCGGCCGATTCGGACTCGAGCTTGAAGGCCAGCGCGGGCTCGCGGCGGCTCACCTCGTCGGCGGCCTCCTGGACCCACGCCTTCTCCTCGGCGCTGAAGCTGTTCCACGCCTTGTCGCTGACCCAGATGCAGTTGTTGTTGGCCTCGTGCTGCGTGATGTTCAGCACCGGCGCGACCTCGAAATGCTTGTTCTGCTCGTACACGTTGATGCCGTTCTCGGCGACGTTCACCACGCCGGTCTGGAGCGAGACGTAGACCTCGCCGAACGGCATGTGCACGGTCTGCGCGCCGTACGCCGGGAAGTGCGTGTCTTCGGTCTTGGTCGCCTGCACGCGCACTTTCATGCCCTTGAGGTCCTCGAGCCTGGAGATCTCCTTCTTGCTGTACATGTTCCGGAAGCCCATCGTCATCAGACCGAGGACGTGCGCGCCCTGCGTGGACTCCTTGATCATCGTGCGGAAGGCGTCGGCCACCGCCTTGTCGGCCAGCGCCCTCGACAGATGGTCCTCGTCGCGGAAGATGAAATGCAGCGAGAACACCCCGGCCTGCGGCGCCACGCTGGCGGCGTTCGCCGTCGCCGTGATGACGAAGTCGATGTCGCCTCCGCGGAGCTTCTGGAGCATCTGCGGCTCGGTCCCGAGCTGCGCGCCGGGAAACTGATTGATGCTCAGCTTGCCGCCACTCAGCGCCTTCAGCTTCTCGTCGAACATGTTGGCGGCGAGGCCGTACGCCGTCGTCACCGGCTGATCGTAGGCGAAGCTGAGCTTGCGCTGGGCCGAGGCATCGCTCGACAGGGCCATGATCAGCACGGCGGCGGCGATAACAGC
>DATAOC010000135.1:0-17960 GCA_036265915.1 Candidatus Methylomirabilota bacterium | reverse complement strand
GACGCAGCGGAAGTTAGTCGCCATCCTCGCCGCAGACGTCGTCGGTTACAGCCGACTGATGGAAGAGGACGAGGCGGCGACGGTCCGCGACCTTCAAGCACATCAAGCAGTGATCCTGCCGACGGTCGATCGGCACGGTGGCCGCGTCATCGACACCGCGGGCGACGGCGTCCTGGCAGAATTCCCCAGCGTCCTCAATGCCGCCGAGTGCGCGATCGACATCCAGACGATCATGACTGCGCGCAACGAGCCACAGCCCGAGTCCCGCCGGATGCGGTTCCGCATCGGCATAAACCTGGGAGACGTCATCCACGACGCGAACCGGATCTATGGTGATGGCGTCAACGTGGCAGCGCGTCTACAGACGTATGCGGAGCCAGGCGGCGTCGTCGTCTCCGGCGCCGTCGCGGAGCAGATCGTCAGCCTGCCCGGTGTACACGCCGTGAACCTCGGCGAGCTGCACTTGCGGAACATCTCGCGGCCGGTCCGGGCGTTCGCGCTCCGGATGGGCGACGTGCGGGTCACTGCCCTCGGCGACGCGCCAGTCGCCGCCGGGGGCCGTCCGTCGATCGTGGTGCTGCCGTTCCGGAAGAACCAGTCGGACCCGGACGACGCCTACTTCGCTGACGGCATTGTCGACAACATCATCTATGCGCTGGCCGGCCTGAAGGAGCTCTTCGTCATTTCGCGCGGCTCGACCCTCGGCTACGGCGGCGCCACGATCGACGTGCGCGCCATCGGCCGCGAGCTGGGCGTGCGCTACGTGATGTACGGTAGCGTGCAGCGATCGGCCGGCCACCTGCGGATCGCCACCGAGCTGAGTGATGCGGAGACCGGCACCATCGTGCTGTCGGAACGATATGACAGCGACTTGAGCGGCCTGTTCAAGGTTCAAGACACTATCTCCACGCAGATCGTGACGGCCATCGCGCCGCACGTGCGGCAGCGCGAACGCCTCCGGGCCATGCGCAAGCACCCGAAGAACCTGACTGCGTACGACCTCGTCCTGCAGGCTCTCGGGCCGCTCTACGAGATGGACTACGAATCGTTCTCGCGTGCACGGGGTCTGCTCCAGCAGGCCATGGCCTTTGACCCCGGTTACGCGCCCGCCTATTCCTACGCGGCGTACTGGCACATGTTTCGGATCGGGCAGGGCTGGTCTCCCGACGAGCGCGCGGACATTACCGAGGCCGCGCGCATTGCCGCCGCTGCCATTGAACGCGATCCTGCCGACGCCCTCGCCCTTGCGATCTATGGGCACGTCCATTCCTTCCTCATGAAGGATTACGACGCGGCCGTTGAGTACCTCGACCGCGCGCTTGCCGCAGGACCGAGCTGCGCGCTGGCCTGGACGATGAGCAGCGCGACCTGCGGCTATCTCGGCCAGGGCGCCATCGCAGTGCTGCGGGCCGAGCACGGCTTACGCCTGTCGCCTCTCGACTCACACGTGTTCTTTCACGAGCACATCCTGTCCCAGGCTCATTACATCAACGGCAACTACGACGAGGCCATCGCGTGGGCGCGGAAGGCGGCGCAGCATAATGCCCGGCTCACGTCGAACCTGCGCGTGCTGGCGAGTAGCCTCGTCGCCGTCGGCAAGACTGGCGATGCGATGGACGTTGCCCGACAACTTCTCTCCATCGAGCCTCGATTCGGATTGCGCGCCTTCGCCGCGCGCACACCACTGCGGGACACCGTTCGCGATGCGTTTGTCGACCGGCTCCGCGCGGCGGGCCTGCCGGATTGACTCACCCGCTAACGTCCGAACCGTCAAGAGACGGGAGGTTCAGCCATGGCAGGCAACGCAGGGAACGCGGGCAATGCCGGGAATGCGGGAAACGCGGGGAATGCGGGCAATGCGGGTAATGCCGGTAATGCGGGCATGGTCGCGTCAGCGTGGTACTTCGCGGACCGCGTCGACCTGCCGCTCATCTCTGTCCCTGGCCTCGCGGCGAATCGCACAGGCCTCGCCGTCAATGCGTACGCTGCGCGCAGATGGAGCGCGGAGTGGTACGCCTGGCTCGCAGTCATCGAGTTCTCGGCCACCACTTGGCGGATGATCGCCCTCCCCGCCGTGCCGAATGCCGCCGCCACTGATATCGAGATCAACGGACTCGTGACCGACGCCCTCAACGAACGCCCGGATGCGCTCGGTGAGATCCTCTCGCAGGCCGACGAGTTCCTGAGTTACTTCATGGCCCTCCTGGGGATCACTCCGACGTCGCACCCCGCCACGTGTCGCGTGATGGCGATCGCCAGCCTGGTCGGCCTCTTCGCGGTCATGTACTTCAAGCAGCAGGCGAATCGGCCCCGACCGTCGCACATGTGCCCCGCGCTCCTGCCACCCATTCAGGTGCCCGGGCACTCGTCTTATCCCAGCGGACACGCGACCCAGGCTCATCTCATTGCGGCATGCGTCAAGCTCGCCCTGCCGCCGGGCACCCCGCTGACCGCGGCGCTCTCGTCTGATCTGGACGCGCTGGCGTGGCGGATCGCACGGAACCGGGAAATCGGAGGCCTTCATTATCCGAGCGATTCGGCGGCCGGCCTCGCCCTCGCCACTGGGATCGTGCCGCTTCTCAACGACGCCATCAAAGTACCCACCTTTACCAACGCGCTCGCGGCGGCAAGGGGGGAGTGGCCGTGACTACCCTGCGCGAGATCGAGGAAGACCTCAAGCTGCGATTGCATCTCGCACCCCAGCCGCCGGACGGCTTCGATCCACTGTCCGCAACTGCGGAGCAGCTCGAACAGTTTGGGCTACCGCCCCGGCCTGACGCTCGCCTTCACGAGGCGGCGTTCCGCGTGTGGGAGCGGATGATGTCGCAGCCGCTTCAGATTCTCCCTCCGGTCTTTCCCGTGCTCACCGGGAAGTTTGACTACCGGATCAACGTCAGGATGCTAGTGCTCAGGAGACCTGTCTCGAACCTCGAGTCAAGCTCCAACTGGTCCGGCGGCTACATCACCGCCAACCATACCCGCGCGTTCCTGATGGTGTTCGGCTCCTGGACGATTCCGACCCCGAATCAACCCGCGGGCGCCCCAGACGGGGATTATCGCTGTGCCACGTGGATTGGACTGGACGGCGTGCGCCGATACTCTGACTCTCTTCCTCAGCTCGGCACGACTCAGACAGTCGTCGTCGCGAGCGGCGTGACGACGCGGACGGTCGAGGCGTGGTGGCAATGGTGGATACGCGGGGCGAATAATCCTCCCGTTCCATTCCCTGCGCCGTTTACCGTCGCGATTGGACAGCAGGTCACGTGTGGGCTCGTCGTGATCTCCTCGACACGGGTGCGGATCTTCATGAAGAACGACGCCACTGGCCAGTTTGCGCGCTATGACGTCGATGCACCGGGCGCGGCGTCGTCCCTTGCCACGATCGCCGCGCTACGCGGGGCTAACGCAGAATGGATCGCCGAGCGGCCGATGCAGCTCGGTAGCACCATCCTCTATCCGCTCGCCGATTACGGCTCGGTGGACTTCAGCAACTGCCTGACCGTCGTGCCGGCCCAGGTCCGCGACCTTCGCGGCGCCCGGTTCATTCGGATGAAGGAAATGCGCCTACCGCCCCTTCGGTCCAAGATTCTCTCGAGCGCCGGCAAGGTTGACGCGCGGCAGACGGTGATGCGGGTTAGATATCGCGCCTGATGAGGCACGGCCGCAATGAGGCGCCAGCGGAGCTCGACTCCCGCGAGTCGATGATACGGCGCAGCCCGGTCGGTGGCCCGCGCGCGGCAGTTCAACGGTATGCTGTCGCTCGCAGCCCACTACGATCGAAGGAGAGCGCAATGGCCCGGACCGCGATCCAACCGACCGACATGGCCGATCCTCGTCCCCGTTACACGCATGGCTGGCGTGTGGGCAACACCGTCTACGTGGCGGGGCAGCTCGCCCTCGACAAGGCGGGCAAGCTGGTGGGGCCGAACGACATCGCCGCGCAGACACGGCAGATCTTCCAGAACATGGAGCGCGTCTTGAAAGGCGGCGGCGCCACGCTGCGGGATGTGGTGAAGATCACCGTGTTCGTCACGGACATCCGCTATCGGGAGCCGTATGGCGAGGTGCGCCAGGAGTTCTTTGCCGCCAATCCGCCCGCCAGCACGCTGGTTCAGATCGCCGCGCTCGCGATCCCGGGAGCGCTCATCGAGATCGAGGCGGTGGCCGTCATCGACTGACCGACGGCGCGGCCGGCGCCATCCGTCGCTTGACAGTCCGGCGGACGTACTCTACCGTCGCCGCGCGGCTCTGCTTTTCACCCTCACGCGCGAGGTCACGGATGGCCGAAGACACGATCCCCAGCACCGAAAGCAGCTCTGACGAGCACGGCCGTCGCGACTTCCTGAAGGGGACGTTGCTGGCTGGCGCCGCCGCCGTGGCCGCGGCCACCGTGACACCGCCGGCGGCGCAGGCGCAACCCGGGATCGTGCCCGGAACACGCAATCACTACTACGTTCCGGCGAATGACAAGACGGTGCACTGGGGTTACTTCAGCAAGCTGCTGAAGCCCCTGGTCGAGGTGAATTCTGGCGACTTCGTCACCATCGAAGCGCTCACGCACCACGCCAACGACGACGCGGAGCGGATGATCACCGGCGATCCCGGCGCCGAGAGCGTCTTCTACTGGGACAAGCAGCGCAAGGGCGTCGACCGGCGCGGTGCGGGCCCGATGCAGCCGACGCTCTTCGGGCGCGGAGCCGGTGAAGGACTTGGCGTTCACATCTGCACCGGCCCGGTGGCGGTGAAGGGCGCCATGCCCGGCGACATCCTCGAGGTACGCATCATGGATGTGGCCCCGCGCCCCTGCGCGAATCCGCGGTTCAAGGGCAAGAGCTTCGGCAGCAACGCCGCCGCGTGGTGGGGCTTTCACTACAAGGACCTCCTCACGGAGCCCAAGCCGCGCGAGGTCATCACCATCTACGAGGTCGACACCTCCGGCGAGCGCAACTGGGCCAAGGCCCTCTACAACTTCCAGTGGACGCCGCAGACCGATCCGTTCGGCGTCGTGCACAAGATCATCGACTACCCGGGCGTGCCGGTGGATCACAAGACCGTGCAGGAGAAGCATGGCGTGCTGAAGAACGTGCGCATCCCGATCCGGCCGCACTTCGGGGTGCTCGGGCTCGCGCCGGCCGAGGCGGACATCGTCGACTCCATCCCGCCCCACTGGGTGGGCGGCAACATCGACGACTGGCGCATCGGAAAGGGCGCCACCATGTACTACCCGGTCGCCGTGCCGGGCGCGCTCCTTTCCGTCGGCGACTCGCACGCGGCCCAGGGCGACTCCGAGCTCGCGGGGACGGCGATCGAATGCTCGTTGACGGGGACATTCCAGCTCGTCCTGCACAAGAAGGACGCGCTGGCGCAGACCGCGCTCGCCGGGCTCGAGTATCCGCTGCTCGAGACGCAGGAAGAATGGGTGTTGCACGGCTTCAGCTATCCGAAGTATCTGCAGGAGCTCGGGGCCAAGGCGCAGAGCGACATCTACTCGAAGTCGTCGGTGGACCTCGCCATGCGCGACGCCTTCCGCAAGATGCGCCACTTCCTCATGACGACCCGCGGTCTGTCGGAGGACGAGGCGATCTCCCTCATGTCGGTGGCGGTGGACTACGGGATCACCCAGGTCGTGGACGGCAACTGGGGTGTCCACGCCATCATCAAGAAGAGCCTCTTCGCCGGCGAGTCGTAATCGCGAGGAGGGCTCACGCCGCGCGGCGTGAGCCCTTCTCGACGACGCCCGCTCGCCGCAGCGCGCGGCGCAGCTGAAACAGCGCGAGGTCCTTCTTCTTCGCCTCGAGCATGCAGTCGAATGGTCGGTCGGGCGCCACGGCCAGGAAGTCGAGGAAGTCGGACGTCCGCACCCAGTCGGCGTGCTGGCCGAGGCGCCCACCGCGCGCCTGGCTGCTGAGATGGATCTTCGGCACGCCGTCGGCGGCTCGCCAGCTGTCGAAGCAAGCCGTGACCAGACGCGTCGTCTCGCGCGGTGTGCGAGCCGCGCCGGGGTTCGCGCGATGGTGCAGCCAGTCGAAGACCACCGGCAGGCCGGTGGCGCGCGAGACCGCGAGCACGTGCTCAACGGTGAACAGCCGCTCGTCGTTCTCGATGATGACGCGCCGCCGTATCTCCGGCGGCAGCGCGCGTGCGACGCGCACGAACCGCTCCATGGCCGCCTCCGCCCCATCCACCATGCCGCCGATGTGGATCACGATCTTGGACGACGGCGCGGTGCCGAGCGCGTCGAGGAAGCGGGCGTGCCAGCGGAGCTCCAGCACCGAAGCCGCCACCACGTGCGGGTCGACCGAGTTCAGCACCGTGAACTGGCCCGGATGCATCGACACCCGCATCCCGTGGCTGCGCACGAAGCCGCCGATGCGCCGGAGCCGCGCCGCGAACGTCTGCCACCAGCGCAGGCGGTTCACGGTGTGGGAGGCGAACGGCACCACGTCGCTGCTGATCCGATAGAGGAGGATGTCGTGAGCGGCGTTGAACGCGAGCACGCGCTCGAGATTGTCGAGGTTCGCCTCGATCAGCGCGCGAAGGCGCGCCGGCGTGGCGTTGGCGAGCCGGCATGTCCGCGCGGTGGAGGCATCGATCGAGAGCGGGACGACGACGTAGCCCAGCTGACGCAGCATCGAGGGATGGGAATGCAGCTTGCGCGCCAGGCAGCCCAACCCGTCCAGCCTGGACACGCAACTTGATCGGCGACCCCGTAAACGCCTATACTGCCCGCTCCGGCGACGCCGAATCCGGGCAGGACGATGCGTCGGGCGGATCGGAACAGTCGGTGCTATGGAGGTGACGCCGATGTGGAAGCGGGACGAGACGCCGCGCGCTCCGTCGACTCCGGCCAATGTGGTGAGCCAACCACTGATGGCAGCTGGTGCAATCGGTGAGACATCAGGAGGGGAACAACGGCCTATGAAACAAGAGTCGGTCACCATCGGGAAGAGCATCGTGATCAAGGGTGAGGTGAGCGGCAGCGAAGACCTCACCATCGAAGGACACGTGGAAGGCAAGATCGAGCTGCGGGATCACATCCTGTCCATCGGGTCGAGCGGTCGTGTGCAGGCGCACATCGTCGCCAAGGCCATCGTGGTGCACGGCGAGGTCACCGGCAATCTGACGGCGGCGGAGAAGGTCGATATCCGCGAGAGCGGCGCCGTCGACGGCGACATCGTCGCGCCGCGGGTTGCCATCGCCGATGGCGCGAAGTTCCGTGGCAGCATCGACATGCGCCACGAGGCGTCCGCGACGGCGTCCGACCGGTCGGCCAAGGGCCGCAAGGCGGAGACGTTCACACCGGCACCGGCCTCTGCGAACGGCGAGCCGGTCAACGTCTGACGTCCTCGAGCGCGGGCCTGGCTGATCAGCTCGTAGCAAGCCGAGGCCTCTCCGCGTTCCTGTCGCTGGTGTGCTCGCGCCCGATGGCCGAGGTGCTGGATCTCGGCCCGGCCATCGGCTCGAACATCGCATTCCTCGGCGAGCGCATCGGCTGCAAGATTCACGTGAAGGATCTGTACGCCGACCTCGAGCGTCACGCGCGCGAGGAGGCGACACTGTCGTGCGACCACGGCGCCGACAGCCTCGATGCGGTGCTGTGCTGGGACATCTTCGACTACCTCGCGGCGCCGGCGGCGGCGGCGCTGGCCGGAACGCTCGTGCGGGCCCTCCGGCCGGGCGGCGCGCTGCTCGCACTCTTCGGCAGTGGTAACACGGCGGACCGCAGCTATACGCGCTACGTCATCGAAGACGACAGCCATCTCCGCTACCGCTCCGTTCCCGCTGCGTGCGGCCGCCAGCGATCGCTGCAGAACCGTGACATCCTCACCCTGTTCGGCGGCCTCGAGCTCTTCGACTCGGTGCTCCTCAAGTCCGGCGTGCGCGAGTTCGTCTTCCGCAAGCCCGGGGAGCCCTGACGTTGCTGCACTCGCGTTGACACGCTCGCTGGCTGGTAGCACGTGGAGGCGGTTGGGTGCGGCAGCGATCGGTCTGACGCTCGCGGGCTGTACGCTGTCCCGACCGCACTACATCTCGCCGGACGTCAGCGTCGGGGAGCCGGCCTTCGTTCGCATGCTCGAGGCGCACGCCGACGCGCCGGTGGTGCAGGGCAACCGCGCGCAGATTCTGCTGAATGGTGACGAGATCTTTCCGGCGATGCTGACCGCGATCCGCGAGGCGAAGACGACGATCAGCTTCGCCAACTTCATCTACGAGAAGGGCGCCATCGCGCGCGACATGGCGGAGGCGCTGGCCGCGCGCTGCCGGGCGGGGTTGGGGGTCAACGTGCTCCTGGACGCCGTCGGCAGCAATAACATGCCGAAGCGGTATCGGAAGCTGATGGAGCACGCCGGCTGTCACGTGGCCACCTACCACTCCATCAATCCGATGGCCATCAAGCGGATCAACCACCGCAATCACCGCCGCATCCTGGTCGTGGACGGTCGTATCGGCTTCACGGGCGGCACCGGCGTGGGCGAGAAGTGGACCGGTGACGGACGCACGAAGGACCACTGGCGCCAGACCGACGTCCGCGTCGAAGGGCCGATCGTGCGCGAGCTGCAGGCCGCGTTCGCCGAGAACTGGCGTGACGCCACCGGCCTCATCCTCGGCGGCGATGCATACTTCCCGGCGATCGAGCCGCGCGGGACGCTCACCGTCCAGTCGATCAAGAGCTCGCCGGCGAGCGGTGCGGCGGCGGCCTACATGCTCTTCCTGCTCGCGGTCGATTCCTCGCGCTCGTCGATCCTCATCACGAATCCATACTTCGTTCCCGACGGCGCCCTGACCGACGCACTGGTGCGGGCGGTGAAGCGGGGCGTCGAGGTGTCGATCATCGTGGCCGGCAATGCCGACACGAACCTCGATCGCCTGGTGCGGCAGGCGAGCCAGGCGCACTTCGGCCGCGTGCTCGAGGCTGGCGCCAAGATCTACGAGTACACTCCCGCGCTGCTGCACGCCAAGACGATGGTCGTCGACGGGCGCTGGGTCAGCATCGGAAGCGCCAACCTCGACAACCGCTCGTTCGCGCTGAACAACGAGCTGAACCTCGCGTTCCTCGACAACGGAATTGCAGCGCGCCTGACCGACATCTTTCGCGACGATCTGAAGTTCACGAGGCAGGTGACCTACGACGACTGGCGGCGCCACGGCTGGCGGAACTTCTTCTACCTGCCGCTGATCCCACTTCGCGACCAGCTGTAGACCGACCGCCAATTGGCCCACCGGCCGATGTCCGACATGGATCTTCCGTTGTCGGCGCCGGTTCCGCAGACTGACGCGAATGCGTGCGATGGCGTGGATTGGACGGCAGGGGCCGCGAGCGATCGCCGTGCTCGTGGCGATCGGGGTCGCACTCCCGCCCATCGGCGCGCGGCTCATGCCGTTCGTCACCGAGGCGATCGTCATCCTGCTCGCGATTGCCTTCGCGCGTGTGGACGCCGGCGTCTTCCGCGCCTACGTGCGACGACCAGCGCTGGTGATTGCGGCGACGACGTGGACGGTTCTCGTGGTTCCCGTCGTGCTGGGTACGCTGGGGCGCGTGGCTGGCCTGGATGTTCGCTCGGCGGATCTGTTCCTCGGGGTGATGCTCCAGGCGGTCGCCTCGCCGATGATGGTGGCGCCGGCCCTGGTCGCGCTGATCGGCCTCGACGCGACGCTCGTGCTCGTGACGCTCGTGCTTGCCAGTGCCGCGACGCCGCTGACGGCGCCACTGTTCGCGCATGTCTTCGTCGGCCGTGTGCCCGGCCTGTCGCCGCTCGGCCTGGGGCTGAAGCTGTTCACGATCATCACCGTCGCGGCCGGCGCCGGGTTACTGCTGCGCTGGCTCGTCGGGGCGGCGCAGATTCGTCGGCGCAAGGAGGAGCTGGACGGCCTGAACATTCTGCTGTCCTTCGTCTTCGTCACCGCCGTGATGCAGCACGTCCTGGCCCGGGCGACGCACGCGCCGCTGCGCATGCTCGCACTGATGGCGGGCGCGGTCGGAGTCTTTCTGGCCATCCTGAGCGTGACGACGGTTGTCTTCGCGGCGGCCGGTCGCGACCGCGCGCTGGCGCTCGGCTGCATGGCCGCACAGCGCAACATGGGATTGATGCTGGCCGCGACCGGCAGCCTTCCCGAGATGACGCTCGTCTACTTCGCGGTCGCGCAGCTGCCGATCTATCTGTCGCCGCTCATGTTGAAGCCGCTCGCCGCGGCCGTCGTTCACGCCAAGCTTCGCCTCGACCCGCCATCAAGCTGACGCCATCGAGGTAACCCCAGCCGCTCAGTGGCCGAGGGTACCCAGAAACGCCTCGGCGTTCTTCCGGAGGACCTTGTCCAGCACGATGTCCCCGTAGCCTTCGACGCGCCAGTCGCTGAGCAGCCGATCGTAGCCGAGCAGGGGGTAGTCGGCGCCGAACATGACGCGATCTTGCAAGCGGCGGCCGATCTCCTGCTTGAGGTCGGGCGCGAAGTAGCGCGGAGACCAGCCGTGGACCTCGTACCACACGCTGGTCTTGTGCAGCAGGATCGCGATGAGCTCGGTCTGCCAGGGCCACGCCGGGCGTGAAGCAACGAGGATGAGATCGGGATAGGTCGCGGCCACGACGTCGAGATGGCGTGGGTGGCTCGCATCCAGTATGATGCCACCGCCGCCGGGCCGGCCGGCGCCGATTCCCGTTGTCCCGACCATGATCAGCACCGGCGCGCGGGCGTCGATGCACATCTTGTAGAACGGCGCGTACATCGGATCGTTCGCGGGCACGTTGAACCCGGCGCCGGGCACGGACAGGCCGACGACGCCGGCGCCGACTCGCAGGCAACGGTCCAACTCATCGAGCGCGACGCGGCCGTGGCGCGGGTCGATGTGGAGCCAGTGGCCGAGGATGACGTCGGGGTGCTGGCGCTGCGTCTCGAATGCGTAGTCGTGGAGCGCGCGGGCCGCCTCGGGCGACTGCTCCATGCGGACGCCGAGGTCCAGCATGACGCGCACCCCGGTCTTCTTGAAGTGCTCGGCCATCTCGGTCTCGCTCACGTAGCGCGGCTTCGATTTGAAGACGCGCTCCTGCTGGGCCAGCTCCTCCGGCGTCTGGAACGGGTAGCCGCGGCGCGTCCCCCAGTGCGAGTGCATGTCCATGATGATCATCGGGCGCGCCGCGCCAGGACCTGGCGTGTGAGGGCGTGGCGCTGGATCTTGCCGGTCGGCGTGAACGGGAACTCGTCGAACACTTCGATCTCCTCTGGCAACTTGTAGGTGGCGACGCCGTCCTTGAGGAAGGAGACGACCTCGTCGAGCGACAGCGCGGCGCCGGGACGCGGGATCACGCAGAGGCAGTTGCGCTCGCCCAGGCGCGGGTCGGGGACGCCGACGATGGCGGCGTGCAGGACCTTGGGATGCGTGTACAGGATCTCCTCGATCTCGCGCGGAAAGAACTTCTTGCCGCCGCGGTTGATCATCTCCTTCAGGCGGCCGACGATGCGCACGTTGCCCGAGGCCTCGCGCACGCCGAGATCGCCGGTGCGGAACCACCCATCGGCCGTGAAGAGCTCGGCGTTGGCGGCCGGGTTCTTGTGATAGCCGAGGTGCACCGAGGGGCCGTCGGCGGCGATCTCGCCCTCGACGCCGACCGGCACGTCCCGCGCGTGCTCATCGAGGATGCGCAGCCCCATGCCGTCCGCCGGTCGGCCGATGGTGCCCGCCACCGCCTCCGGGTCGTCCCCGAAGCGCGTGAAGGTGTGGAAGCCGGTCTCGAGCATCCCGTACAGCTCGATCAGATGCCCGGGGATGCGCTTGCGGAACGCGCGGATGGTCTCGACCGGACACGACGCGCCGCCCGTGATGACGACGCGGAGGGAGCGCAGATCGAAGCGCGCGAGCTCGGAATCGTTCAGCATGGCGATGATGGAGGCCGGCGCGCTCGGGATGAACGTCACCCGCTCGCGCTCGATGAGCTCCAGCGCGGCGCGCGCGCTGAAGCGGTCGAGCAGCACGGCGCGCGCGCCGGCCATGATCGACTGCACGAGGGTCAGGTATCCCCAGTTGAGGCCGAGCGGAAGGTAGACGAGGAACACCTCCCGCTCGGTGACGGCCATGGCCTCATTGAGGATCGTGCAGGCGGGCAGCGTCGTGTTGAAGCTGTGGGTGACGCCCTTGGGGTTGCCGGTGGTGCCGGAGGTGAACGCCATCCGCATGACCTCGTTGGCGTCCATCCGGTGCGGCGCCAGCGGCGGCCGCGGCTCGTTGCCGTAGATCATCTCGTCCAGCGACACCGTGCCGTCCCCGCCACCGCCGAGCACCATCACGGTCTTGACGTCGGGAAGCGCGGGACGCAGCTGCCGGATCATGTCGACGTAGTCGAAACCCTTGAAGCTCGCGGGGCAGACGAACGCGCGACTCTCGGAGAAGCGCGCGATGTATTCGACCTCGCGACTGCGAAAGTCCGGCCCGATCTGGTTTGCGACGGCTCCGATGCGCTCGCACGCGAAGAAGACGTAGGCGAACTCCACCCAGTTCGGCAGCTGGATCGTCACGACGTCGCCGGCGCCGAGGCCCAGCCGCTGGAGCGCGGCCGCCGTACGGTCGACCCGGGCGCGCAGCTCGTGGTACGTGACGCGGTGGCGGTGGTCGACGACGGCTTCGCGATCGGGGTGCGCGGCCGCGCGGCGGGCGAGGATGTCGTAGAACGTGTCGGTGCCCCAGTGCCCGGAGCGCGTGTAGCGCTCGATGAGTGCTCCCGTCAGACGCGTCTGGAACGGCATGCGACCCCTCCTACCGCATGAGACTACAGCGTCAGGTAGCGGCTGCGGATCTCCGCCTCGTCGGTGCGAAACCGCTCGGGCGTCGCATCGTAGACGACGCGGCCCTTGAGCATGACGAAGATGCGGTCGGCCACCACCGCCGCCAGCTTCAGATTCTGCTCCACCAGCAGCACCGCCACGCCCTGCTCGGCCAGCGTGCGGATCACGCGCGCGAGCTCACGGACCACCAGCGGCGCCAGGCCCTGCGACGGCTCGTCCAGCAGCAGCACGCGCGGGTCGGTGACGAGCGCGCGCGCAATGGCGAGCATCTGCTGCTCGCCGCCGGAGAGCTGCCGGCCGCGATGGGTCAGCCGCGGGCGCAGCGCGGGAAACAGCTCCAGCAGGCGCTCGAGGGGCCAGCGCTCGGCGGGACGGCGCTCGGCCACGCGGATGTTCTCGGCCGCGGTGAGCGCGGGAAAGATCTGGCGCCCCTCCGGCACGTAGGCCACGCCCGCGCGCGCGACCTGATGCGGCGGCCAGCGCGTGATGTCGCGGCCGTCGAGCTCCACGCGTCCGCCGTGCGCGGTGGCGAGCCCCATGATGGCCCGCAGCGTCGTCGTCTTGCCGACGCCGTTGCGGCCCAGCACGCTGGCCACGGCGCCGGCCGGCACCTGCAGCGACACGCCGTGCAGCACGTGGCTCACGCCGTAGTACGCGTTGAGGTCGTCGACGCGCAGCACGCCTCAGTCCAGGCCGCCGAGATACGCGGTCTGCACGGCGGCGTCGCTGCGCACCGCCGCCGGCGCGCCGTCGGCGATGACGCGGCCCTGGTGCAGCACGGTGATCCGGTGCGCCAGCGAGAAGACGACCTCCATGTCGTGCTCGACGAGCAGAACGGTGAGGCCGCCGCCGAGCAGCTCGCGCAGCAGCGCGATCGTGCGCGCGGTCTCCTCCAGCGACAGGCCCTGCGTGGGCTCGTCCAGCAACAGCAGCTCGGGGTCTTGCGCCAGCGCCATCGCGATCTCGAGCAGCCGCTGATCGCCGTGCGATAGCAGGCCGGCGGGCACGCCGGCCAGCTGGAGCAGGTGAAGGCGCTCGAGCCAGTGCTCGGCGTGTCGCCGGCTGCTGGCCGCCGTTGCCCCGGCGCCGAGCAGTCGCCATCGGCCGGCGTCGCGCGCCTGCGCCGCGAGCCGCACGTTCTCGCGCGCGCTCAGCCTGGGGAACAGCGCGGTGAGCTGGAACGTTCGCGAGATGCCGCGCGCGGCGACCTCGTGCGGCGGCAGGCCACTCACCGGCGCGCCCTTGAAGCGGACGACGCCGCCGGTGGCCGGCAGCTCGCCGGCGATGAGGTTGAAGAGCGTCGACTTCCCGGCGCCGTTGGGCCCGATGATCGCGCGGATCTCGCCGCGCTCCACGGCGAGCGAGACCTGGTCCACCGCGGCGATCGCGCCGAAGTGGCGGCTCACGCGCTCGCACTCAAGATACGGAGGCGCCACGCCGCACCGCGCCCCAGATTCCCTCGGGGACGAAGAGAACGAAGACGATGAAGATCAGGCCGAGCACGAGCGCCCAGGAGTCGGTGATCCCGCTGAGGTAGTGCTCCAGCAGGTAGAAGAACGCGGCGCCGACGATCGGCCCCGCCAGCGTGCCGGCGCCGCCGATGATCACCATGACCAGCACCTGGCCCGAGAGGAGCCAGAAGAAGAGATCCGGCGAGGCGAACCCGGCGAACGGCGCGTACAGCGCGCCGGCCAGCCCCCCGACGAGCGCGGCCACGACGAACACCACGATCTTGTACACGCGCGGGTTGTAGCCGAGCGCTGACGCCTTCCGCTCGTTGTCGCGGATGCCGAGCAGCGCCGTGCCGACGGGCGAGCGGACGAACGCGCGGCAGAGCAGGAACGCGCCGACGACGCAGGCGACGACCATGTAGTAGTAGCCGAGGCGCGAGGTGAACCAGGTCATCCCGAGCGGTCCCGGCGTGCGCGGCACGCCGGCCAGGCCGTCCGAGCCGCCGGTCACGCTCTGCCACTTGTAGGCAATGGCGTAGAGCAGCTGGGCGAAGGCGAGCGTCAGCATCGCGAACGACACGCCGGTCGTCCGCGTGCACAGCCACGCGATCGGCAGCGCGATGAGCGCGGTGACGGCGGCGCCGATGGCGAGCGCCACCGGCAGCGGCAGCGGCGTGTGCAAGAGCACGAGCGCCGTCGTGTAGGCGCCGAGGCCGTACACGGCGGCGTGGCCGAAGGAGTCGAGCCCGGTGTAGCCGACCAGCAGGTCCAGGCTCATCGCGAAGAGCCCCAGGATCAGCACCTCCGTCAGCGTGGTCACCAGGAACACCGGCAGCGCAGGCGGCACCACCACGAGCGCGGCGACGATGGCCGGCCCGGCGAGCCGAGCGCTCACTCGCGCTGCCCGAAGAGCCCGGCCGGACGGAACACGAGGACGGCGATCATCGCGAGGTAGACGGCGGCGAGCGCCAGATCGGGCAGGTAGTAGTTGCCGAACGTCTGCACGACGCCGAGGATGACGCTGCCGACGATCGATCCGACGAAGCTGCCCATGCCGCCGATGATGACGATGACGAAGGCGTCGACGACCACGCCGACGCCGAGCCCGAGATAGGCGGTCACCAGCGGCACCGCCATCACGCCGCCGAGCGCTGCGAGCGCGCAGCCGAGGGCGAAGACGCCGGCGCGAACGCGGTGCACGTCGGTGCCGAGCGCGTGGACCATCTCGGCGTTCTGCGCGGTGGCGCGTACGAGCAGGCCCAGCCGCGTCCGCTCGAGGAACTGCCACAGCGCGAGCGCGACGACGGCGCCGAAGACGGCGAGGAACAGCCGGTAGGTCGGGAACGGATCGCCGAGGATCGTGATCGAGCCCGCCAGCGCGGGCGGCAGCGCGAAGCGGCGCGGCTCCGGTCCCCAGCCAAGGCGGATGGCCTCGCCGATCACGAGGGCGAGGCCGAACGTGACCAGCAAGAATGCGCCGTGCTCGCGCCGGTAGAGCGGGCGCATGACGACGGCCTCGATCACGAAGCCGAGCGCGCCGACGATGACGGGCGCGCCGACGAGCGCCAACCAGTAGCTGCCCGTCAGCAGCGCCAGCGAGAAGCCCGTGTAGGCGCCGAGCATGTAGAGCGCGCCGTGCGCGAAGTTCACGATGCGCATGATGCCGAAGATCAGCGTGAGGCCGATGGAGATGAAGAACAGCAGGGCCGCCAGTGCGGCGGCATTCAGACTCTGGGTCACGAGAAACGCGGTCAGTTCCATGCGACGCGGGCGGCGGCCGCGCGGCCGCCGCCGGCCGGCGGATCAGCTGTACGAGGACTTCCGGCAGGGCGGCGTGATGACGTCCGCCGGGTACGTCTTGATGACCTCCGGGACGGGGTAGGCGACGCCCTGGCGCTTGACCGCCTTGACCACGAACCCCTGCTGGGCGCCCTGGTGGTCGCACTCGCGCATCACGACCTTGCCCTTCACGCTCGTCACCTCGAGGCCCTCCATGGCCTTGATGAGCGCGGCGGTCTCCGTGCTCTTGGCCTTCTCGATCGCGCGGAAGAGAACCTGGAGTGCCTGGTACTGCTCGCCATCGAACGTGTCGGGCACGTCCTTCACCTCGGCCTCGAAGCGCTTCACGAACGCCTTGTTCTCCGGCGTGTCGATGCTGGATGTGTAGCGGCTGGAGCCCACCAGGCCGAGCGTCGCGTCGCCCGCCGGCTTGAGGTTCAGGATGTCGACGAGCTCCGTCACCATCTGCAGCTTGTCGCCGAGCTTGAACTGCGCGGCCTGCTGGTAGAACGCGGTGGCGTCGTCGCCGGTCATCGCGACGTACAGGCCGTTCGGGCTGGCCTGCCGGATCTTCGTGATGTAGGTCGAGTAGTCCTTGGTGCCCTGCGGCGCGAACACCTTGCCCGTGAACTCCTTGCCCGCGCGCTGGATCTCCTTCTCGAACACGCCCACGCTCGAATGGCCCCACGCATAGTCGAGCCCGATCGCGTAGAAGGTCTTCTCGGGCGCGTCCTTCAGGTAGAGCGCGATCGTGCGCGCACCCATCGGGCCCGAGGTGTTGGCGCGGAAGAAGTTCGGCACGTACTTCTCGGCGGTGAGCTCGCCGGCGCCGTTGATGGCCGAGAGGAAGAACGCGTTCCACTCCTGCAGCTTGGCGCTGACGGCGAGCGCCTCCGACGAGGCCATGATGCCGGTGAGCAGGTTCACCTGGCTGCGCTCCACCATCTCCTGCGCCTTGCGCACGCAGTTGGCGGGGTTGCCCTGCGTGTCGTCGAAGAGGAACTCGACCTTGCGGCCGAGGATGCCGCCGCGCTCGTCGACCTCTTTCTGGACGAGCTTGCAGGTACGGACCACCTGCGCGCCCAGCGCCGCGAACGTCCCGGTCACCGCGGTCGGGACGCCGATGCGGATCGGCCCGCTGCCCTGCGCCCACACGCGGGTGAGGATCGGCGGCGCCGCAAGCACGCCCGCCGCCGCCGCCCCGGTCACGAGGAATTGTCGCCTGCCGATCCGAGCGCTCATTGCCGTTCCTCCTCGGGAATCTGCTCGTCCGCGGCATGTATATAGTGCCGGCACGACGGCGTCAACCGACGCACCTCTTTGACGCCGAGAGCTCTTCGCACTACTCTTCCCGCGGGTAGCCGCCGGATGACCAGATCGGACCTGTGGCGCGCCAACGGAATGACGCGAATCTGGCCCTGACGACAGTGTGATCACGACACGATGCGGTCGCGCGGGACATCGTCGACGGCGCTGGACAGCTGTGGGTGCGCGATGGGAGCGCGCTTTCTCGCGATCGCGCTCGTGGTCGCCATAGGCTGGTATGCGTGGCAGTGGCGCGCGTCGGCGCTATCGCCGTGGCAGATGGCGCTCCGTGTCTTCATCTGGGCGTTCGTCGCCGCCACGGCCGGCAAGGGGATCGGCATCCTGCTCTTCAACCGCCGCGCGCGGCGTCGCTGAGTCTGCCGCGGCCTACAGCAGGATCGGCCAGATGCTCACGTCGAACGGCTGCGACGGAATGCCGTTCGCGACCACGAACAGCGACGAGTCACCGAGCTCGATGTCGGCGGGAATCTCGACGTTCGTCGTCACGACGGCGGCGCCGGTGGCGACGCCCATTGACGGGATCGTGTTTCCGCCGATGACGGTCGTGTGGTTGAACGTACGGCAGTAGCGCAGGTGGTTCGACTGCTTGTTCACGATCCGGACGAGCGGGTAGTTGGTGGCGGTCTGCGA
>DATAOC010000134.1:0-97970 GCA_036265915.1 Candidatus Methylomirabilota bacterium | reverse complement strand
CAGTTGCGGTCGTCCGCCGTCCGTTCCATGTGGCACCTCCGGCGCGAATGCGTTGCTGCGCCCGTCGACGTCGTTCGGCACGGGCGTGCAACGCAAGTGCCGACGACTACAAGGTCGTGTCGGTCACGGCGTCGTTACAAGGGGCCGCGAGAGCGGCGTGGCGAACGCGCCGTCATCTTTGCTGGGCCGGCCCTGGCGGCGCGGCCGTCGGCGATTGTGGAGCGTTGGTGTTGGCCGCGCGTGGAGTCGGCGCACCCGCGAACGCCGCCGTCGGTAGCACCGGCGCCTGGACGAACGTCTCGGGCAGCGTCCCCGTGAGGCTGCCGAGGAAGGCGACGATCGAGGAGACCTGCTCGTCGTCCAGCTGCTTGCCGAGTTGTACGCGCGCCATGATGCGGACAGCCTGCGACAGCGTCGCCACCGAGCCGTCGTGGAAGTACGGCGGTGTCATGGCGACGTTCCGCAAGGTCGGAACCTTGAAGACGTACGTGTCCGCCGGGTTCTTGGTGACCTCGACGCGGCCCTTGTCGATCTCCTTGCTGCCGGTCGCCTTCCAGTAATCCTCCACCACGCCGAACTTCTGATACATGCCGCCGCCGACACCGACGCCGTTGTGGCAAGCTCCGCAGCCCTGCTGCATGAACTCATGTAGACCTTTCTCGGCTGCGGCCGAGAGCGCCCCGTCCTTGCCTTCGAGGTAGGCGTCGAACGGAGACGGCGTGACCAGTGTCCGCTCGTAGGCGCCGATCGCCTTGCCCCAGTTCTCGGGCGTCACCGGATCAGCCTGGCCGGGAAAGGCCTTCGCGAACAGTGGCGCGTAACCCGGGATGGCCTTCAGCCGTGCCATGGCCACCTCGAAGTTCGGGTTTCCGAAGCTCGCGGCGCCGGTGAGGGCCTTCGTTGCCTGGTCCTCGACGTCCTTGCGATCGCCGCGCCAGTGCGACGAGATCTGCAGCGCCGCGTCCAGCACGGTCGGTGCGTTCCGCGGGTTCACCCGGTGCTCGGCACCGATGGGTCTTGCCAGCGCATCCGTGGCATAGAGAAACGGCTGGTGGCAACGCGAGCAGCTGACCGTCCCGTCGATCGACACGCGTGTCTCGAAGAACAGCAGGCGGCCCAGGGCCACCTTTTCCGGCGTGATCGGATTGTCGGCGCTGGTCATGGCGGCCGGCAACGGCTTGAAGACCTGCTGCGCTTGTCCGCGAATGCTTTCATCGGCCGCAGTGGTGAGCGCGACGGGAACGGCAAGCCCGAGCAGCAACGATACGAGGACGACTCGCGTGAGCATCACGTCGACTCCTTCGGTTCCTATTCGCGGGGCTGATCCTCAGTCTCCCCCTGGCCACGGTCTCGTCAAGCGTGGCCGGGGGTCCGGATGCAGCGGATCGGGAGGGTGTCGGCGGAGCAGTCGACATCGATGCCGCCCGTGCGGCGGACGTGGGTCAGCGAGAAGGGCGCGCCATCTCTTCGATACGCGACCATTCGGTATCGGTGACGGGCAACACGGAGAGCCGTGCCACGCGAACCAGCAGGAAATCCTTGAAGCGGGGGTCGGCCTTGATCTCCGCGAGCGTCACCGGTCTTGAAAGGCGTCTGACTGGCACGATGTCAATCGCCACGTACTTGCCGCTGGCGTCTTCCGGATCCGGATACGGATCGGAGACGGCTTTCACGATGCCGACGACGGCCCTCTCGTCCCCGCTATGGTAGTAGAAGATGCGGTCGTCCTTCTTCATGGCGCGAAGATGCTTTTGCGCCAACGCGTTCCTGACGCCGCTCCACACGGCCTTCCTGTCCTTCACGAGCGCGTCGAACCCGTAGTGGCTCGGTTCTTCCTTCACCAGCCAGTTCATCGTCTGCATTGTAAGGCGGGCGCGCAGGAAAAAGTTTTCCACCATCGAGGGCACCTTGGTCATCTCGAGTATTTCGCCGGCGGGAGCGGATGGTACACTGACGCACACATGACACGGCGGACCTCGCCGAGCGCGAGTGCCCCCAATCACTCAACAGGAACGCGGAGCGACTCGACGATTCGGTCCTCGATCGGGCGCGGCAAGGCTTTAGAGTGATGCCCCCAAACGCTTGCGCGCTCGCGGTGCGTCCACGTCGGTAAGTCACTGTCAATGCTGCGGCGTCGGCCGAGGACCGTATGAAGCGAGGCAGCAGCAACGCTGGCGTGCCGCTGGCCAAGACGCCCACCGGCGTCCCGGGGTTCGACGACATAACGGGCGGTGGTCTTCCCACCGGGCGACCGACCCTGGTGTGTGGCGGCGCCGGGTCCGGCAAGACGTTGCTCGGGATGAGTGTCATCCTCAACGGCATCCTGAAGTTCGGCGAGCCCGGCGTCATCATGACGTTCGAGGAGACGGCCGAGGAGCTCGCCCAGAACGTCAGGTCGCTCGGCTTCGACGTCGACGACCTCGTCGTTCAGAAGAAGCTCGCGATCGACTACGTCCACGTCGACCGTAGCGAGATCGAGGAGACGGGGGAGTACGATCTCGAGGCCCTCTTCGTGCGCATCGAGCACGCGGTGGCGTCGGTCGGCGCCAGGCGGCTCATGCTGGACACGATCGAATCACTCTTCGGCGGCCTGTCCAACGATTCGATCCTCCGCGCGGAGCTGCGGCGGCTGTTCCGCTGGCTGAAAGAGCGAAAGCTGACGACCATCATCACGGGCGAGCGCGGCGCCAACACGCTCACGCGCCACGGGCTCGAAGAATACGTCAGCGACGCCGTCATCGTCCTCGATCACCGCGTCCAGGAGCAGATCTCGACCCGCCGGCTTCGCATCGTCAAGTATCGCGGCTCCGCCCACGGCACCAACGAGTATCCGTTTCTCATCGGCGCGGATGGTATCGCCGTGGAGCCGGTGACCGCCGTGGGCCTGCAGCACAAGGCATCGCGCCAGCGGATCTCCACGGGCGTCCGCGAGCTGGATCAGATGCTGGGCGGCAAGGGCTACTTCGTCGGGAGCAGCATCCTCATCACCGGGACGTCCGGCACGGGGAAGACGAGCCTCGCCGCGCACTTCGCCGAGGCGGCCGCCCGCCGCGGCCAGCGGTGCCTCTACTTCATCTTCGAGGAGTCCGCGAGCCAGATCACGCGGAACATGGGCTCGATCGGGATCGACGTCGACGCCCAGATTCGCGCCGGCCGCCTCCGTCTCCACGCCGCGCGGCCGACCCATTTCGGGCTCGAGGAGCATCTGGCCGCCATGCGGCGACTGATCGAGGAATATCGGCCGGAAGTGGTGGTGATCGAT
The DNA here is from genome assembly GCA_036265915.1 of Candidatus Methylomirabilota bacterium. Lineage (GTDB taxonomy): Bacteria > Methylomirabilota > Methylomirabilia > Rokubacteriales > CSP1-6 > AR12. Next base: position 94,708 of record DATAOC010000134.1, on the reverse strand, counting down.
CCGCTCAGCAACCTCCTATCAGCCGGCGAGCTGCGTGAGGTCAACGTCATGCTGCTCCGGCTCGTCGACCTGCTGAAATCCCGCGGGGTGACCGCGTTGTTCACCACGTTGACCCCGTCCGGTGTCGCGGAAGAGCAGACCGAGCTCGGAGTCTCGTCTCTGATGGACACCTGGGTCCTGCTCAGCACGAGCGAAGTCGATGGCGAGCGGCGACGGTATCTCTCCATTCTCAAATCGAGGGGCATGGCGCACTCACAGCAGCTCCGCGAGTACACACTGACGAGCAGCGGTGTGCGCCTCCTCGACTTCCAGCACCGCGCGAGCTCGCTGGCGCCGGCCTCGGGCAATGGCACCGCGAGCGGCACCGCGCCGCTCGCCGCGGCCCGGCGCGCCAGGCGATGAAACGGCGGCCGCCATCGCCGCCCAAAGGCGGAGATGAGGGCAACAACCCTGACGTCTGGAATCTGCGGCTGTATGTGGCCGGACAGACGCCGAAATCGGCGCGAGCCATCTCGAACCTCCGGAAAATCTGCGACGAGCATCTCGCCGGCCGCTACTCCATCGAGGTGATCGACTTGCTGAAGGACCCGCACCTCGCGCGCGGCGATCAGATCCTCGCCATCCCGACGCTCGTGCGGCGGCTGCCGGAGCCGATCAAGAAGATCATCGGCGATCTGTCCAACAGCGAGCGAGTGCTCATCGGCCTCGACCTTCGAGCGGCGCCGAAAGGCGCGCGATGACCGCGCCACGAGGCGCGCGGCGCCGAGGAGCGGCTACGGGAGCAGACCGGCCGCCTCGGCGGGCGGAGCGTTACGTGCTGCGTCTGTACGTGACCGGCACCACCGCGCGCTCCACGCGCGCCATCGCGAACGTGCGGCGCATCTGCGAGGAGCATCTGCGCAATCGCTATGACCTCGAGGTCATCGACATCTACCAGCAGCCGATGCTGGCCAAGGGTGATCAGATCATCGCGGCGCCCACGCTGGTCAAGCATCTTCCGCTGCCACTGCGCAAGCTGATCGGAGACATGTCGGACAAGGACCGCGTCTTGATGGGCCTCGATTTGCGGCCGGTGAGCGGATAGGCGGCTCATGCTCGAACGACGACGAGCGGGGCGGCGGCGGGATGTGGAGATGCTGGAGTCGCGCGTGGCCGAGCTCGAAGAAATCCTCCGGGCCATCCGGGGCGGCGAGATCGATGCGCTGGTGGTCGAGGGACCATCCGGGAACCAGATCTACTCCGTCACCAATGCCGATCAGCCGTACCGCATCTTCGTCGAGAGCATGCAGGAAGGCGCCGTCACCGCGAGTGGCGAGGGCGACATCCTCTTCTGCAATCACCGGTTCGCGGACATGGTGGGAATGTCGCTCCAGCGTGTCATCGGCACGAATTTCCGACGCTTCGTCGACCCGACGTGCCTGGCCGTTGTCGACGGGGTGCTCGAGCATCGCTCGGGAAGAGAGCAAGCGGTCCTCGTCACCGACGATGGTGCGACGTTGCCGGTGTCGATCGCTGCCAGCAAGTTCGCCATCGACGATATTCCGGTGACGTGCATCGTCGTGACCGACCTGACGGCGCAGAAGGCGCAGGAGGAGCGCACCGCGCTCCTGACACGGGAAATCGCCGCCCGCGCGCAAGCGGAAGAGGAAAACCGGACGAAGGACGAGTTCCTCGCCGTGCTCTCGCACGAGCTTCGCACGCCGCTGTCGGCCATGCTCGGCTGGGTGCGCATGCTGAAGGGGACGGTCAGCGATCCGGCGCAGCGGACGCATGGACTGGACGTCATCGAGCGCAACGTCCGGCACCAGACGCAGCTCATCACCGATCTGCTCGACGTGTCGCGGATCGCCGCCGGCAAGCTGTCTCTGGACACGGAGCGGGTGGAGCTGGCGCCGGTAGTGGCGGCCGTCCTGGAGACGTTTCGCCCCATCGCGGCCGCCAAGCAGCTGCACGTCGTGAGCGCGGTGACCGCCGTCGACGCGGCCGTTCTCGGCGACCGGGAGCGACTGCACCAGGTGTTCGGCAACGTTCTCTCGAACGCGGTGAAGTTCACGCCACCGAACGGGACGATCAGGGTGTCGCTCGAGGCCGAGGATGGCCGCGCCCGCTTGACGGTCACCGACGACGGGTCGGGCATCGCGCCCGCGGTCCTCCCGCACGTCTTCGAGCGCTTCAGGCAAGGCGACAGCAGCACCACGCGGGCGGCGGGCGGCCTCGGCATCGGATTGACGATTGCCCGGCATCTGGTGGAGTGCCATGGCGGGACGATCGGCGCGGCGAGCGCCGGCGAAGGACGCGGAGCGACCGTCACGGTCGTGTTGCCGTTGCTGACCAATCCTGCGCCGCGGAACAGGACACCGAGCGCCGAGCCGGCCGCGGGCTCCGCGGGTCTCCGTGTGCTCCTGGTGGACGACCATGCCGACACGCTCGAGGTGCTGTCCGCCATCCTCACCGAGCGTGGAATGACGGTGACGACCGCCGAGTCTGCGTCACAGGCGTTCGAGATCCTCACGGCCGGCGGGACCGACGTCCTCGTCTGTGACGTCTCCATGCCGGGTGAGGATGGCCTCGCGCTCATGTCCCGGCTCCGCGCCGCGGGTGTGGCGACGGTTCCGGCGATCGCGCTGAGCGCCTACGCGCGGCCGGAGGATCGTCACCGCGCCCTCGCGGCCGGCTTCAAGCTCTATCTGGTGAAGCCAATCGAAGCCGCGGAGCTCGTGGCGGCGATCACGGAGGTCATGGCAGGGGCTGCGCTTCGCGGCTGACAGCATGGCTCATCGCACGCTGAACGTGGTGAGCATCTGCGGCAGTCTACGCAGCGGCTCCTACAACCGGATGGTCATGGAGGCGCTGCCACGCCTCGCTCCGGAAGGTCTGCAGATCACGGAGGCGCCGCCCTATGATCAGTTCCCGCTCTACAACGCCGACGTGCAGAACGCGAGGGGAATCCCGCCGGCCGTGAGCATCCTGGCCGACGCGATCCGGGACGCCGACGGCGTGATCTTCGTCACGCCCGAGTACAACTTCGGCATTCCCGGCCCGCTGAAAAATGCGATCGACTGGCTGTCGCGGTTGCGGGAGCAGCCGTTTGCCGGCAAGCCGATCGCGTTGCAGTCCGCGTCGCCGGGACCCCTCGGCGGGGCCCGGGTCCAGTACGACATGCGCCGCTCGATGGTGTTTCTCGACGCGCTGACCTTGAACAAGCCCGAGATCTTCATCGGCAACTGCGCGCAGCGGATCGACGACAAGACGCGTGAGATCATCGACCCGCCCACCAGGGAGTTCGTCAAGCAGCAGCTCGCCGCGTTCTCGAAGTTCATCGCGGCGCACGGCGCTAGGCGGTAAGCAGGCCGCACCGCCGCGACGTGCCCGGTCGCGGCGGTGCGCTCGACACCTGGTTTACTTCGACGCGGTCTTCAGGAGCGCCGCGGCGCACGCTTCGGCGACATCGCGGTTGGCGTCCTCGCTGCCCGGTACCGTCGCCCATCCCGTCTTCGTGACGAAGTCGCGTTGATCGTACGACGACGTCAGCGCTCTCAGCTCACCCATCTTCTTGGCGGCGCCGTGGTCGGACTTCGACTGCGCGATGCAGACCGGCACCAGCGCGGTCGTGACGGCCATGTCGGCCTGTTGCTTCGCGAGCCGTGAAGCGGTCCCGGCCGTTGTCCAGCCGCCATAGCTGAACCCGACGATCATGGTGAGCACGCTTCCAGCGACCGCGCCCCATATCAGCGGCTTGATCCATTGCGGCATCGACATCGGGGAACCTCCTGTGATCTCGGAAAGCAACGGCGTCGCTTTCAGCGCCGGAATCAGGTCCGACGGCCGGCCAGCCCGCCGTATGTGCGCGATCCCGCCGCCGGTGGCGGCTTCGGTCGTGGCGGGAGCTCCAGAGGCACGACACTAGCAGGGCCGGAGAGTGCGCTCTATTGGACGTTGGTCCAACTGCCCCGGCATCACGACGCTGTGGAAGCGTGGAGTGCGACGCGTGGCGGAGTGCTACAGTAGCTGACACGACGTGCGCCGCAGAGACGTCCCGATCGCATCAGCCCGTCACGATCCGACGACGCCGACGCGGATCGAGCAATCCAGCGCCGCCAGCCATCTGCTGAAGCCTTCGATCCGAGACGAGGCTCGGCGCCATCCGGCGGGTCAGGTCACCGGGTCGATGAGACGAAGGTCTAATAGGACGACGACGCCAACTCTGAGACAATGGCCATTCGGACAAGGAGGCGCGATGACAGGGACACACCGATGCAGGTAACGGCGATCTCGACGCCGAGATCCGACGACTGGCGCTGGCGTATCACCGACTACGAGGGTGGCATCGTGGAAGAGTCCCAGAATCGCTTTCCGACGATCGCGGCCGCCGTCGCCGCCGGCAGCGAGCGGCTGCTGACCATGACGCGGATCGATCGCTGGAGCTCCAGGCCGCCGTCCGGGCGCCGATGACATGACGACGCTCGCGCAGGCGCATCGGCCAGGAAGCACGGCAACGGCCGAGCGTGTCTCGACCTTCTTGCGATCGGTCTACGGCTGGATGTTCGTGGGCCTCACCGTGACGGCAGCGGTGGCGGCTGCGATCGCCGGCTCGGAGACCGCGATGCGGACGATCGCCTCGAATCGCCTCCTGTTTCTCGGTGCGGTGGTCGCAGAGCTCGTCCTCGTCGTGTATCTCTCGGCGCGCGTCGGAAGCTTGACGCCCACGGCGGCCACGGGGATGTTCCTGCTGTACTCCGCGCTGAACGGCCTCACGTTCTCCGTCGTGCTGATCGCCTACACCGGCGCCTCCATCACCACCACGTTCGTCGTCACCGCGGGGATGTTCGGCGCGCTGGCGGTGATCGGCTCCACGACGAAGCGCAGCCTTGCCGGCGCATCGCAATTCCTCTTCATGGGACTGATAGGACTCGTGCTGACGTCGGTCCTCGGTGTGTTCTGGCACAACGATGCGCTGCAGTTCCTGATCTCCGTGGTGGGCGTGATCGTGTTCACGGGGCTCACCGCCTGGGATGCGCAGCGGCTGAAGCACATCGCCGCCGATCTCCCCGCGGACCGTCGTGGCGCGCATGCGATCGTTGGAGCGTTGTCGCTCTACCTCAATTTCATCAATCTCTTCCTGGTCATCCTTCGCTTCACGGGCGGTCGCCGTGCCTGACGGGCGGATCCTGGGCGACGCGGAAGACGACCGGCCGTTGCCGAACGCCTGGCCGGTGGGCTTGCGAAACCTCCGCTGCCTGGCGTGCGATGCGTCGTTTCCCAGCGCGGGGAGGCACGAACGGTTGTGTGCTGTGTGTCGGAAGCGACCGGCGTGACCATGGCCCACCCGCGCGGCAGCGCGGCCACGGCCAAGGGTCGGCGCCGGTAGGGCGTTCGCGACTCTGATCTGCCGCGGTCATGGCCGACGCGCCATTGCGGCGGCGCAGTCGGCGCGCGTATAGTCGCCCCATGAAGGTCAACCGGGCGGGACCTCCGAAGACACACGATCGCGTGACGTGGCGTGTCCCCCTGAGCGCGCCGCCGTCGATGCGATGGCAGCAGTCTTTCGTCGGTGCGACGGACGTCACGAGCATTGCCACCCCGGCCGGGGTGCGATTCGAGGAGCTGGCGCTCACGTTTCGTAGCACCGACGATGACGTGCCGGTCTGGATCGAGTACATCGACAAGTGGATCGCGCAGGCCAACCGCTCCGAGACCGACACGCACGATAAAGAGCGGCGCGACGCGGAAGCCACCAGGGACCGGCGCACCGCCGATCGACAAGCCGCCAGCGACGCGAACGAGAAATTCAAGAATCTCTGATATCGCGATGGCGGTTGATTCGTCGGTCTGGCCGCGGCTCATGCTCGCGGAATGGCAAGACACCCACGACACGCTGCACATGTGGATGCAAATCGTCGGGAAAACGCGTCTCGCGCTGGCCCCACGCGAGAACCACTGGTGGCACGTGCCGCTCTATGCGAGCGCGCGCGGACTCGCCACGTCGCCGATCCCGTACCGCTCGCGAGCGTTCGACGTCGAGTTCGATTTCATCGACCACCAGCTGAGCGTGAATACGAGCGACGGCGCCACGCGGCACATGCCGCTCCGATCGCAGGCCGTCGCCGAGTTCTACGCCGAATACCTGGCCATCCTCGACACGCTCGGCATCACCGTCAAGATCTGGCCGGTGCCGGTGGAGGTCGAGGCTCCAATTCCGTTCCGCGAGGACCGTCGACACGCCTCGTACGACCCCGTGCTCGCGCAGCGATTCTTCCACATGCTGCTGCACGCCAACCGGATCCTGTCGCGCTTCAAGGGGCGATTCCTCGGGAAGTCGAGCCCGGTGCATTTCTTCTGGGGCGCCTTCGACCTTGCCCTCACGCGCTTCAGCGGACGCCGCGCCCCCGAATCGAAGGAGACGGAGTGGTCGGTGCTTCGCGAGGCGATGTCTCACGAGGAAATCAGCTTCGGCTTCTGGCCGGGCAGCGGCCCTGTCGCCGAGCCGGCGTTCTATGCGTACGTCCGGCCCGAGCCGCCCGAGCTCCCGAGGGCGTCGATTCGGCCCTCGGCGGCGTATTACAGCCGCGAGCTCGCTGACGCCATCTTGCCCTACGAGTCAGTGCGCGCGGCGACTTCACCGGACGAGACGGTGCTCGACTTCTTTCAGAGCGTCTACGACGCCGGCGCCGATCTGGCGCGCTGGGACCGCGCGGCTCTCGACCGCCCGCCGGTGGAGTGGTCATGACCGACTCCACCGGGCATCGCGAGGCCATCCTCGATCAGTTCACGCGCCAGGCGATCCCGTTCGCGACGGCGCCGTCCATCAAGGACGAGGCGGCGCTGCGCATGGTCGTGGAGTTCAGCGGCGCCGGCGCCGGGGACGTGGTGCTGGACGTCGCCTGCGGGCCAGGCATTCTGGCCTGCGCGTTCGCGAAGGTCTGCCGCCACGTCACCGGTATCGATCTCACGCCGGCCATGCTGGACCGTGCCCGTGCGCTGCAACACGAGCAGGGCCTCACCAATCTCACGTGGCGCCAGGGCGACGTGCTGCCGCTGCCGTATGCCGACGGCAGCTTCACGCTGGTCGTGTCGAGGTTTGCCTTTCATCACCTGCTCGAGCCGGGCGCGGTGCTGAAGCAGATGAGCCGTGTCTGCGCGCCCGGCGGCACGGTGATGGTCATCGACAGCGCGCCGGCGCCGGACAAGGCCGACGCGTTCAACCGCATGGAGGTACTGCGCGATCCTTCGCACGTGCGGGCACTGCCGGTGGCCGAGCATGTCAGGCTGTTCACGGCCGCCGGCCTCGGCGAGCCGCGTCAGACGTTCTACCGGCTCGAGGGAGAGCTGGAGGGGCTGCTCGCGCGGTCGTTCCCGAAGCCCGGCGACGCCGACAAGATCCGCGCGCTGTTCGCCGCGTCGCTCGCCGACGACGCGCTCGGCATCGAGACCCGGAAGGTCGGCGAGCGATACCACTACGGCTTCCCGGTGGCCGTGCTCGCCGCGCGTCGCGGTTGAGTCGCCGCGTGCCAGTTGTCCTGTCCGTAGGAGCCACATGCTCGCCGTGAACTGGGACCGAAGTCGGGCGCTGGTGGCCTCGAGCCGCGTGCGGCGCCCAGGCGCTCGTGTGCCTCGATCGCGAGCCGATCGACCTGCTGGTGACCGACGTGGCCGTGCCGGATCTCAGCGGCATCGAGTTGCTGCGGCGCGTGCGCGCTCATCCGCGACAGGCGACCATACCGGCGATCGTGATGTCGGGTTATCCGGAGACCGACTTCGCGCTCGATGCGGGACGGTTCTCGGCGTTCATGTTCAAGCCGGTGGAGCTCGACGAGCTCGCGACGATGGTGAAGCGTCTCGTCGCCGGCGTGCGCGGGTCACGGCGATGGGCGCCGTCTAGCGCCCGGCGGCCACGGGCACGGCCGCCCGACGCTTCTCGCGCTCGCGCACGGCGTCGTCGTACAAGCGGTCGCCGTTGGCGAGAATGTCGATGATCGCCTGGTGGTCCAGCACCCGGGCGAAGCCGCGCCGCATCGTCCGGATCGTCGCCTCGTGGGCCAGCGCGTTGTCGCTCGCGTTGATGTCGCTGCCGAAGACCACGTGATAGTTCAGGAAGTACGCCGTGCGCGCCGTCGACTCGCAGCAGAAATTGGTCAGGGTGCCGCACACGATGACCGTCTTCACGTCGCGATCGCGCAGGACGTAGTCGAGATCGGTGCCTGCGAAGGAATCGTAGGCGTGCTTCACGCGGATCACCCGCTCGTCGGGCCGCGGGTAGATCTCGTGATAGATGTCGGCGCCGGCGGTCCCTTCCTTGATGGCGCCGGCCGCGATCGGGTCCCAGAACTCGTAGAAGTCGGCGCAGCAGTCGCTGGCGATGTTGTGCGCGGAGTAGATCACGGGAACGCCGAGCGACCGGCAGGCCTCGATGGTGCGTTTCACGCGCGGAATCTGCCGGTACGCCTCGGGAACGCACATGGGATTCTTCGGGTTGACGAAGTCTTCCTGCAGGTCGACCACGATCAGCGCGCACTGCTCGGGCTTGATGCGGAACGCCCAGTGCCGATCGACCTCGTAGTCGCGATCGGCGAACTGGATGAACTCGCGCTCTCCCTCGAAGACCCCGGGCGCGCGCAGGCGGTCGGCACCGAGCAGGTCGCCGTTCGTCCGGCCGTACACGTCGAGGAATCCTCGCACCGGCTCGGTGAAATCCTTGCTCGCCATCGTGGCCCTCCTTCGATCTTCCCGCAGCGGACGAGACATACCGCTCTGCTGCACGGCATGTCAAGCGGCGCCCGCGCGCGCCAACCCGCTTGACACCCGCAGCCGGGACTGTAATGCTCCCGCACCTGCGGGTCTTGGGCGAGCTCGATGTCCCACATACGGCGAGGGAGACCGCAATGGCCAGACAAGTCGATCGACGGACGTTCCTTCAGACCGCGGCGGTCGGAGGCGTGGCCGCCATGGCGCCCGCCCTGCTGCGCGCTCGGCCGGCCTGGGCTCAGGGCAAGACGGTGCCCGTGGGGAGCCTGCTCGACAAGACGGGCGGCATCAACATCTACGGGCTTCCGGCGATCGCCGGCACCGAGTACGCGGTGGCCGAGATCAACGCGAAGGGCGGGCTTCTCGGCAAGAAGCTCGAGCTCATCCAGTACGACACCCAGTCCGACATCGCGAACTTTCCGAAGTTCGCGAAGAAGCTGATCCTCGAGGATCAGGTGGCCGTCATCCACGGAGGCATCACGTCGGCGTCGCGGGAGAGCTTTCGCCCGGTGATCGACGAGTACAAGCAGCTCTACTTCTACAACATCATTTACGAAGGCGGCGTCTGCGACAAGTACGTCTTCGTGACCGGGGAGACCCCGACCCAGCAGATGGGTCCGCTCTCGAAGTACGCACTGAAGAAGTACGGGACGAAGGCATACACGGTGGCCGCCGACTACAACTTCGGTCACATTTCGTGGAAGTGGTGGGACATCTTCTGGCGCAACGGCGGCGGCTTGACGCCGGTGTCGGGCGCCAAGAAGGGCCAGCACGTGGGCAAGGTGGAGTTCATCCCGCTCGACGTGACCGATTTCAACGCCACCATCAACCGTATCCAGGAGGCGAAGCCGGACGTCCTCATGTCGTTCCTCGTCGGCGGCGCCCACATCAACTTCTACCGGCAGTTTGCCGCGGCCGGCCTCAAGGAGAAGATCCCGATCATCTCGACCACCTTCGGCTTCGGCAACGAGCACATCGTGCTCGATGCGAAGGAGGTCGAGGGGCTCGTGGCCTGCTATCCGTACTTCGACGAGGTCGACAACGCCGAGAATCGCGTGTTCAAGGCGGGCATGAAGAAGAAGATGAACAACCCGAATTACTACATCGGCGATGCCGGCGCCGAGAGCTACAACGGCTGGCACTTCTGGGCCAAGGCCGTCCAGAAGGCCGGCAGCTTCGAGCGCGAGGCGGTCACCAAAGCGCTGGAGAGCGGCATCGAATGGGACTCGCCGATGGGGCACGTGAAGATGGATCCGGCCAGTCATCACACGATCTTCACCATGCACCTGGCGGCCGTGAACAAGAATCATGGCTGGAACATGCTCGAGAGCTTTCCCAATGTTCCACCCACGGAGACCATGCAGTTGTGCGACCTGATCAAGAACCCGAATCAGCACACGCAGTACCAGCCGAAGTAGCGGGAGCATTCCCGGTCGAGCCCGGGCGGCGACATCGCCGCCCGGGTTTCGCTCAATGAGCCTCGACACCGTCGGCATCGTCGCGCTGGAGATCCTGAACTCCGTCACCATCCTCGTCTTGCTGGCGCTCGGTCTGGCGCTGATCTTCGGCATGATGCGCATCGTGAATCTCGCCCAGGGCGAGTTTTTCACGGCCGGTGCCTTCACCGTGCTGACGGCGGTCCGGTACGCGCACTTGCCGCTGTGGGCCGGCATGCTGCTCGCTCCGTTCGTCGTGGCCGCCCTCGGCATCGCCATCGAGCGGCTGATCATCCGCCGCCTCTATGGCCGGCCGCTCGACGTGATGCTGGCGACGTGGGGAGTCAGCTTGCTGCTGATCGGGCTCATCACGGTGATCTTCGGCGCCGTCACCCAGGGCATCCCGTTCGCCCTCGGGAATTTCCGGGTCGGGCGGTATTCCTATCCCGAGTATCGGATCGTCATGACGTCGGTGGCGGCCGGGCTGATGCTCGGGGTCTACCTGCTGTTCCGCTACACGGCCTTCGGCCGGCGCGCGCGCGCCACCATCGCCAACCCGGAGATGGCCTCGGCAGCCGGGATCAACACGCCGCGCATGTTCATGCTGACCTTCGGTCTCGGCGCCGGCCTGGCCGGGGCGGCCGGAGCCATCATGGCGCCGATCGTCGGTGTGGTGCCGACCATGGGCGTGCTGTACATCGCGCGCGCATTCATCACGGTGGTCGTGGGCGGCCCCATCGTACTCCTCGGTACCCTGTCCTCGGCGTCGGTGCTCGGCGTCATCGAGGCGCTGATCTCGCGCTTCTCGCTGTTCAAGATCGGCACGGCGGGGCACTGCGCGCCGCCGCCGTGCGAGATCAGCATCGGCGGCTCGGCGTTCTTCGGGCAGATCGCGCTGCTCCTCTTCGCGATCGTGCTCCTGCGGCTCCTGCCGCAGGGATTGTCGGGATTCTGGCGGCAGCGCGAGTGAAACGCCTGTCCTCGGCCGAGACGCTGGCGGCGCTGCTCTTGCTGCTGCCCTTGCTCGCGGTGCCGTGGGCGTTCAAGCCCTACACGGCCAATGTGCTCGCCGTCTACATGATCTACGGAATCCTCGCGATGTCGCTGAGCCTCATCTGGGGCGGCGCCGGGATCATGAGCTTCGGCCAGACGGCGTTCTTCGGCATCGGTGCCTACGCCTACGGCGCTATCGGCCTCAACCTCATCAATGCGGCCCACCAGACGCACCTCGCCCTGCTCGGAGGGCTGCTCGCCGCCACGCTGCTCGCGGCCGTCGTCGGGTACTTCATCTTCTACGGACGCATCTCGGACGTGTATGCCTCGATCATCACGATGGCGCTCACGCTGGTGCTCTTCGCCTTCTTCGTCTCCACCGGCGGCGATGAGTGGGTGATCGGGGTGGCGCGCTTCGGCGGCTTCAACGGCATGTTCGGGCAGGGTGAGAGCAGTCAGAACATCGCCAACTACCAGATTCCGCCGGTGACGATCTGGCTGCCGGGCATGTCGGAGCCGTTCGAGTTCAAGATCAACCGGGAAAGCGCGGCCGGCTACTTTCTCGTGCTTGCCGTCAGCGTCGGCATGTATGCGCTCGCCCGCTGGCTCCTCGCCTCGCGACTGGGGCGCGTGGCCATGGGCATCCGTGAGAACGAGGCGCGGGTGGCCAGCCTCGGATACGACACGCGATTCTACAAGTTCGCGCTGTTCACGATCTCGGGAGCCATCGCCGGGCTGGCCGGGATGCTCTTCGCCGCCTGGGGGCGCTTCGTGAATCCGGATCGCTTCGGCCTCGGGTTCGCGGCCAGCACTGTCGTCTATGTCTTGCTTGGCGGGCGCACGACGCTGCTCGGCGGCTTCGTCGGCGCCGCCATCATCGGATACCTGACCAGCTACCTGGGGGAGATCGTGCCGTTCTCGACGATTCCGAGCGACACCGCGCCGTGGATGGCGGCGCTGATGGAGGCGAGCCGCCGCATCGTCCGTGAAGCGCCGCTGCTGGTCCAGGGCGCTGTGCTCGTGGGCGTCGTGCTGATGCTCGAGGACGGCATCACGCCGCCGCTCTTCAGGCTGCTCAAGCGCCACGTGCGCTGGGGGTGGTGGGTGCTTCTTCCGCTCGTCATCTTCTATTTCGGCCACCGCGCGGCGTGCCAGCAGGCGGACCTGTGCCTGTTCTGAACGAGCCGGCCGGCACGCCGGAGCCGATTCTCGAGGTCACCGGCCTGACGAAGTACTTCGGCGGGCTGCGGGCCGTGCACCTGAACTTGACCGTCAACGCCGGTGAGCTCCGCTGTCTCATCGGCCCCAACGGCGCCGGCAAGTCGACCTTCTTCAAGACGCTCAGCGGCGCCATGCGGCCGACCTCCGGCACCGTCCGCTTCCGCGGCCGTGATGTCACCGGGTGGGACGCGTTCCGGGTCGCGCGACTCGGCATGAGCATCAAGTTCCAGGTGGCCAGCGTGCTGGAGGAGCTGACCGTGCTCGACAACCTGCACCTGGCCGCCGAGTTCAAGTTCGGCAATCGTGAGGGGCGCCGGCGAGCCATCGAGATGCTCGAGGTCGTCGGGCTCACCGAGCGCGCCAGTCACCTCGCCACCTGGCTGTCGCACGGCGAGAAGCAATGGCTCGAGATCGGCATGGCCAGCGTCGGCGAGCCGGTGCTCATCCTGCTCGACGAGCCAACGGCGGGCATGACGGTGGAGGAAGTGAAGAGCACCGTGCGCCTGCTGCGAAAGCTGAACGAGACGGCCACCGTCATCGTCGTGGAGCACGACATGAACTTCATCCGCATGATCGCCCGGCGCGTGACCGTGATGCACCAGGGCGAGGTCTTCGCCGAGGGCTCGATGGAGGACATCGAGCGCCATGACGGCGTGCGCGATATCTACCTGGGAAAGGGTGCGCGCTATGCTGTCCGTCGCTGACGTGCACGTCGCCTACGGCGGGACGCCGGTGCTGACGGGGCCGAGTCTCACCGTGGCCGCGGGCGAAATCGTGTCCATCATCGGGCGCAACGGTGTGGGCAAGACCACGCTGCTGAAGACGATCATCGGCCTGCTGCGCGTGCGATCGGGCCGCATCGAGCTCGACGGCCACGACGTGACCGGGCTGCCCGCATATGAGAGGGCCCGTCGCGGCCTCGGCTACGTGCCGCAGGGGCGCATGATCTTCGCCGGACTGACCGTGGAGGAGAATCTCCTCATCGGAGCGGACCTGAGCCCCGCCGGCGGACGCGCACTCGTCGAGGAGGTGCTCACCGAGTTTCCTCGTCTGCGCGAGCGTTACGGCCAGCGCGGCGACACGCTTTCCGGCGGTGAGCAGCAGATGCTCGCGCTCGGTCGCGCGCTGGCGGGCGGTCCCAAGGTCCTGTTGCTCGACGAGCCGTCCGAGGGCATCCAGCCCAGCATCGTGCAGGAGATCGAGGCGCGCATCGCCTCCATCAGCCGCGCGCGGGGACTCGCCGTCGTGCTGGTCGAGCAGAACATCGAGTTCGCGGCCGCGCTGGCGCGGCGCATCTACGTCATGGAGAAGGGCCGGATCGCCCGGGAGATCGCCCCCGAGCGCGTGATGGACGAGGACATCGTGCGCGACTATCTGGCCGTCTGAGCGATTCCTAGAGCTGCGGCGCCCGCGTGTGCCAGTCGGTTGCCTGCTGGTAGGCGTGGCCGAGCCGGAACAGCGTCGCCTCGTCGAACGGCCGCCCGATCACCTGCATGCCGACCGGCAGCCCGTCGCCATCGAATCCGACGGGCAGGGAGAGCGCGGGCAGACCCGCCAGGCTCGGGACGCCGGTGAACTGCATGATCGCCGACAGCATGTCTTCCTCGCGGTGACCCTCGATGGCCACCGTCGTCGCGCCGCACGGCGTGGCGGTGAAGGGCAGGGTCGGCGTGACGAAGACGTCGACGCCCTTGAAGCCCTCGAGGAACTCCTTGCGGAGCACGCTGCGGTAGCGTTGCGCCTGAAGATAGTGGGTCGCCAGGTACATCTCGCCGAGCTCGAGCAGCGTCCGGACGTCCTCGCCGTAGTCGGCCGGGCGGGTGCGCAGCCATTCCTGATGGTAGGTGCTCGGCTCGCACGACTCGATCGTGAGCTGGGCCGAGATGTTGCCGTGAATCGACGGCATGCTCACCTCGTGGATCTCGACGCCGAGTGATTCAAGCGTTTTCAGGGCGGCGCGGATGGTGTCGCCGACGGCCGGCTGGACGTGCGACAGCGAGTAGTCGCGGATCAGGCCGATGCGCAGCCCACGGGCGCCGCGCGTCAGCTGCGCGCGGTAGTCGGCCACCGGCACCTGCGCCGAGTGGTCGTCCAGCGCGTCGTAGCCGGCGATGATCTCGAACATCAGCACGCAATCCTCCACCGTTCGCGTCATCGGCGACACGGTGTCCATCGTCCACGCCAGCGGCACCACGTTGTGATTGCTCACGCGACCGATGGTCGGCCGGATGCCGACGATCCCGTTCACCGACGAGGGCAGCCGGATCGAGCCGCCGGTGTCGGTGCCAAGCGCGCCGAGGCACAGGCGCGCCGCCACGGCCACGCCAGAGCCGCCGCTCGACCCGGCCGGGAAGCGCTCGGGGTTCCACGGATTGCGGCAGGTGCCGTAGTGAGGATTGTCGGTAGTGCCGCCCCAGGCGAACTCGTGCAGGTTCGTCTTGCCGATGATCACGGCGCCGGCCCGCTTGAGCCGCGCCGTGACCGTGGCATCGTCCTCGGGGGTGAAATCCGAGAGGATCTTCGACCCGGCCGTCGTCCGGATTCCGCGCGTGTAGATGTTGTCCTTGATCGCGATCGGGATGCCGTGCAGGGGACCGAGATGGTAACCGGCGCCGATCATCTTCTCCGCCGCCTGGGCGACCTCGCGCGCCTGGGGGACGCACACGGTGATGAAGGCGTTCAGCGACTTGTTCATGCGTCCGATGCGCTCGAGCACGGCGTCGGTCAGCTCCACCGGCGACAACGCCCGGCGTTCGATCCGCTGCGCCGCGTCCTTGATCGTCAAACCCGACAGGTCGCCGGCGGTCATCACCGCGTCCTCAGCGTTCCGGGAATCGCAGGATGGGCACGATGTGGCGGTAGCGGCCGTCGCTCATCGCGCGACTGAGCTCGTTGGCGGCGGCGACCAGCTGCGCGAACATCGGCGCCAGCGCTCGCCGTCGCTCCGCGGGCAAGGGGAGCCGCGCGAGGGCACACAGCCGCTCGATGGAGTCTGCGGTGATCGATTCCTGTGGATTCACACGGTCCTCCCGCGGCTTCTACCGTCCCCACTCGCTGTTGCGTAGCTCGATCCGGCGGATCTTGCCGCTCACCGTCTTCGGCAGCGACGTGACGAACTCGATCTTCCTCGGGTATTTGTAGGGCGCGGTCACGGTCTTCACGTGATCCTGCAGCTGGGTCGCGAGCGCCTCCGAGCCGGTGTGCCCGGGCTTCAGGACGACGAACGCCTTCACGATCTCGCCGCGGATCGGGTCCGGGCTGGAGACGACGGCGGATTCCGCGACGGCCTCGTGCTCGAGAAGCGCGCTCTCGACCTCGAACGGCCCGATCCGGTAGCCGCCGCTGAGGATGACGTCGTCGGCACGCCCGACGAACCAGATGTACCCGTCAGCGTCCATCGTCCCGCGGTCGCCCGTGATGTAGTAGTCGCCGCGCACACACTGACGATTCGCTTCCGGGTTCTTCCAGTACTCGTGGAAGAGCCCGACGGGGCGCGTCGGTGTGATGCGGATGCCGATGTCGCCTTCCTTGCCGGCGGCGACCGGCTGCGCGTCGTCGCCGATGATGGCGATGTCGTACCCCGGCGACGGCTTGCCCATCGAGCCGGGCTTCACCGCCAGACCCGGGTGGTTCGCCACGATGCAGCACGTCTCCGTCTGTCCGTAGCCGTCGCGGATCTCGAGGCCAGTGGCGTTGCGCCAGGTCGCTATGACTTCCGGGTTGAGCGGCTCGCCCGCGGCGATGCAGCTCTCGAGCGCGGGGAACTTCCAAGCCCCGAGATCCTCGAGCACGACGGAGCGGAAGACGGTCGGCGGCGCGCAGACGCTGGTGACCGGATACTTCGCGAGGATGTCCAGGACGCGCCTGGCGTTGAACGTCCCGGTGGGGTTGTGGACGAGCTGCGCCGTCCCCGAGATGAACGGGCTGAAGAAGCTGCTCCAGGCCGCCTTCGCCCATCCGGTGTCGGAGATGTTCCAGTGCAGACCCGCGGGCGTGAGATTGATCCAGTACCTGGCGGTGACGGTATGGCCGATGCCGTAGCTCGCCTGCGTGTGGATCACCATCTTCGCGAAGCCAGTGGTGCCCGAAGTGAAGAACAGGATCGCCGGGTCCGTCGCACGCGTCGCCTCGGCCTGCGCGTGAGGGGACGCATGGTCGCGCTTCGCCCGGAAGTCGAGCCAGCCGTCGGGCTTGCCGCCGATGCACAGGTAGGCCTTCACGGACGTTGCCGTGTCGTGCACCTCCTCGAATCTCGACGCGAACGTCGCCTCGGTGACGACGGCCACCGGCTCGGACAGCCGCATCCGGTACGCGATGTCCTTTGGCGTGAGCATGATCGTGCCCGGCATCGAGATGGCCCCGATCTTCAGGCAGGCGAGCATCGTCTCCCACCACTCGGGGACCCGGCCGACCTGGATGAACACGCGATCGCCCTTCTTGACCCCCTGCGCACGGAGCACGTTCGCGACACGGTTCACGCTGTGCGCGAGCTGCTGCCACGAGACGCGCTGCTCCGCGCCCGCGTCGTCGATCCACAGGATGCACAGACGGTCGGAAGACCAGCGCTCGAACGTATCGGCGACGAAGTTGAAGCGCTCGGGGACGGTGAGCGCGGCCGTGATGCTCGCTCGCAGCTTCTCGTACTCGCCGGCCACGGGGTCCTCCTTCGCATCGGCTGCTGACGGCGGCGGCGTACTCCGCGTCAAACGGCGAGACATCGCGCGGGTCGAATGCGGGGCCGAGTCTAGTCCCCGACGATTCGACGTGTCAAGGCAACGGCGGCCGGCTAGGCCAGGGTGTGCCGGACCATCTTGCTCTCGACGAGGTAGATCACCATCTCGGCGATGTTGGTCGCGTGGTCGGCGACGCGCTCGAGGAAGCGGGAGATCAGGATGAGCCGGATCGCGCGCGGGATGGTCTTCGGATCCGCCATCATGAAGGTCAGCAGCTCTCGGAAGATCTGCTCCTTCAGCGCGTCGACCTCGGAGTCCTCGGCGCACACGCGCCGGGCCAGCGCGGTATCACGCGCCACGAAGGCGTCGAGGCTCTCGCGCACCATCCGCTGCGCGCGCTCCGCCATCCGCGGCAGATCGATGTACGGCTTGAGCTGCGGCTCGTCGTTCAGCTCGATGGCTCGCTGGGCGATGTTGACGGCCTGATCGCCGATGCGCTCGAGGTCGGTCACGATCTTCATGGCGGTGGTGAGAAAGCGCAGGTCCCCGGCCGCCGGCTGGTGAAGCGCCAGCAGCTCGACACACTTCTCGTCGATCTCGACGTCGTAGGCGTTGACCTGGCCGTCCGTCTCGATGACGTACGCGGCCCGAGCGCCGTCGCGCTCGAGCAGCGCGGCCAGCGCACCGCGGATCTGGTCCTCGACGAGCGCTCCCATCGCGAGGAGGGTTTGCTTCAGCCCGTCGAGCTCTTCGTGGAAATGGCGCTGCATGGCGTTACCCGAACCGCCCGGTGATGTAGTCCTCCGTCCGCTTGTCTCGCGGGTTCGTGAACACGGTCTTGGTCTGCCCGAACTCGACCAGCTCGCCGAGCAGGAAGAAGCCGGTCGATTCGGAGACGCGCGCGGCCTGCTGCATGTTGTGGGTCACGATCACGACCGTCAAGTCACGCTTCAGCTCGAGAATCAGCTCCTCGATCCTCGCCGTCGCGATGGGGTCGAGGGCCGAGCATGGCTCGTCCATCAACAGCACCTCCGGCTGGACGGCCAGGGCCCGCGCGATGCACAGGCGCTGCTGCTGGCCGCCGGAGAGCCCCGATCCCGGCCGGTCGAGAAAATCCTTCACCTCGTCGAACAGGGCCGCCTGCTCGAGCGCTCGCTCGACGGCCTCGGAGAGCCGCGCGCGGTCCCGCACGCCGGCGAGGCGCAGGCCCGCGGCGACGTTGTCGAAGATCGTCATCGTGGGGAACGGGTTCGGTCGCTGGAACACCATGCCGATGCGCCGCCGGACCTGCACGGGATCGACGTGCTCGCCGTACACGTCGTGGCCTTCCACGAGGATGCATCCTTCGACGCCGGCCCCCGGGACGACCTCGTGCATCCGGTTGATGCATCGCACGAAGGTCGACTTGCCACACCCGGAGGGCCCGATGATGGCCGTCACCTCGCGCGGCGCCATGGTGACGTCGATCCCGCGCAGGACCTGTGTGTGACCGAACCACGCGCGCAGCTCCTTGACGAGAATCCCGTCAGCCATTCCTCACCTCATCGCGCCGGCACGCCGACCGGTGGCCAGCCGTGCCGTCAGACTCACGACGAATACCAGGACGATGAGCACGAGGGCGCCGGCCCACGCCTGCCGGTGCCAGTCATCGTAGGGGGCGATCGCGTAGGCGAAGATCTGGAGCGGGAGTGCCGCGATGGGCTGATCGACGCCGTGGTGCCAGAAGCGGTTGCCGAATGCGGTGAAGAGGAGGGGTGCCGTTTCGCCAGCCACGCGCGCCAGCGCCACCATGACGCCCGTGATGATCCCTGGGCGCGCCGTCGGCAGCACGACTCTCAGGATGACTTTCCACTCGGGCAGGCCGAGCGCGAGCGCCGCTTCATGAAGGGAGGCGGGGACGAGCCGGACCATTTCCTCGCTGGTTCGCGCGACGATGGGCAGCATGATGATGGCGAGGGCGGCCGCCCCGGCCACCGCCGAGAATCGACGCATCGGCAACACCAGCAGCGCATAGGCGAACAGGCCGATGACGATGGACGGCACGCCATTCAGCACATCGGCGAGGAAGCGGGTGATCCACGGCAGCCGCGTGTCGCGCGATTGCGCCAGGTACACACCGGTCAGAACACCGAGGGGAACGCCGAGAACGGCCGCCATGCCGACGAGAATGAGGCTCCCGACGATCGCATTGCCCATCCCGCCACCGACTTCACCCACCGGTTTGGGCAGCTGCGTAAAGAACTCCACGTTGACGGCGGAGGCGCCCTGGTACAGCAAGAAGCCGAAGATGAGAAGAAGGGGCAGGATCGTCGCCACCGCGGCCACGGCGCTCAGCGCGGACATCAGCCGATTGACGAGACGGCGCTGGCGCGGCTTCATTCGCGGACCTGCTTGACCGGCCCGCCGACGCGCCACACCAGGACGCGGGCCAGACCGTTGACGATCACGGTGACGACGAACAGCAGCAACCCCATCTCGACGAGGGCGGCGAGGTACAGATCGGACGTGGCCTCGGCGAACTCATTGGCAATGACGCTGGCCATCGTGTAGCCGGGCGCGAACAGGGAGATCGCTACCTCGGGACGGTTGCCGATGACCATGGTCACGGCCATCGTCTCGCCCAGCGCCCGGCCGAGCGCGAGCAGCACGGCGCCGACGAGCCCGGAGCGGGCGTACCGCAACACCGCGAGCCGGGTCGTCTCCCAGTGCGTCGCTCCAATCGCCAGCGCCGCCTCGCGCTGCGCGTTCGGCACCGCCAGCAGAACCTCCCGGCTCACGGCGGTGATGTACGGCACGATCATGATGGCCAGGATGATTCCGGCTGCCAGCATGCCGACGCCGTATGGCGGCCCCTGGAAGAGTGGCAAGAAGCCCAGCGTGCTGCCGAGGGCGGGCTGCAGCCACGTGCGCAGCAGCGGAGCCAGCACGAAGATTCCCCACAATCCGAAGACGACGCTCGGAACGGCTGCCACCATCTCGGTCAGGAAGTTGATCGGGCCGCGCAGCCAGCCGGGCGCCAGCTCGGCGAGAAAGATGGCCGCCGCGATGCCGAGCGGCACTGCGACCATCAGCGCGAGCAGCGACGACAGCAGCGTGCCGTAGAGGAACGGCACCGCTCCGAATGTTTCGGCGACAGGATCCCACGTCGATGTCGTCAGGAACCGCGTGCCGAAGGCGCGGATGGCCGGCCATGCGGACACCGACATCTCGACGACGATGCTCAGCACGAGCGCCACCAGCGCGAGCGCTGCACCACGGAGCGTGCGCAGGAACCACCGATCGCCCGGGGCCCGAACCGCGTGGCGTGGGCGTCGCGCGGCCACGGATACTGGAAGCGTCGCGGTCGTCATCCGCTCAGCGGGCGGCCAGCAGCGGCTCGCCGTTGAAGGTGATGGTCTTCAGCGTCGCCTCGATCTTCGCCACCACCTGCGGCGGCAGTGGAGCGTACAGCAGCTCCTCCGTGTCGCGTTGCCCTTCGTGCGTCGCCCACCAGAGGAACTTCGCGATCGATCGGCCCTTGACCTGATCCGGCTGATCCTTGTACACGAGCAGCCACGTGAAGCTGGCGACGGGATACGCGGCGTCGCCGGGGGCGTTCGTCAGCGACACGCGGAAGTCCGCCGGCATGTCCTTGGCCGCCCCGGCGGCGGCGGCGGTCGTGCTGGCAATGGTCGGGGTGACGAACTTCCCCGCGGCGTTCTTGATGGCGGCCACCGGGAGCTTGTTCTTCACCGCGTAGGCGAGCTCGACGTAGCCGAGCGCGCCCGGCGTCTGCTTGATCTGGCCGGCGACGCCTTCGTTGCCCTTGCCGCCAAGCCCGACCGGCCAGTTCACGGACGTGTTTCGGCCGACTTTCTGCTGCCACTCCGGACTGATCTTGGATAGATAGTCGACCCAGATGTACGTCGTCCCGCTGCCGTCCGAGCGATGCACGACGATGATCGGCTGGTTCGGCAGAGTCACATCGGGGTTCGTCGCGGCGATCCGAGCGTCGTTCCACTTCGTGATCTTCCCGAGAAAGATGTCGGCCAGGACGTCTCCGGCGAAATTGAGCGCGGGCGCGCCGGGGAGATTGTAGGTCGCCACCACGGCCCCCAGCACGGTCGGAATGTGAAGCAGAGCGCCGGGCGCCTTCGACAGCTGCTCCTCCGTCATGGGTCCGTCCGTGGCGCCGAAGTCGACCGTCCGCGCGCTGATCTGCTTGATGCCGCCGCCGCTGCCAATCGACTGGTAGTTGAAGCGAGCGCCGGGATCCAGCTTCGTGTACTGATCGAACCACTTCGAATAGATCGGATAGGGAAACGTCGCGCCCGCGCCGTTGATGAGCACCTGGGCCGCCACCGGCCCCGCCCAGGCGGACAACGTCATCGTCAGCACGGCGATGGTCCCCACGATCGTCCGGGTCATACGGGCTCCCCCTTGCTCATGTGGTTTCAGTTCTGGGCGTGTCATGTGTCCGTTCGCCCGGCTTCCCGCATGCGGTAGCCGACACCGCGGACGGTCTCGATCGCGGGCTCGGGAACCCCGGCCGCCTCAAAGCGCGAACGGAGCCGAGCGAGGTGGACATCGACCGTGCGGGGCTCCACGAAGCCATCGCGGCCCCAGACGGCGTCGAGGAGCTCCTCGCGGGTAAAGACTCGTCCAGGCGCCCCGGCCAGGATCGCAAGCAGCTCGAACTCGCGGCGGGTCACCTTGACGGTGCGGCTGTTCATCCGGATCTCGAAGCGGTAACGATCGACTTCGAGGCCGCCCAGCTTCACCGTGGCGGCGCCGCGGGTATCCCCGGCATGGGCACGTCGCAGAACGGCCCGGACGCGCGCCAGCAGCTCGCGAATCGCAAACGGCTTGGTGACATAGTCGTCGGCGCCCACTTCGAAGCCGAGCACCTTGTCGCCCTCTTCCACGCGGCCCGTGACCATGATGACGGCGGTTCCCCGTGTCTCCGCCGATTGCTTGATCCGCCGACAGATCTCCCAGCCGTTGAGCTGGGGAACCATGATGTCCAGGAGAACGACGTCGGGCTTCAGCTGCTGCACCTGTCTGAGCGCCTCGGCGCCATTGGCCGCGACCTTGACGTCGTAGCCGTCGCCGGTCAGGTTGAAGCGCAGCAGCTCTGCCACGTCCGGCTCGTCCTCGGCCACCAGCACGCGGGGAAGAGGCTTTCGAGCCACGGCCAGGCCGTCCATAGACGAGTCGAGTGTCGCGTGCAAAGGTTACGGGAGCGTTACGACGCGGTAAATTGTCCGTGAACGACCGTTCCGATTCCGGGCGCATCACTCCAGGTCTGCGGACCGAACTGGCTTTCGAGAACGGTCCGGTACGCGATGAGCGGCGGCGGCGGGAACGGCGCGTGCTTCGCCGCGCGGTCCCACCGTCGAATGCGCACCGCATCGGCGAGCCACGAGTGCCGCTCCGGTGACAAGCGCGGCTCCGCATCGCCGGCGAAGCACAGCCGAGTATCGACGTGAGACTCGACGAGCCAGGCGACGCGCGCCGAGGTGAACGGGCGCACGAGCATGGCGCCAACCCGCCCGTGATGCAGCTCGGGCCGCTCGGGATGCCACACATGGTCGTGCAGGAGCACGTGCCCGACGTCGTGCAGCAGCGCGGAGAGAACGATCTCGCTATCGGAGGTCTCGGCGCTGGCGAGCGCCGCGCACTGCAGCGCATGGGTGAGCTGGTCGACGCCGTGGTCGGCCGCGGGCTGGCGTGCCCTCGCGTAACGCGCCACGAGATCGAGCGCGCGGTGACGCATCACGCCGGTTCCGGGCATCGCCCGGCGGCGATGGCCCCCCGATCCAGCAACCGCCCCTGCGACAGCCACACGACGCGATCGGACACACCGGCCGCGGTGACCGCGTCCGTGGCTCCGGCGACGATCGTGATCCGCCGCTGCCGCGCGAGCATCCGCAGTCGCTGGAGCACGTGCGCCATCGCGTCGGCACAGACGCACTGGTCGATGTTCCGGATGACGACGGCGGTCACTGGGCGCGTCAAGGCGCCCGCGCACCTCAGCAGCACTCGATCGACGTCCGATATCTCGCCGACCCGGACGCGGCTGCGGTCGATGAGACCGACGGTGGCGAGGCTGCGCAGCACGGCGTCGCGGTGTGCGCCGGCCGGCTCGGTCAGCAGCGAGAGCCACCGGCGACGTCGGCTCATCCACGAGACGGTGTCAACGACCGAGGCGGAGCGTTGCAGCGGTTGCGCGGCGTCGATGTCGGCGATGCGTCGGCGGACCCGCGATGCCGTCTGGCGGATGAGCGGCAAGCCGTCGATCCAGATCCGGCCCTCGTCCGGGACGCGCTGCCCCGAGATGGCCGCGAGCAGTGCCTCCGCGTGCACCGGAGGTGTCGAGAGCACGGCCACGAGCGTGCCGGCCTCGAGCGTTGCTGTAACGCGCCGCAGCTGCCAGCCGCCGGCGGGGTCCATCACGCCAACACCGAGGAGCTCGATCATCGCGGTCCTCCTGCCCGAAAGTCGATCGCCTCCGCGAGGATGGCCGCGGAACGTTACGCGATGATGACGAACCCGTGAAGTCTCCACGGCGTCGTCGAGAAGACGTCGTGCGGCCGTCACACTCGTGAGATCGCACGCGTGTACGCTCGCCTCATGCGAACACCGAAAGGAGCGCCCAGGATGGCGGATCTCTGGAACGAGCTCGACGAGGCGGTGCTCTCGTGTCTGTCGACGGGACACGAGAGCGATGACGGTCGCGGTGTCGCTCTCTAGCTCTGCACGCGCGGAAGCGACATCGAGCCGGCTGACGCGCGGTCCCGCCAGAGGCCAGGGATGCCGACGCCGCAGTCCGGGCAGATGCCGTCGAGGCAACGGCGCGTCCGGACCCGGTAGTCATGCCGTTCGATGAGGAGGGCATGACACCCGGCACAGCGCGTGTGCGATAGCCCTGCCACTCGATCCGCGAGGTTCCCCACGTAGACGTATCGGAGACCGCGCGCGTACGCGGCGCCGGCGGCACTGACGAGCAAGCCACCGCCTTGTGGAGACCGATCACGCCACTGGTAGCGGGGGTAAAAGGCGTTCAGGTGCCACGGGATGTCGCAGTCGATGGCGGCGAGCTGGCGGGCAACACCACGCAGACCAGCGAGGTCGTCATTGAACCCGGGGACGACGAGGGTGACGACTTCCACCCAGTAGCCGAGACTCCGAGCGATCCGGATGGAGTCCAGCACCGTCGCGAACCGCCCGCCGAGCGCCGCATACTGATCTTCCGTGAATCCCTTGAGATCGACACGAAAGAAGTCGGTGACGGGTCGCATGTACGTGAGCGTTTCGCGCGTCGTATTGCCGTCGGACACGACCCCGGTGACGAGTCGCGAACGCTGCGCCTCGGCGAACACCGCGTGCAGCCACTCGGCCGCGATGAGAGGCTCGTTGTACGCGCCGCAGAGAACCTCGCAGCCCGCGTTCACGGCTTCGGCCACCAGCGTCGCCGGCGTGGCCGCGAATGGTGTCGGTGCCGGTGTGTCGTGACGCAGCGCCTGTGAGATGCGCCAGTTCTGGCAATAGGGGCAGTGCAGGTCACACCCGTACATGCCGATGATGAGCGCCTGGCTTCCGGGACGCACGTGATAGACGGTATTGGTCTCGACGGCTCGAACGTGGCGAGCGGCGACGTAGCCAAACGGCGCCATCACCCGATCGTGGTGGCGGAACCGGACACGGCAGAGGCCGCGATCGCCGTCACGCAGCGCACACCGGTGGGCACAGGCGTGGCATTCGAGACGGCCGTCGCTGCGGGCCTCGAAGAGCGAGGCCGTGGACGCGAGGACATCGAGCTCGACCGCGAGCGCAGGGCTGACCATACAGCTGCACCACGTCCCAGCTTATCAGCGTGGCTCACGGAGCAGGGGACGGCCACGGTCGCTCGGCGATGCTCGCACTCCGGGATCGTCGGCGATCAGCGTGGGACGTGCCTTCCGCGCGGCACGATGGCTCGCATGAGCCTCAGGGCACCGGTTTGAACGCCGCCCGCATGTCATCGAGCTGAGCGGCGGCTGCTAAAATGGTGGCTGCCTGATGGTCTCCTCTGCTGCCGACGCGAGCGGAATGGCTGGGCTGACCGGGTCCCGCGTCGGCGGCTACGCCTGGGCGTCAGAGACGGCACCTGTCCCGGGAAGTGCGCCGGTGACGGCGCGGCACCCGGTCGTCTTCCTCGTCGACATCGACAACACGCTCGTCGACAACGATCGCATCGCGGCCGATCTCAAGCGGTACCTGGAGCGAGAAATCGGACGCGAACGGCAGGCTCGGTACTGGGAGATCTTCGAGGAGCTGCGGACCGAGCTGGGCTACGCGGACTACTTGGGCGCGCTCCAGCGGTATCGCCTCGAGCATCCCCGTGATTCGCACGTGCTGACCGTCTCGTCGTTCATGGTCGATTACCCCTTCGCCAATCGGCTGTATCCGAACGCCCTCGACGTGCTGGAGCGCTTCCGCACGTGGGGGCCGACGGTCATCCTCTCCGACGGCGACGCGGTGTTTCAGCCGCGCAAGGTCGAGCGGTCGGGCATCCAGGACGTGGTGGAGGGCAACGTGTTGATCTACGTCCACAAGGAGCGCGAGCTGGATGACGTCGAACGACGATATCCCGCCGACCACTATGTCATGGTGGACGACAAGCTGCGCATCCTGACTGCCGTGAAGCGAGTCTGGAGGAGTCGCGTCACCACCGTCTTTCCACGACAGGGTCACTATGCGCACGATCCCGAGGTCCTCGCGACGAACCCGCCCGCCGATCTCGCGGTCGATCGCGTCGGCGATCTTCTGGCCTACGACCTCCACGCATTCCTCGCGCCGGCGTCGTCGGCGATCGGTCCGGCGACAGCGGGGGCCTAGGCGTTCGGCACCCGCCGCTCGCGGCGAACGCGGAGCACGAGGTACACCACGATCGCAAGATTCACGAGCAGCGCGGTGACGCGGACGGCCGACGGGTGGCGCCCGAGCTCATAGACCTCGAGGGGGACGAGCGAGGCTGTCGCGACGACTGTCAGATATTCGGCCCAGCGTTTGCCCCGCATGAGGCCGACGCCTTCGGTCAGCGTCAGCCCGGCATACACCAGGGCGGCGAGGCTCATCGTCTGTAGTGTGTGCGGATCGAGTCCCACCAGGCGGCGCAGGAGGGGCTCGACGAGGCGCCCTTCGGGATCGAGACGCAGATGCGTCGCGACCGCCCACGCGGTGTCCGCGATATCCGTGTGGACCAATCGCAGCACACCAAGCCCCGCGGTTCCGATTAGCAGGCTCTTCACCAGCTTGAACGCGGCGATGAGGCGGAGCGGAGATGGCGTCCGCGTCGACCTTCCTCCTTCGCACCGCTGCGTTGGCGGCACGCGCTCCGCCATCCATGCCACGAGCGGTGGGCGGGCGCAACGAGCGGAGTCGCTGTAGCGTCCCGGTTCGTCCTGTGCACCGAATCGCCGGCAACGCGAGGTCCATCACACCGACAGGAGGCGAAGCCACGCCCAGCATGCGTGCTGTCCGAGTCAGCCGGGCGTGAGGGCCGCTGGAGCTCGTCGCTCATCTTCGGCCGCCGCTCCATCGTCGGCTGGCCCTCCGGGACGTCGATCGATTCGCAAGAGACGCTGGCATTCAGCGTCCTGACCGGCGTGCGCGCGATGACGGAGCTCGTTCCGCTGGAGCGCGCTGATGAAGGCTACGAGCGGATGCTCAGCGGCAAGGCGCGGGTTCGCGCTGTCCTGACGACGGGGTAGCGCCGCGCGAAGCACCCCGGTCCCGACGTGTGGGACACTGCCTGCCGTGGCGGAGATCCTCGTCGTGGACGACGAAGCGGACATCCGCACGCTCGTCGTGCACCATCTCGAGCGTGACGGCTACAGCTGCCGGACGGCGGCGAGCGGCACCGCCGCGCTCCACGAAGTGCAGAAGCGGTGTCCGGATCTGGTCGTCCTCGACCTCATGCTGCCCGGGGTGGACGGTCTCGAGGTGTGTCGCCGTCTCCGCCGCGATGACGCCACGGCCGGCGTCGCGATCATCATGCTGACCGCGAAGGCCGAGGAAGTGGATCGCATCGTCGGACTCGAGCTGGGCGCCGACGACTACGTGGTGAAGCCGTTTTCCCCGAAGGAGCTCGTGGCCCGCATCCGGGCCGTCTTGCGGCGCCGCTCCGGAGCTGCGGCCGGCCGGCCGTTGACCGCAGGCCGGATCACGCTCGACGTCCAGCGTCGTCGCGTGGAGGTCGCCGGCAACGCCGTGGCGCTGGCGCCGCGCGAGTTCTCGCTGCTGCAGATCCTTCTCGAGTCGCGCGGCCGGGTGCTGTCGCGGGAGCAGCTTCTCGAGCGCGCATGGGGCTACGCCAATGCCGACGACATCGAATCGCGCACGGTCGACGTTCATGTGCGCCGCCTCCGCGCCAAGCTGGGCGACGAGGGAGCCCGGATCGTGACCGTGAAGGCCGTCGGCTACCAGCTGACGACGGACTGACGCGCCCGTGCGTGGCCTCGTCAGCGCGCTACGCCGCCGGGTCTCACTCAAGCTCACGCTGACGCTGGTCGGCTTCGTCGCCATCGTCCTCGCGGTGGCCGGCTTCTATCTCAGCGCGGCCCTCGAGTCATTCAGCGAGCGCACCCTCGAGGCTCGGCTCGCCACCGTCGCGCGCCTCCTCCATGAGGACGCGCGGGGCTTGCTGACCACCGGCGCGCAGGCCGCGGTGCTTCAGACCTTCGTCGCGCGCGCGGCGGCGCCGACGGAGGCGCGGGTGACGTTGATCGCCAGCGACGGCCGCGTGCTGGCCGACTCGAGTGTCGCCTTGGCTGACGTGCCGCGCCTCGAGAACCACGGCCACCGACCCGAGGTGGCGGCCGCGCTCGCCGGACGCCTGGGTCGTGCCGTGCGGAGGAGCGAGACCGTCCACGAGGCGTTGTTCTACGTTGGCATGCCGGTGCAGCAAGACGGACGCGTGATCGGGGTGCTCCGGCTGGCGCTGCCGGTGTCCGCTGTCGCCGCCGCCCATCGCGCCATCGGCCGTGTGCTGGCGGCCGGAGGCGTCGTTGCCCTCGCGGCGGCGCTCGGGATCGGACTCTTCGTGTCGCGGCGGATCACGCGCCCGCTGCTGGAGATGGAGCGCGTCGCGCGGCGCATGAGCCAGGGGGATTTTCACGTCAGGGCGCCGAGCCTGTCGACCGACGAGATCGGTAGTCTCGGACGGGCGCTGAATGTGCTCGCGGCCAGCCTTCGCGACCGGATCCAGGATCTCGAGGATGAGCGCGCCAAGATCACGGCGATGCTCGACGCGATGGTCGAGGGCGTCGTGGCCGTCAACGGACGCGACGAGATCGTCCTGATCAACGAGCCGGCCCGCCGCATGTTCGGTGTGCCGGCCGGCCACGGCGCGCAGAAGCCGTTGCTCGAAGTGCTGCGCAACGTCGATCTCCATGGCGTCGCGCGCCGAGCGCGCGGCGCGCTCTCGGGCGACGTGCTGAAGCGCGAGATCACGCTCGATCAGCCGGCGTCGCGGCGCATCCAGGTGCACGCGATGCCGCTCCCGCTGGGTGCCGGCCCGCTCGGCGTGGTCATGGTGCTTCACGACGTCACCGACCTCCGTCGGCTCGAGCAAGTGCGGACGGAATTCGTCGCGAACGTCTCCCACGAGCTGCGCACGCCGCTCACCGCGATCCAGGGCTACGTCGAGACGCTGCTCGGCGGCGTCGAGGATCCCGCCGAGGGACGCGCGTTTCTCGACGTCGTGCATCGGCACACCCAGCGGCTCGCGCGGCTGCTGAACGACCTCACGGACCTCTCGAACATCGAGCTCGGACGCGTGTCGCTCAATCTGGGTCCGGTCCCCGTGAGCCACGTGGTGGAGGCGGTCGTGGCCATGCTCCGCCCACGCGCGGAGAGTGCGGGCGTCGGCCTGGCATCGGAGGTGCCAGCGCATCTCCACGTGCGCGCCGACCACGATCGGTTGCACCAGATCGTGATCAATCTCGTCGACAACGCGCTGAAGTACACTGCGGCCGGCGGCCATGTCGTGATCCGCGCCCGGCGCGTCGACGACCGTGTCGAGCTCGAAGTGTGCGATACGGGCATCGGCATTGCGCCCGGCGACCTGTCGCGCATCACCGAGCGGTTCTACCGGGTCGACCGAACGCGCTCGCGAGAAGTCCCCGGAACCGGCCTCGGGCTCGCCATCGTCAAGCATCTCGTGCAGGCGCACGACGGACAGCTCGTCATCGAAAGCGCCACCGGGCACGGCACGACCGTTCGGGTGATCCTGCCGCTCGCCGCCGGCGGCGAGGCTGATGACACGACCCACGCGCGTCAGTGACCTGATCCCATGAGCGGCCACACGATCAGGCCGACGCCGGCGGCGACGACGACCAGTATCGGCTCCGGAATCTTGTAGCGCCAGAGGGCACCGAAGCTCACCAGCGCGAGGAGCGCGGTCGGGACGTCGTGAATCGCGCGCAGGGCGATGACGACGACGGCACCGCTGAGCGCGCCGGTGGCGGCGGCGGTCGCTCCCTGCACGAACGCCTTGAGCTGCGCGTTGTCGCGATTGCGACTGAACCATGGCGCGGGAACAACGGTGAAGACGTACACGGGAAGAAAGATTCCGATCCCGGCCGCGATCGCCCCCAGCATCCCGGCCACCAGGAATCCGATGAACACGACGGTGATCACCACCGGCCCCGGCGTGATCATGGCCACTGCCACCGCGTCGAGGAACTGCTGCTCGTTCAGCCAGCCGAATTGCTGCACCACACCCTGATGCAGGAACGGAACGATCGCCAGGCCGCTGCCAAACACGAAGGAGCCGGCCTTGGTGAAGAACAGCAGGATCTGAACGAGCACGTGTTGCCCGCCGATCCCGACGCCGAGAAACCAGCGCTCGGCCAGCGAGATGAGCAGGACGACGGCGGCGCCGCCGCCGGCGAGCCCGACGGCCCGGCGGCGCCCCGGCCACGCCCGCGCGAAGAGAACGATCATGCCCGCAATGACGAAGAACTCGGCGAGCTCGGCCTGCGCCGCCGCCGTCACGACGGCGAGGACGGCGAAAATGGCCCATAGCAGCGGATCCCGCTTGTTCGTGGAGCGCGAGAGCTTGTAGGCGGCGATGGTGATGATCGCCACCACCGCCGCGCCGATGCCATAGAAGAGCGCCTGCATCCACCAGAGACCGCCGAAGCCGACGTACGCGACCGAGATGGCGACCACCATCGCGAACGAGGGGACGACGAATGCCAGCCCCACCGCGGTCGCGCCCACGACGCCATGCCGAAAGTACCCCAGCGCGATCGCAAGCTGCGCTGCCAGGGGGCCCGGCATGATCTGGGCGAGGGCCAGCGCGAGACGGTACTCTTCCTCCGAGACCCAGCGCCGCTGCTCCACGAGATCGCGGTGCATGAATCCGGCAAGGGCGACGGGACCGCCAAAGCCCAGGCTGCCCAGGTAGAGAAAGTAGCGGACGAAGCCGGCAAGGCTACCGGCGCTCATGGTCTCCGTGTCACCGCGGCGTGCCGCGGATGACGAGGTCGTCGAAGGCCGTGATCGAATCGGCCTTCGTCCACAGGCCGACGCCGCCGGAGGCCAGGCGCGCGTCGCGGTGGTCCAGGTAGAGCGCGCCGTCGAGCCAGGCCTGCATGTGATCGCCGACGGCGACCACACGCACGGTGTGCCACTGTCCGAGCGCCGGCGGCTTCACGGTCGCCGAGGCGAGCTGACGACGACCGCGATCGTAGACGTAGAGACGGAAGTTGTTCTCCAGCGCGTTGGCGCGCACCACGTAGTATCGGCCCTCGGTGAAGCGGAGCACGATGCCACCGGACGCATCCTCACGGCCGGAGATCGGCTTGAACTTCAGTGTCACGTCGACGTCGGCGTACGCGGTGGGCGCGACGATGACGTTGAACTGGTTGCGCGTCGCGCGCTGCACGAGGACCTTCGTCCCGCTCGGCGCGCCGGCCATCTCCTCGACTGCCCACTGCCCGGTCACGGTGGTCCAGCCGTCGATGCCCTTGGTGTCGAAGTCGAACGTCTGCGTCGGCACGCCGTCGGGCAGCTTCAGCTCCGCCGGCGCCGCCCGGAGATCCGAGTGGCCGCCTGCGAGGGCGACCATCGTGGCGAGAATGGCCTTGAACCACCCCCGCCGGCTCACGCCCGATCCTCGTACACGGCGGCGCGGTGTGTCTGCGGGAGAAATGCGCACACGAGGTTTCGCGCGGCGTCGAACGACAGCGTGTGGGCGCCGCTCTCCGTCGGCACGGTCTCCCGGCGGCGCAGCACGCCGGTGTCGAACACCTCGATCAGCCCCGGATCGCCGATCGCCACGTACAGGCGACCCAGAGCGGCGTTGAAGAACACCACGTCCGGAACGCCGGCGATTGGATGGAGGTCCAGCACCTTTCCGGAGTCGGCGTCGACCGCCGCCAGGACGCCGCCATCACACGCGCAGTACAGGCGCCGGCCCGCCACGTCGATGTCGAGGCCATGCGGCCCGGCCGCCGGCATGGTGACGACGCGACGGATGCGAACCGGGTCGGCCGAATCGATCACGACGATGCACGGGGGATCGGCGATGTTGATATGGAAGGCGTCGGTAGCCGGATCGTACACCGCCCAGCGGGTGCGGCCGGCGACCGGGACGTCGATCAGGCGCTTCCGCGCACGCACGTCGACGACCGACACGGTGAAGGAGCCCGGGCTGGTCGGGTCGCCGACGTGCGCCACGAGCAGTCGCGCGCGGCCGGCGTCGTAGGCGAGGCCGTTCGGGCGGATTCCGACCGCGACCTTCTCCACACGCGGAACGTCGGCCGTCGTCAACAGTCCGACGGTGTTCTCGCCACGGTTCGACGTGAAGACCAGGTCCGGCTCGGCGACGAGCGCTCCCGCGACGCCGGGAAGATCGGGGATCGAGCGGACGTATCGCAGCGTCGTGATATCGAGCACGTCGACGGCGTCGTTCGCGGTATGGGCGACGTAGACGCGTCCGGTCGGCTCGTGCACGGCGGCATGATCGAATCCACCCGCTCTCGCATGTGGCGGAAGACCGACGAAGCCGAGCTGGCGCAGGGGCATCTCAGTGCCCACCGGCCAGGTCGGCCACGAGGCGCTCCACGTGCGCCACGATCCCGTCGCGCGCGCGCTCGTAGCCGTCGCTCACGGCAGGGACGTCCCACTGGTCCACGCGCTGTCCCCGACGAGGCGTGATGTCGCAGCCGAAGCTCACCACGCGGGTGGCGCTCTCGAGATCGTAGAGCGTCACCGGCCGCGGACGGCCCGCCGGCGGCCGGAGCCCATCGCCGGCGAGCCCCTTCACGGCGCCCGGTGCCAGCTCCGCGTCAGGCTCTGTCCCGGCCGCAACGGCGCCGACGGCGAGTCCGCGCGCAGCGGCCAGCCGGCGAAAATGCGCCGCACCGATCACGCTCTTGGCGGCCCCGTGCAGGCACACGAACAGCACGCGCGCCGGGGCGGGGACGGCGGCGCTGTGCGCCCGGCAGTACGCGTACAGCGCGTCGTACATGGGGAACTGATGCGCCATGTTGTCGAAGTCGTCGCGACTGATGGCCTGAAACCCGGTCGCCGCCGCGTAAAGACCGGCGGACTCTCGTGTGAGAGCACGGTCGTCCGTATCGGCGCCGCGCACGATGCTGGCGAGGGCGCCGAGGGCCGGGTCGGCCAGCTCGTATCGGTCGATGAACGCATCGAACGAGCACAGAGGCCCGCGATGCCCGAGCTCGACATCAGGGATGTCATACGGAATGGCGTTCTGCCGCTTCGCTTCGGCCGGCACCTCACGGGCGGGGACGAAGAGGAACTGCGGCTCGGGATCGACGAAGCGAGAGATCAGCCACGGGCACGCGATGCGATCGACCCGAGCACGTTCGCGCGTGATCCATTTCATGAGAGCCCTCCTATCGAAGTGAGAGGACGATCGATCCCCGCCGTCGGCGCGACTGGCTCAGTCATCGAGCCTTACCTCCGTGCCACGCCGGGTCGCCTGCGCCTTCTCGTAGACGACGACGGCGGCCGCGACGTCCTGCAGCGCGGTGCCGGTGCTGTCGAAGATCGTCACCTCCGCCAACTGCGTCCGCCCCGGGCGACGCCCGGCCACGACGTCCCCGAGCTCTGCGTGCACGTCCTCGCGTCGCATGAGCCCGGCGGCGAGCACGTGCTGCAGCTCCCCGATCTCGGCGCATTGCTCGAGGGAGTCGACGACCAGCGTCGCGTTCGCCACCAGCGCCGGGTCCAGCTCCTGCTTGCCCTGACTGTCGGCGCCGACGGCGGCGAGGAACGTGCCCGGCGCGATATCGCCCGCCATCACATAGGCGCGCCGCGCGGGCGTACAGGTCACGCAGACGTCGCTCTGACGGAGGGCGGCGCCAAGGTCCTTGACCGCCTCGGCGCGCACGCCGAGCCGTGTGGTTGCACGCGCCGCGGCGTCCTCCGCGCGGCCGTGATCCGTGTCGAGAAGGAACGCTCGCTGCAAGGGCAGGACCGCCTTGATGGCGGCGAGCTGGATATCGCCCTGGACGCCGCAGCCGATCACCGTCGCCGTCCGCGCATCGCGCCGCGCGAGGAACTTGGCGGCCACGGCGGTGGCGGCGCCGGTCCGCAGCATGGTGACGCTGGCCGACTCCATCACGGCCAGCGGCGTGCCATTGCTCGCATCCGCGAGCACGACCGTGCCCTGGATGGTCGGCAGTGCGAAGCGCCGTCCGTTGCTCGGAAAGTTGCCGTTCGTCTTCGCGGCGACGTAGCTGCGGTCGCCGCGCAGGCCAGCGACCTTGATGTGGAAGCCGCCATCCTCGGTCGGCAGGCCGAGGACCGCTGGTCCGAACGTGCGGTGCTCGGCGTGCAGCCGAAACGCGGCTTCCACGGCCGCGATGCAGGCGTCCAGCGTGAGCAAGTCCATGACGTCCCGGCGCGACAGGATGAGCACGGTCTCAGGTCCCCTTCTTCGAGGTCGTCGCGTAGAGGCCTTCGAACAGCGACATGCCCTGTGCCAGCACGTGGGCGTCGTCGGCTGAGGCGGCGAGCAGGGCACGGACGGCGAGGTCGATCCCGCGCGCTTCCTCGTGCGGGAATTTGCCGTCACGCAGGTCGGCCTCGTGAACGAGCTCGGCCATGCGGGTGAGCCGGCGATCGCGCAGACGCGCGCGCTTGATGAGCGTTTCGAACGTGCAGTCCTCGCCGTGATGGGTGAGCTCGACGCCCGGCGCGTCGAAGGCGATGGCGTCGGCGGGGAATCGGTCCGGCGGCGCAAAGATGAAGACGGCCTCCGGGTCGATGAAGCGCTTGATGAGCCAGGCGGAGGCGATGCGATCGATGTGCGGCCGCGGACGCGTGACCCAGCGTCGGCCGCGCAGGTTGGCGAGGTCGAGCGTGGTCGGCTCCTCGCGGCGTGGCGTTTCCGGACGTCGGCTGCGCATGGCTATAGCCTCCTCGAGCCGTCTCACCTCGGCGCCGCCGGGGGCATCGAAGAAGTCGATGTCCCGGATCCGTTGGTGTTCCTTCGCCAGGCGCGCGACCTCGGCGTGGACGCGGGCGCGCGCGGCGTCCGACTTGCCGCGTTCCAGTTCGTGGAGCAGCTTGCGGTAGCGCCCGGCGAGCTGTTTGTAGTCCTGATCGCGCGGCTCGTGAAACAGCCGCAGCACGTCGGCGGGGCCGACGTTTTCGATCTGCTCGACGCGAATGAGCGTGGCCTCCCCGCCGTCACGCTCCACCTCCTGAGCGAGCCACTGGAAATCTTCATAGCGCTCTGCGGTGTCGGGCAGCAGGTAGGCGGAGCGCTTCAGGGGGACGGCGCCGAGCGTGCGCAACCGCCGCCAGACCCGCACGCGGAGGCTGGACGGCTTCGGCGGCAGACCGACCAGGAGTAAGAGCAACTGTTGCGAGGCCACATCACGTAGAGAAACATAAGTTTCACTATCGTGTCAAGCGGAGGGACGGCCGAGTGCCGACGTTAACGTTTCACGACGCTCTCGACCCCCTGGCTCACCGATGTGCGAGCGAAATCCTTCGACGACCAGATGCGGTTTCGATCGAGCAGGACG
The DNA here is from genome assembly GCA_036265915.1 of Candidatus Methylomirabilota bacterium. Classification (GTDB taxonomy): domain Bacteria; phylum Methylomirabilota; class Methylomirabilia; order Rokubacteriales; family CSP1-6; genus AR12. Next base: position 59,608 of record DATAOC010000134.1, on the reverse strand, counting down.
TTGGTGGCGACGTAGAGCGAGATGAGCCTCTGGTAGTTCGCCGCCGCGTCCGGCTCGCTGAGCTTCCGGACCCGTGGCGCAGCCGTCAGCGTGAGGTCGGTCTGCTCGAGGGTTTGCGTGGCAAAGGAGTAGAGCCACAGGCCGTCGCGGTCGGCGCGACCGATGAGGTTGTCGTAGTGGCTCGTGAAGTACGCGACGTTGTCCTCGTGGCAGGCCGTCGCCAGCGCGCAGCTCATGTCCCGCCCGATGAACGGGACGAAGGGCGGCAACAGGCCTGTGAGCGACAGGACCGTCGGAGCGACGTCGACCTGGCTGGCGACCGTCGACACCGTGCGCGGCCGGTAGCTGCTCGGCTGTCGAAGCGACTCGTCGAGCCACACGAACAGCGGGGCCATGACATGGCCGACTTTCAGCTCGACGTCGGTGCCGCGACGCCGTTCGTGGCGCCCGTGATCGCCGAGGATGAGGACCACGGTGTTCCGCAGCAGACGGTCGCGGTGCAGGGCGGTGAAGAACCGCTCCAGCTCGGTGTCGAGATAGCGCAGCGCTCGCACATAGCCGTCGGGCTCGTCCTTCAGCGCGCGGACGTCGGGGTGATCCTCGGGCACGTCGAACGGGTGATGCGTGTTGGTCGTGAGCGTGGTGATGAAGAACGGACGACTACCAGCCTGGGCGGCGGCCACCCGCGACCGCAGAAGGTCGAACAGCCCCTCGTCGAGCACGCCGAGTCGCCCTCTGCGAGCCTCCGGTCCGAAGTCGCCCTCGTCGCGGAGGGTCTCGAGGCCGTTGCGGGCCATGAACAGCCCGAAGCGGGAGTGCCCGCGGTCGCGATTCTGTCCGATGACCATCTCGGTCGAGTAGTTCCCCGCGCGCAGGGCCGCCGGCAGGCACAGGAACTCGTTGCCGTAGTGCGTGCGGGTGGCCGAAAAGCCGAGACGCGGCAGCTCCGAGCAGAAGGACGCGAACAGCCCGTGGAACGTCGACGCGCCATTCGAGAAGAAGTTCTCGAAGTAGACGCTGTCGCCGCGCAGATGATCGAGGAACGGTGTGACCCGAATACCGCGGACCGTTCGCTGCAGGAATCGCCGGTCGAGGCCCTCGACGAAGATCATCAGCACGTTCGGTCGTCCCGCCCCCGTGGCTTGCTGCAGATGGAGGCCAGGGACAGTGGTCGTCGAATGGACCAGCGCGTAGCGTGACGAGGGAAAGGTGGCGCCCGGGGCGACCATCTCTCGCGCGAGCTCGAATGCGGTCTGCGGTGGCATCAGGCGCTTGAGCGCGGCATCGGAGCCGGCGAAGCGTTTCTCGAGCATGCCCTCGATGTTGTCCGAGAACAGCCACAACGGGTTCTGCGCCAGCGTGTAATACGTCGAGCTGCTGATCGAGACGCGCTTGACCTGAAGCGAGGTTCCGCGCTGGAACCCGGTGCCGCTCCAGACGAGCGCGAGCGCCAGCAAGACGCGGGTCACCCGCGGCGCGGACGTTTCATACCGGCGCACGAGCGGGCCGATGCCGCGAGCGAACGCGAGCCACCAGGCAGCCACGCAGGCGGCCATGACGGCGGCATAGCCCGCCACGTGGGCCGCCCATTTGGAGCCATCGCCGAACTCGGCTGCCGTCTGGCGGCCGACCTGGCTCTGCGCGATATCGACCTCGGTTGCCTGGGCGAAGACGTCGCTGACGTACTCGAGGAACACGAGGTCGAGGCGCTGCCCGCTGTAGCGGTAGTACCCCATGTCGACCGTCATGACCGCCAGGAGCACCAGCGCGATGAGCAGACCTCCGATCCACACACCGTTCGTCCAGGGCGATCCGGGTCCACGCCGGTTACGCCACCGTCGGACCCCCGCCAGCGCAGCACCGAGGATCAGGCCGAGCACGGTCGCGATGACGACGGCCGCGGTGGCGCCGATGAGGTCCGCGCGCAAGCCCGTCGTCAGGGTCTTGGCCAGCGTGGCGGCGGTCGGCCGCTCCTGCGCGAGGCTGGTGGCGACGAGAAAGAGCCGCTCCGCAGTCTGGATGCTGACGTAGATGCCCCACCAGAAGAGTGCGGTGAGCGACAGCGACGAAGGACGACCGAGCCATCTCATCCCGTGCGACGGTAGGGAAAATGATCGCGCGGGTCAAGGGAATCGTCGGCGGCGGTCAGGACTCCGTGGCGATTCGATAGAGGACCCAGCCGTCAGGCAGCCGATCGTTCGACTGGGCCCGACGGAGCAGGGTCTGGCGAGTGCGTCGGGACGCTGCGGGATGGGCGGCGAGAAGCTGCTGGGCGCCGATGGTGGTCGCGGTGGCCGGTAATCTCGCCTGCACACGAACGCGCGTGAGCAGCCGCGAGCGTTCGTTGTAGTAGTCGAGCAGCCACCAGGTCTGCTCGGTGGGAGCCGAAGTGTTCACCGATCCCAGTCGGCGGAGGCGTTGGCTCGCTTGAGCGCCTTGCGTTGCCGCTTGCGCGCGTGCGCCTGCTTCCGCTTGCGCTTGACCGACGGCTTCTCGTAGAAGGCACGCCGCTTCATCTCCTGAAAGATGCCTTCCTTGAGCATGTGTTTCTTGAGCGCCTTCAGCGCGAGATCGATCTGATTGCCAGCGACCTCGATGCGAGCCGCGGTGATCACGCGCGGCATGGGCGACCCTCGGTGGACACGACCGCGGTCTCAGCCACGATGCGATACCCGGCGCCACGCCCGAGCCGGTTCGGATCGATCGACGAGATTCAGCTTGAGTAGCCGCGCACTGCCCTGGGCCACCGCCGCAGAAATGCTGCCGAAGACCTCGGTCGACTCCTCGATGACGTCGCCCGCGTAGTTGACGATACGCCAGCGCCAGCCGCGGTCTTCCGCCTTCGCGACCGCGGCTACCTGCATTGTGTCGTCATCTGTTCTACCAGCTCCGGCCGCCGGAGGCACCGCCGCGGGAATCGTTCCGTCGCTCGCCCGAGGGATTCGCCAGCTCGATGCGCAGCCGGCGGCCGTCCAGCTCCTGGCCGTTCAGGTCGCGCATGGCGGTCTTGGCCGCCTCGAGGCTGTTCATCTCGACGAAGCCGAAGCCGCGCGACTGCCCCGTGGCACGATCCGTTATAACGGTCGCGGACTCGACACCATCGACGGCGCCCAGAAACTCCCGCAGCCGCTCAGCCGATGTCGAGAACGATAAGCCACCGATGAAGAGCTTCTGAGTCATGACGCCACCTCTTCCGCGATCCTCTGTGAAGAACTCGTGTACCAGCGGCGCCGTGGGCGCCGCGATCAGCATGACGGACGCCAGCGCCGAGATGCCATACGCGCGCATTGACAACCGAGCCGCCTCGAGCCGCAGAGACGTCGTGTCGCTCCCGTGCTGACAGCGCTGCGGCCAAAGCCAGATCCCAAGGGACGTGACGCCAGACTGCGTCAGCCAGGAAGTCCGGTGGTAGGCGCACTCAGGTTACGCCAGGCCACCGGAAATGTCGAGGAATGCCTTCGATTCGGCTACCTCAGCGTCCGGTCAGCCGGCGCATGGCACGCGCACGAGCCGGGACTCACCGCGCTCGCGATTCGAGCTAGAATCGCTGCGAGCCGCCGCGCAGTGATTGGATGCGCGCCTTCGCGTGCGGCTTCTCGGGGGAACGACATGAAGAGAGCGATTGCGGCATGGCTCGTACTCGTCGCGGCCACGGTCGTGGGGCCGGCACGCGGGTACGCGGCCGAGGTGAAGGTCTTGAGCACCGTCGGCATGCAGCCGGCCACGCCCGAGCTGTTCTCACAGTTCGAAGCGGCCACGGGGCACCGCGTCGCGGTCACGTACGGGCTGGCGGCCGTCCTCAAGGGCAAGTTCCTCGACGGCGCGCCGGCCGACGTGCTGATTCTGACCGGCCCCATCATCGACGACCTGGCGAAGCAAGGGAAGGTCGTGAGCGACAGCAAGAAAGAGGTGGCGCGCTCGGGGGTCGGCGTCGCGGTGAAGGCCGGTACGCCGAAACCGGACATCGCCACGCCGGATGCGTTGAAAGCCGCCGTGCTCGCGGCGAAGTCGGTCGGCTACTCGCGCGAGGGGGCCTCCGGCGTCGCGTTCGCGCGGGTGCTCGAGCGGCTGGGCATCGCGGATCAGGTGAAAGCGAAGTACAAGGATACCGGCACGAAAGCCGGGGAGATGCTGGCGGCGGGCGAGATCGATCTTGCGGCGGCGCAGATTCCGGAGCTGAAGGCCGTGCCCGGGGTGGAGGTCGTCGGCCCGTTGCCGCAAGAGCTGCAGACGGTGACGATCTTCTCGGTCGGCCTCGTCAGCGACGCGCAGGAGCCGGCCGCGGGCCGGGCGTTGATCGAGTTCCTGTCGGGCCCGCGTGCCGCGCCGATCTACAGGGCCAAAGGCCTCGGAGACTGAGATCATGAGACTCGGCGTGGTATTTCCGCAGACGGAGATCGGCTCGGATCCGGCGGTGATCCGCGATTACGCGCAGGCCGCCGAGGGCGCGGGCTACGATCATCTGCTTGTCTTCGACCACGTGCTGGGCGGCAAGGTCGAGCGCTTCGACACGCTGGGCCGTCGGCCGCCGTACACCGACCAGAGCCCCTTTCACGAGGTCTTCGTGCTGTTCGGCTTCCTGGCGGCGTGCACGCGGCGTCTGGAGCTCGTCACCGGCATTCTCATCCTGCCGCAGCGCCAGACCGCGCTCGTCGCCAAGCAGGCGGCCGCGGTCGACGTCCTGACCGGCGGGCGGCTGCGGCTCGGCGTGGGCATCGGGTGGAACCACGTCGAGTACGAGGCGCTGAACGAAGACTTTCACACGCGCGGCCGTCGGGTGAGCGAGCAGATCGCCGTCATGCGCAAGCTCTGGACCGAGCCCGTGATCGACTTCGACGGCGCGTATCATCACATCGATCGGGCCGGCATCAATCCGCTGCCCGTGCAGCGGCCCATCCCCGTGTGGATGGGTGGCATGGCCGAGCCCGTGCTCAAGCGCGTGGCCGCGATCTCGGACGGCTGGTTTCCGCAGTTCCAGCCGGGCGACGAGGCGAGCCACACGCTGGACCGCGTGCGTGCTTATATAAAGGATGCCGGCCGCCCGCTGTCCGCGGTCGGCATCGAGGGACGGTTTCCGTATTCGATCGGCGGACCCACCGAGTGGGCCAAGCGTGCGCGCGAGTGGCGGGAGCTCGGGGCCACCCACCTCTCCGTGAACACGATGGGCTCGGGACTCTCCGCACGCGCCCACATCGACGCCATCGTGAAGATGAAGTCCGCGCTCGCCGGCCTCTAGTTCGACGCCGTCGTCCAGCGACGCAGCACGTGTCGATTCCGGCTTGCCCCATTCGACATACTGCGAAAGGGCATCGGAGGATTCATGAGCGTGTTCTACGGCTGGATCATCGTCGGCGTCGGCATCGTCGTCACCTGTGTCGGGGTGGGCGCGATGCTGTCGCTCAGCGTCTTCCTCCAGCCGATGGCCGAGGCCATGGGCTGGTCCCGGATGGGGATCTCGACCGCCAGCTCGCTGAACTGGCTCGGCATGGGCGTCGGATCGTTCCTCTGGGGCGCGCTCTCCGACCGCTTCGGCACGCGGCTGGTGGTCCTCATCGGCGGTGCCCTGCTCGGCGCCGGGCTCGTCGCCGCCAGCCAGGCGGACAGCCTGACGCAGTTCCAGATCTTCTTCGGCGTCGTCGTCGGCGTCGCGACCGGCAGCTTCTACACGCCGCTGACCGCCGCGACCGCGCGCTGGTTCACCCACCATCGAAGCCTGGCGGTGGCACTCGTCTCGGCGGGGCTGAGCGTCGGGTCCACCGTCATGGCGCCGCTCGCGCGCTGGCTCATCACGGAGTACGGCTGGCGCTTCGCGATGGTCGTGCTCGGCGATGTCGTCTGGCTCGTGATCATCCCGGCCGCGCTGCTTCTGCGCAAGCCGCCGTCGCACGACGCCATCGCCGTGGGATCGACGACGGCGCCCGGCGGCGGTTCCGGCTTCACGGTGGCGCAGGCACTGCGGACGCCGCAGTTCGCCGCCATTGCGCTCGCGTATTTCGCCTGCTGTGCCACGCACTCGGGGCCTATCTTCCACATGGTGACCCATGCCATCGACCGCGGTGTCTCGGCGATGGCGGCGGCCACGGTGCTCAGCGTGGCCGGCCTCGCGTCGCTCACCGGCAAGATCGTCTGCGGGCTGGTTGCGGACCGTGTCGGAGCGAAGCGGACGCTGGTCACGGGCCTGGCGCTGCAGGCGTTCGCGGTCAGCTTGTATCTGTTCGCCGGACAGCTGGCGAGCTTCTACGCGCTCGCGGTCGTGTTCGGCTTCGCCTATGGCGGCGTCATGCCTCTCTACGCGATCCTCGTCCGCGAGTATTTCGGCGAGCGCATCATGGGCACGGCGTTCGGCGCGGTCGCCTTCGTGTCGACGCTCGGGATGGCCCTCGGAGCATGGGCGGGAGGGTGGCTCTACGACTCGCTCGGCAGCTACCTATGGCTCTTCGTCGGCTCGGCCACCATCGGCGTCGCGGCCACCGCCATCGCGTTCACGTTCCGCCCGCCGCGCTCGTCCGGCGCCCACGCGCTGCCCAGCCCCGCCGTCTGACGGCGCGCGATCTCAGCGAGAGGGTGACGGCGCGTACTCGTAGTCGGCACGGCACTTCTGCATGATCGCGCGCAGGTCCTGGCGCAGCTCCTCGAGCGTCGGCCGGCCGACGAACCACCAGCCGTTATAGATCTGATGAATCGTCAGATCCGGGTGCAGCGAGAACGTGTAGGGCAGCGCGACGAGGCCGTGCTCGAAGCCCGGCGCGGTCTGCTCCACGATGTCGAGCTCACCGATGGCTCGACGGGCGTGATCGCTGAGGAACGTGAACGTCGCGCCCAGCCCGGCTCGAAAGGCCGCCGTCACCTCGGGTGGATCGGTGCTCACCACGGCGAGCTGGCAGTAGTTGACGGCGAGCTCATCCTGCATACTCGTGAGGTGCCTGACCTGCACCGCGCACTTCGGTCACCAGTAGCCGCGATAGAAGCTCACGATCAGCGGATAGCCGTTCGCCAGACCGGAAAGCCGCACCGGGCGCCGGCGATGATCCGGCAGCTCGAGATCGGGGAAGCGACCGCCGACGACCAGATCCGTGCGCATGGCCGTGTCCTCCGTATGAAGTCTATCGTGCGCGGCAACGCGGGCCTCCCGGCGGCGTATGACGGCCGCCGGCTGCAGGGGAGCTGACGATGAGCGCGGACTTCGACGTCATCGTGATCGGCGCCGGGATCTCCGGAATGTATCAGCTGCACCGCTTGCGCGATCTCGGGCTTCGCGTACGGGTGTTCGAGGCCGGCGACGGCGTGGGCGGCACCTGGTACTGGAACCGCTATCCCGGCGCGCGGTTCGACTCCGAGTCGTGGACGTACGGGTACTCCTTCTCGGAGGAGATTCTCGCCGAATGGGAGTGGAGCGAGCACTTCGCCGCCCAGCCGGAGACGCTGCGGTACTGCAACTTCGTGGCGGACAAGCTGGACCTCCGGCGTGACATCGAGTTCGGCTGCCGGATCGCCGCCGCCGTGTACGACGAGCCGGCGGGTGAGTGGGACGTCACCAGCCAGGATGGGCAGCGCGCGCGGGCTCGATTCCTGATCACCGCCATCGGACCGTTGTCGGCGCCGACCATGCCGGTCATCCCCGGCGTCGGCGCCTTTCGCGGCGAGGCGTACCACACGGCGCGCTGGCCGCACGAGCCGGTGAGCTTCAGCGGCAAGCGCGTCGGCGTGATCGGAACCGGCGCCACCGCCGTGCAGGCGATCACCGAGATCGCGAAGACCGTTGGTCACCTCACCGTGTTCCAGCGCACGCCGAACTGGTGCGCGCCGCTGCACAACAGTCCGATCGATGCCGTCACGCAGGCGCGGATCAAGGCCACGTACGCGGAGACATTCGCGCGCTGCCGTCAGTCCTTCGGCTGCTTCATCCACGACGCCGATCCGCGAAAGGCGCTCGAGGTCAGCGCCGAGGAGCGGGAGGCGTTCTTCGAGCAGCGGTATCGCGAGCCCGGCTTCGGCATCTGGATGGGGAACTTCCGCGACGTCCTGGTCAGCGAGGAGGCCAACGCCACCATCACGGAGTTCATGCGCCGCAAGATTCGCCAGCGCGTGAAGGACGTGCACCTCGCTGAAAAGCTCATTCCGACCAACCACGGCTTCGGCACGCGCCGGGTGCCGCTCGAGAGCGGCTATTACGAGGTCTACAACCAGCCGAACGTGCGCCTCGTCGATCTGCGCGAGACGCCGATCGAGCGGATCACGGAGAGCGGCGTCGACACCCGCGGCGGCCACCACCCGCTCGACATGCTCATCTACGCGACCGGCTTCGACGCCGTCACCGGGGCCTTCGACCGTATCGACATCCGCGGCCGCGCCGGACGGCGGCTGCGCGACAAGTGGGCGGACGGCCCGCGCACGTTTCTCGGGCTGCAGGTGGAGGGCTTCCCGAATCTGTTCACGCTGGTGGGGCCGCACAACGCGGCCACGTTCTGCAACATCCCGCGCTGCATCGAGCAGAACGTGGACTGGGTGACCACGCTCATCGCGCACATGCGGGAGCGCGGCCACAGCCGCGTGGAGCCGACGCCGGCGGCGGAGCAGGAGTGGCTGCAGCACGTGCACGAGACCGGCCGACGTATGCTCTTCACCCGGGTCGACTCGTGGATGATGGGCATCAACACGAACGTGGCGGGCAAGCAGACGCGTACCTTCATCGTCTACGCCGGCGGCGCGCCGAAGTACCGGGAGAAGTGTGACGAGGTGGCGGCGGCCGGCTACGCGGGCTTCGTGTTCGGGTAGCCGGCGCTGGCCGTCAGCGCCACAGGACGCTGACTCCAGTGCGCACGACGTAGTCGGGACCCTGGCCTGCGAGCGAGGTCTGCAGCCCGGCGTCGACGGCGAGATTGGGCATGACGCGATAGACGATGCCGGTGTTGATGGCGACCTGGCCGCGTCCGTCGCGCTCCGTGCGCGAGTTGAGCAGCAGCTCGACGAAGCCGAGCAGCGATGGCGCCAGTTCGCGTGACAGCGAGGCGGTGGTGATCGCTTCGCCGAGAAAGCCGCCGCCGCGCATCTGTCCGATGGCGGCGCCGCCCACGTTCACTTCCAGCTCGAAGTCCTGCGGCAGCTCGAAGCTTGCGAGCAGGAGGGCGCCGAAGTCCGGTCGGCCCGTTCCGATCGGTTGCTCGGCGGCCGGCAGCCTGGTGAAGAGCTTCAGCGCCACGTGCGGAGGCCACGACTGCTCCTCCGTCCCGCGGACGAATCGATACCGGATCCCGAGCATCACGTCGCCGATGCCGGTGGCGTCGTCGGGACCCCGCACCCGCACGAGCGGCTCCCAGCCGAGATTCAGCTCGACGTCGTCGGCGACGCCGATTCGCAGGTCGGTCTCGCTCTCGACGCGTTTCTCCGTCGCCGTCGCCGCGCGTCGCTCCTGCGACAGCGCCATCCCGGCTTCGAGCTGCACGGCACCGCGCGGCACGAGCCGCGCGCTTTCGGTGAGCTCGGGACGGTCGGGTTGGATCTCCTCCGCCACGCCGACCGACGCGATGGCGAGCAGGACGATGACGACGAGTAGGCGCGCTGCGCGCCCGGCGGCGCGCGAGATGCGCGGGCCGGCGGTTACGCCGCGCGCCGCGGCCACACCGGTGGGTGGAACCCGAGCGGAACGGCCGGACGAGCCCAGCGCGGAGGAGTCTCGGACATGCGGACGACCGGCGCAAGATGGTGCAGCCGGCCAGCCGGCGTATCGGTCGTGATGGTCCAACGTGCGAGCTCTTCGGGCGTGAATTCCCTGGGCACGTTCGCGAGCCGCGCCTCCGGCACCTCGCCGCGTCCGAGGAGCCACCGGCCGGTCTGCGCGAGCGAATTGCGAACCAGCCAGCTGCCGCCCTCGCGGGCGCGGCGAGCGAGCGCCACCATGGCCCCGAACGCCATGAGGTAGCCGGTGACGTAATCGATTGCCGAGGCCGGATAGAACTGCGGGCCGGGCGAGGCGCCGGGGAACAGCTGTCCCTGGCGGCTCGTCATGCCGCTGACCGTTTGCACGACCGTGTCGAAGCCTCGGCGTCCGGCCCACGGCCCGACGTGGCCGAACGCGCTCAGGGAGACGTAGACGATGCCAGGCCGCAGCTGCGCCAGCGCCGCCGGCGAGAAGCCGCGATGGCCGAGCGAGCCCGGGCGGTAGCCCTGCGAGAACACGTCGGTGTCGCGGACGAGACCTCGCAGCACCTCGACGTCATGCGGCTCGCGCAGGTCGAGATGGGCGGAAAGCTTGCCGTGGCCTGTGTCGTACTCCTGGTAGCCCAGGTTCGGAAGGTGAGCGGCGGTGATCTTCAGCACGTCTGCGCCGTGCTCGGCCAGCGTGCGTCCGCACGTCGGCCCCGCCAGCACGCGCGTGAGGTCGAGCACGCGGATCCCCGACAGCGGCCGATCACCGTCGGACAGCTTCTCCGGTGAGCTGTCGCCGATCTTGACAATCTCCATCAGCGGCAGCGAGGCGATGGCGGCGGCTTGCGGATGCCTGGCCCACTCATCCATCGTGCGCACCATCCCGCCCGCGCCGTCGGCGGCGATGACGGCTTCCTCGAGCTGCAGGGCGTCCCATTGCGCGACCGCCTGCCGTACCGCTTCCCGATCTTCCGGCACGCCGAGCACGCGGAGCGCGGCGGCGCGGTGGTTGGGAAAGTTGCAGTGCAGGTAGCTGAAGCGCCCGTCGCGAGCCGGATAGACTCCCATCACGGCGTTGCGCTCCGTCGACACGGGCGCGCCCTCCAGCTTCATGTACTGGCCGCTGCGCAGTGAGGCGGTCGCCTGCCGCATATCGACCGCGGCGTCCTGACGCCGACCGGTGCGCAGCTCCCACAGCTCGGACACGGCGAGCGCGACTGCGGCCAGCGCGGCGGCGCCGGCCTCCGCGATGCGGAACGGCGTCGGCAAGATGGGATCGGCGTCGCCGGTGATCTCGACGCCGCGCGCCCGCTCGGCGGCCCAGCCCGCGACCGGCAAGATCGTCCCGAGCGCGTCAATCACGGTCGCCGGCCTCACGCGGTGGATGTAGCGGTGGCGCCATGACGGCCCGCATTATATCCGTGCCACGGCAGCGCTTCCCGGCAATAGCGGCGCACCGGGCGCGCGACGGACGGCCGCCGGCAAAGCGCGGTACAGTGTCGGCTATGGGTCGGCTGACTGCCCTCGCGCTCAGCATCGTCGTGGTGCTCGTCAGCGCCGACGCGGCGGTCCACTCCGTGCACCACCTGGAGCAGGGCGACAGCGCCGGCCAGTGCGCACTCGCCGCGTGCTTCACCCAGACGGCCGCGCTCACGCCAGGCGCGGTCGCCGTCGCCAGCCCCCCGGCTGCCGCGCCGAACCCAGCGCTCGAGGCCACGCAGCGTCCGCCCCGCGTCGGCGCCTCCCGCCCCGATCGTGGTCGCGCGCCACCCTCGCGTCCCGCCTGACCGTCCCGCAGCGCCCGCAACCATTCGTGCACCGAGGAGGGCGGCTATGCGCCGGACACAGGTTGCTGTCTGCTCGCTGATCGTCGTGGTGTCGATCGTGTCGACGGCGGGCGTCGTCGGCGCCCACGGCCTGGTCGGCAAACGGTTCTTTCCGGCGACGCTTGGCATCGACGACCCGTTCGTCGCCGACGAGCTGTCGCTTCCGACCGTCTCGCACATCAAGACGCCGGGCTCCGGAGACCGGCCGCCGACGCGAGAAACGGAGATCAGCGGCGAGATCTCGAAGCGCCTCAGCCCGGACCTCGGCCTGAGCCTCGGCGGCGCCTGGCGCCTGCTCGACCCGGACGATGGCAGATCCGTGAGCGGCTTCGACAACCTCGAGGTATCGCTCAAATACGTGTTCTTCCGCAGCGACGCGCACGAAGCGCTCGTGTCGGCGGGGCTGTCGTGGGACGTCGGCGGCACCGGGAGCCGCAAGGTTGACGCGGAACGGTTCGACACGATCACGCCCGCGCTGTTCTTCGGCAAGGGCTTCGGCGATCTCCCGGACGCGCTGGATCTCGTGAAGCCGCTGGCGGTCACCGGCACGTTCGGCGTGTCGATTCCCACGCGGCACGCCACCAGGACGATCAGCACCGAAGAGGACGGCACCATCAGCGTCGAGCGCGAGGTGAACTCCAGCGCGGCGCTGTGGGGCTTCAGCGTGCAATACAACCTGCAATATCTCCAGTCGTTCGTCCGCGACGTCGGGTTGCCGGCGCCGCTCAATCGCATGATTCCGATCGTGGAGTTCGTCATGCAGACGCCGCTCGACGATCCGCGCAACGCCGGACGCACCACGGGCACCATCAATCCGGGCATCATCTGGTTCGGGCGCTACGTGCAGCTCGGCCTCGAAGCGCTCGTGCCGGTGAACGAGCGTACCGGCAAGAACATCGGCGTGCTGGGCCAGGTGCACTTCTACCTCGACGACATCGCGCCGAAGATCTTCACGTGGACGCCCTTCCACGGCGTGCTCGGTCCCACGCAGCCGCGCTAGGGAGCGTGACCTGCGTCGCGCTGGTGCTGCTCGCCAGCGCGGTGTGGGCGCACGCGTTCCCCGAGCGCTCGGAGCCGCGCGTCGGCGCCACCGTTGACACGCCGCCGGCCAGCGTGCGCATCGTCTTCGACGGCGAGCTCGAGCCCGTCTTCAGCACGATCCGGGTCGAGAACGCCGCGAAGCAGCGCGTCGATCGCGGGGACGGCGGCGTCGACGCGCGGAACGGTCGCGTGCTGGTCGTCAACGTTCCGCCGCTTCCCAGCGGCCGCTATCGCGTGTACTGGAGCGTCGTCGCGCGGGACGGTCATCGTACCGAGGGAGATTTCCCGTTCCGGATCAAGTGACGCTGGCGGTCGCGATGGTCGTCCGGTGGGGCGGCCTCGCCGCGCTCGCGGGCGTCATCGGAAGCTGCGCCGTCGAGCGCCTGATCACGCCGGTCGCCGACGCCGACACGCGGCCGATGCACGAGCGTCTGAGGGGCTGGTCGCTGGCATGCGTCGGTATCCTCGTCGTCACCACGCTGGCTGAGCTCGTCTTGCGGGCGGGGACGCTGGCGGGCGGCGGACCCGGGCGCGCGGTGGCCGCGCTTCCGCTCGTGCTGTCGCGCACGCACTTCGGCGCCGTGTGGCTCGGGCGGATGGCGGCGCTGATCGCCCTTGCTCTGGTGATGGTGAGCCGGCGACGCCGCCGGCGGTCGGCGGCACTGGCGCTCGCGGCCGGCGTGGCGCTGTCGACGGCCCTCCTCGGCCACGCCGCCGACGGCGGCGACCTCACGCTCAGCGTCGCGCTCGACTGGCTCCATATTGTCGCCGCGTCGCTGTGGATCGGCGGTCTCGCCGTGCTCGCGGCTATCGTGGCGCCCGCGGGCGCTGCCGTCGGCATTCCGTGCGTCGCCCGCTTCTCGCGTGTTGCGGCGTGGACGCTGGCGGCGGTCGTGCTCACGGGAGCGTGGAACACGTGGGCGCAGGTTCGCGAGCCCGCCGCGCTCATCGCCAGCTCGTACGGCCGCACGCTGCTCGCCAAGATCGCGCTCGTCGGCGTCCTCGTGGTCCTCGGCGCAACCAGCCGCTACGCGTTGCTGCCGCGGCTCACCGGACGGCCCGCCCGCGGCGTCGCCGCGCGCGCGTTCCGACGCGGTCGTCTCGCGCTGTTCGGCCCGGCCAAGCCGTCGCTCGGCCGGCTGGTCGCGCTGATCACCGGCGAAGCCGCCATCGGGCTGGCCGTGCTGGCGCTCACCGCGGTGCTCGGTGAGAGCACGCCGGCGCGCCACGCCGCGCACATCACGCATGTCGGCGACGCCGACGGGCCGGCGACGCCGCACCGCGCGACGATGGAGGAGCTTCACGCCGCCGGTGGCGTCCCGAAGGGGTGGACGTTCCGGCTGCCTGCGGGCGACCCCGACCGCGGCCGCCAGGTCTTCTCACGCCTCGAATGCTTTCGCTGTCATCGAGTGCGCGGAGAATCGTTTCCGCGACCCAGCGCTGCCGGTCCGGATCTGACCGATGTCGGCTTGCATCACCCGGGCGCGTACATCGCGGAGTCCGTGGTGAATCCGGACGCGGTGATCGTGGAGGGCCCGGGTTACACCGCGCCCGACGGCCGCTCGACAATGCCGGAGTATCGGGAGGCGATGACCGTCGCCGAGCTCGTGGATCTCGTGGCGTTTCTCTCGCAACAGCGCGGCCGGTAGCCCGCAGTCCGTCCGCGTCGTCAGAAGTGGAAGGCGACACCTCCCAGGAACGACCGGGGAGTGCCGGGCGTGAAGTGGACGTCCTCGACGCCGCCGGCCGGCTCGCCCGGCAGCCGCGACGTGAAGAGAAACTGGGCCTCTCGCCACTCCGTGTTGGCGAGGTTCTCGATGCTGAGGAACGCCTCGAGATTCCGGTAGCGATAGCGGCCGGTCCAGTTGAAGAGCGTGTAGCCGCGAGCGGTGTGATGCCGCGCCTCGTCGGCCCAGCGATCGCCAAGGTGACGCATCTCGAGGCTCGTGGACAGGCCCCACGGCAGGCGCGCGGTGAGATCGGCGCGAGCGGTCCATATCGGCGCCAGCGGAATCGCCTGGCCCGTATCGACGAACTCCGCTCTCGCGGTGTACGTGACGTCCCCGGTGAAGGTCAGCCAGTCCAGCAGCCGGACCTTCGCCCCCGCCTCGACGCCCTCGCGGTGCGATCGCCCCCGGGCCTCGGTCGTGCCCTCGTCGCCGACGAACACCAGCTCGCTGTCGAGATCGAGGAACCAGTAGGTGGCGAACACCTCCGCGCGGGGCAGCAGCCGACTCCTGAGGCCGACCTCATAGGCGGTGGCGGTGGGCAAGGCGTCGAGCCGCGGATTGGCGATGACCGCGCGCGCGTCGTTGCTGTGGAAGCCGGTGCCGAAGTTGCCGAAGAGCTCCGTCTCCGCCCAGGGACCGAGGACGAGGTTCGCCTTCACGCCCGGCCGAGCCTTCGTGGCCGTTCCGGCCACGCGCGCCTCGGTCGTGTTCACGCGATCCTTGACGTCGAAGGCGAACACGTCTCCGCGGACGCCGGTGACGAGCCGGACCTTGTCGACCGGCACGATGTCGAATTTCACGAACGGCGAGTACGACTGCTCCACGACGTCCACGTCCTGCACCCGGCTCACCTGGTGGCGCTGCACGGCGTTGGCGAGCACGACGTGCGGCGTATCGATACGGTATTGAATCCCCGCCGTCGTCGTGAGCGGGATGCCGAACGGCCGCTGCCTCATCTCGTACTGCGCGTCGAATCCCGCCACGAATCGCCGATCCCGCTGGTTGAGCATGTCGCCGTTGTCGGGGTCGTTCAGAAAGAACGTGAAGTCGTTGAACAGGGTGAGCGTGTAGTAGCTGACGTAGGTATTGACGGAGAGGCGCTGATTGTCCGCGACCTTCCACACGTAGTCGGCGTTGACCGTCGCCCGCTGTGTGATGCCGCCTTCGTTCGGGTCGATCGACCCGAACCGGTCGATGAGACCCGCTCGCACCGCCCGCGCCGGGACCTCGCCCGAGCCGTGCCATTCGGCATGGTAGAAGGACGCCCAGACCGACAGCCGCATGTCCTCGGTCAGGTCGGTGCTCGCCTTCGCGAACACGTTGAAGCGGAGGTAGCCGTTCGGGTGATCGAACGGGCCATCGTTGCGATACCCTTCCATGGCGACGAACGTCTTCAGTGCGTCGCGCGTCGGCGACAGCAGCGCGAGGTACCGCTGCGTGTTGAAGCTGCCGCCGGCAACCTCGAGCGTGTTCTCGTCGACGTAGTCGCGGGTGATGAGCCTCACCACGCCGGCGGTGTCGAAGTCGCCGTACTCCGCGAAATAGGGACCCTTCAAGACGTCAACGGCGCGGACCGTTTCCGGGATGAGGAAATGCAGGTCGGCGTAGCCCTGACCGTGCGCGTGGCTGCGCAGGTTGACCGGCACGCCGTCGACGAAGATCGCCAGGTCGGTGCCATGGTCGGCGTCGAAGCCCCGAATCAGGTACTGTTCGGCCTTGCCTCCGCCCTGGTGCTGGTTGATGATCAGGCCCGGAATCAGGCGGAGGACATCGGCGGGCCGGCCCTGGGGGCGTAGCTCGAAGTCCCGCCCCGGGATCATCTGCTCCGAGGATGACGCAACCGGTGGCGGCGCGGTGACGGTGACCGGCGGTAATACCGTCTCCGGCACGGTCGGTGAGGGCGCCGCCGGGGCTGGCTGGCCGTGAGCGCGCGACACGCACGAGAGGAGGCCGCCGAGGATGGTCGCCACCACGACTACGCGCCGGCCCCGGATGAGCACCTGGCGCCCGTGATAGCACGATGAACGCAGCCCCGAAAGCCTCAAAGCGTTGAACCGTACAGTCGGCGCCGTCGCCTTCGCCATTTCGGGTGCGCTGCACGCCGGAGCCATTGGCGGCGGGCTCGCGCTCGTGTGGCCAGCCCATGCGCGGCCCGCGAACGTCGTTCCCGTGACGCTGATCGAGCGGCTCGAGGAGCACAGCCCGCCGGCGCCTCCGGCTCCTCCGCCGTCGAGACATGTTCGCGTGCCTTCGCGGCCGGCGGTTGCGGCAGCAAGACCGCCGGAGCCGACGCCGACCCCGCCGCCAGAGCCGACGGCAATCCGGGCGCCGGAGCCGACGCCGACCCCGCCGCCACAGCCGGACCGCGCTCCCGCCGCGATACCCTCTCAGGCACCCGCCGCGATGTCGACGCAGGCCGCCGTGCCTGATGCCGCGTCGCCGATCGTCCGGAATGCCGAGCCCGTGGCCGAGGACCGCACGCCAGCCACAGCGTCGGCGATCCCTGCAGGCCGCGCGGTGGCGACCGAGCCCAGTCGTTCCGGGCCCGTGATCGCGGCTATCGAGCCGCCGGGCAACGCGCCGGGACCGATCACCGAGCTCGCGCGCCCGCGTGGCGGCTACCAGGTCCGCCCCTCGTACCCCTCGGCCGCCCGCAAGGCCCGGGCAGAGGGAACCACGCTTCTCCGCGTGCTGGTCTCCGCCGAAGGCCGCATCGACGATGTCCAGGTCCAGCGGTCCGCCGGCCACGCCGCGCTCGACGAAGCCGCCGCCAACGCCGTGCGGAGATGGCGCTTCGAGCCGGCGCACAGCGGTCCGACGGCCGTGGCCATGTGGGTCGTGATCCCCGTCGAGTTCCGACTCGAGGGCGGCTTCTGAGCAGGGGTGTTGACGAGGAGCGGGGAGTCGCATAGCATCGCCTCACGCCGTAGTGCCGGTGGGTGCTCGAAACGGAAACCTCATGGAGGTGCAGCGATGACTTGGGAAGCGCCCCAGTTCGTCGAGGTCAGGATGGACGCCGAGATCAACTCGTACCAGGACGATTTCGGTCAGGAGCCCGACGACCGCTTCTAGCACCACGCGGACTCCAGCGAGTCGGAGGCAGCCCTTCACGCCGGCTGAACGGTCGGCGGAAGGGCTGTCGTGTTTGTAGGGGGGGATGAGGCGAAGATGCGTATCCGCGTGCTCGGTTCCGCGGCGGGGGGTGGCTTCCCGCAATGGAACTGCGGCTGCCCGAACTGTCGCGGTGTGCGTGAGGGAACCATCCGCGCACAGGCGCGCAGCCAGGAGTGCGTCGCCGTCAGCGCCGACGGCGCCGACGGCTGGGTCCTGCTGAACTGCTCGCCGGAGATCCGCGCGCAGATCGAGAGCGCGCGGATCCTGCATCCGCGCGCGCCACGCCATTCGCCGATCGCGGCCATCGTGCTCACCAACGGCGACCTCGATCATTCCCTCGGCCTGCTGTCGCTGCGCGAATCCCATCGCTTGATGATCTACGCGACGGACCCGGTGCAGCGCGGCTTCACGCGCGGCAATGTCCTGTATCGGACGCTCGAGCGGTTTCCGGGGCAGGTCACGTGGCGCATCCTCAAGAGCGGTCGTGAGGAGGACCTCGTCGATGCCGAGGGTCGCGCGACGGGCCTGACCGCAGAAGCGGTCGTGGTGCCGGGCAAGGCGCCCGTCCACCTCGAGGGCGAGCGGGCGGCCGATCCGGAGGACAACGTGGCGCTTGCCGTCCGCGAGCCGCGTAGCGGCCGCGTGCTGGCCTATGTGAGCGGCGTCGGCGCCGTGAACGAGACGGTCCGCCAGACGCTCACCGGCGCCGACGCGGTCTTCTTCGACGGCACGTTCTGGTCGAGCGACGAGCTGCCGGCGCTCGGGCTCGGCACCAAGCGCGCCGAGGACATGGCGCATCTGCCCATCGGCGGACCCACCGGAAGCCTCGCGCAGCTCGCCGGCACCCGCGCCGGGCGCCGCGTCTACATTCACATCAACAACACGAATCCCATCCTGCGCGATGACTCGCCCGAGCGCGCCGCCGTCGCCGCCGCCGGCTGGGAGGTCGCGTGGGACGGGATGGAGGTGGTGTTATGAGCGATGGATCCGCGCGTGCGCCCCTGAGTCGCGAGCAGTTCATCGACTGGGTGCGGCGCGAAGGCGAGAGCCGCTACCACGACCACCATCGCTACCACCAGCTCATGCACGACGGAAAGCTCACGCGGCTGCAGCTGCAGCAGTGGGTGCTGAACCGGTACTACTACCAGACGCGCGTGCCGATCAAGGATGCGCTCATCCTGTCGAAGTCCGAGGATCCGGCCTTCCGCCGGATGTGGATCCGGCGCATCCGCGATCACGACGGCGACGCCGCCGGCGAGGGGGGACTCGAGCTCTGGCTGCGACTGGCCGAAGGCGTCGGTCTCGATCGCGAGGAGGTCGCATCGTGCGGCTCGGTGCTGCCCGGCGTCCGCTTCGCGTGCGACGGCTACGTGCACCTGGTGCGCGAGCGGACGCTTCTGGAGGCGGTGGCCTCGTCGCTCACGGAGTTCTTCTCGCCGGATCTCATGACGCGGCGGGTGCTCGCCTGGGAGCGTCATTACCCGTGGATCGACAAGGACACGCTCGATTACTTCCGGACGCGTCCGCCGCGCGCGCGAAAGGACTCGCAGGAGGCGATCGAGTTCGTCGTGTCGCGCGCCACGACATACGAGCTGCAGGAGCGCTGCGTGGCCGCGCTGATCCGCAAGACGGAGATCCTGTGGCATCTGCTCGACTCGCTCTACACCGCCTACGTCGAGCCGGGCTGGGGCGCGGGCGGCGCGCGCGCGTGAGCTCGCTGACCACCGAGAGCCGGCCCGCGCTGGCCGCCAAGGCGCGGCTGCGGTGGGACCGGCAGGCTTCGCGGTATCTCCTGCTGTACCCCGAGCGAGGACTGGTGCTCAATGAGACGGCCGCCGACGTGGTCCAGCTCTGCACCGGCGAGCTGACGGTCGGCGCGATCGTCGAGCGGCTCGTCGCGAAATACGCGTCGAAAGAGCGCGAGACGGTGGAGCGCGAGATCCTCGGCTTTCTCGACCAGATGGCCGAGCGCGGGCTGATCCGGAGCGGCGATGAGTGAAGAGCCGCGACCGTACACGCTCGTTGCCGAGCTGACCTATCGCTGTCCGCTTCGCTGCCCCTACTGTTCCAATCCGACCGATTATCCGCGGCACGCCGAGGCGCTCGGCACGGACGACTGGCTCCGGATCTTCGCCGAGGCGGAGGCCCTCGGCGTCGTGCAGCTGAATCTGACAGGCGGCGAGCCGCTGCTGCGCGATGATCTCGAGCCGCTCGTCGAAGGCGCGAGGCGGCTCGACCTCTACACGAACCTGATCACGAGCGGCATTCCGCTCTCACGGGAGCGGCTCGCGGGGTTCCGGGCGCTCGGCCTCGACAACGTGCAGGTCTCGATCCAGGACGTCTCCGCCGCCGCCTCCGACCGCATCGCCGGCGTGCGGGCGTTCGACCGCAAGCTGCAGGTCGCGCGCTGGGTGAAGGAGCTGGGCTTTCCGCTGACGCTGAACGTGGTGCTGCACCGGCAGAACCTCGACCGCGTCGCGGAGGTGATCGCGCTCGCCGAGTCCCTCGGCGCGGACCGGCTCGAGCTGGCGAACACGCAGTATCTCGGCTGGGCGCTGGTGAACCGCCGCTCGCTGCTGCCCACGCGCGCGCAGCTCGACGCCGCGCGCGAGGTGGCCCGCGCGGCGCGCCGGCGGCTCCAGGGCCGCATGGAGGTGCTCTTCGTCACCCCCGACTACTACGCCGAGGTTCCCAAAGCGTGCATGGACGGCTGGGGGCGGCGCTTCCTCGTCGTCGCGCCCGACGGGCTCGTGCTGCCGTGCCACGCGGCGCATACGCTGCCCGGGCTGACCTTCGACAGCGCGCGCAGCCGCTCGCTGGCCGACATCTGGCGAGACTCCGCGGCCTTCGGTGCGTTTCGCGGCGAGGCGTGGATGCCGGAGCCGTGCCGCAGCTGCGATCGGCGCGCGATCGATTTCGGCGGCTGTCGTTGCCAGGCGTTCCACCTGACGGGGGATGCCAGGGCCACCGACCCCGCGTGCTCGCTGGCGCCCGCGCACCACCTCATCGAGGCGGCGCGCGCGGACGCGGCCGAGCCGACGGAGACGATCACGTATCGCATGGCGC
This sequence comes from Candidatus Methylomirabilota bacterium, assembly GCA_036265915.1. Lineage (GTDB taxonomy): Bacteria > Methylomirabilota > Methylomirabilia > Rokubacteriales > CSP1-6 > AR12. The sequence goes on along the minus strand of DATAOC010000134.1, from coordinate 39,186 downwards.
GCCCGGCCGAGCGCGTGTGACACGGCGCCGCGGCGTGGACGTCACCCTGTGGATCCTGCTGGCGCTCGTGCTCGTCGCGATCGCGGTGGCGTTCGCGCGCGACGCGCGGCTGCCGCTGGCCGGCTTCGCGTCGGCCGGGCGGCTCGTCCGCGGCGTCTGGATCGAGCTTGCGCTCGGCTTCCTCCTGGCCGGCTTGCTCGACGTGCTGATCCCGCGGCCGGTGCTCTCGCGCTGGCTCGGCGCCGAGCACGTCGGCCGCGGCGTGCTGATCGGCTGGCTCGCCGGTCTGGCGATCCCCGGTGGTCCCTACGTCCTCTTTCCGGTCGCCGCCAACCTCCTGCAGCACGGCGCGGCGCCGGCTCCGCTCATCACCCTGCTGACCGCGAAGACGCTCGTGAGCCCGATCCGCACGCTGACCTACGAAGCGCCGCTGCTCGGCTGGCCGCTGACGCTCGCGCGCTTCATCCCCGGCGTGCTGCTGCCGCCCGTGATGGGTCTCATCGGCCAGTGGCTGTACGGGTACTTCAAGCGCTGAATCCCTGGGGCACCAGCCGGAACGCCTTCGCGAACTTGCTCGCAAAGATCTGGTAGCCGACGACGAAGACCAGCTCGACGACGTCCGCCTCGGCGAAGTGCTCGCGAACGGCCGCAAAGCACGCGTCCGAGACCTCGCGGTCATCGGCGACGATCTCCTCGGTCAGTGCCAGGGCGGCGCGCTCGCGCGGCGTGAAACGAGCGCTCGTCCGCCAATCACCGAGCGCGGCCAGCGTCGCCTCGTCCACGCGCTCCTTCACGCCGACGGCGTGACGGATGTCCATTCAGTAGGCGACGTCGTACAGCCGGGCGACGTGGAGCTGCACGAGCGCGCGCAGGCGCCCGTCGAGGGCGCCGAAGCGCTCGATGGACGTCCACAGCGCGCCCAGGCCGACCATGAGCGCCGGCCGATGCGCCATCAGCTTCTGGGGCGTCGGCACGTCGCCGAAGAGCCGACGGCCGATCGCGTAGCTGGCACGGACGGCGAGAGTGGGATCATCGGGGGGAGCGATGCGTTCGGTGGTCATGACGCCTCCTTCCGGGCGCGCTCGACGCCCGTACGCGAAGTGTCCCACCGGATCGGATATAGTGCCTCGCCATGACGAAGGCTCGGATCGGGTTCCTGGGGCTCGGCGCGATGGGCGGGGCCATGGCCGGTCGCCTCGTGCAGCGAGGCTTCGCGGTGCTCGGCTATGACGTGAGCGAGGCGCGCACCGCGGCCGCCGTGGCGACCGGTGTAGCGGGCGCGAAGTCAGCCGCCGCGGCCGCCGAGGGCGCGGACGTCGTTCTCTCGAGCCTGCCGAATCCCGTCGCGGTGCGCGCGGCATACCTGGGTCCGAACGGGGCCGTCGCGGCCGCGCGTGCCGGCTCCATCCTCGTTGACGTCAGCACCGTCGATCCCGGAACGTGGGCCGATGTCGCCGAAACGGCGCGCGCGCGTGGCATCGACGCGCTCGGGGCGCCGGTGAGTGGCGGCCCCGCGGACGCGGCAGCCGGCAAGCTCGTGTTCCTCGTCGGCGGCGAGGCCGCGCCGCTGGCCCGCGTGCGGCCGGTGCTCGAGAGCCTTGGCTCCGAGATTCACCACCTCGGGCCGCTGGGCGCCGGCCACATCGTGAAGCTTGTGAACAACGTCATGTCGATGTGCAACGTCGCCGTCGCGGCCGAGGCCATGGTGCTCGGCGTGCGCGCGGGCATGGACCCCGCGCGCCTCTTCGAGGTGCTCTCGACCAGCGGCGGACGCTCGCACCATTTTCTGAAACGATTCCCGAACGTTCTGGCCGGCGACTTCACGCCACACTTCAGCATCGCGCTGTCGCGCAAGGATCTCGCTCTGGCGCTCGACATGGCGGCAAGCCTCGGGGTGCCGATGCTCGCGACTGCGACCGTGCGTCAGATCTACGAGGCCGCGGCGGCGCAGGGACTGGACGGCGCCGACATGGCGGCGGTGACGAAGCTCTACGAGGCCTGGGCCGGCGTGGCGGTGCGCACGGGAGGCGGCGCGTAGCTCGACTCGGCGCTCTCGGCGAAGCCGATCTCCGGGGACTGCTCGACGTCACCGAGAGCGCGGTGTGGCCGCACACCGATGAGGACTGGCGCGCCATGCTTCACGCCGGCCGTGTCGTCGGCCACCGTCTGGACAGTGGCGAGGTCGTCTCCACCGCCGCGATCTTCGAGTACGGCCCCGGCCTCGCGTCGATCGGCATGGTGGTCGTCAAGCCCGCGTGGCGCGGCCACGGCCTGGCCGGCGCGCTCATGACGCATCTGCTTGCCTCCCGCGCCGTGCCGCCGCCGCCCACGATCCTCATCGCGACGCAGCAGGGCTTCTCGCTCTACCGCCGGCTCGGCTTCGCCACCGTCGCGCACATCGGCCGCCTGACCCGGACCGCCGATCATGCACCGGACCCGCGCCAGACGAGGCGAGGGCTCGCCGCGCTGTGCGACTCCGACATGGCGGCCGTCCGTGCGCTGGACGCCGAGGCCGTCGGAGCCTCCCGCGCGCGGATGCTCGACGCGCGCCGGTCATACGCGCGTGGCGCCAGCGTGCTCCGCGGCGACGACGGCAGCGTGGCCGGATTCGCGCTCGCGACGCCGCAGCGCGACGTGCTCGTGATCGGCCCCGTGGTCGCGCCGGATGCCGACGCGGCGGCCGCGCTGATCGAGCACGTCGCCGCCGGACACGCGGGCCCCGTCCGCGTGCACGTGCCCACGACTCAGACAGTGCTCCTGGCGCGGCTCGCGTCGGCGGGATTCGACAGTGGGACCGAATCGCCCTTGATGATCCACGGTGATGCGGCGCTGCCCGGCGACCGCGGACGGCTCTTCGCGGTCGCCACCCAGGGATTCTGCTAGCGGGCCATCGCCCGTGTGGGTAAAAAGTTTCACAGCCGAACTCCGGAACGCCGCGAAGCTGAATAGCGAGCGGCGCGACCGCCGGGTACAATCGGAGCCGCGCAATGTCGATCGACGACGACGACGCGACGTTTCGCGATTTCTTCGAGCACGCGGCGCTGGGCCTGCACCTCGTGGCCGCCGACGGCACGATTCTCCACGCCAACCAGACCGAGCTGGATCTGCTCGGCTATCGGCGGGAAGAATACATCGGCCGGCACATCGGGGACTTCCACGCGGACGCCGACGTCATCGCCGACATCCTGGCCCGGCTGAAGCGCGGCGAGACGCTCCATGACTACGAGGCGCGGCTGCGGGCGAAGGACGGTTCGCTGCGGCACGTGCTCATCACGTCGAACGTCCGCCGACGTCCGACCGGCGAATTTCTCCACTCACGGTGCTTCACGCGCGACATCACCGCCTTGAAGCGCGCCGACGCCGAGCGGCAGGCGACCGAGGCGCGGTTCGAGCTGCTCGCGCGCATTGCGCCCGTCGGCTTGTTCAGGACGGATGCCGCCGGCGACTGCGTGTACGTCAACCCCCGATGGTGCGAGATCACCGGGCTGCCCGCGGAGGATGCGCGCGGCTCGGGATGGGCGGCCACGCTTCACCCCGACGACCGCCAGCGCGTGTTCGACGCCTGGTATCGCGCCGCCAGAACGTCCGCCGAGTTCGAATCGGAGTATCGCTTCGTCCGTCCCGACGGGGCGGTCCGCTGGGTGGTCGGCCGCGCCATGCCGGAGTGGTCTGCCGGAGCGGTGATCGGCTACATCGGGATGCTGGCCGATGTCACCGACCGCAAGGAGGGCGAGATCGAGCGCGAGCGTCTGCTCGAGCAGGAGCGAGCGGCGCGCGCCGAGGCCGAGCGGCTGAACCGCGCCAAGGACCAGTTCCTGGAGCAACAGAGCCGGCTGGCCGCCATCGTCGACAACTCCGACGACGCCATCGTGAGCAAGACGCTCACCGGCGTCATCCGCTCCTGGAACCGCGGCGCCGAGCGGATGTTCGGCTGGAGCGCCGAGGAGGCCGTCGGCCGTCACATCACGCTGATCATCCCCGAGGACCGCCGTTTCGAGGAAGACGAGGTACTCGCACGGATCCGCCGCGGCGACATGGTCGACCACTTTGAGACGGTTCGCGTGGCGAAGGACGGACGCCGGCTGCACATCTCGCTGACGGTCTCCCCCGTGAAGGACGGCGAGGGACGGATCGTCGGCGCCTCGAAGATCGCCCGCGACGTCACCGAGCGCCGCCGTCTCGAGGAGGAGCGCGAGCGGCTGCTGCTACGCGAGCGGCAAGCGCGTGAGGAGGCCGAGGCGTCGAACCGCACCAAGGAGCAGCTGCTCGCGATCGTCTCGCACGAGCTGCGGACCCCACTGAACTCCATCCTCGGGTACGCGCGGATGCTCCAGAGTGGCAGTCTGGACGAGACGACGCGGCCGCATGCCGTCGACGTCATCGTGCGCAGCGCCGCGGCGCAGGCGCGGCTGGTCGAGGACCTGCTCGATCTGTCGCGTATCGTCAGCGGCCGTCTGGCGTTGAGCTTCGAGGCGTGCGAGGTGGCTGCGCTCATCGAGGGTGCGCTCGATACCGTGCTGCCGGCCGCGGACTCGAAAGGCGTCGAGCTCATCGCAGAGCTGGCGCCCGATCTCGGACAGATGACCTGTGATCCCGACCGCATCCGGCAGGTCATCTGGAACCTCGTGATGAACGCCATCAAGTTCACGTCGGCGGGCGGACGCATCGATGTGACGGTGAGTCGCACGGGCGGACAGCTGCAGATCGTGGTGGCCGACACCGGCGTCGGCATCAGCGCCGAGGTGCTTCCCCACGTCTTCGAGCCGTTCCGTCAGGAGGACAGCTCCACGACTCGTGCGCAGGGCGGACTCGGTCTCGGGCTCGCGCTCGTGAAGAACATCGTCGAGCTCCATGGCGGGCGCGTGTTCGCCGAGAGTCCAGGCAAAGGCAAGGGCTCGACGTTCACGGCGTTCGTTCCGACCGCCGCGCCCACCGTGCCCCAGCTCGATGGCCTGGTCCTCGGGAGCACGGCGTCGTCATGACCGCCCGGTCGGAGGCGCTGCCGAAGCACCGTCGCCGGCCGCGTCCGCTGATCGCCTCCGGTGACAAGACATCCGCGGAAGGACGCGGTCCAGTCCCCGGCCGCTTACGCACGCGGCCCACGCCCCTCTCGCCGCCGAGGCCGGATCAGCTCGCCGGGGTGACCATCGTGGTGGTCGACGACGACGAGGGCAGCCTCGACTACTTCGCCATGGCACTCCGCACGTACGGGGCGGTCGTGCTCACCGCATCGAACGCCGTCGATGCCCTGCAGCTCGTCCGCGAGCGACGGCCGGACGCCGTCCTGAGCGACATCGCGATGGCCGATCACGACGGCTACTGGCTGGTACGCGAGATACGCGGCGATGCCGCGCTTCAGCGCATTCCCGTCATCGCGACGACCGCGTACGGCCGCGAGCACTCACGCCAGCGCACACTCGAAGCCGGGTTCACCGAGCACCTCGCCAAGCCCGTGGATCCCGCGATGCTCACGGTCACGATCGCGAAGGTCACCGGACGGTCGTAGTCCGTCACGTCTCGTCCGCCGCCGACAGGTCGCGCGCGCGCTCGGTCGAGAGCCCGATGAGCGCGGCCACCGTGTGCGGAAGCTCATCCGGATCGATGGGCTTGCGGAGAAACACATCGAAGCCCGCCGCGCGTGCGGTGCGGGCGTCGATGTCCTCGTAGGCGGCGGACATCGCGATCGCCGGCACGGTTCTGAGCCGCGGGTCGGCGGAGGCGCGGAGCCGGCGAAGGAAGTCGAGCCCGTCGGCGTGCGGCGGCGCGATGTCGCACAGGATGATCTCCGGGCGAACCGCGCCGATCATCGTCGCCGCTTCCGCCGTCGACGACGCGCGCAGCACGGTGATGCCCCACGGCTCGAGAACTGCCTGCACCAGGCTTGCCGAATCCGGATGAGTCTCGATCACCAGTGCGGATACGTTGAGTGGTCTGGACAGTGCGCTGATCGGCATGTAGCCCCCCGTCTCGACGGTGTTCATGGGCCACGCGCATGGAGTGGCCCGCCGGTTCCTCACGACCGGACGAGAACGAGGGCTTAGTGAGTTTCTGACGAGTCGGGCGGCAGAGCGCGGGACAGGACCGCTCGGGGACGAACCTCGACGAGCGGTCGCCGGACCACGGCGCTCACGGCTCGTGGCGCCGGCCGGGTGGCGGCGTCGTCGGCGTTCGCGACGGTGAGCGGCGCGCGCACGTTGATATCCTTCATCACGGGAAGCTGCGGGCGACCTTGCGTCTGGACGCCGTCGACCGACTGAGTCAGGTCAAAGTTCAGCGCGCCGGGCAGATTCGGATCGGCGAAATCCAGCGTGACGTAGACCAGCAACGCGAGTGCGAAGGCGCGCACCATGTCCGCCTCATCGTACACGACGAGCGCGGGTCCCGTGGCACATGCATTGCGACACGCTCCGGTGATGGCTTCCGCCGATCTGCTCGATGTGCTGGTCGTCGGCGCCGGGCCGACCGGCCTGACGCTCGCGACCGCGCTGGCCCGGGCCGGCGTGCGCTGCCGGATCATCGACGCGGCGCCACAGCCGGCTGCCGAGTCGAGAGCGCTGGCGATTCATGCAGGCACGCTGCAGGCGATGGAGCGACTGGGGCTCGCGGAAGCGATCCTCGCGCGTGGCATCGCCGCCCCCGGTGTGAAAATCCACGTGGACGGCGCCAACCTCGACATTCCGTTCGACCGACTCCCGAGTCGCTACGCCTTCATCCTGACGCTCCCACAGAGCGACACCGAGGGTCTGCTCATCGGGCGTCTGACCGCGGCCGGAGTGGTGGTCGAGCGGCCGGTCTCGTTCGTCGACCTGCTCGACGACGGCGACGCCGTGACGGCCACCCTCCGTATCGGCGATCGGCAGGAACGCGTGCGGGCGCGGTGGCTCGTCGCCTGCGATGGAGCCGGCAGCCGCGTGCGCCACGTGCTCGGACTGCCGTTCGTCGGCCGCGCCTACGACGAGACATTCTGGCTGGCCGACGTGCGCGTGCGCTGGCCCTACGCCAGCGACGTCCTGCATATCTTCCTCGGCGCGCACGGACTGCTCTTCACCGCGCCGCTCCCGGGTGAGCGACAGCGCATCATCGTGACGCCTCGGCACACGGCCGCAGTCCAGTCCCGCGGCGAGGGCCTGCGGCTGGCCGACGTCCAGGCACTCGTGGACGAGGCGGCGCCGGGCACGCGTCTGGACGACCCCGCGTGGCTGTCGACGTTCCACGTCTCACGGCGCGTCGTCCCGCGATTCCGCGTCGGACGCGTCTTCCTGGCGGGTGACGCCGCCCATGTCCACAGCCCGGCGGGCGGGCAGGGCATGAACACCGGAATCCAGGACGCCGAGAACCTCGCGTGGAAGCTTGCGCTCGTTGTCCGGGGCGCCGCGGATCCGTCGCTGCTCGACAGCTACCACGCGGAGCGATATCCCGTCGCGCGCGGCGTCGTGCGCGTGACCGACCGGCTCACGCGAGCCGCGCTGCTGCACGCGCCGCTGCTGCGAGCCGCCCGCAACCTCGTCATGCGCGTGCTGCTCCGGCGGCCCTCGGTGCAGCGTCGGATCGCGCTGCGCCTGTCGGAGCTCGCCATCGCGTATCGCGACAGTCCGGTGATCCTGCCAGCGCGCGGACGGGCGGTGCGCCACGGCATCGCACCTGGGCGGCGATTCCCGGACGTCACGGTGCGGGCGGGTGACACCCGGACGCGGTTGTTCGAGATGGTCGGGTCCGATCAGCACACGGTCCTCATCCTGACCGGGACGGCTGACGTCGCGGCGGCGACGCGGCTGGCGACGGAGCTGTGCGAGCGCTATCCGCGGCGATTGCATGCGTACGTGGTTCGGTCCGGCAGCGCCGCGCCGCACGCGGCGTCGGACAGCAACGTTCTGCACGATGCCGATGGACGCCTCGCTCGAACCGGCGGCGACGTCCTCTATATCGTGCGCCCCGACGGCTACGTCGGCGCGCGGGCCGCGCCGCCATCGGCACGCGTCGTTGCGGACTATTTCGCCCGCCTGGCGACACCGGCCCGCGGCGTTTCGCTCCGCGCCCGGCGTCTCGGGCGGATCGCCGTCGCTACCGCCGTCGTCGCGCTCACCGCGGTCGTCGTCGCACGGCGGCGCCGCGCTCTGGGCCGTGTCGTGCCATGATCGTTCGCGGGCGACTGCACTCCAGCCATGACTCCCTTCCTGAGCTCGTTCGTCGTCGTGGCCCTCGCGGAGATGGGGGACAAGACGCAGCTCATCGCCCTCACACTCGGTCTCCGGTACCGCAAGCCGTGGCTCGTGATGCTCGGAATCCTGCTCGCGACGCTGCTGAATCACGCGCTCGCCTCCGCCGTGGGCGCGTGGGGAGCCGCGCGGATCGATCCCGTCATGCTGGGGTGGGTGCTCGGCGTCAGCTTCATCGCCTTCGGGCTCTGGACGCTTGTTCCCGACCGCGCGCACGCGCCGGCCGAGGCGCGGCGGTGGGGGCCGCTGCTGACGACGGGCGTGGTGTTCTTTCTGGCCGAGATGGGCGACAAGACGCAGCTGGCGACCGTGGCGCTCGGGGCGCGATTCGCGTCGACCGTGCAGGTCACGGCCGGGACCACGCTCGGGATGCTGACCGCCGATGGACTCGCGGTCTTCGCGGGAGCCCACTTCGCCGAGCGAGTGCCCATGCGACTGTTCCGTGGCGTGGCGGCGGCGCTCTTCTTCCTCTTCGGCGTCGCGTCGATCGCCGCCGCGATGGGGTTCTTCTGACGTCGCTACTTGCCGACCGCCTTGCCCGGCGCCGGCGACGGCATCCGAGCCGGTGAGGCGGGGAGAGACGGCTCCGCCGGAGCCACACGACAGTCCACGGCGACCGAGATCTGGTTCGTCGCGGCATCGGTCGTCAGCGCGGCCAGCGACGGCTCGCAGCTCGCAGGTAGCCTGAAGCGCGTCCGCAGATCGGCCGCGGACAGCTTCTGCAACTCGACGAAGTCGGCCACCGTCATCGAGAGCGCCGCGGCGAGAAGGATGTGGGTCAATCGCACGGTGACCAGCGTAACGACCGCGGCCTGAAGCGCACCTGAACGCTTCCTGAATTTTAGTTCAGCTGTGTGCCGTCGACGCGGCGCGGCGTTACGATCGGGGCGCCATGCGCATCCTCCTCGTCGAGGACGACCGGAAAGCCGCCCGGCTGCTGACGAAGGGGCTGCACGAGGAGGGGTTCGTCGTCGACTTCGCCGGCACCGGGGAAGCGGGCGAAGAGATGGCGACCGTCAACGACTACGACGTCATCGTGCTCGACTGGCTGCTGCCCGGCAAGGACGGTCTGGCCGTGTGCGGCGCGCTGCGGGCGGCCGGCAACTCGACGCCCATCCTCATGCTGACCGCGCGCGATACGGTGGCGGACCGCGTGAGCGGCCTCACGAGCGGCGCCGACGATTACCTGACGAAGCCGTTCGCCTTCGCCGAGCTGCTGGCGCGGGTGCGGGCGCTGCTGCGGCGCGCGGGGGTGGCGCGACCCGTCGTGCTCAAGGTGGCCGACGTCGCCCTCGATACCATTCGTCGCCGCGTGTCGCGCGACGGCACGTCGATCGCGCTCACGCCCAAGGAGTACGCGATCCTCGAGGTCCTCATGCGCAACGCCGGCGAGGTGGTGAGCCGCACGCGCCTCACCGAGGCGGTGTGGGAGCAGGCGGCCGACGTCGTCGACAATCTGGTGGACGTCCACCTGAAAAACCTCCGCAGGAAGCTCGAGCTGGCGGGCGGTCCGCCGCTGATCCACACGGTTCGCGGAGTCGGCTACCGCCTCGGCGAGGAGCCGGCGTGAAGCTCGCATTCAAGACTCGACTGTGGCTCGGGCATGTCGCCGTCTTGACCGTGCTGCTGGCGGTGGCCGCGCTCGGTGCGGATTTCACCCTGCGGCGCCTCGTGCTGGGCCGGGTGATCGACGACGCGATCGTATCGCTCGCCGACACCGAGGCCGCCGGCCTCCAGGCCGACGCCGGCAAGCCGTTGCGCGTGCACGAGCTGGCGCCCGGTGGCGGGCCGCCGTCGTTCGTGCGCCTCGACAAGTTCGTGCAGATCATCGACGCCGAGGGGCGCGTCGTCGCCCGGAGCGCGACCCTCGGCACGGCGCGGCTTCCGGCACCGCCCGGTTTGCTGGCGCGCCTGGCTGCCGGCGAGACGGTGTTCGCGACCGTCGCCGATTTCGGCGAGGAGCCCGTCCGGATGGTGGCGCTGCCGGTGGAGACGCGAGCCGGCCGCTATGCCGTCCAGGTCGCGATGTCACTCGATGACGCGTACGCGGTGCTCAGCGTCGGCCGCTGGCTCTTCCTCGGGATGTCGCTCGTGATGCTGACCGCGATCGGGCTGACCGGCGCCGTGCTGGCGCGGCGCGCGTTGCGCCCGATCGACGAGATGGTGAGCCAGGCGCGACGGATCGGCGGCGCGAACCTCGCCCAGCGGCTCCCGTACCCGGGAACGCGCGACGAGATCAGCCGGCTCGCCGAAACGCTGAACGAGATGCTGGAGCGGCTGGAGGTCGGCTTCGAAGCGCAGCGGCGCTTCACCGCCGATGCCTCGCACGAGCTGCGCTCGCCGATCTCCCGGCTTCGCGCCGAGCTCGAGGTCACGCTGCGGCGGCCGCGCTCCGCCGCAGAATATGACGAGACGCTGCGCAGCTGCCTCGACGAGGTGACCCGCATCCAGAGTCTCATCGAAGAGCTGCTCGAGCTGGCGCGGATCGACAGTCGCCAGGAGCCGCCGCCGCCGGAGCCGGTGCCGCTTCGCGAGATCGTGGACGCCGCCATCTCGGCGGCGGGACCCGCGGCCGCCGAGCGCCGCGTCACGCTGGCCGCGATCGCTCCGCACGACGTGCTCGTGAGCACCACGGGCGGCGCCGCCAAGGCGGCCCTCACAAACATCGTCGACAACGCGGTGAAGTTCTCGCCGCCGGGCGGCACGGTGACGGTCGCGGTGACGGCGCTGGCGGACGAGGCGGTGATCGCCGTCTCGGACACGGGCCCCGGTGTCTCGTCCGACGATGCCGAGCGATTGTTCGAGCGGTTCTATCGGGGAAAGGCCTCGCGCGCGAGCGACGCCCCCGGCTTCGGACTCGGCCTGGCGATCTCCCGCGAGCTCGTGGAGCGCCACGGCGGGCGGATCTCCGTCGAAGCCCTGCCCGGCAAGGGCGCCACCTTCAGCGTCCACCTGCCTCGGGCCGGCAGCGAGACGCGCGGTGGTGGCTGAAGAGCTCTTCAGGCGCCGGGCGCCCGCGCGACATCGGGGACGCGGCGCATGCCACATCGCGCGCCGCCCGTCGTGTAAACGCCGGCCGTGCTTGACGCCCGGTGTGGCCGTGGCCTTGCAGAGCGACAGGGGCATGGCCGCACCGCTTCGCGCGCTCGCTCTGGTCGCTCTCGCGCTGCTCGCCTCACCGGCGACGGCATCCGCGCCGACCGGCACGACGGTCCTCGTGTTCGTCGACTTCTCGGCCAGCATCCACGGGGCCGAGCGCGTGGGCTATCAACGCGAGCTCGAGCGTGACGTCTTGCCGTGGCTGGCGCCCGGCGATCGCATCGTCATCGCGTCGATCGACGACCGGACGCTCACGTCGTTCCGGCCGCTGGCCGAGGCGACGCTGCCCGTCACCCCGCCCTTCAACGGGTGGGTCGATAACGTGCTGAAGTACCGCAAGCAGGTCAAGGCCGTCGAGGAGAACGTCGCGCAGGCGCGCGCGCAGCTGCAGCTCGACGTCAAGGAGGCGTTCGCGAAGCCGCTGGCGAGCCCGTACACCGACATCTTCAGCTCCGTCCTCCTCGCGCAGAAGCTGTTCGACGGCGACACACGGCACAAGGTTCTCGTGCTGATGTCGGACATGATCGAGGACTACCCGCCGCACAAGTTCGACGCGATGACGTGGCGGGCCGAGAGCACCAAGAAGCTGCTCGACGAGCTGCAGCTCAAGCGCCAGATCGCGGACCTCTCCGGAGTGTGCGTGTACGTGAGCGGCGCCTCGGCACCGCGCGCCGAGCTCGCGCGGGACATCGGGCGATTCTGGGAGGAGTTCTTCCGCAGAGCGCACGCCGACTTCGACCAGAGCCGGTACTCGCACGTGCTGTTGCACTGGCCGCCGACGAAGGGATGTCGCCGAAGCGCATGACGACGTTCCGTCGTCCGGTCTCGCTTCGCGGCACCGCCGTGGAGACGAAGGTGCGCCCCTGGCATTCCGTGCGCGTGACCGATCGCAAGGTTTTCCACGACGACTCCCGCTGTCCCGAGGGCGCCGGCATCGAGGTGCAGTACCGCCGCGAGGGCACCGAGGGCCGACGGAAGTGTGAGCAGTGCCAGCAGTTCGTGAGCCCCTCGGCCGGTCCCTCCGCTCGCTGATCCCACGATCCTTCCCGCGGCGACAGAGTGTCGGCACCACGACACGCGGTCGCCTCCCGGGCCCGCACGAGGCCCGCCTTGCGCGTCGAACGGCCGATTTTCCAGCGCCGCCGCTCGTGTCGGGTCTGGCACGTGTGTTGCCACGCAAGCGTGGCCATGAAGCCGGGTAGTGGCAGGGGGACGCAGCCTCCTGATGATGTGAAGCCGCGCCATGCCCCGGCAACTGCGAGTCAGACAGCCAGCTCGTAGTCCTCCAGCGTGGCGCGGCACCTGCGACATCGCCCCACGGAGGAGGCTGCCATGGAAACGTCACGCTTCGCGGCATTGGCGATCCTCGTGCTCCTCCTCCTGATGCTCCCCGGGCTCGCGGCGGCGGACGATCAGCTGACGTGGGGCGTCCACGTGTCGCTCGCGCCGACCTGGTTCGATCCCGCGGAGACGTCCGGCATCATCACGCCGTACATGATCCTCTACGCGCTGCACGACGCCCTGGTGAAGCCGATGCCCGGGAATTCCATGGCCCCCTCGCTGGCGGAGTCGTGGAGCGCATCGCCCGACGGCCGGACGTACGACTTTACGCTTCGCGCCGGCGCCACGTTCCACAATGGCGACGCGGTCACCGCCGACGACGTGAAGTTCTCGTTCGAGCGCTACCGCGGCGCCGGCGCCAAGCCCCTCAAGGAGCGCGTGGCCGGCGTCGACGTGGTCGATCGAACGCACGTGCGCTTCCGGCTGAAGGCGCCGTGGCCCGATTTCCTGCTGTTCTACACGAATGCCAGCGGCGCCGGCTGGATCGTCCCCCGGCGGTACGTCGAGCGGGTGGGCGACGAAGGTTTCAAGAAAGCGCCGATCGGAGCGGGGCCGTACAAGTTCGTCTCGTTCACGCCCGGCGTCGAGCTGATCGTCGACGCCTTCGACCGGTACTGGCGGAAGGCACCGAACGTCAAGCGGCTCGTGTTCCGGTCGATCCCCGACGAGACGACACGTCTGGCGGCGCTGAAGAACGGCGAGGTGGACGTGGCGTATTCGATTCGCGGTGAGCTGGCGCAGGAGCTGGAGAAGACGCCCGGCCTGACGCTGAAGCCGACGGTCATCCAGGCGCCGTTCTGGGTGTACTTCGCCGACCAGTGGGATACGAAGTCACCGTGGCATGACCAGCGCGTGCGCGTGGCCGCCAACCAGGCGATCGATCGCGCCGCGATCAACGATGCCCTCACGCTCGGTCATTCGCGCCTGAGCATGAGCATCGTGCCGACGACCTTCGAGTTCTTCTGGTCGCCGCCGGCCTATCGCCATGATCCCGCGGCGGCCAAGAAGCTCCTCGCCGCCGCCGGCTATCCCAACGGCTTCGACGCCGGCGAGTATTTCTGCGATGCGTCGTACGCGAACCTCGCCGAGGCGGTGGTCGGAGACCTGCAACGCGTCGGCATCGACGCCAAGCTCCGACCGCTCGAGCGGGCGGCGTTCTTCAGCGGCTACGGCAGCAAGAAGTTCAAGAATCTGATCCAGGGCGCCAGCGGCGCGTTCGGCAACGCGGCCACCCGGATGGAGGCGTTCGTCGTATCCGGTGGCACGTACGTGTACGGCAGCTACCCGGATCTGGACGGACTGTACCGGGAGCAGGCCAGCGAGCTCGATCGCAAGAAGCGCGAGGCGACGCTGCACCGCATGCAGCAGCTGCTGTACGACAAGGCGGTGTACGCGCCGCTCTGGGAGCTGGCGTTCCTGAACGGCGTCGGCCCGCGCGTGCGCGAGTCGGCGCTCGGCCTGATTCCGGGACATGCCTATTCGGCGCCCTACGAGGACGTCGACATCAAGCGATAGGAAAGGAGATTCGAATGTTCGGCTTCGGCAAGTCCACGTGCATCCTCTGTGACCAGCGCGTCCCGCGAAGCGAGGCCTTTGCCGTGCGCGATCGCAAGGGCTTCGCGGTGTGCCACCGCTGCGTCGAGCGCTGGCAGGCCAGCGGCGGAACGTGCCCCCGCTGCCAGGCGCCGCTGGCCGGCCCGCAGCAGGCGGGCATTTTCCTGGAGGGCCGCCGCTCGTTCGGCCACGCCGACTGCGGAGCGGTGCCGCTCACCGCCGCGTAGTCCGCCACGACTCGCCTCGCCCGCTGTATTGTGGGGGCATGCCCCGGCTGAAGACGAGCAGACGCGCTCGCCTCCCCGACACCGCCTTCGCGTACATCGACTCGCGCGGCCGCCGCCGGCTGCCGATCCACGACAAGGCGCACGTTCGCAACGCGCTGGCGCGATTCAACCAGGTCGCGTTCGACGACGACGGCGCCCGCGAGCGCGCCCGCCGCCGGCTGCTGAACGCCGCCCGGAAGTACCGCATCGTTCCGGTGGGCTTCATCGAGGGCCAGCTGCAGACCGAGCGTCGCCACGCGACGGCCGGCCGGCTCGTGATCGAGCTCGGACGGGGCGCCGCACCCGGGGAGCTCGAGCATCGCCTCCGCACGGTGCTGCGCGATCCGACCCTGGCCGTCCTGCACTGGTCGGACGCGTCGGGCGCGTACCTCGACGCCGCCGGCAAGCCGGTGCCGCTGCCGGGCGAGGGGGAGCGGCGCTCCGTGACCTATCTCGAGCGCCAGGGCCGACCGATGACCGCGCTCGTCCACCATCCGAAGGTGCTCGAGGATCCCGATGTCGCCGACACCGTGCTGCAGGCGGTGCGCTTCGTTGTGGAGCAGGACCGCGTGCGCGGTCAGATCCAGGCGACGTCGACCGACGCGGCGTTGCTCCCGACCGGCTTCGTCACGCTGCTGATGACGGACATCGAGGCGTCGACCGTGTTGCTGCGTGAGCTCGGCGACCGCTATGGCGCGCTGCTGAACGAGGTCCGAGCGGTCGTGAGAGAAGCCGTGCTGCGCCGCAGCGGACGCGAGATCGACGCGCGGGCCGACGAGTTCTTCGCCGTCTTCGAGCGTGTCGCAGACGCGATCGAGGCGGCCGTGGCCATCGAGCGCGAGCTGGCCCGGCGAGCCGGCGCGGACCGCGCGGCCGCCGCGCCGGAGGTTCGCGTTCGCATCGGCATCCACAGCGGTCGTCCGACGCTGACGGAGACCGGGTACATCGGGCTCGCCGTGCACACGACGGCGCGTGTGTGCTCGGCGGCGCACGGTGGTCAGATCCTCGTGTCCGCGGCTGCCCGTGCGGCTGCGGCCGCCTCGCCGCCGCCCGGCGTGCGGTTCCGGAGTCTCGGCAGGCATCGCCTGGCCGGTCTGCCGGATCTCGAGACGCTGTTCCAGGTGCAGGCCGCCGGTCTCCGCGCGGCGTTTCCTCGGCCGCGAGCCGGACGACAGTCGCCGCGTCGCCGCACTGCCGACGACCGCTCGGTGAACCGCAAGCAGCGCGGGCGCGCGAACGACGGCCAGCTGGAGCTGCCGCAGCCGCCGTCCTGACGGCTACCTACCGAATCCTGGACGTCTCCGCGGCGGAGCGTCGATCCGCGTCCGGCCAGTCGGTGACGGTGTCGGAGCGGAGGAGCAAGTCCGTGGGAACGGTCAGGCCGAGTGCGCGTGCGGTTCTTTGATTGATCACGAGCTGAAACGTCGTCGGCTCCTCGACGGGCAGGTCGGCCGGCTTCGCGCCGCGGACGAGCTTGTGCGCGTACGTCGCGGCGCGCCGGTACATGGCCGGGTAGTTCACGCCGTAGGACATCAGCCCGTCGGTGAACTCGCTGGACGCGTAGATCGCCGGCAGACGGCGCCGCGCCGCCAGGTCCACGATCAGCCGCTGGTTGGCCTGCGTCAGCGTGTCGATTCCCACCACGAGGCCGTCCGCGCGCTGCCGGCCGGCGGCGTCGAAGGCCGGCTCGAAGTCGTCGACTTTCCGAACGTCGAGGAGTTGCGGCTCGAGCCCCAGCGCCCGCGTCGCCTTCGCGATCTCTCGCCACTGCGGCGGGAGCGCCGGATTGCTCATGTTCAGCAGCACCGCGATGCGCGAGGCCTTCGGGATGAGCTCGCGCAGCAGCTGCACGCGCTTGGCGTAGACGTCGGTCACGGCCGCACTCAGGCCGGTGACGTTACCGCCGGGCTTGGCGAGGCTCGCGACGATGCCCTGTCCAACCGGATCGCCGACGCCGGTGATGATCACCGGGATGCTGCTCGTCGCCTGCTTGGCGGCAAGGGCCGCCGGCGTGCCGCGCGCGACGATCACGTCGACCTTGGCCCGCACCAGGTCGGTCGCCAGCGCAGGGAAGCGCTCGTCATGGCCGTCCGCCGACCGATACTCGATCACGAAGGTGACTCCATCCACGTAGCCGAGCTCGCGAAGTCCCTGGCGGAACGCGTCGACGTTGGCGGCGTTCATCGAGGCAGGCGTGCGCTCGAGCATCCCGATGCGATAGAGCGTCTCGGATTGAGCCACGTCGAGCGGAGCCATGACGAGCGTGATGAACATCACGAGCGCGAGCGTGGCAAGCATGCGCGTCGCGTGGAAGCACAGGCCGTGCCGCGGCGCGTCGACAGGAAAACCGAGCGTTACCGGCGCATCGGCGCGCGGAGCGAACGGCGGAACGCCCGGCGATTCGGCAGAATGCCCGACGCCGTCGCGGCCCCGATTGACGGGCCTCCGGACGCGGCGGACAATTCCGGCAGAAGCACGCCATGCGCTATCGCCGCCTGAGCTATCGCCGCGCCACGATGGTCGTCGATCTCGGCCCTTCGTGGCCGTTCGGCGAGGCCTGGCACCATGACCGCCTGCGCCTCCTTCTCCACGGCGCCTGGCGGCCGGATGCCGACATCTACGAGACGGCGACGACGGTCGAGATCATCGTCGACCTCGCCGGCGTCGACGACGAGGACTTCGAGGTGCAGCTCTTCGACGACGCACTCGTCGTCGAAGGGCGTCGGCAGCTTCGCGGATGCGACGAGCGTGCCGTCTATCATGCGGCGTCCATCCGCCAGGGCCCGTTTCGCCTCGAGCTTCCGTTGCCGGCGCCCGTCGACGCCGAGGTCGTCGACGCGCGTCTCGAGCGGGGGCTGCTGCGCATTCGTCTGACGAAGCAACGCCAGGGCGTGTGATGGCGGTCGAATCGGGCCGGGCCGCCGACGTGACGATCCCGGACGCGCTTCCGGTTCTGCCGCTGCGGGACGCCGTCGTCTTTCCACTGACCGCCGTTCCGCTTGCGGTCGGGCAGCCGCGCTCGCTGCGCCTGCTCGACGACGTGATGCGCGGCAGCCGGCTCGTGACCCTGGTGGCCCAGCGGGATGCGAGCGCGGAGGCCGTCAGTCTCGCGGACCTCCATCCGATGGGGACGGTCGGCATGATCCACCAGCTGGCCCGGATGCCGGATGGCACCGTCCGCCTCATGGTGCAGGGCCTCGAGCGCGTGCGTCTGCTGGACGCGGTCGGGACCGAGCCATACCTGGTGGCGCGCATCGAGGCTGCGGCGGAGCCGGCGGTGCCGTCGACCGAGACCGACGCGCTCCGGCGGGCCATCATCGACATCTTTCGCCGGCTCGTGGAAGCCTCGCCGGAGCTGCCCGACGAGCTGGCGGCCGCCATCGAGAACGTCTCCGATCCCCGCCACCTGGCGTACTTCGTCGGGTCCGTGGTGCCCATCGAGTCCGCCGCGCGCCAGCAGCTGCTGGAAACGGATCCGGTCACCGCCAAGCTTCGCCGCCTGATCGATCTGCTGCAGCGGCAACTGGCGGTGCGAGAGCTGGGCCGCAAGATCACGAGCGAGACCGAGGAGCGGCTCTCCAAGCAGCAGCGCGACTTCTATCTGCGCGAGCAGCTGCGCTCCATCCAGCGTGAGCTCGGCGAGACCGAGGGGAGCGATAGCCAGGTGGCCGACCTGCGCCGGCGCATCGAGGAGGCGCACCTTCCGGACGAGGCCCGGCGCGAGGCGGAGCGCGAGCTCGCGCGCCTGGCTGGCATCCCGGCCGCGTCGCCGGAGCATGGCATGATCGTGACCTACCTGGAGTGGATGGCGAGCTTGCCGTGGAGCAAGGTCGCCGGCGGCGCCATCGACGTCGGCCGGGCACGTCAGGTCCTTGACGCGGACCACTACGATCTCGACAAGGTGAAGGATCGAATCCTCGAGTACCTCGCGGTGAGGAAGCTGCGGCAGGAGCGGCAGCGCGCACGCGCGGCGGAAAGCAGCGAGGGGCGCGATCGCGAGCCGATCCTCTGCTTCGTCGGCCCACCCGGGGTCGGCAAGACGAGCCTCGGGCAGAGCATCGCGCGCGCCCTGGGCCGTCCATTCGTGCGCATGTCGCTGGGCGGCGTGCGCGACGAAGCGGAGATTCGCGGCCATCGGCGCACGTACATCGGCGCCATGCCGGGCCGCGTCATCCAGGGATTGCGACGCGCCGAGACGCGTGACCCGGTGTTCATGCTCGACGAGATCGACAAGATCGGCGCCGACTGGCGCGGCGATCCATCGTCCGCCCTGCTCGAAGTCCTCGATCCCGCGCAGAACCACACGTTCGTCGACAACTATCTCGGCGTGCCGTTCGACCTCTCGCAGGTGCTGTTCATCGCCACCGCCAACACGCTCGAGACCATTCCTGGTCCGCTCCGCGATCGCATGGAGGTCCTCGCGCTGTCCGGCTACACGGACGCGGAGAAGATCGGCATCGCGGAGCAGTACTTGATTGCCAAGCAGCTCGCCGCCCACGGGCTCGAGCCCGGCGAGCTCGCCTTCGATCGCGAGGCCCTCCGCGAGATCATTCGCGGTTACACGCGTGAGGCGGGGGTCCGCAGTCTCGACCGGCAGCTGGCGGCAGTGGCGCGGAAGGTGGCGCGTCGCCTGGCCGAGGGACAGCGCGGGCCCGTGCGCGTGACCGTCGACACGCTCGTCGACTATCTCGGGCGGCCTCACTTCTTCGACGACGCGGTGGAGCGGACGACCCGCCCCGGCGTCGCCACTGGCCTCGCCTGGACGCCGGCGGGCGGCGACGTCCTGTTCGTCGAGGTGAGCATGATGCCGAGCCGCGAGGACCGACTCGTGCTCACCGGCATGCTGGGCGATGTCATGCGCGAGAGTGCGCAAGCGGCGGTTTCCTACGTGTGGTCCAACGCCGAGGCGCTCGAGATCGATCCCAGGCTGTTCGAGAACAAGACCATCCACGTGCACGTGCCCGCGGGCGCGATTCCCAAGGACGGTCCCTCGGCCGGGGTGACGATCATGACCGCGCTCACATCGCTCGCGACGCGGCGTCCGGTGCGCAGCGACGTCGCCATGACGGGCGAGATCACGCTGCGCGGCAAGGTGCTGCCGGTGGGTGGCATCAAGGAGAAGGTGCTCGCGGCCCACCGCGCCGGCATTCGTACCATCATCCTGCCGCGGCGGAACGAGCGCGACCTCGACGACGTTCCGGCCGAGCTGCGACGCGAGCTGCGCTTCATCTTCGCCGACGATGCGGAGACGGTGCTGCGGCATGCGCTGACGCCGCTGACGGCCGACATCCGTCCGGCCGCCTGAGGCATCCATGCCCTCACTCGAGTCACCATCACCGCGCCGGGTCGATCCGGCCGCGCGCCGCCCGGGCGCGCCGACGCCCGGCGCCCCCGGCAAGATGCCGCCGCGGCGGACGTGGCTGTGGTTCGTGCTCGTCATGATCGCGAACTACTTCCTGGTGAGGCTGCTGCTGCCGGGCGGCGAGCCGTCGCTCACCGTCCCGTACACCTTGTTCAAGGACGAGGTGACGAAGGGCAACGTCGAGGCGATCTACAGCCGCGGCGACACGATCACCGGACGCTTCAAGACGCCGGTGACGTACCCGCCGGCGGCCCAGCCGGCTCCGCCGGGCAAGAAGGGACTTCCCGCGCCGCGGGTGACGCCCCGGACGGGTGTGGCCTTCACGACGACGTTGCCGACGTTCGTCGGGCCCGGCCTGGAGGCGCTGCTGATCGAGCACAAGGTGCAGATCAGCGCCGAGCCGATCGACGAAGGCGGCAGCGCGTGGACGACGCTGCTGTTCGGCTTCGGTCCGGCGCTGCTCCTGATCGGCTTTTACGTCTGGATGTTCCGTCGCGCGCAGCAAGGGGGCGGGCTCGGCGGGCTCGGCGGCGGCCTGATGGGCATCGGCAAGAGTCGCGCGCGTCGCTACGATCAGGAGACGGACACCAAGGTGACGTTCGAGGACGTCGCCGGGATCGACGAGGCCGAGAACGAGCTCGTGGAGATCGTCGATTTCCTCAAGGACCCGGCCAAGTACACGCGCCTGGGCGGCACGGCGCCGAAGGGCGTGTTGCTGGTCGGTGCGCCGGGCACCGGCAAGACGCTGCTCGCACGTGCGGTGGCCGGTGAGGCGGCCGTTCCGTTCTTCTCCATGAGCGCGGCGGAGTTCGTGGAGATGATCGTCGGCGTCGGGGCGGCCAGGGTGCGCGATCTCTTCAAGCAGGCGCGGGAGAACGCACCGGCGATCATCTTCATCGACGAGCTCGACGCCATCGGTCGCGCGCGCGGTCAGGTTGCCATCGGCGGCACCAACGAGCAGGAGCAGACGCTGAACCAGATCCTCACCGAGATGGACGGGTTCTCGAGCCGCGAGGGCATCATCGTGCTGGCGGCGACCAATCAGCCCGACGTGCTGGACAAGGCGCTGCTGCGTCCGGGACGCTTCGACCGCCGCGTCGTCGTCAATCTGCCGGATAAAGCGGGGCGCGAGGCGATCTTGAAGGTTCACACTCGCCGGGTTCCGCTGGCCCCCGACGTCAGCCTGGAGCAGCTGGCCGGCACGACCCCCGGCTTCTCGGGCGCCGACCTCAAGAACCTCGTCAACGAAGCGGCCCTGCTGGCCGCCCGGCGAGACGGCAACCAGGTGCACCAGAAGGATTTCCTCGACGCCCTCGAGAAGATCGTTCTCGGTCCCGCGCGGCCCATCATCCTGAGTCGTGCCGACAAGGAGCGGATCGCGTACCACGAGGGCGGCCACACGATCCTCGGCCTGCTCGTGCCCGGCGCCGACCCGGTGAACCGGGTGACCATCGTGCCGCGCGGGCAGGCGCTCGGCGTGACGTATCAGCGGCCCGAGACCGACCGCTACAACTATCCCGAGGCGTACCTCCGTGCCCGCATCGTCGGCCTGCTCGGCGGCCGCGCGGCCGAGGAAATCGTCTACGGCACGAAGACGACCGGGGCGGAGAGCGACATCGAGCAGGCGACGGACCTCGCGCGGCGGATGGTGACGCGGTGGGGGATGAGCGAGAAGCTCGGCCTGGTGGAGCTGGCGCCGCGCGACAATCCGTATCTGACGGCGGCGAACTACCCGTCCTCGAAGTCCTTCAGCGAGGACACGGCGGAGACCATCGACGCCGAGATCCGGAAGATCCTCGGCGACAGCCACGAGGAAGCCAAGCGGCTGCTCGCCGCGCATCGCAAGCAGCTCGACGCGCTCGCCAAGGCGCTCGTGGCCCGCGAGACGCTCAGCGAAGAAGAGATTCTCGAGGTCACCGGCCTGCCACCGGCGCCCGCCCTCGACACGGGATTGCTCCCGGTGCCCGGCCCAACGCCTCACGCCTCCTAGGGCTCCAGCGCGCGCGTCGATCGGCGCTCCACGTCGACGACGCCGGGCGTTGACCGTCCCGGCGCGCCGTGATAGTCGTCCCGACATGCATGACCGAGCACATCGGCTGCGATTTCGTTGCAAGGTCTGGCTCGACGCGGATCGACGCTTTGCGGTGGGCGACGGCGGGATCGCGTTGCTGCGCGCCATCGACGAGACGGGGTCCGTCCGGGCGGCCGCGCAGCGCGTCGGCTGGTCGTATCGCCACGCGCTCGGCTATCTCGACAACGCGGACGCCGCGCTCGGGCGCGCGCTCGTCGCCCGCGCGCGCGGCGGCATGGAGCGCGGCGGTGCCCGACTGACGCCGGATGGGCGACGCTTCGTGCGACGGTACGCGGCGTTCCGCCGGCGGCTCGATGCGGTCGTGCTGCGGCTGACGCAATCCACGCTCGACGCGCTCGACACGCGGACGGCGCCAAAGGGGCCGCCAGCACCGCCCCCACGCGCATCGAGATCCTGGGCGGCGCGGTGATCCGCTCCGCGATCACGAACGAGGCGGTCGAGACGCT
Source organism: Candidatus Methylomirabilota bacterium (assembly GCA_036265915.1). Taxonomy (GTDB): domain Bacteria; phylum Methylomirabilota; class Methylomirabilia; order Rokubacteriales; family CSP1-6; genus AR12. The sequence goes on along the minus strand of DATAOC010000134.1, from coordinate 16,810 downwards.
CCGGCGTGTGCTCGTCGCGATGGTGCTTTTGCTGAGCGGCGCCACGCCGGCCGGGGTGCACGCACAGCGGGCGCCGATCATCCTCTCGACGACGACCAGTACTCAGGATTCGGGATTGCTCGACGTGCTGGTGCCGATGTTCGAGGGGCAGCACAATTACACCGTCAAGACCATCGCGGTCGGTACCGGCCAGGCGCTGACCCTCGGCGCGAGAGGCGAGGCGGACGTCGTGCTGGCGCACGCTCCCGAGCTCGAGAAGAAGTACGTGGCCGAGGGCAAGATGCGCAATCGGCGGCTCGTGATGTACAACGACTTCGTGATCATCGGGCCCGCCGAGGATCCCGCCAGGATTCGCGGGACGGCGTCGGCAGCCCAGGCCATGAGGGCCATCGCGAAAACCGGCTGGCGCTTCGTGTCGCGCGGGGACAACTCCGGGACCAACATCCTGGAGAAGTCGCTGTGGAAGCTGGCCGGCGTCGAGCCGTCGAAGCCGTGGTATATCGAGGCCGGGCAGGGCATGGGTAACACGCTCGGGCTCGCGGACGATCGCAACGCCTACACGCTCACGGACCGGGGGACGTATCTCGCCTACCAGAAGCGGCTGCGCCTGCCGATTCTGGTCCAGGGGGATCGGCCCCTGCTCAACGTCTACTCCGTCATGGAAGTGAATCCGGCGAACGGCTCGCGGGTGAACGTCGAGGGCGGCAAGGCCTTCGCCGATTTCATGGTCGCCGCCGAGACGCAGAAGGTGATCAAGGACTTTGGCGTCGACAAGTACGGCCAGCCGCTGTTCGTGCCGATCGCGGGCGTCCCGGAGGAGCGCGTCGGCATGAACCCCTCGAGCTCGTCGGTGCCGTGATGCCGCCGACTGTGAAAGACGTTTCACAGCCCCGCCACCCTCGCCCGGCGGGAGCTAGTCACCGCCGCGTCGATCGTTTACGATCTCATGCACGGAACGCGTGAGACGCTCTATCCCCTTCGTCGTCGTGCTGGTCGCGTACGTCGTCGTCGGCAAGATCGGGCTGCACTTCGCCTCCGTGCACCCGAGCGCGACACCGCTTTGGCCACCGACGGGCATCGCCCTGGCGGCGCTGCTGCTCGCCGGTTACCGGCTCTGGCCCGCCGTCTTCCTCGGCGCGTTCGTGGTGAATGTCACCACGGCGGGGTCCCTTGGCAGCTCGCTCGGCATCGCGTCCGGCAACACGCTGGAGGCGGTGGTCGGCACCTATCTCGTCCAGCGCTTTGCCGACGGTCGGGACGCCTTCAAGCAGCCGCGCACGATTCTCGCCTTCTGCGTGCTTGCTGGCCTGGTGGCCACGGCGGTGAGCGCGACCATCGGCGTGACGACGCTCGCCGTGAGCGGCTACGCGCCGTGGGCTCGATGGGGCGCGATGTGGCTCACCTGGTGGCTCGGGGATGCCGCCGGCGCACTCGTCGTCGCTCCCTTCTTCATCGTGTGGACCGCAGACCGCGACGGCGCGCTCGTCCGCCGCCGGCTTCCCGAGGCGGTTGCCGCCGCGCTGACCATCATCGTGGTTGGCAGCGTGGTGTTCGGCGGCGCGATTCACGCGGGGAGCGCGGAACCGCCGCTGGCCTTCGTCTGCCTGCCCGCGCTCGTGTGGGCCGCGTACCGTTTCGGCGCGCGCGGCGCCGCGACCGCGGTCGTCATGCTCGGCGCCATTGCCACCGTCGCCACGCTCGCGGGATCCGGCCCGCTGGCGATCGCGGGTCGAAACGAGTCGCTGCTGGTGGTGCAGCTGTTCCTGCTCACGATCTCGGGCACGGTGCTGCCGCTGGCGGCGGTCGCCGATGAGCTGCGTCGGCGGGGCGAGCTGTCCGCCGAGAACGCGCGGCTGTACCGGCACAGCGAGGAGCGGCGGAAGACGGCCGAGGCGTTTCTCGCGACCAGCCGTGCGCTCGCACTCTCGCTCGACATGCGCGAGGTCGCCGATCGGATCGTCACCTCCGTCCGCGAGCTGCTCGGCGGCACGGTGGCCATCGTCTACCGCATCGACGCGGCGAGCGGCGCGTATGAGGCGCTCGCCGTCGCCGGCGATGCCGGTCCCGCCTTCGCGGGAACGTTCACCATCCCGGCCGGTGTCGGCACCATCGGCCTCGCCGTGCGCGAGGGACGCGCGGTCGCCACCACAGATTTGACCTCCGATAGCCGGATCGTGCTGACGGCGGAGGTCACGGAACGGCTGCAGCGGGCGCCACACCGAGCCGTGCTCGCGGTACCGCTCGTGTCGGGGTCGACGACGATCGGCGCGTTCCTGGTCGGCGATGCGGCGGGTCGCGTCTTCACCGACGAAGAACGCGTGGTCGCGGAGGCCTTTGCCCAGCAGGCGGCAGTCGCCATCGCGAACGCGCGGCGATTCGAGGAGGCGCGCGAGCGCGAGCAGCAGCTCAGCGACTTCTTCGAGACCGCCGCCGTCGCCCTTCACTGGGTCGGACCGGACGGACGGATTCTTCGCGCCAATCGCGCGGAGCTCGAGCTCCTCGGCTACTCGCGCGAGGAATACATCGGACGCCACATCGCGGACTTCCACGTCGACGCCGGCACCATCGCCGCCATCCTCGATCAATTGCGCACCGGTCAGACGATCCAAAGCTGTCCCGCGAGGCTTCGGGCGCGCGACGGCAGCATTCGCCACGTCGTGATCGACTCGAACGTGTACTGGGTGGACGGCCGGTTCTCGCACACGCGCTGCTTCACGCGCGACGTGACGGCCCTCCGGCGGGCCGAGGAGGAGATGGCGCGCCTGCTCGCCGCCGAGCGGCGTGCGCGAGAGGAAGCGCAGCGCGCCGAGCGGCAGATGGCGACCCTGGGCGAGATCGCGCAGTCGATCACCTCGTCGCTGGACCTCGACACGGTGCTGCAGCGAATCGCGCGGGGCGCGCAGGAGCTGTGCGGCAGCGACACCGCCGCCATGTTCCTCCGCGACGGAGACTCCGAAGCGATGGTTCCGCGCTTTCGCGTCGGGCCCACCGTGCGCGCCTACGAGGGACTCCGGATCCTTCCGGGCCAGGGTATCGGCGGCCAGGTGCTGGTGACGGGGCGGCCCGTGCGCAGCAACGAATACCTGACCGACCCTCGCGTGCCGGAGTCGTTCCACACGCTGGCGCGCGAGGCGGGGACGGTGACCCTCATGGTCGTGCCGATCACGATTCGCGACCGTGTCGCGGGACTGCTGTACATCAGCAACCGCAGCGCGCGGCTCTTCACCGAGCAGGACGAAGCGGTGTGCATGCGGCTCGCCGCCCAGGCAGCGGCCGCGATCCGCAACGCGCGCCTGTTCGCCGAGACGCAGGCCGCGCGCGCCGAGGCGGAAGCGGCGAGCCGGGCCAAGGACGACTTCCTCGCGGTCCTGTCGCACGAGCTTCGCACGCCCCTCAACGCGATCGTCGGCTGGACGCGCATGCTGCGCACAGGGACGATGCCACCGGCGTCGGTTGACAAGGCCATCGAGGTCATCGACCGCAATGCGGCGGCGCAGGTGCAGCTGGTCGAGGACCTCCTGGATGTCTCGCGCATCGTCTCCGGGACGCTGAAAATCGAGCTGCGCCCGGTGAAGCTGGCGCCCATCCTCGCCGCCGCCATCGACGCCGTGGGCCCGACCGCAGAGCGCAAGGGGGTCCGCCTCGTGTCGAACATCGCACCCACGATCGATTGCGTGAACGCCGATCCCGGCCGCCTGCAGCAAGCGATCTGGAACCTGCTCGTCAATGCCGTGAAGTTCACGCCGCCGGCGGGCGTGGTGGACGTCACGGCGACGACCGACGCGGACACGGTCGAGGTGACCGTCACCGACACGGGATCCGGGATCGAGGCCGCCACGCTGCCGCACATCTTCGAGCGCTTTCACCAGGCGGACAGCTCGACGACACGCCAGCACGGCGGGCTGGGACTCGGGCTCGCCATCGTGAAGCGCATCGTCGAGCTGCACGAGGGCACGGTCACCGCCCATAGCGACGGCGCCGGACGGGGCTCCCGGTTCACGGTGCGGCTGCTCCACACCGCGCCGCCGGCGGCGGCCGGTCGACGGCTGCAGGCGCCCGTGCGTGCAGCACCCCGCGTGCGCCTGGCCGGCGTCAGTGTCCTCGTCGTCGACGACGATGCCGACGCACGCGAGCTGTGCACGCGCGCACTGGCGCTCTACGGCGCCAGCGTCACCGCCGCCGATTCGGTCGCGAGCGCGCTGGACCGGATGAACGCCGTCAAGCCGGACGTCGTGATCGCCGATATCGGCATGCCGGGACAGGACGGCTTCGATCTGATCAGGCGTCTGCGTGCCGACGAGAGCGACCGCGGGCGGCGCACGTGCGTGGTGGCCCTCACCGCGTACGTCAGCGTGCAGGATCGGCTGCGCATCCTGGACGCCGGCTTCGACGCGCACGTCGGCAAGCCGTTCGATCCCGACGAGCTCGCGGTGACGGTGCACAACTTCATCGCCTCGCGCTGACGGTCAGGCTCGTGTCGAACCACGGCCGCGCTCGCGGTCCGGTGGCCGCGTGTCCGAGCCGCGGGATCGCGCGCGCGCGAAGGCGTACAGCTTGCGGCCGCGCATCCCGCCGACGTCGCCATCGGGGGCACCGCCGCCGCGCAACGTCGTCGCCTCGAACGAGCGATTGTCATAGAGGCCCAGTAGCTCGAAGCCTCGCGAGTCGAGCAGCCGCTCCATCTCTTCCGGGAGCAGCAAACGGTACTCGGCGACATCGACGACGTCGGGCGCGTCCGCCCGGTGCCACGTCCTCTGCCGACGCAGCACCCGGGCCTGCCGGTCCAGCGAGTGAATCGAGACGGACGTGGCGCTGAACTCCGGCGTATCGACGCAGCTTTCAATTCGCTCTCGGAAGCCATCGCCGTCGAGGTACGCGCGCGCGTTCAGCGCATCTGCGACCAGCATCGCCCCCGGGTGCGTGTGAGCGGCCAGCGTGTCGAACGTCGCGTAAAGCTCGTGATCGCTCACGGCATACGAGACGACGTTGCCGAGGCACGTCACGAGATCGAATGTGCGGTTCAGTCGCAGCGTGCGCATGTCCCCGACCAAAAAAGTGATTCCGGGTCGAGTCGCGGTCGCGTAGTCGATGTTCGTCGTCAGGAGATCGATTCCCGCGCGCTCGGGAATGTCCGCCAGCAGCTGTAGCAGTCGCCCCGAGCCGCAGCCCACGTCGAGAACCGACCGCGGCATCGACCCCGAGTATTTCTGGATCGCGTCGCGCACCAGCCCTGCCGTCGCCTGGCCGTCGTCCGGGAACGCGAGCTCGTACAGTCTCGGCTCGCGATAGAGCAGGCTGTGAAATTGCGGCATGCCGTGACCCTAGCAGCGTTGCTCGGGTCGGTGCCGATCGGACTCTACGAGATGATGCGAGCCAAGCGGGAGCGCGGCCACGAAGGCGGTGCGTACGAGCGCACGCATGGCGGAGGCCTGGGGACTTACCCGGAGTCGCCCGCGGCAAGCGCGCGCAGCTCGGTGACGTCGGCCAGGATCAGCCGGCCGCGCTCGTCTCGAACGAGCCCGCGCTTCTGCCACCGGCTCACGACGCGAATCGCCGACTCCACGGTCGTGCCCGTCATGTCGGCCAGGCTCTGGCGGGTGAGGTGAAACGGCAGCGCCAGGCCGCGCGCGGTACGGGTGCCGTCCTGCTCGGCCAGCCGGAGGAGCGTCGCGGCCAGCCGCGCCTCCACGGGATCGACTGCGAGCGACTTCACCGCATCGTGGGCGGCGCGCAAGCGGCGGCCAATCATCAGCGCCATCTCGCGCACGATGCCGGGATGCCGCTCGGTGAGCGCGACGATGCGCTCGCGCGGAATCTTCAGCACCACGCTGGCTTCCGCCGCCTGCGCTGACGCGGGATACGGCCGGCCCTCGATCACGGCGACGCCGCCGAACGGCTCTCCCGGCCCGAGCAGCTCCAGCACGACGTCCTTGCCGCCGCGCGACTGACGGAGGATCTTGATGCGCCCCTCGCGGACGATGCAGAAGGAGTCCGCCTCATCGCCTTCCATGAACACGTAGTCGCGGACGCGGTAGCGTTCGACGCGGGCATTGGCCGCCAGAGGCCCGAGCTCGGCGTCCGGCACGCCGGCAAACAGAGGCATCGCCCGGAGGAACACCGCGGCATCATCGCCCGCCATGCACCGATGGTATCAACGGAATCCTCGGCGCCGTCGGCATGATCGGCGTCATAACGTCATCCCGCCCGTGGCCGCCATACTCGCCGACAAGGAGGACGAGCGCGATGACTACCCCACGCAGGCTCCTTATCGGAATCGCTGCGCTGACCGCTCTGCTGGTGCCCGTCCGTGCCGTGCCCGCGTGGGCGGCGGATGGCACGCCCCATCAGCACACGGTCCAGGCCAAGCCCCCGGCGCCGCGCGCGACGACCGCGCCCGTGGCGCCCACGGTCTCCAAGAAGAGTCCAGCGGCCGAGTACACGCCGACGGTGCGGTTCCGCCTCCGCACGGAGCTCGCGGAAGGAAAGATGGCCTTCGTCGGCGTCGGCGGCGACATCGAAGGCGTCGTCAATCCGACGCTGCGCGTCGCCGTCGGCGACATCGTGCAGGTCGGGCTCGTGAACAACGACGGCATCGAGCACGACGTGATCTTTCCGGACTTCAATGCGGGCACCGACCGCGTTGCGCGAAAGGGCGCCAGCAGCGTGACGGTCTTCCGCGCCGGCACGGCCGGTGAGTTCGCATACTTCTGCTCGCTGCCCGGTCACCGGCAGGCCGGCATGGAGGGCAAGCTCAACGTCGGCGGCGCGAAGGCGCCCGTGGTACAGCTGCCGCCCTCGGTGAGCATCGCGCGCGCCGCCACGGATCTGCCCGGGCCGGCCGCCGCCGGTCCACCGCGCATCGTGAGCGTGGAGCTCGAGGCGGTGGAGCTCATCGGCCGGCTCGCGAACGAGACGACCTATGCGTACTGGACGTTCAACGGCAAGGTGCCGGGTCCGTTCATCCGCGTGCGCGTGAACGACACCGTCGCGCTCAGCTTCAAGAACAAGGCGGACAGCCGGATGATCCACTCCATCGACCTGCACGCAGTGACGGGACCGGGGGGCGGCGCCGTGATGACCCAGACGCCTCCGGGCGAGGCGAAATCTTTCCGGTTCAAGGCGCTGAATCCCGGCCTGTACGTCTATCACTGCGCGACGCCGATGGTCGCCAACCACATCTCGAGCGGCATGTACGGTCTCATCCTCGTGGAGCCGCCGGGCGGGCTGCCGAAAGTGGACCACGAGTTCTACGTGATGCAGGGCGAGATCTATACCGACCGGCCGTTCGGACAGCGCGGCCACGACGAGTTCAGCGTCGAGAAGCTGCTGGCCGAGCGGCCGGAGTACTTCGTCTTCAACGGCGCCGTCGGCGCGCTCACGGCCGAGTATCCGCTCCGGGCCCGGGTCGGCGAGACGGTGCGGATCTTCTTCGGAGTGGGCGGGCCCAACGCGACCTCGTCGTTCCACGTGATCGGCGAGATCTTCGACCGGGTGTACGACGAGGCATCGGTGAGCGCGCCGCCCAAGACCAACATCCAGACGACCATGGTTCCGGCCGGCGGCGCGACGATCGTGGAGTTCAAGCTCGAGGTTCCCGGCCGCTACATCGTGGTCGATCACTCGCTGTCGCGACTCGAGCGTGGTCTGGCGGCCTTCCTGATCGTCGAGGGAGACGACAACGCCGAGGTCTTCCACAGCGCGGAGGCGCCGAGCGCAATGAGTGGTCATTGAGTGGGCGGCGGGGCGACGACGCCGCACCTGCGGCGCCGTCACCCCGCACGCGACCGCTCGCTCGAAGCCCGGCGCGTCCAGAATCGCGCGATTGCAGCACGCCACGCCGCGGCAAGCTTGATGCATTTCGCGCCCTGCAAGGAGGCTGGCCATGACGAAGATCCTCGTGCCGACGGACTTCTCCTCGGGCTCGGCGCGTGCGTTGAAGCTCGCCCGTTGGCTCGCTCAACCCCTCGGCGCCGAGCTGGTGCTGCTCCACGTCCTGCCCGCCACGCCGATCGAGATGATGGCCCGCCACGCGCGCGAGGAAGCGCGCGCCGCGGAGCGCGCCCGGCAGGCGGAGCATCAGCTGGGGATCCCCCGTGATGATGCCGAGGACATGCCGGGACTGCCGAGCGCGTTCACCGGCCCGTTCAGTGGCGCGCGGGTCAGCGACTTCTCGAGCGCGGGCCGCGAGTGGGCGGCCAAGCTGGACGACTGCGCGCTCGCGCTCGCGGAGCCGGACGGTGTCACCACACTCCTGCGGGTCGGCACGCCATACGAGGAGATCATCGCGGCCGCCGAGGAGCACGAGGCCGCGCTGATCGTGATGGCGACGCACGGACGCGGCGAGGTGCACCGGCTGCTCGTCGGCAGCGTCGCCGACAAGGTGATCCGGCTGGCGCCGTGCCCGGTGGTCACCGTGAAGGACGCCGGGCGTTGACATCCGAACGGAGGGCAGGTCATGGCGAAGGAGAGCGTGACCCTCACCGACAATCGCACCGGGCGTAGCTGCGAGCTTCCGATCGTCGAAGGCGCGGTGCGGGCGAGCGGGTTACATGCGCTGGGGCTGGTGTCGTATGACCCGGCGTTCATGAACACCGCGTCCACGCGCAGCAGCATCACGTACATCGACGGCGACAACGGCTTGCTCTGGTACCGCGGTTATCCGATCGAGCAGCTGGCGGAGGGAGCCTCGTTCCTCGAGGTCGCCTATCTGCTCGTGTACGGCGAGTTGCCCGCGGCGCGAGCCCTCGAGGAGTGGACGTGGCAGATCACCCACCACACGTGGGTGCACGAGAACGTCAAGAAGTTCATGGACGGGTTTCATCCGGACGCCCATCCGATGAGCATGCTCATATCGTCGGTGGCGGCGCTCAGCACGTTCTACCCGGACGCCAAGCTGTACCGGGATCCCGGGCACCGCATGCTACAGATCTACCGCCTGATCGCGAAGACGCCGACGCTGGCCGCGTTCGCCTTCCGCCATGCCCTTGGCCGCCCCTATGTGCAGCCCGACAACGACCTGACGTATGCCGGCAACTTCCTGAGCATGGTCTGGAAGATGAGCGAGCTGAAGTACAAGCCGGACCCGGCGCTCGAGCGCGCGCTCGACATGCTGTTCGTGCTCCACGCCGACCATGAGCAGAACTGCTCGACGAACGCCATGCGCGCCGTCGCCTCATCCGGCGTCGATCCCTACTCGGCGGTGGCCGCGGCGGCCGCCGCGCTCTACGGGCCGCTGCACGGCGGTGCCAACGAGGCCGTCCTGCGCATGCTGCGCGACATCGGCGGCGTGGGTCGCGTCGGCGAGTTCGTGCGACGCGTGAAGGCCGGTGAGGCGAAGCTCATGGGGTTCGGTCACCGCGTGTACAAGAACTACGATCCGCGCGCCCGGATCGTGAAGCGGGCGGCCGATGGCGTCTTCGCGGCCACGCGCCCGAGCGCGCTGCTGCCGGTCGCCCTCGAGCTCGAGCGGATTGCGCTCCAGGACGAGTACTTCGTGACACGCCGGCTCTACCCGAACGTCGACTTCTACACCGGCCTCATCTACGAGGCGATGGGCTTTCCGGTCGAGATGTTCCCGGTCCTGTTCGCCGTTCCGCGGACGGTCGGATGGCTGGCCCAGTGGCAGGAAATGATCGGCGATACCGAGCAGAAGATCGCCCGCCCTCGCCAGCTCTACGTGGGGCCGGCGCGCCGGGACTTCGTGCCACTCGGCGCGCGGCCATGATGCCGATGCTCCTCGCGGGTGGCCCCACGCGGGTCTACTGGGAGCTGACCCGCGCGTGCGACCTGGCGTGCCGTCATTGCCGCGCGGCGTCCGAGCCCGCGCCGGCGGCAGACGAGCTGACCACCGCTGAGTGCGAGCGAGTGCTGGACGCGCTCGCCGCGGCGCCGCGGCCGCCGCACGTGATCTTCACGGGTGGGGACCCGTTGAAGCGATCCGATCTCGTCTCGCTCGTGCGCATGGCCGTCGCGCGTGGCCTCGGCGTGTCGGTGGCGCCGAGCGCCACGATCGGCATCACGCACGAGGTCGTCGGCGAGCTGAAGGAGGCGGGCGTCAGCGCGATGTCCCTCAGCATCGACGGGCCGAGCGCCGCACACCACGACGCCGTGCGGGGAGTGCTCGGCTGCTTCGGCTGGACGCTGGCGGCGGCACGCCGGATCGTGAGCGCGGGCATCCCGCTGCAGATCAACACGCTGGTGGCGGCGGAGACGGAGCCGCAGCTCGACGACGTGGCCACGCTCGTCGCCGACCTCGGCGCCGCGCGCTGGAGCCTGTTCTTCCTCATCGCGGTCGGTCGTGGCCGCGTGCTCACGCCCGTCGACCCCATCGTGTGCGAGCGACGGCTGCGGTGGCTCGCCCGGAACAGCGGGCGCTGGCCGTTCGTGGCCAGCACGACCGAGGCGCCGCACTACCGGCGGGTCGTCATCCAGCAGATGCGCGAAGCCGGGCGGAGCGCGGCCGAGATCGCCGCCGCAGGCCGGGGGTGGGGCATCCGCGACGGCAACGGCGTCATGTTCATCTCCCACGTGGGCGAGGTGACGCCTTCGGGGTTTCTTCCGCTCGTGGCGGGCAACGTTCGCGCCGCGAGCCCGCTGGTCCTCTACCGCGACGCCGCCGTCTTCCGGCGTCTTCGTGCGCCTGCCCTGCTCGAGGGGCGGTGTGGCGCCTGCGAGTTCCGGATGCCGTGCGGAGGATCCCGCGCGCGGGCGTGGGCGGCGACCGGCGACATGCTCGCCGAGGATCCTTTGTGTGCGTGGGTGCCACGGGCGCATGAATGTGCGACGCCGTAGGAGGCGGACATGGCCAAGCGAATTCTCGTGCCGCTCGATCGGGAAACCGAACACGAGGCGATCCTGCCGGTCGTCGCCGACCTCGCGAGCGCCGGTGGCGCCACCATCCGGCTGCTGCACGTGGCGCCGATGCCCGACAACGTCGTGAACGACGACGGGCTCATCGTCGCCTTCGCGGATCAGGAGATGCAGCGGCTGGAAGTCGAGTGGCACGATGCGCTGGCGCCGGCGCTGGCGATGCTGCCACCGCTGTCGGTCGAGCACGCGATGCGCTTCGGCGAGCCGGTGGCGCAGATCCTCGCCGAGGCGACGGAGTTCGACGCCGACCTCATCGTGGTGACGACGACGCGACGCAGCGCCGTGCGGCTTGCTCTCCTCGGCAGCGTGGCCGATCAGCTCGTGCGGCGCGCGAAGCCGCCCGTCCTGCTGCTGCGGCCAGGCGCGGTCTAGCCACCGTGGGCCGTCCCGGCGTGTGGGGCGCGGACGCCTCGCCGCTCGGGGCGCGGCCGCACCAGCGCCGCCCGCGAGATGACGTAAGCGCGCGAGCGCACGACGTTCGGGTGTGGCAGTCCGAATGCATTGGTAGCGTGGCGGATGGCACGTCGCCCGGCGGACAGCACACGAGCCTGGCGAGGAGGTGAGTCATGAGCTGCCACGTCGCGCGAAGACGCGTCGAAGTCGAGCGACGACTCCGTCGCGAGCGTCGTGAAGTGAGCCATGCGCTCGAGACGACCGACGTGGAGCTCGCCGGGTTTGCCGGCACGCGGCCGGTCGAGCTCGTCGATGCCGCCGCCACCGAGGCGACGTGCCGTCTGCTGGCGCGTCTCGAGGACCGCGATCACAGAATGCTGGCGGAGATCGAGGCGGCGGAGCGCCGGCTCGCCACCGGCGCCTTCGGCGTGTGCGAAGGCTGTGCGGCTCCGATCGGCGCCGCGCGACTGCGCGTGGTGCCGACGGCGCGCCTGTGCATCGCGTGCGAGGCGATGGCCGAGTCGTGTGAGATCGGCCAGGAAAGGAGAGGGGCATGAACGCGCTGACACCGTGGACCGGAATGCGGCGTGAGCTCGAGCGCTTCTTCGATCGGCTGCCGGAGCCGCTGTTCGAGGCGTTCGAGTCGAGCGGTGCCTGGATGCCGAAGCTCGATGTGTCGGAGACCCGGGACGCCATGATGGTGAAGGCGGAGCTCCCCGGGGTCGAGCAGGACGACATCACGGTGTCGCTGCAGGGTGATCTGCTCACGCTCAAAGGTGAGAAAACCCTGGAGAAGGAGGCGAAGGACGAGCAGTTCCACCGGATGGAGCGCAGCTACGGGGCGTTCCTCCGCACGGTGCGCTTGCCGTCCATGGTGGACGCCACCAACGTGACTGCCCAGTTCGCGAAGGGGGTCCTGACGGTGACGTTGCCGAAGTCGGCGACGGCGAAGGGCACGACGATCCCGGTCAAGACGGTCTGAGGTGGCGCTGCGGACCGGGCGCGGCGGCCCCGCGTGTCGGGGCCGCCGCGGCATGCGCGCCAGATCGGGGCCGGCCGCGGACCCCAGGCGAGGAGAGAGATGAAGCTCGAGATCACCGGCATGCCCGCATCGGTTGCCGACGCGCTCGACATCGCAGCTCGTATCCAGGCCGCGCTGAGGCCGGCCGAGGGCGCCGTTCGTGAGTGTCGTGTCCGCTTCATCGACGAGAACGGGCCGAAAGGCGGGGTCGCCATCCGCTGCACGCTCCACGTCGGCCTCGTCAGGCGAGCGGACTTCTATGTCTCGGCGCGCGCCGCCTCGGCGTCCGCAGCGCTGACGGAGGCGCTCGACCGCGTGCGCCACCGGCTGGCACGCGTCATCGGGGCGCAGCGGGACTCGACGCGGCATCCGAAGAAGTACTTCGCCGCGGTGCGCGCCTCCATGCGGACGGCGCTCTAGCGGCCGGCTACCGCGCGTCGCGGACGGCGACCTGTCCCTGACGCGAGAAGTCGATGGACTCGGCCAGGATGCGCGCGGCCTCCTGCGGCGCATGGAAGCCCGTGGAGTTCTCCGCTTCGACGAAGTCGAGATAGAACTGCGCTTTCCGCTGGAAGTCGCGCGGCTTGGCGAGTGCGCGCTCCGGGCGGCCCGCCGTTGCCGCCTCACGAATATCCGTGATGAGCGCGACGAGCGCGTCCATCGCCCGGTTGCGCAGCTCGAACGTGCGGGTCTGGATCGTGAGCACGCGCGCTTTCAGCTCGTCCTCCGACCACCGGTGACACGTCTGGCACGCCCGATTGACGTTCAGCAGCGGGCTGCGGACGTGATGGTCGCTGATCTTGAGCGCGCCCTCCCGGCGGTACGGCATGTGGCAGTCCGCGCACGCGACGCCGGACCGCGCGTGGATGCCCTGGTTCCACATCTCGAACTCGGGATGCTGGGCCTTGAGCACCGGCGCTCCCGAGTCCTTGTGCGTCCAGTCCTTGAAGCCCTCGCCGTCGTAGTAGGCGAGGATGTTGTCGACCTTCAGTCCGTTGGCCCACGGGTACACGAGGCGCTTCTCGGGCCCCTTGAAGTAGTACTCGACGTGGCACTGCCCGCACACGTAGGCGCGCATCTCCTGCCGCGTCGCGTCCCGGTTGACGTCGTAGTCTTTTGTTCCCTGGCCCGCCTTCAGCGCGCGCAGGCCTTCGATGAACGCCGGCCGCGTCACGCGCAGCTGCATGGTGTCGGGCGCGTGGCAGTCGATGCATGCGACCGGGTGCGAGACGAGCGCGCGCGCCTCCGCGTAGGGCATCCGGTTCATGGCCTCGAAGCCCTTCACGATGTCGCCATGGCCGAGCTTCTTGTAGACCGTGTAGGTGGACGCGTGGCAGTTCAGGCACGTCCCCGGCTGCTTGGCCACGATCTGCCGCTCGGTGTACGTCTGGTCGTCGAGCATGTAGGCGTGGCCGCGGTCCTCGCGGAAATCCTTGGCGAACGCGTAGCCGGCCCACATCGTGCGTAGCCGCGGATCCTCCTCGAGCCGCGACTGCGCGACGATCGACCGCGGGTCGGCGTGGGTCGGCGTGCGCGGCACCGCCTCGCTGCCGCCGTAGCGGGTGCGGACCTGGTCGACCGTGCGGCGGTAGCCGTCGAACTGCAACGGGAAGTTCTTGCCCCAGACGGCGGGGTCGACCGTGTCATCGGTGAGCTCCACGACCCGGTAGAATGGATTTCGCGCCTCCGTCTTGTGCTCGAAGATGGTCACGAGCAGGCCCACCGTTCCCGCCGCGACGACGGCGGCGCCGATGGCGACCATCACCGCGAACCTGTTCACGTTGTCGCCTCCTCAGTGAAGATGGCCGACCGAGGCATGGCAGCCCGTGCACGCGAGCTGCCCGGCGTGCCCGGGTCGCGTATCGATGGCATCGACGATGGCCGCGTGGCAGCCTCGGCATGCCGACTCGGTGATGGCCCGGTTCCGCGCGCCGATCTGGATCGGCTCGTGAAATCTGCCGGTGGTGAAGTAGAACGAGTGCCAGAAGCCGTTCTGTGCCTTCGTCGTCCACTTGCCGATGAAGTCGTGCGGGGTGTGACAGTCGTTGCACCCGGCCGCGTTGCGATGACTCCCCGCGATCCAGCCGTCGAACTGCTCGCGCATGACATGGCAGTTCATACACGCCCGCGGGTCGTTCGTCAGGTACGAGGCGCCCCTGGCGTAGACGAACGTGTAGGCGCCGACGCCAAGGGCGAGCCCGACCGCGACCGCGAGCACGAACGCCGTTGTTCGGGCTGTGCCCACGGCCGCAGTCTACTGGATCCGGACCTCCTCGGTGGTGATCGCGTGCCGACATCCGAGGCTGTCGACGACGACGAGGCTGCCATTCGGCGCGAGGCCGAGCACGCGGCCGTCGAACGTCGTCGCGTCACCACGCACTTCGACGCGGCGTCCCGTCAGGATGTCGCGGCCGGCCCATGCCTTTCGCAGCGCCTCCGGGCCTTCGTGCTTCCACCGCCGATACCATCCGTCGACGGCGCCCAGCCAGCTGGCGAGAAGCGCGCCGCGCTCGACGTCGCGCCCCAGCACCGCGCTGAGCGAAGTCGCAAAGCCGGCGGCGGGGCCGAGCGCTGTTCGCAGCACCGGCATCGGCACGTTCACGTTCACGCCGACGCCGAGGATCACGTAGTCGACCGCGGCGCCGCGCATCCCGCAATCGACGAGTGTCCCCGCGACCTTCTTGCCGTTCACGAGCACGTCATTGGGCCACTTGATCGTCGCGGATACCCCGAGGGCCTCGATGGCGTCGACCAGCGCGAGGGAGGCGATGAAGGAAAACGACAGCATCTCCTCGGGCTCGATGGCCGGCCGGAACAGCACCGAGGCATACAGGTTCACGCCGGGTGGAGAGAACCATGCGGCTCCGCGGCGCCCGCGGCCGTTGCGCTGCATGTCGGCGACCACCACGGTTCCTTCCCGGGCGCCGTCCGTCGCGAGCTCCCGGAGCGTGTCGTTCGTGGATCCGACCTCGGGGAACAGGCAGAGTCGATGATGGCGAGTGCTTTCCGTGGCGAGCATGGCCCGCGTCCTCCCTTGGCACGCGACCTCGCGTGCGCAAGTCTCGGGCGCATTTCCGGTGCCACGGGCGCGGTCAACAACCGTGCGGTGTTGCGCGCCACACCGGTGGTTCGCCGCGCGGCACCGCCGCCGCGTCGCGGCGCCGATGCCCCGGCGCGGCGCCGCGGCCCTACTCGGCGTTCACGCCGAGCGGCCGTGGACTGGTCGGGCTCGCAACGGGTGAGAACCGATAGCCGGTGTTGCTCATCGCCATGCCGGGACCGGTGTCCATGCCGATGCCGGTGCCGTGTCCCGTTCCCGTTCCGATGCTTCCCCCGGTCCCCATGGCGGCGTCGGTTCCAGTCGCTCCCATGATGCTGCCGGTGCCCATGCTGCCGAACGGTCGATCGCGGAACTGGCGGACGGCGAGTGGAAGCTCCCGGCGTGTTGGCCCGGCGCCGCTGGGGTTCGGCCCGCCGGCGGTGCCGGTGACGCTCGTTCCCGCTCCGCCAAGCTGAGCGGCGGCCGGGATGGTGCCGAGCGCGGCGAGTCCGGCGGTCACTGCTGCGATGACGATGGCCGTGGTCTTCATCACACCCTCCTCCTCCGGTGCGGTCGCGAGCACAATATCATCGCCGTTGCGCGCGATATGTCTTGCACATGCCGGGCGTCTTCCCGGATGCTACCGCCTCGGGTACCGTCAGCGACATGCCCGCCGCAGTGAGGCGGACGCGCCCCGACCGGATCCGGGCACGATCGACGTAAGTCGCCGAATGCACGATCGTTCTCGCTTGGCACGAGACCCGCAGGATCGCCGTACCCCAGGAAGCGGGAGGCGAATGTGCGACAACCCGAGAACGGCGTACAAAAGCAGTCGCCGCTGTTCCTGAAGCGGCCGACCGCTAGCCTTGGCGAGCCGCTCCTGGAAGCGCTCTGCGCCGCCGCTGACGGTAGCTTCGTCAGCGACGAGCAGGGAAGCATCCTGCTCTGGAATGGCGCGGCGGAAGCACTGCTCGGGTACCCTGCCTCCGATGTCCTCGGTCGCCGGTGCTGCACGCTGCTCTGCCACGACGACGGCAACGACCGCATGACGACGAGTCCAGCGTGTGCGAGCCGCCGCGAACGCAACGGCGTCTCGGGCACACCGAGCTTCGATGTGCGCACTCGCACCAAGGCCGGGCTCTCAGTCTGGCTCAACGTCTCCATCCTGAGCATTGCCGACCCACGTACCGGCGCTCCGCTCATCGTCCATTTCTTCCGGGACGTCACGTTCGCCAGGGAACAACTCGCGCTCGCGCACGAGAGCCTCGCCGTGGCCGTGCCCGATGGTGGCGTCAAGACGCTCACCCGGCGCGAGCGCGAGGTGCTCCGGCTGATGGGCGACGGGCTCAATACCACGGCCATGGCGCGGCGACTCAACGTCAGCCGGGCGACCGTTCGCAACCACGTCCAGAACATCCTGCCCAAGCTCGAGGTGCACAGCCGTCTGGAGGCCGTGGCCCACGGCCGGCGGCATCGCCTGATCTAGC
>DATAOC010000133.1:0-22466 GCA_036265915.1 Candidatus Methylomirabilota bacterium | reverse complement strand
AATGGCATCGCGGCGGCGCGCCGGCTCACGAGCACCGTCCCCGTCGTGGCCGTTGACCTCGAGAGCGATCCGGTCGCGAGCAACTTCGTGAACAGCCTCGCGCGGCCCGGCGGCAACCTCACGGGACTGTTCCTCGACATCCCCGAGATGAGCGGCAAGCTGGTTCAGCTGCTGCACGAGGCGCGGCCGAGACTCGGCCGCATCGGCATCGTCTGGGACGCGAACATCGCCGGCGCGCAGCTGCTCGCGACCGAGACGAGCGCACGCATGGCCGGCATTGCCAGCCGCAGCGTGCCGGTGCGGAGCTCGGCCGACCTCGAACCCGCCATCGTCGAATTGACACGTGAGCGCGTCGGCGCACTCGTCGTCCTGTCGTCGCCGCTCATGCGGCTGAACCAGCAGCGCATCGACGAGCTCGCGCTGCGCCAGCGGCTGCCCTCGATCACGATGTTCGGCCTGCTCGAGAGTGGTGTCGGCCTGCTCTCCTACGGGCCCGACCTCGACGACATGCAGCGCCGCGCCGCCGTCTACGTCGACCGCATCCTCAAGGGTCGCCCCGTGCGCGAGCTGCCGGTGGAGCGGCCCGCGAAGTTCGAGCTCGCCGTGAATCTTCGCACGGCGAATCTGCTGGGCCTCGAGCTGCCGCGCTCGCTCCTGCTCCGCGCCGACCGCGTCATCCGCTGAGCGCCGAAGAGTCGCTCGGGCGCCAAGCGAACCCTAAACCGCGCTGCCTGATGCAGGTCCTCTCCGTCCGGGCTGGGGTCCCCGACTCCTCTTCCAGTCGAAGTCCTTCCAGAACTCGATGCGGTCGATGAGGCCGGTGAACTTCTCCTGGTTGTCGTCGCACCAGGCCCACAGCTCGTCGACCGACCGGAACTGCGCGATGAAGGCGAGGCCAAACTCCGCGGGCTCGGCCATGGCCATCTCGCCCTCGAGGAAGCGACGGTAGCCATCGCCTGGATGGATCCAGAAGCCTTCGGACGTCTCCTCGGTGAACAGGCGCGGCGCCTGGCCGGTAGATAGCCGGCACAGGAAGAAGCGAGCGGTGAAGCGGATGGGGCTCGAGCGCGGCGTGACGAAGTGCGAGAGATAGCGCAACGGGCGGAGATCGCACCGCCAGCGCTCGCGCGCCAGCACGGCGGAGAAGAGCTCACCGCCGCTCACCAGCGCCGCGCGCGCGGCCTGCGCCCGCGCGGCGACGTCCGGTGCGGCCGGATCGATCGCGCGTCCGGCGCTGTCGCACGCGAGCAGCACGCCGGTCTCCTCGAGCAGCTCGCGCGCGGCCGCCACCCAGAACGCGAGCGGCGCGGGCGCCTGCTGGTCCGGCAGACAGCGCGCGGCACCCGCGGGATCCAGGCCGTGGCAGGCGGCGAAGGCAGCCGCGGACGCATCGTCGGCGTCCACCTTGCCGCCGGGAAACGCGTAGAAGCCGCCGAGGAACTTCATCGCCTTCTGGCGGCGGATCATGTAAACCTCGATCGGCTCCGGCGCGCCGGGCGGCGCGTCCCGCACGATCAGCACGGAGGCGGCCGGCCGCGGCTCGGCGACGGAGCTCACGACCGACCTAGAGATTGATCAGCTGCGCGACCTTCTCGCGGTGGTAGGTGGCGTCACCGAACGTGAACTCCGACGCCTTCGCGCGCTTGAAGTACAGGTGCAGGTCGTGCTCCCAGGTGAACCCGATGCCGCCGTGCAGCTGGATGCCGGCGCCCGCGACCTTGCGATACGCGTCGGAGGCATAGGCCTTGGCCATCGAGGCGGCCAGCGGCGCCTCGGGCACGTTCTCATCGACCGCCCACGCCGCGTAGTAGGTCAGCGACTTGGCGTTCTCGACGTCCACGAGCATGTCGGCCGCCTTGTGCTTGACGCCCTGGTAGGAGCCGATCGGCTTGCCGAACGCGATGCGGATCTTCGCGTACTCCGTCGTCATCTCGAGGACCTTCTGCGCGCCGCCACACATCTCCGCGCACAGCGCCACGGTGGCCCGGCGGATGACGGACGCGAGCGCCGTCCAGCCCGCATCCCTGGTGCCGAGCAGCGCGGCGTCGGGAACGTTCACGCCGTCGAGCCGCACCTCGCACAGCTTGCGCGTCTGATCCATCGTCGGCAGCAGCGTGATGCCGACGCCCTTGGCGTTCGTCGGCACCAGGAACAGGCTCACCCCGCTCTCCCCGTTGCTGCTCTCGCTGGTGCGCGCGACGACGACCATCGCGTGCGACACGTGCGCGTCCGGCACGAACAGCTTCGTGCCGCTGAGCATGTACCCGCCGCCGGTGGCCTTCGCGGTCGTGGTGACGCCGGCGGCGTCCCAGCGCGCGCTCGGCTCGGTCCACGCAAGGGTGACGCGCGCCTGGCCCTCGGCGATCTTCGTGAGCCACTCCTTCTTCTGCGCCTCGGAGCCGGCCTCCAGGATGGTGAGACCGCCCAGCAGGACCGTGGACACGAACGGCCCCGGCATGACGGCGCGGCCCATCTCCTCCATGAGGACGGTGAGGTCGACGAAGCCGAGCCCGGCGCCGCCATACTGCTCGGGGTAGACGAGGCCGAGCCAGCCCTGCTCGGCCAGCTTCGTCCAGAACTCCTCGGTGAACCCGGCGTCCTCAGCCATGCGGGCGCGCACGAACTCTGAGGTGCATTCGTTCTCGAGGAACTTCCGCGCGGTCGCCCGCAGCATCTCCTGGTCGGCGTTGAAGCCAAAGTCCATGGAGGTCTCCCCTACCCTTTCGGCAGCCCGAGG
This sequence comes from Candidatus Methylomirabilota bacterium, assembly GCA_036265915.1. GTDB lineage: Bacteria > Methylomirabilota > Methylomirabilia > Rokubacteriales > CSP1-6 > AR12. Next base: position 19,729 of record DATAOC010000133.1, on the reverse strand, counting down.
ACGCGCTCGCCGATGATGTTCTTCTGGATCTCCGTCGTGCCGCCCTCGATGGAGTTCGCGCGCGAGCGGAGGAACGAATACTGCCACAGGCCGCCGTCGACCGCCGCCTTGCCGCCGCGCGTGAGCTGCGAGTACGGGCCCTGGATCTCCATGGCCAGCTCTTGCAGGCGCTGGTGCGTCTCCACCCACATCATCTTGCCCGTCGAGGCCTCGGGGCCGGGCAGCTCGCCCTTGAGCAGCTTCGTCACCGCCCGGGCGCCCGTGTACTTGAGCGACTCGGTGTCGATCCACAGCTGCGCCAGCTTCTGGCGCATGATCGGGTCCTTGGTGAGCGAGCGGCCGTTCTTCTCCATGCGGCGCGCCATCTCGACGAGCTGATCCATCGTGATGCGCAGGCGCACCTGCAGGCCGAAGCCGAGCGCGAGCCGCTCGTACATGAGCGTGGTGAGGCCCACCGCCCAGCCGTTGTTCACGCCGCCGAGCACGCGGCTCTCGTGCACGCGCACGTTGTCGAAGAACACCTCGTTGAACTCCGAGTCGCCGGTCATCTGCTTGAGCGGCTTCACGGTGACGCCCGGCGTCTTCATGTCGAGCAGGAAGTATGTGATGCCCTTGTGCTTGGGCGCGTCCGGATCGGTCCGCGCCAGCAGCATCATCCAGTCGGCGATGTGCGCGAGCGACGTCCACACCTTCTGGCCGTTGACGATCCAGTGCTCGCCGTCCTTCACCGCGCGCGTCTGCAGCGAGGCGAGGTCCGATCCCGCGTTGGGCTCGGAGTATCCCTGGCACCAGATCTCCTCGCAGGAAAGGATCTTGGAGGGGTAGCGCTTCTTCTGCTCCTCGGTGCCGTAGGCGATGATGGTCGGGCCCGCCATGCCGACGCCGAGGACGTTCAGCACCGGCGGCGCCTTCCGGAGCGCCATCTCTTGATGGAGGATCATCTCCTCGACGAACGTCAGTCCCTGCCCGCCGTACTCCTTCGGCCACGTGAGACCGATGAAGCCGGCATCGAAGAGCTTCGCCTGCCACTTGCGGAGGAAGTCGTACGCTTCCGGCCGCGGCACCTCGGACAGTCCGAACCGGGTCCAGTCCTCCGGAATGTTCGTCTCCAGCCACGACCGGACCCGGTCGCGAAACGCATCCTGCTCGCGAGTCAGCGTGAAATCCACTTGGCCCTCCTGCGGTGGGCGAGCGCCTACTGAACGGCGGTTCATTCTAGGAATGGCGCCCGAGCGAAGTCAAGGGCTATACTCCCGCGCCATGCTTTCCGTCTCCGGCGCTCGCTTGCATGCTCGCATCGCGGCTCTCGCGCGCTTCGGCGCCCTGCCCGGCGGTGGCGTGACGCGCATGTGCTGGAGCCCCGCGCACGAGGACGCGCGGGCGTGGCTTCTCGGCGAGCTCAAGACGGCTGGGCTCGCGCCGTGGATGGACGCCGCGGGCAACGTCTTCGGAGGCCTCGGCATGACGGCCATCGATGCGCGGCGACCCGCCGTGCTGACCGGCTCGCACATCGACACCGTGCCCGAGGGTGGAATCCTGGACGGCGCGCTCGGCGTGCTGGCGGGCCTCGAGTGTCTGCAGACGATCGCCGAGGCAGGCGCGGCGCCCGCCCGGCCGCTCGCCGTGGTCGCGTGGAGCGACGAGGAGGGACGCTACGGCAGCCTCTTCGGCTCGCGCGCCTTCTGCGGCCGGCTCGACGCGTCCGCCATCCCGGCCATGGCCGCGGTGGACGGCGAGCGGCTCGTCGATGCGATGCAGCGCGCCGGCTTCGACGCCCACCGCGCCCCGGAGGCGCGCGCGCCGGCGGGGAGCGTGGCCGCTTACGTCGAGCTTCACATCGAGCAGGGCGCGCGGCTGGAGGAGAGCGGCGTGCCGATCGGCGTCGTGGACACCATCGTCGGCGTGCGCCGCGCCCGCGTCGTCTTTCTCGGTCAGGCCGATCATGCGGGCACGACGCCGATGGATCGCCGCCGCGACGCCTTCCTCGCCGCCGCCGACTACGCGCTGAAGGCGCGGGAGCTCGTGGTGACCCGTGGCGGGGCGCGCGCGGTGACGAACTTCGGCGTGGTGCACGTGCATCCGGGCGCGAGCAACATCGTGCCGGGCCGCGCCGAGCTGGTGCACGAAATGCGCGATCCGGATCCCGAGGTGCTCGAGCGTCTGGCCCGCGACTGCGCCACGCTCGCGGAGGACGTCGCACGCTCGCGCGCGATCGGCGTCGAGATCCGGCCGATGTCGGCGACGCTTCCCGCGCCGTGCGCGCCGCGCGTGCAAGCCGCCATCGAAGCGGCGTGCGGGGATCTGGGTCTCGGCTGGCAGCGCCTCTACTCGGCGGCCGGTCACGACGCCCAGAACCTGGCCACGATCACCGACGCCGGGATGCTCTTCGTCCCGTCGCGCGGGGGCCGCAGCCATCGCGTCGACGAGGCCAGCGACGCCGCGGCCATCGAGCGCGGCGCCAACGTCCTGCTGCACACGCTGCTCCGTCTCGCCGCGTAGCGTTCCCGCGCGCGGTTGCGGACCCTCGGCGGCCGCGGTACCGTCAGTGCGTCGTGAACGGAGGAACAAGCGCTCGGCCTGTGGCTCGTATCGCGCTGGGAGCGCTTGCGCTGGCCGCCGGCGGCTGCAGCTGGAACGGCCCGATGTCCACGCTGCACGCGCACTCCGACTTCGCGCGCGCGATCCTCCACGTCTACGGCATCATCACGTGGACCACCGCGCTCATCGGCGTCCTGGTCTTCGTCGTGCTGGGGATCATCATCGTGCGCTTCCGCGCGCGTCCCGGCGACACCGAGCTGCCGTCCCAGACGCGCGGCCACACCGTGCTGGAGATCGGGTGGACCATCGGCCCGGCGCTCGCGCTGCTGATCATCGCCATTCCGACCATCCAGATCGTCTTCCGCACGCAGACCGCCGCCACTCCGCCCGACTCGCTGCAGGTGACGGTGCGCGGCCTGCAATGGTGGTGGGAGTTCCGCTATCCGCAGCTCGAGGTCGTCACCGCGAACGAGCTGCATCTGCCGGCAGGCCGGCGCGTCGCGCTGCGACTCGACGGACCGGACGTGATCCATTCGTTCTGGGTTCCGGGCCTCGGCGGCAAGCGCGACGTCATTCCCGGCCGGCTGAACCAGATCACGCTCGTGCCGGAGGGCCCGGGCGAGTACTGGGGTCAGTGCGCCGAGTTCTGTGGCGCCTCGCACGCCAACATGGGGATGCGCGTCGTCGTCCAGCCGCCCGAGGAGTTCGACCGGTGGGTGGCGCAGCAGAAGGCCGAGCCGGGCGAGCCCGCCGGCGCCGCGGCGACCGGGAAGACGATCTTCGCCGGGAGCGCGTGCGTCGGCTGCCACACGATTCGCGGCGTGTCGGCCGGCGTGCTGGGGCCCGATCTCACGCACTTCGGCAGCCGCTCGCGACTCGCGGCCGGCATGTGGCCGAACACGCCGCAGAACGTGGCGGAGTGGGTGAAGGACCCGCAGCGGCTGAAGCCGGGCGTCAAGATGCCAACCCTTGGACTCAGCGACGAGCAGGCGACCGCCGTCGCCGCGTATCTCACCGGGCTGAAGTGATGGCGACGCACGAAGCGGCGCTACGCACGCACGACGCCGCGCACGCCCGGGCCGCGGAGGGCAGCGGCGTGCTGGCGTGGCTGACCACCGTCGACCACAAGCGGATCGGCATCCTCTACGGCTCCACCGCCTTCGCGTTCCTGCTCATCGGCGGCCTCGAGGCGCTGCTGATCCGCACGCAGCTGCTGCGGCCGCACATGGGCGTGGTGAGCGCGCAGACGTACAACGCGCTGTTCACGATGCACGGCACCACGATGATCTTCCTGGCCGTGATGCCGCTCAACGCCGCCTTCTTCAACTACATCGTGCCGCTCATGATCGGCGCCCGTGACGTCGCCTTCCCCCGGCTGAACGCGCTCTCGTACTGGATCTTCCTCGCCGGCGCCCTCTTCCTCAACGCGAGCTTTCTCGTCGGCACGCCGCCCGATGCGGGCTGGTTCGGCTACGCGAACCTCACCACGCGCCCGTTCTCGCCGGGACCGAACGTCGACTTCTGGCTGCTCAGCCTTCAGGTCCTCGGCGCGTCCTCCGTCATCGCGGCCGTGAACTTCATCGTGACCATTCTCAACATGCGCGCGCCCGGCATGACGCTGATGCGGATGCCGCTGTTCGTGTGGATGACCCTGGTGACGCAGTTCCTCATCGTGCTGGCGTTCCCGTCCGTCACCGTCGGGCTGATCTTCTTGATGTTCGACCGCTTCTTGGGCACGCACTTCTACGACGTGGCCGCCGGCGGCGATCTGCATCTCTGGCAGCACCTGTTCTGGATCTTCGGCCACCCCGAGGTCTACATCCTGATCCTGCCCGCCTTCGGCATCGTGTCCGAGGTACTGCCGACGTTCTCGCGCAAGCCGCTGTTCGGCGCGCCGGTGGTGATCTACTCCGGCGTCCTGATCGGCTTCTTCGGCTTCGGCGTGTGGAGCCACCACATGTTCGCGGTCGGTATGGGCCCCGTGGCCGACGCCGCCTTCTCGATCGCGACCATGCTCATCGCGGTCCCGACCGGCGTGAAGATCTTCAACTGGCTGGCCACGATGTGGGGCGGTCGCATCCGGCCGACGGTGGCGTTCCACTACGCGGCGGGGCTGGTGGCGCTCTTCACCATCGGCGGCCTGTCGGGCGTCATGCATGCCTCCCCGCCGGTCGACCTGCAGCAGCACGACTCCTACTTCGTCGTGGCGCACATGCACTACGTCCTCATCGGCGGCAGCCTGATCGGCATCTTCGCCGGTCTCTACTACTGGTGGCCGAAGATGACCGGCCGCATGCTGGACGAGCGCCTCGGTCGCCTGCAGTTCTGGCTGGTCGTCCTCGGCTTCAACGTGGCGTTCTTCCCGCAGCATTTCCTGGGCGCGCTCGGCATGCCGCGGCGGATCTACACGTACGGCGTCGGCTCGGGCTGGGAACTGTGGAATCTCGTCTCGAGCGTCGGCGCCTACGTCCTCGGCATTGGTGTGCTCCTCTTCGTCCTGATCGCGGCGCGCTCGCTCCGCAGCGGCCCGCGCGCCCCGGCCGATCCCTGGGACGCGCGGACGCTCGAGTGGCGCACCTCGTCCCCGCCGCCCGTGCACGACTTCGACGCCATCCCGCCCGTCTACGGACGTGACAGCTTCTGGCGCGAGAAATACGGCGACGCGCGCGGTCGCAAGCCGGCGCCGCGGCCGGAGACGCCCGATCCGCACGGAATCCATCTACCGTCGCCGTCGTTCTGGCCGGTCGTGATCGCGCTCGGCATCGGCACCGCCGCCGTCGGCGCGCTCCTCCACACCGCGCTCGTGGTGATCGGCGCCGGCATCACGGTCGTTGGCGCTTTCGCGTTCGCGCTCCAGCACCATCGCGACCCGGCGCACGTCGTGCAGATCGGCAATCTGGGCGTCGACCACCGCAAGCTCGCCATGTGGGTGTTCCTCGGCTCGGAGTGCTTCTTCTTCGGCACGCTGATCGCAACCTACATCGCCTACAAGGGCCGCAGCGTCGTGGGCCCGCTGCCGCACGAGATCCTCAACATCCCGCTCACCACGCTGAGCACCTTCGATCTGCTGATGTCCTCGCTGCTGATGGTGCTGGCACTGGCGGCCGTGCAGCGGGACGACCGCGCCCAGTCGCGGCTGTGGCTGGCGGGGACGGCGCTGTTCGGCCTGATCTTCCTCGGATTCCAGGCCTACGAGTTCACGCACTTCGTGCACGAGGGCCTGACGCTGCAGTCGAACCTGTTCGGCTCCACGTTCTTCGTGCTCACCGGCTTCCACGGCGGGCACGTGACGCTCGGCGTGCTCTGGCTGCTCGCGTTGCTCGTGCTCGATCTGCGCGGGCGGCTCGCGGTGTCGGACTCGATCAAGGTCGAGGTGGCGGCTCTCTACTGGCACTTCGTCGACATCGTGTGGATCGTGATCTTCACGCTGGTGTACCTCCTGCCATGACCGAGCCGCTTCAGGCGACCCAGCACGAGCACGCATCCATCGGCACGTATGTGCGAGTGGCCGTCATCCTGTGCATCGTCACCGCGCTCGAGTTCACCGTCATCTACATCCGGCGGCTCACGCCGATCCTGCTGCCGCTGCTGCTGGTGCTGTCGGCCGGGAAGTTCGCGCTCGTCGTGATGTTCTACATGCACCTGCGCTACGACGCGAAGCCGCTCACGTTCTTCTTCGTGTCGGCGCTGCTCCTGGCCAGCGGGATCGCCCTCGCGCTGATGACCCTGACCGGAGACTTCCTGGTCTTCAAGCGATGACCGCGGCCGCCGCGCCGACCGTCAGCTGGCTCCCGGGCGAGGTCCATCTCGAGGTGCTGCTCGGCGTGGTCGTCCTGGCCGCGCTCTACACGCGCGCCGTCCTTCGCACCGGCGAGCCGCTGCCTCTGCGCCAGCCGCTGGCGTTCTTCGGCGGCTGCGCGGCCCTGCTGGCCGCGCTGAACGGTCCGCTGCACGACCTGAGCGACGGCTACCTGGTCTCCGCCCACATGGTGCAGCACCTGGCCCTCACGCTGGTGGTCCCGCCGCTGTGGCTCGCCGGCGTGCCGGCCGGCATGTGCGACCGGCTGCTGGCCTCGGTGATGCGCGTGCGTCCGGCGGCGGCGGTGGCGCGCGTCGTGACCCGGCCGCTGATGGCGTGGTCTCTCTACGCGGTCGCGCTCGTGGGCTGGCATCTTCCCGGCCCGTACAACGCGGCGCTCGAGCGTCACGGCTGGCACATCGTCGAGCACCTGGTGCTGCTCGGCACCGCCGTCCTCGGCTGGTGGCCGATCCTGTCGCCGTCGCGGCGACTGCCGGCCCTGCCGTACGCGGCGCAGCTGCTCTATCTCTTCGTCTTCGGGATCCCGATGACCATCGTGGCCGCCTTCGTCACCGCGGCCGAGGAGCCGCTCTATCCGTGGTACGCGGCGGCACCGCGGCTGTTCGGCCTGTCGGCGCTGGAGGACCAGCAGATTGGCGGCGTGATCATGTGGGTGCCCGCGGCCATCATTCCGGTCATCGCCTTCACGGTGGTCTTCTTCCGCTGGGTGGCGGCCGAGCCCGACGAGCCCGAGCCGGAGCCGTCGACGACTCCGTGACCGTGCGTGCATGGCATTCGCCTTGCACCCAGTCCTCACCGCTGGCCGCTTCCGGTGAGGGACGTGGTCGAAGGAGAGGACTCATGGCGGTGAAAGTTCAGTTCATGCCCGTTGGCCGCGAGCGTCGCGAATGGATGTGGAAAGCGCGCGACGACAGCAACACGATCTCGATTTCGGGCCAGCGGTTCGACTCGCTCGGGGACGCCGTCCGGGATGCCCACATCCACATCGACGGCCTCGATGACGACGACGATCGCGATCCGGACGACGATCCGTTCGCGGCGTAGCGCGCCTCCGGCCGCCGTCCGGCGGTCGGCGCGCCGCGCGTAAATTCTTCCATCGCGTTCCTCTTTTTCCCTGAGCCTCGGCGACCCCCTGCTATCATCGTTCCGGTATGAATATCTGCGTCGTCGGAACGGGTTACGTCGGCCTCGTGACCGGCGCCGTCTTCGCGGACCTCGGCAACGAGGTGATCTGCGTCGATAACCAGCCCGCCAAGATCGACGAGCTGCGCGCCCGCCGGATGCCGATCTACGAGCCGGGCCTGGAAGAGATGGTGGCCCGGAACGTGGCCGACGCGCGCCTGGCCTTCTCCACGGACCTCGGCGATGCCGTCCGCCGCTCCGTCATCGTCTTCATCACGGTGGGCACGCCGCCCGGGGCCGATGGGCGCACCGACCTCCGCGCCGTGAGCGAGGTGGCCCGGAGCATCGCCCAGGCCATGGAGCGCTACACGGTCGTCGTGAACAAGTCCACGGTCCCGGTGGGGACAGGCGACTTCGTCCGCGACATCATCGCTCGCCACCAGAAGACGCCGGTGCCGTTCGACGTCGTCTCGAACCCGGAGTTCCTGCGCGAGGGCTCGGCCATCGAGGACACGCTGCGGCCAGATCGGATCGTGATCGGCGCGCCCACTCAGCAGGTGGCCATGAGCCTGCTCGAGCTGTACGCGCCGCTCGAGCGGCCCATGATCATCACCGACGTGCCGTCGGCGGAGATGATCAAGTACGCCTCCAACGCGTTCCTGTCGACGAAGATTTCGTTCATCAACGCCATCGCGAACATCTGCGAGCTCGCCGGCGCCGACGTGACGCAGGTGATGAAGGGCATGGGCCTCGACTCGCGGATCGGTTCCGCCTTCCTGTCGGCCGGGCTCGGCTACGGTGGCTCCTGCTTCCCCAAGGACACGGACTCGCTCGTCCACACGGCGGCCAGCCTCGGCTACGACTTCGAGCTGCTGCGGGCGGTGGTCGAGATCAATCGCGAGCGGGCCGCGCATTTCGTGGAGCTGATGGAGAAGCCGCTGAACCCGATGGAAGGCCGCGTGATCGCCGTCCTCGGTCTGGCGTTCAAGCCGAACACCGACGACATGCGCGAGGCGAAGTCGATCGAGGTCGTCACGGGGCTCATGGAGCGCGGCGCCCGCGTGCGCGCGTACGACCCGGTGGCCACCGACAACGCGCGCAAGGTACTGCCCGCCGGCGTGACGTACTGCGAGTCGCCGTACGAGGCGGCCTCCGGCGCCGACGCCGTGGCGCTGGTGACGGAATGGAACGAGTTCAAGTTCCTCAATCTCGAGCGACTGCGCGCGGCGCTGCGGCGCCCGCTGATCTTCGACGGGCGCAACCTCTGGGAGCCGGAGCGGATGCGCCGGCTCGGCTTCGAGTACCACTCCATCGGCCGCAAGCCCACCCTGCCCGCCTGAGCGGATGCGCGTTCTGGTCACGGGCGCGGCCGGCTTCATCGGCTCCCACCTCTGCGAGTTCCTGCTCGAGGGCGGCGCCGACGTGGTCGGCATGGACAACTTCATCACGGGCTCCGCCGACAACATCGCCGCGTTCCGCGACAAGCCCGGGTTCACCTTCGTCGGCCACAACGTCACCGAGTACATCGGCCTCGACGGCCCCCTCGACTGGGTGCTGCACTTTGCGAGCCCGGCCTCGCCTCTCGACTACCTGGAGCTGCCCATCCAGACGCTGAAGGTCGGCGCCCTCGGCACCCACAACGCGCTCGGGCTCGCGAAGGCGAAGGGGGCGAAGTTCCTGCTCGCCTCGACGTCCGAGGTGTACGGCGACCCGCTGGTGCACCCGCAGCGCGAGGACTACTGGGGCAACGTCAATCCCATCGGGCCACGCGGCGTCTACGACGAGGCCAAGCGCTTCGCGGAAGCGATGACGATGGCCTATCATCGCTACCACGGCGTCGACACACGCATCGTTCGTATCTTCAACTCGTTCGGGCCACGTATGCGACTGAACGACGGGCGCGCGATCCCCGCGTTCATGACACAGGCGCTGACGGGTGCGCCGCTCACCGTCTTCGGTGACGGCTCGCAGACTCGCTCGTTCCAGTACGTCAGCGACCTGATCGACGGGCTGTGGCGGCTCATGCACAGCAGCACGAACGACCCGGTGAACATCGGCAACCCGCACGAGATGACGCTGCTCGAGCTGGCCAAGCGGATCATCCGCCTCACCGGATCGCGCAGCGAGATCGTCTTTCGCCCGCTGCCGGAGGACGATCCGAAGGTGCGGCAGCCGGACATCAGCCGCGCGCGCGCGCTGCTGGGCTGGGAGCCGCGCGTCGACACCGACGAGGGGCTGCGGAAGACCCTCGAGTGGTTCCGGCACAAGCTGCGCGGCTGAACGGACCAGGAAGGAGGTGGACCGATGATCGACGACGAGCTGAAGAAGATCCTGGCGTGCCCGGCGTGCAAGGGCGACCTCGTGTTCGAGGAAGCGCGCATCATCTGCCAGGCGTGCCGCAAGGCGTACCCCATCCGCGACGGCATCCCCGTCATGCTGATCAACGAGGCGCAGCCCTGGGCTCCCGGCGCCTGAAGCGCGCCACCCAGGCCGTCATCCTCGCCGGCGGCCAGGGCACGCGTCTGCGGCCACTGACGCTCGCGCGCGCCAAGCCGGTGGTGCCCGTGCTCAACCGGCCGTTCCTGGCGTGGCAGCTGGCGCTGCTGCGCGCGCACGGGGTCACCGACGTCATTCTCGCCTGCTCCTACCGCGTCGAGGACGTGCGCGGAGCACTCGGCGAGGCCGAGCACCTCGGCGTGCGTCTCCGCTATGTCATCGAGGCCGAGCCCCTCGGCACGGGCGGCGGGGTTCGCAACGCCGCCGATCTCGCGAGCGGCACGGTCTTCGTCCTCAACGGCGACGTGCTGAGCGACGTGGATCTGTCCGCCATGCGGGCCTTTCACGAGGCGCGCGGCTCGCGCACCACGATCTTTCTGACGCGCGTGACCGATCCGCGGCAGTACGGGCTGGTGGAGACGGCGGACGACGGGCGGATCCGCCGGTTCCGCGAGAAGCCGACGGGCGACGAGCCGATCACGACCGATACGATCAATGCCGGCGTCTACCTCATCGATGCCGCGCTGCTGGCGCGGATCCCGGCCGGGCGCAACGTCTCCATCGAGCGCGAGTTCTTTCCGGCCCTGATCGCCGACGGCACGCCGTGCTTCGGCTGGATCGCGGACGCGTACTGGCGCGACATCGGCAGCCCGGCCGCATACCGGGCGGCGCAGCTGGACCTGCTCCAGGGCCGCGCGGACATGCCGCTGACGCCGCCCGGCGAAGCGCGCGACGGCAGCTTCGTCGCGCTCGACGCGCAGGTCGCGACCGGCGCGCGACTCGTCGCACCGGCCGTCGTCGGCTCGGGCGTCGTCGTCCTGGACGGAGCCAGCGTCGGGCCGCTGGCAGTGGTCGGCCCGCGGTGCCGCATCGCCGAGCAGGCGCGCGTCGAGGGCGCGGTGCTCTGGGAGCGCGTCGCCGTCGGCACGCGCTCGGTGCTCCGCGACTGCGTCATCGGCGCCGACGTGCACATCGGCGCCGACGTCGAGATCGGCGCCGGCGTGGTGCTCGAGTCGGGCGCGGTCATCCCGGATCACACGCGCTTGAGCGCGGAGCGTGGATAGCGCGGCAAATCCGCATGTTAGACTGAGTCAGTGAGCCTCAGCCGCATCCGCAACTTCTCGATCGTGGCCCACATCGATCACGGAAAATCGACGCTGGCCGATCGCCTCCTCGCGCTGACCGGCACGATGGATGCCAAGAAGGCGGTCGATCAGGTCCTGGATTCCATGGACCTGGAGCGCGAGCGCGGCATCACGATCAAGGCGCACACCGTGCGACTGCTCTACCGCGCGCGCGACGGACAGGAGTACACGCTCAACCTGATCGACACGCCGGGGCACGTCGACTTCTCGTACGAGGTCTCGCGCGCGCTGGCCGCGTGTGAGGGCGCCCTGCTCATCGTGGACGCCGCCCAGGGCATCGAGGCGCAGACGCTGGCGAACTTCTATCTCGCCTCCGACGCCGGCCTCACGATCATCCCGGTGATCAACAAGATCGACCTCCCGGCCGCGGACGTCGACGCCACGCGCGAGCAGATTCACGACACGCTCGATCTCGACGGCACCGAGGCGCTCGCCATCTCGGCCAAGCACGGCACCGGAGTGCCGGAGGTGCTGGAGGCGATCGTCGCGCGGATTCCCCCGCCCAAGGGCGATCCGGACGCGCCGCTGAAGGCGCTCGTCTTCGACTCCTTCTACGACTCCTACCAGGGCGTCGTGATCTACGTCCGGCTCGCGGATGGGCGGGTGCGTCCCGGCACGCGCGTGCTCATGATGTCGAACGGGCGGAGCTACGACGTGGCGCAGGTCGGCGTGTTCAGTCCCGACATGCGGCAGGTCGAGGAGCTCTCGGCGGGGCAGGTCGGCTACATCACTGCCGCCATCAAGCGCGTGGCGGACGCCAAGGTCGGCGACACCATCACCGAGGCCGCCCGCCCGACCGAGCAGCCGTTTCCCGGCTACCGCGACGCCAAGCCGATGGTCTTCGCCGGCCTCTACCCCATCGAGGACACCGACTACGAGGCGCTTCGCGACGCGCTGGAGAAGCTGCGGCTGAACGACCCCGCCTTCAACTTCGAGCCGGAGACGTCGCTGGCCCTCGGCTACGGCTTTCGCTGCGGCTTCCTCGGCATGCTGCACATGGAGATCGTGCAGGAGCGGCTGGAGCGCGAGTTCAACCTCTCGCTGATCGTGACGGCGCCGTCGGTGCAGTACAAGGTTCTCACCACCGCCGGCGAGGTGCTCGACATCGACAACCCCTCGAAGCTGCCCACGCCGGATCGCATCGAGCAGATGGAAGAGCCGTACGTGAAGTCGTCGGTCTACGTCCCGACGGAGTTCATGACGGCGATCTACAAGCTGGCCCAGGAGAAGCGCGGCGAGCACAAGTCGCTCGAGTATCTCGGCAAGCGGGTCCACATCCGCTTCGACTTCCCGCTCTCCGAGATCGTGGTCGACTTCTACGACAAGCTGAAGTCGATTTCGAAGGGCTACGCGTCCTTCGACTACGAGTTCTCCGACTTCCGCCCGTCCGATCTCGTGAAGCTCGACATCCTGCTCAACGGCGATCCCGTCGACGCGCTGTCGATCATCGTGCACCGCGACAAGGCGTACGAGCGCGGCAAGAGCCTGGTGGAGAAGCTGCGCGGCGTGATCCCGCGGCAGCTCTACGAGGTCGCGATCCAGGCCGCCATCGGCAGCCGGGTCATCGCCCGCGAGACGGTCAAGGCGATGGGCAAGAACGTCACCGCCAAGTGCTATGGCGGCGACATCACCCGAAAGCGCAAGCTGCTGGAGAAGCAGAAGGAAGGCAAGAAGCGGATGAAGCAGGTCGGTCGCGTGGAAGTCCCGCAGGAGGCCTTCCTCACCGTGCTGAAGAGCTGATGGACGTCCGGGAAGGCGAGGTTCACAAGCCCGAAGAGGTCACGGCGCCGCCGGTGACGGTGGCCCGCAAGCGGAAGTCGGTGGTGCGCGAGTACGCGGAGGCGATCGCCATCGCCATCCTGCTCGCCCTCGTCATTCGCACGCTCATCGTCCAGGCCTTCACCATCCCGTCCGGCTCCATGATGGACACCCTGCTGGTCGGCGACTACATTCTGGTGAACAAGTTCCTCTACGGTCCCGAGCTGCCGGTCACGGACTACCGGCTGCCCGGCCTCCGCGACCCGCATCGCGGCGACATCATCGTGTTCAAGTATCCCCAGGACGAGAAGCGCGACTTCATCAAGCGCATCATCGGCACCCCGGGCGACACCGTGCAGGTGCGCGGCGACCAGGTGTTCGTCAACGGCACCGCCCTCGTCGAGCCCTACGTGCGCAAGACGGACAGCGCGCTCGGCGATCGCGGACAGCCGACCTACTGCGGCTACGCGTACGCCTGCGATGCGACGGTGGTCCCGCGTGACTCGTACTTCGTCATGGGCGACAACCGGAACAACTCCCAGGACTCGCGATACTGGGGCTTCGTGAAGCGGGACAAGATCAAGGGCAAGGCGTTCCTGATCTACTGGTCGTGGGACTCGGACCGTCACTGGCTGCGCTGGTGGAGACTCGCGCACTACATTCCCTGAGTCCCGAGGCCGGCGACGCGCTCCGCACGGCGTCCCCGCGCGATGGCTCGCTCGGCTTCTACCTCCACGTTCCGTTCTGCACCCGGCGCTGCCACTACTGCTCGTTCAACACGAGCCCGCTCGAGGACGAGGCCGCCATGCGCCGGTTCCTCGCCGCGCTCCGCGCCGAGCTCGACCTCCTGGCCGCGCTCCCGTGGGCGGGCGAGCCCCGGATCGCGAGCGTGTTCTTCGGCGGCGGCACGCCGTCCCTCCTCGGGACTGACGCGATGGCCGACGTGCTCGACGCGCTCCGTGCGCGCTTCGCGCTCGCGACGGACGCCGAGATCACCGTGGAGTGCAATCCGGAAAGCGTCGAGCGCGACAAGCTGAGCGCCTATCGTGCGGCCGGGGTGAACCGCATCAGTCTCGGCGTGCAGTCGCTCGACGACGCGATCCTCTCGCACATCGGTCGCCTCCACGATCGTCGTGGCGCCCGCGCGGCGTTCGAGGCCGCGCGCGCCGCCGGCCACGACAACGTGAGCGTCGACCTCATGTACGGTCTGCCCGGACTCGACGTCCCGGCGTGGGCCCGTGCCGTGGAGGCGGTCCTCGACTGGGGGCCCGAGCACCTCTCGGCGTACGGCCTGACGCTCGACGCCGGCAGCCTGTGGGGCGCGTCCGGGGTGACCGGCCTGCCGCCGGAGGACGACGTGGTCGCCCAGTACTGGACGCTCGCGCGCGCGGCCGCCGCCCGCGGCTACGAGCACTACGAGATCTCCAACTACGCGCGGCCCGGATGCCGGTCGCGTCACAACCTCACCTACTGGCGCGCCGGCGAGTACCTCGCGGCGGGTCCTGGCGCCTGCGGCCACGTCGGCGGCGTCCGGTACGGCAACGTCAAGCCGCTCGCCCGCTACTGCGCGCTCGTGGAGGACGGCCGGCTCCCCGTGGACAGCGTCGAGCGCCCGACCCCGGCGCAGCAGACGGCCGAGCGCCTCTTCCTCGGCCTCCGGACGGCCGACGGCGTGCCGGCGACCTGGCTGGCCGCGCGGGCCGACGGCGACGCCTCGCTCGCGCGCCGGCTCGAGCAGTGGCGCCGGGACGGCCGGCTGGTCGACGCCGGCGGTCGAGTCCGCCTGAGCGAGGCCGGCTTTCTCGTGTCCGACGCGCTGTTCGTCGATCTGTTATAAAAAAAGGATGGATGCCCGTCAGCGAGATGTCCTGATCGCGGTGATCAGGGAGTACATCGACTCGGCCGAGCCGGTCGGCTCGCGCGTGCTCTGCAAGCGTCACTTTCCGACGCTCTCGCCCGCGACGATCCGCAACGCCATGGCCGACCTCGAGGACATGGGGTACCTCGCCCAGCCGCACACGAGCGCCGGCCGCGTGCCGACCGACAAGGCGTACCGCTTCTACGTCGACTCGTTTCCGCCGCCCTCGATGGGCGGCCCGGCGACGACCGGGACCGCGGCGCTGCCCGCCCGGCGGCGCTCGGGGATCGATGGCTTCATGGAGCGAACGTCGTCGCATCTCTCGGACGCGACGCGGCTCACCGGCCTGCTGCTGGCCCCGCCGCTCAAGCAGACGATCATCGCCCGCGTCGACCTGCTGCCGCTGCCCGACGACCGGGCGCTGGCCGTCGTGGCGACCGACGCCGGATGGATCACGGTCCGCGAGATCAGCCTGGACCCGCCGCTGTCAGCCGAGGAGGTGCGCGCGGTCGGCCGCGAGCTCAGCCGTCGCTTCCGCAACCGCAGCGTGGAGGACATCGTGGCCATGGAGACGGCGCCGGCCGACCCGCTCGACGCGCTGCACACGCGGGCGGCCGCGGTGACCGAGCAGATCGTGGCCATGCTGCGCGGGCGCACGCTCTACGTGAGCGGCGCCATCAACATGCTCGACCACCCCGAGTTCTGGGACATCGAGGCCACGCGTCACCTGCTGCGGACCTTCGAGCAGAAGGAGAAGCTGGCCGAGCTCATGACCGCCCTCGCCAGCGAGGCGGGCGTCCGCGTGACGATCGGCGAGGAGAATCCGGTGACGGCCATGCGCCATTGCACGCTGATCACGTCCACCTACATGTACCGCGATCAGATCCTCGGCATCCTGGGGGTGGTCGGCCCGCGCCGCCTGCCCTATCCCGACGTCATCACGATCGTGAGCGAGACGGCCCAGCACGTCACCGACGCGCTCTCCCGCGTCCGCCAGGACCTCTACCTGCCGTCCTGAGCGCCGGCCGCGCGGCCATCCGCGGAGCCGCTGCTATAATCGACGACGATGAGTGACTCACCGGAAAACGGCCCGCTGCATCAGGACGCCGTCGCCGCGCGCGCCGCCGACGAGCAGCTCGAAGAGCTGCGCCGCCAGCTCGACGACAAGCAGGACCGCCTGCTCCGCGCGCTCGCCGAGGCCGACAACATTCGCCGGCGCGCGCAGCGGGACCGCGACGATTTCGTCAAGTACGCCAACGAGTCGCTGCTGCGCGATCTGATTCCCGTGCTCGACAATCTCGATCGCGCGCTCGACGCCGCGCGCGCCAGCAGCGGCGCCGCCAGCGTGGTGACCGGCGTGGAGCTGATCCAGCGCGAGCTGCTCCGGGTGCTGGAGCGCGCGGGAGTGACGCGCTATTCCGCCGTCGGGCAGCCGTTCGATCCCACGCGGCACGAGGCCATCGCGCGCGTCGTGAGCGATCAGGCCGCGCCGGACACCGTCGTCAGCGAGACCGCCCCCGGCTATCTCCTCCACGGCCGCGTGCTGCGGGCAGCGATGGTGGCGGTCGCGGCGGCGCCGGACGAGGACGCCGCCTAGGTGCCGCGGAACTATTACGAGATCCTCGGCGTCACCGAGACCGCGGGCGACGCCGAGCTGAAGAAGGCCTACCGGCAGCTCGCCATGCAGTTCCACCCGGACAAGAATCCCGGCGACAAGAAGGCCGAGGAGCGCTTCAAGGAGATCAGCGAGGCGTACGGCGTGCTGTCCGACCCGGACAAGCGCGCCCACTACGATCGCTTCGGCACCGCGCCGGGGGCCTCGGCCGGCGGCGGCTTCGAGAGCGGCTTCGGCTCGCTGTTCGAGGACATCTTCGACAACTTCTTCGCCGGCGCCGGTGGCGGACGCGGACGACGGGCGCGTGCCCTGCGGGGCGAGGATCTCCAGTACGAGCTCAAGATCACCCTCGAGGAGGCCGCCAGCGGCGTCGAGACCAAGGTCCAGATCCCGCGCCTCGAGCGCTGCGACGCCTGCGCAGGGAGCGGTGCGGAGCCGGGCACCAAGAAGACCACGTGCGAGACGTGTCAGGGGCGCGGCGAGGTGCGGATGAGCCACGGCTTCCTCACCGTCGCGCGGCCGTGTCCGCGGTGCGGCGGCGAGGGCGAGATGAACCGGAGCCCGTGCCGGAGCTGCCGCGGCGAAGGCCGCCAGCGCGCCGAGCGCACGCTGTCGGTGAAGATCCCCGCCGGCATCGACGACGGCATGCAGCTGCGCCTCTCGGGCGAGGGCTCCGCCGGCGTCAACGGCGGTCCAGCCGGCGATCTGTACGTGCTCGTCCGCATTCGCGAGCACGCGGTCTTCGCCCGGCACGGCGCCGACCTCGTCACGGATCTCCCGCTGTCGTTCCCGCAGCTGGCGCTCGGCACCGAGGTCGACGTCCCGGCGCTCGACGGCACCGACCGGCTCAAGGTTCCGCCGGGCACCCAGCCGCACCAGGTCCTTCGTCTCCGCGGCAAGGGCATGCCCCGTCTCCGTGAGCGCGGCCGCGGCGACGCGTGCTACCGCGTGCTGCTGGAGGTTCCGCCGAAGCTCAACGCCCGGCAGCGCGAGGCGCTGGAGGCCTTCGAGGACGCCTCGAAGGACCACCGCGGCCCGCTGACGAGCGCGTTCCTCGAGCGGATGAAGAAGCTGCTCGGCTGACGATGGCCGCCGGTGCCGAGGCGGGCTCCCGGTACTGGGAGCTCACGGTCGCCGTGCCCGAGGACGCCTCCGAGGGGCTCACCAACTTCGTCTGGGAGCTCGGCGCGCTCGGTGTGGTCGAGGAGGAGCCGGCCGGTCAGACACCGCGGCTGCGCGCGTTCTTCCCGGCCGTCGCCGACACCGTGGTGCTCGCCGCGCGCGTCGACGCCTACGTGGCCGCGCTCGATGCGCTGGGCTTCCGCGGCGGCGCGCCGGCGCGGGTGGCGGCGGTGGCCGATCAGGACTGGGCGGACGCCTGGCGCGCGCACTTCGCGCCGTTCACACTCGGCCGCCGGCTCGTCATCGCGCCGCCGTGGCAGGTCCCGTCCGCCGACGGCCGGCTCGTCCTCGTCATCGAGCCGGGACGCGCGTTCGGCACCGGTCAGCACGGCAGCACCGCGGGCTGTCTCGAGCTCCTCGAAGCGCTCATCGAGCGCGTGGGTGAGCCCTCGCGCGTGATCGATCTGGGGACGGGCTCCGGCATCCTCGCCATCGCCGCTGCGCGGCTCGGCGCGTGCGAGGTGCTCGCCGTGGACATGGACCCGGATGCCGTCGCCTCGGCGGCGGCCAACGTCACGCGCAACGGGCTCGACCCCCGCGTCCGGTGCGTCGTCGCCGCTGCGGATGCTGTCGACGCGCCGGCCGCGCCGCTGGTCCTGGCGAACCTGCTGGCCGCCGCGCATCGCGCGCTCGCCGCGACGTACGCGAGACTGCTCACGCCGGGCGGCCTGCTCGTGCTGGGCGGCATCCTCGACGGCGAGGCCCACCAGGTGGAGGCGGCGGTGAGCGAACACGGCTTCCGGGTACGCGACACGCGATCCGTCGAGGGCTGGACCAGCCTCGCCTGCGAGCATGCGCCGCTTCGCCATCGCGCCTGATCGCATCGTCGCCGGCCGCATCGCCTTCGACCCCCTCGAGTCGCGGCACCTCAGCCGCGCGCTGCGCCTCCGCCCCGGCGACACCGTGGTGGCGAGCGACGGCGCCGGGCACGAATACACCGTCCGGCTCGACGAGGTGGGTGCGCGGGCCATCGGCACGGTCCTCGGTTCCGCGCGGCCGACGCTGACGGAGTCCCCGCTCGCCGTGACGCTGCTGCAGGGCGTTCCCAAGGGCGACAAGATGGACGGGATCGTGCGTGCCGCGACGGAGCTCGGTGTCGTCCGGATCCAGCCCGTGCTCACGGCGCGCACCGTGGTCCGGCTCACCGCCAGCGCCGCCGCCCAGCGCGCGCAGCGCTGGCAGCGGGTGGCGCGTGAGGCGGCCAAGCAGTGCGGCCGCGCGGTCGTGCCCGAGGTCGGCACGCCCGCGCCGCTCGCGTCGTGCCTGGAGGCGGCAGGCGCCGACGAGCTTGCGATCTGCTTCTGGGAAGCCGGCGCGCCGCCGCTGGCCGGGGTGCTGCAAGATGCCGGCGCTCCGCGCCGGGCCCGCGTGCTCATCGGACCAGAAGGCGGCCTCGATCCCGACGAAGTCGAGCGCGCCCGCGGCGCCGGCTGGCGCATCGCCGGTCTCGGCGCGCGCATCCTCCGGACGGAGACGGCCGCGCCCGCCGTCCTGGCCATCTTGCAGTCGCGCTTCGGCGACGTCGGTCGCGATGCCGGACGCTGAGCGCGGCTGGGAGCACTTCGAGGTCGAGGCCGACGTGGGAATCCGCGCGTGGGGGCCGACCCGGGCGGCAGCGTTCGCGGAGGCGGCCGCGGGCGCGCTGGCGCTCATCGTGGATCCAGCGTCGGTGACGGAGGCGGAGAGCCGCGAGGTCCGAGCGCAGGCCGATGGGCCGGAGACGCTGCTGGTCGCGTGGATCGACGAGTGCGTCTACCTGCACGAGATCGAGGGCTTCGTCGTCCGCCGGGTCGAGGTCACCGAGTGCTCGGACTCGCTGGTGCACGGACGCCTGCACGGCGAGCCGCTCGACCTCGGCCGGCATCGCCTGGGCACCGTGGTGAAGGCCGCGACCCTTCACGGCGTCTCCGTGCAGGAACACGGCGGCCGTCAGGAGGTGCGGGTCATCGTCGACGTATAGCCGTCTCATATACGAGACGCCGGGCCGTCGACCACGTGTCAGGCGCGGGACAGTGTAGGGACTACATCGCGCCAGCGTGGCGGCTTCGTGCTTGTATCTTCGCAGCTTAGGCAACTTCGACAGTGTGGCACCGTGGTTGCTTTTCTGACGCGCCGGTGATGCGACAGCACACGGTCCGCAGGCCGGTCTCTCTGGAAGGTATCGGTCTCCACTCCGGGAAACCGGTGCGCGTGAC
>DATAOC010000132.1:0-33229 GCA_036265915.1 Candidatus Methylomirabilota bacterium | reverse complement strand
GCGCGTCTCGCACGACCTCGAGCAGCTGACAGTAGTTGAACGCGCGCGCGCCGTGGCGAGCGGCCGACAGCACGTTCTCGAGACACAGCCGCTCGGGAAACAGCAGGAGGTCGTCGAAGTAGTAGCCGGCGCCGCGCAGGTCGTCCGGGCGAATGGCGGGCTCGAGGCTCAGCGCGTCGATGGGACGCAGCACGCGGTAGTGCTCGCGGTCGCGACCCGGCGTGAGCCAGTCGTACAGGCGCAGCCCGAGCCGCACCTTGACGAGCCCTCGCGACGACTCGCGATAGATCGGCACCAGGAACGGCAGCGGCTTGACCAGCTGCGGCGCCAGGCGCTGCAGCCGCTGGCGCTCGGCGAGCGACTCGCGCACGAGGCCGAAGTCGAACAGCTCGAGATAGCGCAGGCCGCCGTGGATGAGCTTGGACGAGAGCGACGTGGTGGCGGACGCGAAGTCGCCCTTGTCGATGAGCGCGACCGAGACGCCGCGCATGGCGAGGTCGCGCGCCGCACCGGCGCCCGCCATGCCGCCGCCGACGATCACGACGTCGTAGTCCGCATCGGCGAGGCGCTGCGGGCGGCCGCTCATCGGATCAAATCCCGGATCGATGGTAGCACGAGGTCCGGCGCGATCTCCGCCACGCGCGGGTCGTCCGCGCGCGTGACGCCGGTCGACACGAGCACGGTGGCCAGCCCCAGCCGCTTGCCCATCACGATGTCGGTCTCGATGCGATCACCGACGATGACGGCGTCCGCCGCCGGCACGCCGAGCCGCGCCAGCGCTGCGTCCAGCATGAGCGGCGACGGCTTGCCGACGACCACCTCGACGCAGGCGCCGGTGACCGCCTCCACGGCGGCCGTCATGCCGGCGCAGTCCGGAATCTCGCCATCCTCGGTGGGACAGGTCCGGTCGGGATTGGTGGCGATGAGCCGCGCGCCGCGTCGCACGGCCTGCAGCGCCGTGTTGAGCTTGGCGTAGTCGAACGTGCGGTCGAACGCGATCACCACCCACCTGACCGCGTGGTCAGCGCGCACCTCGAAGCCCTGCGCGCGCAGCTCGGCGACGAGCGGCGCCTCGCCGATGACGAAGACCGGCGCGCCGGCGTCCAGGCTCGCCAGGTGCCGGGCGAGCACGAGCGAAGAGTTGACGACGTCGTCGGCCGCGGCCGGCACGCCGAGCCGCGTCAGCTTCGCCGCGTAGTCGGCGCGCGTCTGGAGCGGCTTGTTGGACAGGAACACGACACGGCGCCCCGCCTCGCGCAGCGCGGCGATCGTCTCTGCCGCGCCCGCCACCAGCCGCTCGCCGAGGTACACGGTGCCATCGAGGTCGAACAGCCAGCCCCGGTGCGGCAGGATTATCGTCGCGATGGCGGTGCGTGCCGTTCGAGGCGCGGGTGGCCTCGACGAGCGGGATGGCGGCTGCACGCGGCGGTCACGCGTTTCGAGTCACCGTCCGGCATCGCGGCGCGATGAAGCACCCGGCGGTCAGCGCATCAGGGGCGCGACGGCGGCCTGGGCGAGGTCGACGAACGGCGCGGGCGCGACGCCGAGCAGCACGATGCCGATGGCGGCGATGGCCAGCGCGAGCCCGCCGGCGAACGTCGGCGCCACCCGGGTGCCGGCGCCCTCGGCGTCGCGCATGTACATGTAGACGATCACGCGCAGGTAGTAGTAGGCGGCGATGGCGGAGTTCAGCACCGCGACCACCGTGAGCCACACGTGGCCGGCGCGGACGGCCGCCCCGAACAGCGCGAACTTCGCCATGAACCCGGCCAGCGGCGGGATCCCGACCAGCGACAGCAGATAGAGCGCCAGCGTCGCGGCCAGCACGGGATGCCGCCGCGCGAGCCCGGCGTAGTCCTGGACCTCCACCGCCTCTTCGCCGTCGGCACGCTCGGCCATGAGAATGGCGCCGAAGGCGCCCGCGGTCGTGAACGTGTATGCGAGCAGGTAGTAGAGGATGGCACCGGCGCCGGGGACCCCGCCCGCCACGAGACCGATGAGCATGTACCCGACGTGCGCGATGGAGGAGTACGCGAGCATCCGCTTGAGATTCGACTGTGCGATGGCCACCACGTTTCCGGCGGTCATGGTCACCGCGGCAATCGCCCACAGCAGCACCGTCCAGTCGGCCTGCGCGCTCTTCAGCGCGACCATCAGCACCCGGAGGAGCGCCCCGAACGCCGCCGCCTTGGAGCCGGTCGCGATGAGGGCCGTGATCGACGTCGGCGCGCCCTGATAGACGTCGGGCGCCCACATGTGGAACGGCACCGACGAGATCTTGAAGCCGAAGCCCACCAGCAGCAGCCCGAGGCCGAGCGTCAGCAGGGCATCGCCCGACGCGCGGCCGGCGGTGGCGGCGGCGATGCGAGCCAGGTTCGTGGCGCCCGTCGTCCCGAAGATCAGCGCGGTCCCGTACAGCAAGAACGTGGTCGCGAAGACGCCGAGGAGGAAGTACTTCAGCGACGCCTCACCGGCGGGCAGCCGCGTCTTGAACAGCCCGGCCAGGACGTAGAGCGGGAGCGACATCAGCTCGATGCCGAGAAACACGATGAGCAGATCGCCGGCGGAGGCCAGGAGCAGCATCCCCGACGTGGAGAGCAGCACGAGCGCGTAGTACTCGCCCGACTCGATGCCGTTGCGGCGCAGGTAGTCGATCGAGAGCAGCACGGCGAGGGCGGCCGCGTAGCAGATGACGACGTGCAGGAACAGCGCGTAGTCGTCGAGGACGACCATGTCGCGAAACCCGCGCGCCCCGCGGCCCCACTGCGCGATGGAGGCGAGCAGCGCGGCCACGACGCCCGCCAGCGCGACGCCGCCCAGATGCTCCTTGGTCCGCCGCGGCGGCAGCAGATCCAGGACGAGCACGAGCGCGGCGGCGCCCAGGACGATCAGCGTCGGGACGAGGGCGCCGAGCTCGATCGGCGGCGCGGGGATTATGGTCGCGATGGCTGGCGGCCCGGACGGAAGGCCGCGCCGGCAACGATGGCCGGAACGATCGGCCGCTGCGCGACGGAGGCCTTGCTTTCGACCTGCGCGATGAGCGCCTGCACGGTCGCCTCGGTCTTCGACGTGAAGGTGCGCGGGTAGACGCCGATCCAGACGATGAACACGAGCGCCGGCGCCAGCAGCGCCCACTCACGCGCGTCGAGGTCACGGAGGTGGCGATTGGCCTCGTGACGGATCTCGCCGAAGGCGACGCGCTGGTACATCCACAGCAAATAGACGGCGGCGAAGATGATGCCGGTGGTGGCGGCTGCCGCCAGCCAGCCGTTGATCTGGAAGGCGCCGACGAGGATGAGGAACTCACCCACGAATCCGTTCAACCCCGGCAACCCCAGCGACGACAGGCAGACGATGAGGAACAAGGCCGAGAACGCCGGCATCACCGACCACAGGCCGCCGAACTCGGCGATGAGGCGCGTGTGACGGCGCTCGTAGATCATGCCGACCATGAGGAAGAGAGCGCCGGTGCTGAGTCCGTGATTGATCATCTGGAGCACGCCGCCGACGAGGCCCTGCTGGTTCAGCGTGAAGACGCCCAGCATGACGAAGCCGAGATGGCTCACGCTCGAGTAGGCGACCAGCTTCTTGAGATCCGGCTGGACCGTCGACACCCACGCCCCGTACACGATGCCGACCACCGCCAGCGCGAAGATGAGCGGACCGAACGTGAGGCTCGCGTCGGGGAAGAGCGGCAGACAGAACCGGAGGAACCCGTACGTCCCCATCTTGAGCAGGACGCCGGCCAG
This sequence comes from Candidatus Methylomirabilota bacterium, assembly GCA_036265915.1. GTDB lineage: Bacteria > Methylomirabilota > Methylomirabilia > Rokubacteriales > CSP1-6 > AR12. The sequence continues at coordinate 29,480 of DATAOC010000132.1, read as the reverse complement.
GATCACCGAGCCCGCGGTGGGAGCCTCGACGTGTGCGTCGGGCAGCCACGTGTGGAACGGAAACAGCGGCACCTTGATGGCAAAGGCGAGCCCGAACGCCAGGAACATGAGATCTTGCGCGAGCCCTGGCGCCAGCACGTAGCGCGCGAGCGTCGGGAGGTCGAACGTGTACATGCCGGTCGCGCCACCGTGCTGGTAGTACAGGACCAGGATGGCGACGAGCATCAGGGCGGAGCCGACCATCGTGTAGAGCACGAACTTGATGGCGGCATACACGCGCCGCCCACCGCCCCACACGCCGATGATGAAGTACATCGGGATCAGCATCGCCTCCCAGAACACGAAGAACAGGAAGAGGTCCAGGGCGACGAAGACCCCGAGCATGCCCGTCTCCAGCACGAGCATGGCGACCACGAACTCCTTGGTACGGTCCTCGATGGCGTGCCAGGCCGATGCCAGCGCGATCGGCGTCAGGAACGTCGTGAGCAGCACCAGCAGCAAGCTGATGCCGTCGATGCCGACGTGGTAGCCGACGCCGAGCTGCGGAAGCCAGGCGTGGAGCTCGTCGAACTGGAAGTCGGGGCTGTCGCCGTCGAAGCCGGCGTAGAGCGCGATCGACACCACGAAGGTCGCGGCCGTGACGACCAGCGCGCCGGCCCGCAGAATGTCGTCCCGCCGTCGGGGCACCAGCGTCAGCGCCACGGCGCCGAGCGCGGGCAGGAACGTCACCACCGTGAGCAGGCCGACGCCCATCATCGCCCGCGCCGCATCATCGCGTCAGAAAGAAGCCGACGATGATGACGGCGCCCGCCAGCATCGTGAGCGCATAGTTGACGACGTAGCCGGTCTGCAGCCGGCGCAGGGCGGCCGCCCACGCCGTCACCAGGCGTCCGATGCCGTTCACCACGCCGTCCACGCCGCGCGTGTCGACGACACCGGCCAGGAACTCGGACAGCGCGAAGAGCGGTCGCACGATGACCCGATCGTAGAGCCAGTCGACGTACCACGCGTTCAGCAGCAGGCGGTGCACGACGGTGCGCGGCTGCCCGACCGTCTCGGCGCGCACCGGCGCGGCGCCGTACATGAACCACGCGAGCAGGATGCCGGCCAGGGCCACGACGACCGACAGGACGAGCAGCATGATGCCCGCCACCCCGCCATGCTCGGCGCCATGCAGCGGCAGCACGGGCGCGAGCGTCCGTTGCAACAGCGTGCCCTCGTCCGAGGGCACGCCCAGGGCCCAGCCGGCCACGATCGTGAGCACGGCCAGCACGATCAGCGGCACCGTCATCACCGCGGGCGACTCGTGGACGTGGTGCGCGACCTCCTTCGACATCCGTGGCGCGCCGAGGAAGGCGAGGAACACGAGACGGAAGGTGTAGAACGCCGTCATGAACGCACCCGCGAGCAGGAGCGCCCATGCCGCCCGGTTGGTGTGGAAGGCGGCGGCGAGAATCTCGTCTTTCGAGAAGAATCCGGCCAGTCCCGGGAATCCGGCGAGACCGGCGGCGCCGATCGTCACCGTGATGGTCGTCGTCACCATGCGCGGCGCCAGGCCGCCCATCTTGCGCAGGTCCTGCTCGCCGCCGAGCCCATGGATGACCGACCCGGCGCCGAGGAACAGCAGCGCCTTGAAGAAGGCGTGGGTCACCAGGTGGAAGATCCCGACCGCGTAGGCGCCGAGGCCCACGGCCGCGAACATGTACCCGAGCTGGCTCACGGTGGAATACGCGAGCACGCGCTTGATGTCCGTCTGCACCAGGCCCACGGTGGCGGCGAAGACGGCCGTGATCACGCCGATCCAGAGCACGACGTCCAGCGCGACGCCCGAGCGCTCGAAGATCGCGTGGCTGCGCGCGACCATGTACACCCCCGCGGTGACCATGGTGGCCGCGTGGATCAGCGCGGACACCGGCGTCGGGCCCTCCATCGCATCGGGAAGCCAGACGTGCAGCGGCACCTGCGCCGACTTCCCGCACGCGCCCATGAAGAGCAGGAGCGCGATGCCGGTGGCGGTGGCGGGAGCGAGCGTCTCGACCCCCTTGAACACTCCCGCGTAGTCGAGCGTGCCGAGCGCGGTCCAGATCCACATGATGGCCAGGCCGAAGCCGAAGTCGCCCACGCGATTGACGATGAACGCCTTCTTCCCGGCGTTCGCGGCGGCCGGGCGCTGGTACCAGAAGCCGATCAGGAGATACGAGCACAGACCGACCGCTTCCCAGAACACGTACAGCAGCAGGAAGTTGCCGGCGAGCACGAGCATCGTCATCGAAAACAGGAAGAGGTTCAGGTACGCGAAGAAGCGCGCATAGCCCGGATCGTCGTGCATGTAGCCGATCGAATAGATGTGGATGAGGAGGCCGACGCCGGTGACCACGAGCAGCATGACGCCGGTGAGCGGATCCACGAGCGCGGTGGCCGCCGCCTCGAACTCGCCGGCCACGATCCACGAGTACAGCGTGGTGGTGAAGCCGCCGGCGCGGACACGGGGGAACATCGCGCAGGCAAGGACGAACGACACCGCCACCGCCGGCACCGCGATCCAGTGTGCGCGCCGCCCGATGACCCGACCGAGCCCCATGTTGAGCAGCGCACCGAGCAACGGGAAGGCGGGAATCAGCCAGACGCTGGACACCGCGTCAATCTAACGATGGCTCCAGAGGGTGTCAATGGTATGATCCCCGTCGTGCCGCAGCGGTCCCGTATCAAGCCGTGGCTGGTTCTCGTCGTGATTCTCGTCCTCGCCATCGCCACTCCGCTCGCGTACCTCGGCTGGCGTCAGTCGGTACCCGGCGTGCAGGCCTCGCTCACTGCGCCGAAAGCCCTCGGCCACAAGCCGCGGCTTCAGGTGGTGGTGACCGCCGCGCGCGGTAACGTCGCCGGCGCCGAGGTGCGGGTGGTGCAGAACGGCAAGCCGGTCAGCGTCTTCAAGCAGGACACGCCGCTCGGTCCGCGCGCGGTGCTGCCGGTGGCGTTCGAGACGGCCCCGCTCGGCCTTCGCGAAGGGTCGGCGACCATCGAGGTGTGGTCGCGGGACGATTTCTGGCGGCCGCTGGCGCGCGGCACGCGCATGGTGGCCAGCGCGCCGGTCACCATCGATCTCACGCCGCCCAAGCTCGACGTCCTCGGCGCCACCCGGTACGTCTCGCCGGGCGGTGCGGCGCTCGTCGCCTTTCGCGCGACGGACGCCGTGCGCACCGACGTCACCGTCGGCGCCCGCACGTTCCCCAGCCATCCGTACGGACCGCCGGAGAAGAACGCGCGCATCGCGCTGATCGCGCTGCCGTACGACTACACGACCAGCATGCCGATGACGATCACCGCGCGCGACGAGGCGGACAACGTCGCTTCCCGCGCCGTCCCCGGCGAGCTGAAGCCCCGCGCGTTCCCGCGCGACACCATCAAGCTGACCGAGGCGTTCTTGCAGGCGAAGGTGCCGGAGCTGCTGCCGCAGCGGCCGCCGTCACAGCCGCTGATCGAGGGCTTCCTGATCATCAATCGCGATCAGCGCAAGCAGGCGGAGGCCGAGAAGCTCAAGGTCGGCGAGCACACGGCGGAGCAGCCGCTCTGGCAAGGACCGTTCGTGCAGCCGCGCAACACCAAGGTCTTCTCGAACTTCGCGGAGACGCGGACCTATCTCTACGACGGGCGCAACGTCGACACGCAAGTCCACTACGGCTACGACCTCGCGTCCACGAGGCAGTCACCCGTGCCGGCCGCCAACGCCGGCGTGGTGGCCTTCGCCGGCCCGCTGACGATCTATGGCAACGCCGTGATCGTGGATCACGGCCTCGGCCTGCAGACGCTGTACGCGCACCTCTCGTCGATCGACGTCAAGCCGGGCGATCAGGTGAAGAAAGGCCAGGAGCTCGGTCGCACGGGCACCACGGGCCTTGCCGTCGGCGACCATCTGCACTTCGAGGTGCTCGTGTCCGGAGTATCCGTCACGCCACTCGAGTGGTGGGACTCCAAGTGGATCCGCGATCGCGTGAACCGCCCGCTCAAGCAGGCGGGTCTCCCGGAGATCGCCGGCGTCGGCGCCGTCACGCTCGACGAAGACTCCGCCTCCCCCGCCCCCGCCCGCGCCGCGCGCGCGGGCCGCCGCCACCGCTAGAACACCCCGAACTTCTCGTACGCCGCCAGGGGTGGCATGCCGCGGCGGACGGCGTTGCGGACCTTGCTCTCCGCGCCTACCAGCCGCTCGCAGCGCTGCAGCACCTCGTGCGCCACGCGGCGCGGCACGACGACGACGCCGTCCAGGTCTCCGACCACCACGTCGCCGAGGCTCACACGCACGCCGCCCAGCGTGAGCGGCTGTCCCCAGTCGCTCACCCGCCAGCGCGGCACGGAGTCCTGCGGCGTCCGGTAGCGCACGAAGGTCGGAAAGCGCGCGCGGATGATCGAGACGGCGTCGCGCGTGCTGCCGTCGATGACGGCGCCGCGGACCCGGCGGGCCCGAAACCACTCGGCCGACAGCTCGCCGAAGTGCGCCGCCTCGTTGTCGTTCGCGGCCAGCACCAGCACCGACTCCGCCGGCACTGCGCTCAGCATGCCGAGAAATCGCCGAAGGGTCGCGTCCTTGTCGCGCGGTGTGCCGCGATAACTGCGTCCGCGCGCAGTGAACGCGTAGCCCGCCATGCGCATGTCCGGCGCCAGCGGCTGGATCGCGTGCGGCAGCGTCTGGCGCAACAGGCCCAGCTCGTCGAGGACGTCGGTGATGGCCGCCGTGTAGAGCTTCGCGAAGCGTCGCGGCAAGTTGTCGGCGCGGGCGGCCATGGCCGCTCCGAGCCTAGCACAGCCGCGCGAGCAACCCGGGCAGCGCCCGCGGCGGGACGAAATCGCCGATGGCGCCGAGCAGCACGTCGAGCGCGGCCGGACGCCGCGCCAGCCAGCGCGCGGCGCCGTTCGCGAGCCGTCGCCGGCCGATCAAGAGCTGGAGCGCGCGCGTGAGGCGCGCCTTGTCGGCGAAGACGGCCCGGCGCGCGCGCTCGTAGGCCGCCAGCGCGAGGGCCGACACGTCGCCCGCGCGCAGCGCGCGCACGGCGACCTCGGCCGCGAGCTCGGCGCCGCGCAGCGCCGCGAAGATGCCCTCGCCCGTGAACGGATCGTAGAATCCGGCGGCGTCCCCGACGAGGAGGACGCCGCCGTGTCGCGGCGGCGTGACGGCAACGGCCAGCGGCCCGAGCGCCGCCAGCGGGGCCACGCGGCGCGCGCCGGCGAGGCGCCGCGCCAGGTGCGGGAGCTGGCGGACGCGGGCGGCGAAGAAGTCCTCGAGCCGCGCGCTCCACGGGGCGGCGTGCGCGAGCGGGACGACGAGGCTCACGTTCACTCGCTCGCGCGCCACCGGGTTGAGGATCGCGTAGTCGGGCGGATCGACGTAGATCTCGCCCATGTCCGCGCAGTCCGGAAGATCGGAGACGTAGGTGACCAGCGCCATCCGCGCCAGCCGGTGCGGTTGCCGGCAGCCGAGGCGCTGCGCGACAACCGAGGCGCGGCCGTCGGCGGCGAGGACGAGCGGTGCGCGGAACGCGTGCGCGCGACCCGAGGCATCGAAGGCGTGCACGCCGACCACGTCGCCGCGCTCGAGGATGACGTCGGCGACCCGCACGCCCTCGTGAAGGGCGACCGGGAGCCCGCGTACGCGCTCCAGCAGGATCCCGTCGAGCACCGCGCGTGACACGGCAACCGCGTGCTCGCGATACGGGCGGTGGGCGCCGATCGTACGATAGCGTCCCACGATGGTCGTGCCGTCGGGCGCGACGATCCGCATCCCGCCCAGCGGCGTCGCCCCGGCGGCGTCCACCGCTTTCAGGACACCGAGGCGATCGAGCACCCGCCCGGCCTCGGGACTCAGATACTCGCCGCAGATCTTCGGCCGGGCCCGCCGGCCGCGCTCCAGCACGAGCGTGTCGACGCCGTGCTCGGCCAGCAAGATGGCGGCGGCCGCACCCGCGGGACCGGCACCGACCACGATGGCCTCGGCGTCGGCTCTCACGCGGCCTCCGCCACCAGACGCGCCAGCACAGGATAGCGACGCACGCGCACGCGCGGCAGCCCGGCCGTGCGGAACAGCTCGGCCAGCTCCTGTGGCGCGTACGACCGCCGCACCGACAGCGGCCCGTCGTGGCGCGAGATCGCGTGCATCGCGAGCAGGCGCGTCGCCATCCACACCAGCCCCAGCGCGATCCGCGTCCGCGCGAGATCGTTGACGACGACACGGCCGCGCGCGACGCGCGCCATCTCGCCGAGGGCGGCCACGGCGGTCTCCGGCTCGAGATGGTGCAGCGTCAGCGCGGCGTGCACGACATCCGCGCAGCCGCGTCGCAGCGGCAGCGTGGCGGCGTCGGCGCTGATCACGCGGATCTCGGGATAGGCGGCGCACGCCCGGCGCGCGAGCGCCGCCGTGCCCGCGCCGCGATCGACGAGCACGATCTCCACGCGCCGCCCGGCCCGCCGGGCCCAGCGCGCGACCCGTCGCGCGAAGCCTCCGCCCCCACCGCCGACGTCGATGACGCGCAGGAGCCGATCGGCCGGCACCTGCCGCGCGGCACGGCGTACGCGCGCCAGGGACAGCGCGTGACCGCCGAGCCACGCGTCGAGGCGCTCGATGTCGCGCAGCGTGGCCGCGAGGTCGGCGGGCGGCACGGGGCCGTCGAGCAGCTCGCGCGCGCCGGCCGCGCGCCGCATCACCAGCGGAGGAGCGCGCCCTCGGCGGCGAACCCGGGCCCGAGGCCGATCATCAACCCCCAGTCGCCGGGCACGGCCGTCTCGCCGCGCAGCAGCCGCTCGAGGACGAACAGGATCGTGGCCGACGACATGTTGCCGTACTCGCGCAGCACGGTGCGGGCGGGCGCCATCTGCGCGTCGGTGAGGTCGAGCAGCTCGCGCGCGCGGTCGAGAACGCGGCGGCCCGCGGAGTGCAGCACCCAGTGCGCGACGTCGGCGCGCTTGAGTCCCTGCACCTCCATCAGCGCGCGCGCCATCTCGCCCATCATCCCGGCGCCGATGCGCCGCACTTCCTTGGAGAGCACCACGCGCGGACGCCCGCCCGGATACTCGAAGCCCATCGCGGGCAGGTGCTCGGAGCGGAACAGGGTCCGCGTGGCCACGATGGCCGGTCCGCCGCCGTCGCCGCCGAGCGCGACGGCGCCGGCGCCGTCGGCGAAGATCGCGTGGGCCACCGCGCTCTCGAGGCGATCGTCCAGGAAGTAGGCGGCGGAGCAGATCTCCACGGCCACCACGAGCGCGCGATGCCGGGGAAACGCCTGCAGATGGTTCCACGCCTGCTGCAGCGCCACCATCGCGGAGGCGCAACCGGTGTCGCCCACGTGCACGCGCTGCACGTCGGCGCGCGCTCCGAGCCGCGCCACCAGGTGCGCGTCGATGCTCGGGGTCAGACGTCCGGTGCACGTCGTGGTGGCGATGAAGTCGACGTCCTCCGCGCGCCAGTCCGCGCGTGCCAGCGCCGCCCGCGCGGCCGCCTCGGAAAGCGTCAGCGCGCCGTCACGGAACCGCGCGTTCAGCTCGTCGACGGACTCGTCGGGCCGGAATCGCGCGGGATCGATCCACAGATGGCGGCCCGCAATGTCGCTCGCGGCGAAGAAGCCGCGTCGGCGCTCGTCCGCGTAGCCGGCCATCGTCAGCAGCTCGTGCTGGCTGAAGCGATGAGGCGGGACCGCCGTGCCGACGGCGACGATGCGCGGTGTCATGGGCGTAAGATGTGCTCACGTCGAGCATACTGCGAGGTTCGAAGCCATGCCACTGTTCAGCTTCGAGGGAAAACGGCCGGTCGTGCATCCCACCGCGTTCGTCGCGCCGACGGCCGTGCTCATCGGCGACGTCACCGTGGAGGCGCGCGCGTCCGTCTGGTACAACGCGGTGCTGCGCGCGGACTTCAATCCGATCGTCGTGCGGGCGGGCGCCAACGTCCAGGACTGCTCGGTGATCCACGTGACGCCCCGCGCCGGTGTCGAGATCGGGCCGGGCGCCACCGTCGGCCACAACTGCACGGTGCACGCGGCCACGCTCGCCGAAGAGGCGCTGGTCGGCAACGGCAGCACCGTGCTCGATGGCGCGCGCATCGGCGTGCGCGCGATGGTGGCGGGTGGCGCGGTCGTCACGCCGGACACCGAGGTACCCGACGGCATGCTGGCCCTGGGCGCGCCGGCGAAGGTCAAGGGGCCGCTCGCCGGCACGCCGGCCGAGTTCTGGGTGAAGGCAAATCCGCAGGGCTATCAGGCCCTGGCGCAGCGCCACCTCGCCGGCGTGGCGCCCGTCGAGGACTGAGCTCAGCGTCCCTGGAACTTCGGCGCGCGCTTCTCCTTGAAGGCGGCCACGCCTTCCTTGTGATCGAGCGTCTGCCGCACCAGCCCCATGTGCGAGGACACGAGGTCCAGATGCGTGCGCAGGTCGAGCCGCAGGCTCTGGTAGACGAGGCGCTTGATCATGCGGATGGGCACCTGCGGGCCGTCGGCGATCTGCCGCGCAAACGCGTACGTCTGCTCCCGCAGCTCGGCGTCGGGGTACACCCGCTGCACGATGCCGAGGCGCAGGGCGTCGCTCGCCTCGATGAAGTCCGCCGTCCACAGCAGCTCCAGCGCCTTGGCGGAGCCGACCAGCCGCGGCAGGAAGTAGGTGTCGCCGTCCCCCGGCACGAGGCCGACCTTGACGTAGCCGGTCGAGAAGCGCGCGGACTCGGCGGCCACGCGCACGTCGCACATGACCGTCATGCCCATGCCGGCGCCGACGGCGAGCCCGTTCACCATGGCGATCACCGGCTTGTCGAGCGTCTCCAGCGTCTTCGGCACGCGGTGGATGTGCTCCCACAGCTGGTTCTTGTGGTCGAGCGGGGTGGGCTCGCCCTCACCCATGCGCGCCACGTCGCCGCCGGCGCAGAACGCGCGGCCGGCGCCGGTGACGACGACGACGTTGACGTTCGGATCGGCCTGCGCGTCGGCGAGCGCGCGCGCCCACGCGTCGATCATGGGCCCGGTGAAGGCGTTCAGCTTGTCGGGGCGGTTCAGCGTGATGGTGGCGACCTTGTCCTTCACCTCGTAGAGCAAGTCACTCATCGTCAGTCCTTGGCGAGTCCGAGCACCCGCTCGGCCAGGATATTGCGCAAGATCTCCGACGTCCCGGCGCGGATGCCGCTGCCCCGCGCGAGGAGCTCGTAGAACTCCCACTGACCGTGGTCCACGGCCCACGGCGAGCCTTCCGCGATCTGCGAGTACGGCCCGATGAGCTCGGAGGCCGTCTGCGCGAGCTCCTGGTCGAGCTGGCTCCAGAACAGCTTCGACGTCGAGCCCTCCGGCCCCGGCTGCCCGCCGCGCAGGATCTTCGTGAGACTCCGGTACGCGTTCATCTGCAGCGCCTGCTCGCCGATCCACAGCGAGGCGATCTTCTGCCGCAGCACCGGATCGCCGCCCGCGTTGCGCGTCCGCGCGAGCCGGACGAGTCGATGGAGCGCATTGCGGAGCGAGATGTGACGGATGAACGTGAGCAGGTCGCGCTCGTAGGCCAGCGTGGTGATGGCGACGGCCCAGCCCTCGTTCAGCCTGTGCACGAGGTTCTCCGCCGGCACGCGGACATTGTCGAAGAAGACCTCGTTGAACTCCGCCTCGCCGGTGATCTGCCGCAGCGGACGAATGGTGATGCCCGGCGTGGTCATGTCGACGAGCAGGAAGCTGATGCCCTTGTGCTTGGCCGCCGCGGGATCCGTGCGGACGAGCAGGAAGCACCAGTCGGCGACGTGGGCCATCGAGGTCCACACCTTCTGACCGTTGACGACGAATACGTCGCCCTCGCGCACCGCGCGCGTTTGAAGATTCGCCAGGTCGGAGCCGGCGTTCGGCTCCGAGAAGCCTTGGCACCACAGCTCGTCGGCGGTCAGGATCTTCGGCAGAAAGCGCTTCTGCTGGGCCGGGGTACCGAACTTCATGAGCGTCGGCCCCAGCATCGACACACCGCCCCGATTCACGAACTGCGGCGACTCGGCGCGCGCCATCTCCTGGAACAGGATGATCTGCTCGGTGAGGGTCGCCCCGCGCCCGCCGAACTCCGTCGGCCAGTCGATGCCGACGTAGCCGGCCTCGTACATGCGTTTCTGCCAGGCCCGCAGCTTGCGCACTTCCTCGCGCCCGGCCCGCGACGAGGCGAAGGCCGTCCCCCGCAGGTCGTCGGGCAGGTTGGCCTCGAGCCATGCCCGGACGTCCTTGCGGAACGCCTCTTCCTTGTCGGTGAAGTCGAAGTCCATCAGCGCGTCACCACATCACGCAGCCGCCGTCGACCATCAGCGCCTGGCCGGTGATGTAGCGCGCCTCGTCGGAGGCGAGGAACACCGCGGCGTGGCCGATGTCCTCCGGGGTCTGCTCGCACTTCATCGGCACGATGTCGTTCACGCGCTTCTCGAACACCTGGCGCGCCGTCATCCCCTTGAACGCCGGATTCGTGTCGGCGATGTGCTGCGCGAGCTTCTGCCAGAACTCCGTGTACAGGACGCCGGGGCAGATCGCGTTGACGGTGATCCCGTGCGGCGCCAGCTCCTTGGCCACCACGCGCGTGAACGTGATGACGCCCTGCTTGGCGACGCTGTAGGCCGGCATCGTGGTGGCCGCCAGCGGCCCCGCGATCGACGCGATGTTCACGACGCGACCGGCTTTCCGCTCGATGAAGTACGGAGCCACCGCCTTGCACGTGAGGAACACCGACTTGGTGTTGACGGCGAACGCGCGGTCCCAGTCTTCCTCGGTGTTGTTCGTGAACGGCATGCCCGGCGTCGCCGCCATGCCGGCGTTGTTCACGAGCACGTCGATGTGACCCAGCTGCTCGCGCGTGCGATCGACCATCGACTTGACGTCGGCGGCGCTGGTCACGTCGCATTTCATGGCCAGCACCCGGCGGCCCAGCGCCTTGACCTCCTCCGCGACCTTCTCCGCATTGAGGACGTGCAGGTCCGGAATGGCGATGTCCGCGCCCGCCTTCGCCATCGCGAGCACGATGCCGCGCCCGATCCCGCTGCCGCCGCCGGTGACGACGGCGACTTTTCCCGCCAGCCGATCCATCCGAACCTCCCGTGGAAGGGCCTCATGGTACAACACGGGGGCCCTCGAGCACGGCACCATCGACGTGCGTGCGAGCGGCTTCGCAGGTTCGCGAGCGACACCGACGGCTTGACTGTTGGAGGGCCCTTGGAAGCATCTCGAGCAGCATCGCCACGTCGGACCCGCACGGCGGGCTCGTTCCGAGCCGCCGTGTACGGTGTCGTCGTCATCGTCACCAGCACGCTGCTCACCGCGGCCGCGCTCGAGCTCGCGTTGCGGACGTATCACCGCAAGCTGCTGGACTTCACGAGCCTGACGCTCGGTCCGACTCCGAACGCGCCCGCCAAGTACGACCCGTTGCTCGGCTGGATCCCCCGGCCCGGGCACTTCGACCAGAAGACGTGGAGCTGGAACGCCACCGAGGCCAGCGTGCGATCGAACGGCCGCATACCACCCCCGACCACGCGGCCGATCGTCGCGGTCGGGGACTCGTTCACCTTCGGCGACGAGGTCGACGACCAGGAGACCTGGCCGGCGCAGCTCGAGAGCATGAGCCGGCGCTGGGTCGTCAACGCCGGCGTCTTTGCCTATGGGCTCGACCAGGCGTACCTGCGTGCCGTTAAGTTCATCGAGGCGTCCAATCCCACCGACGTGGTCCTCGCGTTCATCAGCAACGACATCAGACGCACTGAGTTCTCGTATTACCAGCGTCGCGGCAAGCCGTACTTCGTGCACGGTCCCGGCGGTGTCGAGCTGCGAAACGTTCCGGTACCCGAGGAGCGCATTGCGGGCCGGCCTTTGCCTCACCTCAACCGTCTCCTCGGCTACAGCTACCTCGCCAACGCCGTGCTGTCGCGAACACCGCTGCGGGGCTGGTATGCCGGTCCCGATGAAGTGAGGCAGCACACCGACGGCGATCGCGTCAGCATCGAGCTGCTCACCCGTCTGAGCGAGCTCGGCCGCAGCCGAGACGTGCGCGTCCTCATCGCGACATTCGCGACCGACGGCAAGATCGGTGGAAACGCCCGGCTGCCGGACATCGTCGCGCGCCTTCGACACAACGGCGTCCAGGTTGCCGACCTCGCCGCGGAAATGCTGCGCATGCCGGAGCCCGAGTTCCGCCGGCGCTTTCGTGATCGAGGCCACTATGGACCCGAGCTGAACACGTGGGTGGCTCGGCGTCTCGCGGCGCTGCTCGAGGACGACGGCGGACGACGCAGCCGATAGCGGCGTGAGCCACCGCCGGGCATATAATCGGAGCCCTTTGGAGGCGCCATGACGTCACTCAGGAGTCGCAACTGGTTCGGCCGTCAGGATCTCGACGGCTTTGCGCATCGCTCGTGGCTCAAGACGGAGGGCTTCAGCGACCACGTCTTCGACGGCCGCCCGGTGGTCGGGATCGCGAACTCGTGGTCGGAGCTCAACAACTGCAACGCCCATCTCCGTCAGGTGGCAGAGGCGGTCAAGCGCGGCGTCTGGTCGGCCGGCGGTTTCCCGCTGGAGTTCCCCACGATCTCTCTCGGCGAAGTGCTGATGAAGCCGACGACCATGCTGTTCCGCAATCTGATGGCCATGGATGTCGAGGAGTGCATCCGCGCGTACCCGCTCGACGCGGTCGTGCTGCTGTCCGGCTGCGACAAGACGACGCCGGCGATGCTGCTCGGCGCCGCCTCCGCGGATGTGCCGTCGATCATGGTCACCGGGGGCCCGATGCTGCGCGGCAACTGGCGTCAGGAGGAGCTCGGCTCCGGCACCGATCTGTGGCGGCTCTGGAGCGAGCGCCGCGCGGGGACCATGACCGACGAGGAATTCTGCGAGGCGGAATCGTGCATGTCACGCTCGGCGGGGCACTGCATGGTGATGGGCACCGCCAGCACGATGGCGTCGATGGCCGAGGCGCTGGGCATGACGCTGCCCGGAAACGCGGCCATCCCGGCGCCGGACTCGCGCCGGTTGCAGATGGCGGAGCTGGCGGGACGACGCGCGGTCGAGATGGCGAACGGCGGTGGGCCCAAGCCGTCGGAGATCATGACCGCGCACGCGTTCGACAACGCCATCCGCACGCTCATGGCCATCGGCGGCTCGACCAACGCCGTGATCCATCTCGTCGCCATCGCCGGCCGCCTCGGCGTGCCGCTACCGCTCACGCGCTTCGACGAGCTCTCGCGCACGACGCCGTTCCTGCTGAACCTGCGGCCGTCGGGGAAATATCTGATGGAGGACTTCTTCTACGCGGGCGGGCTGCCGGTCGTGATCAAGGAGCTCCTGCCGCTGCTGCACCAGGAAGCGCGGACGGTGAACGGCCACTCCCTCGCCCACAACGTGCTTGACGCGCGGTGCTGGAACGAGGACGTCATTCGCTCCCTCACGCTGCCGCTGGCGAAGGAAGGCGGCCTTGCGATCCTGACCGGCAATCTCTGTCCCGACGGCGCCGTCATCAAGGTGTCCGCGGCGTCGCCGCGGCTGCTGACCCACCGCGGCCGCGCCGTCGTCTTCGAGGATCACGCGGACCTGCACCAGCGCATCGACGATCCGTCGCTGCCGATCGACGAGAACTCCGTGCTGGTGCTCAAGCACGTCGGTCCCCGTGGCGCGCCCGGCATGCCGGAGTGGGGTGCCGCACCCGTGCCGTCGCGGCTGCTGAAGCGAGGCATCAAGGACATGGTCCGCATCTCGGACGCGCGGATGAGCGGCACGTCGTACGGCACCGTCGTGCTCCACGTGGCGCCCGAGTCCGCGGTGGGCGGTCCGCTCGCGCTCGTCCGGGACGGCGACGAGATCGAGCTGGACGTGCCGAAGCGCACGCTCTCGCTACGGGTCGGCGACGAGGAGCTGGCGAGGCGGAAGGCGGCGTGGAAGCCGCGGCCGCCACATTTCAGCCGCGGCTACGGCCGGATGTTCCTCGAGCACATTCTTCAAGCCAACGAGGGGTGCGACTTCGACTTCCTGCGCGGCGCCACGCCGGTGCGCTTCGAGGACACCGCCGGCCCCTCGCACGCCTAGGGCGACTGCGGCAGGGACAGCGTCTCCGGCAGCACCGCCGGCCGTGCGCCGCTCCGCGCGGGGCCGGTGGCCAGGCTCACTGCGCACGCGCACTCGCGCGACAGCTCCCGCGCGAGCCACGATATGGTGGCGCTCGAGGAGCCGCTCGCGCGCGGGACGTCGCGTACGGCAAGGCCGGCGCGTGACGGGCGAGGCTCGTAGATGACGGCGGGCACCGGCTCGCTGGCCAGGCGGCGGGCGCGCGAGACCGTCCGGCGGGGCACGACCGGTGCGGACGCGGGCTCGATCACGGCCGCAGCCGGGGCGACGTCGGCCACCGACGCCGCCGGCGGCGGCGGGAGCGGCGGAGGAGCGCCGGGGTCGTGAAGCGGTGCCGCCATGAGGACGAGGGCCACGAGCAGGGGGAGGCCGACGAAGACGGCCGCCGTCTGGGGCGACCCCGGCCACACCGGCTCCGGCGGTGCTGATCCCCACAATCCCTCAATTCGTACCCGCTCTGCACACGATCGGCAGATCGTGTCCGTGAACGCGACGCCGCGACCGCGCCACGAAATGATCCGGAGCAGGCGAGGATAGCCGCGAAAGAACGCGTGCCACGCGCAGCGGGAGATCAACATACCCCTGGATGTCCAGCAAGCGCCGTGCCCCTCGACCGCTCAGCCGGAGCGTCGGGACGACAGCGCCGCGCTCAACGATCCGGCGGCCCGTAGGACCCGCACCGCGGCCGCGGCCTCGAGCCCGCGTCGCGCCATGACAATGGCCACGGGGACGCGGTCGCCGGCGGCGCGCAGCAAGCGGCGCGCGACCGGCGTGCGGACACCACCGAGGTCGGCGACGAGCCGGGTCGCCCGCTCACGAAGCTTCCGTGACCGCGGCTGGACGTCGATCATCCGGTTGCCGTAGACCTTGCCGAGCCGCGCCATGCTCGCCGTCGTCAGCGTGTTCAGGACGAGCTTCGTGGTCGTGCCGGCTTTCAGCCGGGTGGACCCGGCGAGCACCTCGGGCCCGGGCACGGGAGCGATGAGGACGTCGGCCGGCGGCACGCGCGCCCGATCGGGGTTGCAGGCGATCATGATCGTGCGCGCACCGAGCCGCCGCGCGGTCGCAAGCGCCTCCCGGACGAACGGCGTGACACCGCTGGCGGAGATCCCGACCACGACGTCGCCCGCGCGAGCGCGCGCGCGCACCGCACGCGACGCGGCGCGCCCGTCGTCCTCTGCGCCTTCCTTCGACCGGAAGACGGAGGCGCGGCCGCCGGCCATGATGCCCTGCACGAGCCGGGGCGGCGTCCCGAACGTGGGCGGACACTCGGCCGCCTCGAGCACGCCGAGCCGGCCGCTGGTGCCGGCGCCGACGAGGATGAGCCGGCCGCCGGCGCGCAGCGCGGCCACGATGAGCTCCACGGCGTCGCCGATGGCACGCGCCTGCCGTCCGACGGCGCGGACCGCGCGCGCGTCCTCGCGGTTCATGAGCCGCGCGATGGCGAGCGCGCCGAGGCGGTCGAGGCCCGCGCTGGCCCGGTTCGCGCGCTCGGTGGGCAAGCGCTCGTAGCGGATCGCGCGCGCCATGGCGCGATGGTACACCGCCTGCGTTACTATCTGGCGTGCCCCCCGTGCTCACCGGGCTCGACGTGCTGCTGGCCGAGCGGATGTCGCGTCTGCGCGGGCGGCGCGTCGGCCTCGTCGCGCACCAAGCATCGGTCAGCGCCCGACTCGAGCACGCCGCGGTCCTGCTGCGAGCCGCGCGCGGCTCGCGCCTGATCCGGCTCTTCGCGCCCGAGCACGGCCTCTGGGGCGCCGCGCAGGATCACGCGCCGATCGGCGGCGCACGCGATCCCGTGACCACGCTCCCCGTCGTGAGCCTCTACGGCGCACGGCGCGAGCCGACGCCGGCGATGCTCGCCGGACTCGACGCGGTCATCGTCGATCTGCAGGATGTCGGCTCCCGCTATTACACGTTCGTGTGGACGATGGCGCTCGTCATGCGCGCGTGCGCGCGCGCGGGGGTGGAGGTCATCGTGCTCGACCGTCCGAACCCGCTGGGCGGCGACGCGGTCGAAGGGAACATGGCGGACCCGGCGTTCGCCTCGTTCGTGGGCCTGTACCCGCTCCCCATCCGACACGGGCTCACCATCGGCGAAGCCGCGCGCTGGCTCGCGATGGCGCACGATCTACGGCCGCGGCTCACCGTCGTCCCGATGCGAGGGTGGCGACGTCGCATGCTGTGGGAGGACACCGGCGTGCCGTGGGTGGCGCCATCGCCGAACATGCCGACGCCCGACACGGCGCGCGTCTATCCGGGCGGCTGCCTGTTCGAGGGGACGAACCTCTCGGAAGGCCGCGGCACCACGCGACCATTCGAGTGGGTGGGGGCGCCCTACCTGGACGCACACGCGTTCGCCGACGCGCTGAACGGCGCCCGGCTGCCCGGCGCCGCCTTTCGCCCCGCACGATTCATTCCCACGTTCCACAAGTGGGCGGGGCGGCTCTGCGGCGGCGTGCAGATCCACGTCACCGACCGCGATCGCTTCAAGCCCGTGGCGACCGGGCTCGCGATCATCGCCGCGGCCCGAAGGCTGGCGCCCCGGCGCTTCGCGTGGCGACGACCGCCCTACGAGTTCGAGCGGCGCAAGCTGCCCATCGACATCCTGCTGGGGACGGATCGCATCCGGCGCGCGCTTCAGCGTGGTCGGCCGCTGGGCGAGATCGAGGCGACGTGGAGACGCGATGTACGCGACTGGAAGCGACGGCGCCTGCCGGCCCTGCTGTACCGCTGAGGTCGTCTAGGAGAAGAGGCGGCCGAAGAAGCGCTTCACGCTCGAGCCGAATGAGCTGGCCGAGTCCTTGAAGCTCGCCCAGGCCCCCTTGGCGGCGGGCTCCGCGGCCTTGCCGGACGCCTTGAGCTTGTCGCCGGAGTACTTGGCGCCCTCCACCACGGTGTTGCCGACCCCCTTGGCCGTCTCGCTGATACCGTCTGCGACCTTGCCGGAACCGATCATCTTGCCGCCGCGCTCGACCTGCCTCGTGGCGGCTTTCACCTTCGTGTCATCGGCCGACAGCGCCGGCGCGACGGAGCCGGCCAGGAATACGACGGTCACAGCGCCGAGCACGACCACGCTTCGCATGGCGGGACCTCCTTCAGGCGTGACGCGGCCGCTCGCCGAGATCCAGCCGCGAGAGCGGGTGCCCTGGAGGAATCTCGCGCTCCTGGCCGAGACGAACGACACGCTCGTGCTGCTCGAGCATCCAGGCGTCGGTGTCGTCGATCACGGCCGTCTGGCCGCGTCCGTCACGAACGGACGCCAGTACCAGCCAGAGCAGCGTGACGACGAGCACCGCCACCAGGACCCTCATCGATATTGCCCTACGAGGAGTAGCCACGCGAGCGCATGCAGCTCGCGTACGCCGCGCGGTACTTGTCGTCGTTCTTCTTGTTGTCGTTGAGACCGTACAGCGTGCCGGCCCCGGCGCCCACCAGGCCACCGATGGCCGCGCCCTTGCCGGCGCCCTTGCCGCCGTCCGCGATGGCGCCGCCCGCGGCCCCGACCGCGGCGCCGAGCGCGGCGCCGATGGCGCCGTCCTTCACGACCTCGACCGTCTTGTCCTTGGTGTCACGCGCCGTGCCGGCCTCGGAGGCCGCATAGCGGTTGCACGCCTCGATCGCATTCTTGCTCGGCGTTGCCGGAACGGCGGTGGCTGCTGCCACACGCGCCGGCTGCCTCGCTGGCTTCTCGCCCACCTTCACCTCTGGCTTGTCGGCCGCGGCCCGATCGCGCTCTGTCCCCGTCCAGTTTGCCACCACGAGGCCGGTCACGAGCGCGGTCACCACGACCACCGACATTCCGATGGCCGTGATCTTCCAGGGGTTCCAACCGTTCGGCGTCATTGAGCGTGTCTCCTCACTTTTCCGGACCCGCCTCCGGGCCCGCATGCTCGAGGGTGGATGGGCCGGCGAGCGCCGCCGGAGCGGCGATTGCCTCGTCGGTGCGCCAGCCGCGGGCGACCGCGTCGCCGTTCGTCTTCGGCGTCGCGCGATTCGCGGACGTTGCGAGCGGGCGCGATGTCTGGTTGTAGCGGCTGACGACTTGCGCGAGCGTCTTGTCCTTGAGCAGCAGTCCCTTCGCCTGCATGTCGCGGAACACCTGGCCCCAGCCGCTGCTCGCCTTCTTCATCACGGCGATCTGATCGAGTGTCAGCGGCTTGCGGGAGCTGCCGGAGGGCATCGGCGGAACGACCAGCTGAGCGTCGTAAAGCGCGCGGGCGACGTTCTGATTGCCCGGCGACATCGCCTCGTATGCGCCGACAGGCGTCACCGGCGGATGTGTCTGCGCCGTCGCGGTCGTGGCCCCGAACAACAGCATGAGTGCCGCGAACGTCGATGCATGCTCGGCCATTGCCTCGCCTCCTGGAACACAGCAACACCGGCGGCCTGTCCGCTGAAACGACGGACATGGGACGCCAGGCGGAGGCATACGAGCAGCACCCATGCCAGACCGGAGAGAAGAAATTACCGCCATATAAATCTGCGTGTTGCACCGCACCGCACCGCTGATCGACCCTCTCGCGACGTTCGGAGCGTGACATGTCATCCACGCCGTCACGCCAGAAAGGCACGAGAGGAGTGGCTTACAACTTAGAATGGCGCGCATGACAGATATCGAGGACCTCGTCGGCGAGTGCCTGATGATCGGACTGCCCGGCCCCGACCTCAGCGACGGCGACATCAGGCTCTTCACCGACACACGCGCCGCCGGCCTGATCCTCTATCGCCGGAACTTCAGCAGTCCCGGACAGCTGCTCGAGCTGCTCGGCCGCCTCGAAGGTGTGCTTGGGCGGCGGCTGCTCGTTTCCACAGACCACGAGGGCGGCCGCATCGTGATGCTCGGCGAAGGCGTGACGATCTTTCCCGACAACCTCGCCGTGGGCACGGCCGGCGAGGAGACGTTCGCATTCAAAGAGGGGGTGATCGAGGCTCGCGAGCTGCGTCGACTCGGCGTCGACCTGAACCTCGGCCCCTGCATCGACGTCCTGACCGAGCGATACAGTCCGAACATCGGGATCCGCTCGTACGGCAAGGACCCGCAGCTCGTCGCCCGCTACGGCGTGGCTCGCATCCGTGGGATGGCGAAAGGCGGCGTCGCCGCCTGCCCGAAGCACTTCCCGGGCAAGGGACACTCGCCGCTGGACGCGCATCTGCGGCTGCCGACGATCGACTCGGACTGGGAGGACATGCACCGGGTGCACCTCGTCCCGTTCTTTGCGGCGATCGAAGCCGGTGTGGAGTGCGTGATGACCTCGCATCCGGTGTACCCGCGCCTCGATCCGTCCGGTGTGCCGGCAACCTTTTCACGGCTCATCGTGGGCGACTATCTGCGCGGCGAGCTCGGCTTTCGAGGCGTGATCGTATCCGACGACCTCGAGATGGGTGCCGTCTCGGAGGCATGCCCCATCGGCGAGGCGGCTGTGAAAGCCCTCGCCGCCGGACACGATCTGCTCCTCGTCTGCCACACCGAGGCCGCCCAGCGCGGCGCTGCGACCGCGCTCGTCGACGCGTTCCGCCGCGGCCGGCTACCGCGACACGCCCTCGAGCTCGCGGCCGCCCGCGTCCGCGCGCTGCGAGAGCGCCGCCCGGCGCGCGCGGAGGGCGGGCCGCCCGCGCCGGAGCGAGACGGCGAGCCGCTGGCGATGGCGATCGCCACGCGGGCGGTGACAGAGCTCACCCGCGGACGCGCCGATTTCGCGCGCACGCTGAACGGCCGCGTGACGGTCGTGTTCCCGCGGTTCTCGGATCTGGCGGCGCGAATCACGATCGAGCGCGAGATGGGCAACGAAGCCGGCTGGGTGCAAAAGACCTTTGCGGCGGCGGGCGTCGCGGTCGATCCGCTCGTGGTCGGCATCGAGCCGTCGGGCGCGGAGATTGAGGAGGCGACCGTGCGCACGGCCGCCGCGGACGCCAGCGTGCTCTTCCTCTACGACGCGATGCTGTACCCGTCGAACCGGGCGCTGCTGGACGCCGTGCAGAAGTCGGCTCGCCGGCTGGCCGTGGTCGTCATGCGAAATCCGTACGACGCCGCGCTGCTCGCCCCGGGCGTGGTCGGCATCACCGCGTACGGGTGGCGGCGGTGTCAGCTCGAAGCAGTGGTCGCGCGGCTGGCGTTTCCCTGAGCGAGCCCCAGGAGCGGGCTCAGCGCCAGCGCGAGCGCCACCGTACCGACCGTCCCGACGATGACCAGCCACGACCATGCGAACGGCAGCACGTTGGTCTCGGAGAGGATGAGCAGGCCCAGATTGACGGCCGCCATCACGATCATGGCCACCACGTTGGCCCAGTCGTTGACCCGGCGGCGCGTGAGCAGGCCGAGCAGGAACACACCGAGGAGCGAGCCGAACGTCACACCCGCGATCTTGAACGCCAGCCAGAGGATTCGGTCGAAGAACGAGAACCCGTAGGCCAGCGCGCCGAGCACCACGCCGAACACGATGACGGCCACCCGCGAGACGAACAGGTAGTGGCGCTCGGACCGGTCGCGGACGATCAGCGGCCGGTAGATGTCGGTCACGAACGAGGCGGCCAGCGAGCCGAGCGGCGAGTCGATCGACGCGAGCACGATGGCGCTCAGCATGAGACCGCGGAGGACGACCGGCATCACCTGCTGCACGAAGTGCGGGAGGATCTCGTCGGGTCGCGACACGGGCAAGCCGGGGTGGGTGGTGTAGAAGACGTAGAGCCCGGCGCCCAGGCTCATGTAGATCACGAGCGTGAGCAGCGTGCCGAGCGGCGTCAGCGCCAGCGTGCGCTGACTCTCGGCGCGCGTCTCCACCGTGAGCAGCCGCTGCATCAGATCGTGATCCGTGCCGAAGGCGGCCATCGAGCCGACGAAGCCGTTGAGGAGCGCGACCCACACGATGTTCGGGTCGCTCAGGATCCGCCGCCAGAAGTTGGCGTCGCCGGGCGCGGGCCCCCAGTTCACGACGTTGAGGCGACCGGCCTCGCCAGCGACCCGAGCGACGGTGGCGAGACCGCCGTCGATCTGACCGACGAGGAAGATCAGCGTCGCCGCCCCGGCCGCGAGGAACATGAGCGCCTGGAACACGTTCGTCCACACCACGGCCTTGACGCCGCCGGTGGCGATGTACGCGATCGACACGACGGTGAACACGAGGATCGTCGGCACCAGTGGCCAGCCCAGCAGCACCGCCACCGCCAGCGCGGCCGCCATGAGGCGGACGCCCGAGCCCGCGAGCCGCGTGATGAAGAAGAAGATCGAGGCGGTCACCTGGCTGGCCGCGCCGAAGCGGTGGGCCAGGAACTCGTAGATCGTGGTGACCTGTAGCCGGTAGAAGGTCGGGATGAAGAGGAACGCCACCGCCAGCTTGGCGAGGCTCGAGCCGACGAAGAACTGCGCGTACTCGAAGTTCTCGCTGTACGCGGTGGCGGGAACCGAGATGATGGTGACGGCGCTGATCTCGGTGGCGAGAAACGACAGACACGCCGCCCACCACGGCACGCGACGCCGCGCCAGGAAGAAATCGGCGGTGTCGTGCTGCTGGCGCGTGAAGCGGGCGCCGATCGCGACCAGGACACCGAGCGAAACGAGGAGGACCGCGTAGTCGGGCCAGGTCAGCGACGGGGCCGGCGACACTCCCGCATCATACGACGGTTAGCGCGGCAGACTCACAATCCGCGGAGCCCGCTCCACCACCGTGGCCTGGATCGTTCGCTTGCGCAGCTTGTCGATGAGCCCCGACCACGACGACTGCTGGATGATGCGATCGAACTGACTCCGGAAGGTCGAGACGAACGACACGCCATCCATGAGCACGTCGTAGACGCGCCACCGCCCGTCACGCTGCAGGAGCCGGTACTCGAGGGCCACCTCGGCGCGGCTCGTGATGATCTTGGAGCGCACCGACGCGAACCGACCGTCGACGACCTCGGAGGTGTAGACGATCTTCTCGCCCGACCAGCTCTCGATCCGGCCGAGGTATGACCGTTCCAGAAGGTCGGTGAAGAGGCCCACGAACTCCGCCTGCTCCTCCGCCGAGTGCTTGGCCCAGTGACGCGTCAGCGTACGGCGCGCCATCTCGTCGAAGTCGAAGAGCGAGGCGGCCGCCTTGCGGATCTCGGGGCGCGTGTGCTCTCGGCCCGGGTCTTCCTGCATCGCGACGATGACCCGTGTCACGGCCGCCTGCACGACGTCTCGCGGCCCCACCGTCGCCGCCATCGCGCCCGCCACCATCAACCACGCCGCCAACGCCTTACCCATGGCCGTGTCTCCCGCCCACGCCGGCAGCATGACCTGTGCCACGGCCGCCGCGGCCATTGGAAAGCGTTGGATTTCGCGCGCTCGCAGGCAGCCCGCTGACGACGGATAATGCGGCCACGTCAAATCATGTCGTTGCTTGGGCACCGGCCGTGCCGTCTTGCCGTGGGCGTCGACGTCGGGGGCACGTGGCTGCGTGCAGCCGCGGTCGAGGACGGCCGACGTCTTCCCGTCGTGATGCATCGCGCACCGGCGATTCCTGAACTCGCGACTTTGTTGCGCAGCGTGTGGCGGCAGCGGCGCTTCGGACGACGCGTCGACAGCCTCGTCGTGGCCGCCCGCGGCGTGTGGCTGCCGCACGAGCGCCGCCACATGGCGCGGCAGCTGCGAGGACTGGCGCGGCGCGTGCGGGTGATCGCCGACGTCGAGGCGGCGTGGCATGCCGCGCACGGCAACGGCGCCGGCGTCCTGATCCTCGCCGGGACGGGCTCGATCGTCCTCGGTCGCAGCGCCCGCGGGCGCTGGCAGCGCGCCGGTGGCCTCGGGCCGCTGCTCGGCGACGAAGGGTCGGGCTTCTGGATCGGTCGGCAGTGGCTGCGGGCGCACGCGGCGGCGAGCACGCGGCGGCGGTTCGCCACCCGACCCGATGCGGTGCCCGCGATCGCCGGCCTCGCCCCGCGCGTCGTCGCGCGCGCCCGACGCGGCGACCGCGCCGCCGCGCGCGTCGTGCGTGAGGCGCAAGCGGACCTGGCGCGGCAGGCGCGTGACGTCATCCGCGCGCTCGGCCTCCGCGACACCGTCGCCGTGAGCGGCGCCGGCAGCGTCATGGGCAATCGCTGGTTCGCGGCCGGCGTACGGCGTCAGCTGGCGCGCGCGGGCCTCGACGTGCGCTGGATCACACCGCGCGGCACGCCGGTCGACGCGGCGACCGAGCTCGCCGCGTCGCTTGCGGGCGATCGGCGCGGATCGGCTCGTGCGTGACCGTTCTCACACGCCGCTGCCGGTTCTCGCCGGCATCACGGCCGAGAGCCGCGTGGCCGAGTCACCAGCCAGACGAGCGGCCCGGTGAGCGCGGCCAGCACGCCCGCCACGGTATTCGTCCACCCGGCGGTGGCCATCGCGGTCACTGCGAACAGCGACGGCGCCACCGCCACGACGATGGCGCCCGGCCACCCGCCCGGCACACGCCACGGCCGCTCCAGAGCGTCGGGACGCCAGCGCAGCGCCAGGAACGCCGCGAGCTCGACGAGCAGCGTGAGCGAGTAGAGCCAGATGTTGAGGACGATCAGCTCCTTGAAGGAGAACGCGGCACACGCCGTGTACACAGCCGCCGAGACGAGCACGGCCGTCCACGGCGTTCCGTATCGCGCGTGCACGCCGGCGAAGATCCGCGGCAGCGCGCCGTCCCGCGCGAGCACGTACGGGATCCGTGAATTCGTCAGCAGCAGCGCCATGAAGAGCCCGGCCGTGCTCAGCACCGCGCCGGCGGCAACCGCGTGGCCGAGCCAGCGGCCACCCACCTGCGCCGCGATGTCCGGCAGCGCCCCCGTCTTGAAGCCACGCCAGTCGACGGCGCCGGTAGCCAGCGAGACGCCGATCGGCAGCAGGTAGGACGCGGCGATGATCGGAAGCGACAGCAGCAGCGCGCGCCGGAAGACGCGCTCGGGTGCGCGGGTCTCGCCGAGCACGGTGGACGGCGTGTCCCAGCCCGAGTAGTTCCACATCACCACCGCCAGACCGAGACCCAGGCCGGCCGCGAGCGACCCGCCCTCGGCGCGCAACGGCCGCCACGGCGCGACCGACATCTCCGGAGCGCCGACGCAGACGAGCAGCGCGATGGGCAACAGCGCGCCCACCGACATGGCGACGGCCGCCGCACCGGTGGGCCGCACGCCGACGAGATTGAGCCCCGTCAGCACGGCGATGAACAGGACCGCCAGGACCCAGCGCTCGGCGCCCGTCATCTCCGGCCGCCAGAACCGCAGGTACTCTACGAAGAGGGCCGGATACGCGGCGACGTCGACGAAGCTGTCGATCCAGCTCCACCATCCGACCTGGAATCCCCAGAACGGTCCGAACGCCCGCGTGGTCCACGTCACGTAGCCACCCTCGTCCGGCATTGCGGAGGCGAGCTCGGACATCGCGAGTGATACCGGCAGGCTCCACAACAGCGGCACGACGAGCAGCAGCAGCAGGGTGAGGCCGGGACCGAACGAGGCGACCGTGTCCTCGATGCCGTACGGGCCGCCGCTGACGTTGAGGAAGACGATGGCGGCGAGCGGCAGGAGACCAAGCTCACGTCTGAGCCTGGGCGCCGGGGTCATCGCTGGGCGGCGGCAATCAGCCCCGGCAGCTGCTCCTTCACCCACGTCTCGATCGGGCGCTCGGCGTCCACCACGATCTCGAGCTTGCCGCTCGGCAGCTTGCGCACGCGTCCGGGCGTGGCCGGCCCGAGCGGAATCACGAGCGACTCGCGATGGATGCCGAGCGCGTCGGTCACCGCGAAGATCGCGTCGATCTCCTTCATCGTGACGACCTCAAGCACGGACACCGACCTCCATCGCGCAGCCGACGATCTGCGCCCACGTCGCATCCTCGACGGTGATGCCGGCCGCCCGGCGCTCGCGCTCCATCCGGACCTCCGGCTCGCCGGGCACGAGGATCTCCTTGGCGCCGGCGGCCAGCGGGGTCGCGCGCACCCAGTCGAGGAGCGCAGCGACCTGCGCGTCGAAGTCTGCGCGCGGCAAGAAGCGCGCGGGATCGAGGCAGATGATCAGCGTGCCGTTCGCGAAGACGCCGCCGCCGGGCCCGGCGGCGCCGGTCCCCGAGAGGATCCCGCCGAGGATCTCGACCGCGAGCGAGAGCCCGTAGCCCTTGTGCGCCCCGGACGTCAGCAGCGCGCCCGGCGGCTCCGTGTAGTACTCCTTCGGATTCGTGGACGGCTCACCGCGGCCATTGAGCATGATGCCGTCGGGCACCGACTCGCCGCGGTTGAACTTCACGCGCAGCTTGCCCTCGGCCCAGACGCTCGTCGCGAAGTCGTGCGACATCACCACCGCGCCACCCGGCCCCGGCACGGCGATCGCGTGCGGGTTGGTGCCGAGGCGGCGGGCGGCGCCGCCCCACGGCGCGACGTTCAGCCCGTGCCGCGCGTTGGCCCACAGCAGCCCGATGAGCCCGGCCGCGGCCGCGAGCTCGGCGTAGTCCGCCAGTCGCCCGACGTGGCTGGTACGGCGCAGCGCCACGGCGGCCAGAGCGTGCGCGCGCGCCTTGTCGATGGCGAGAGTCACGCCGCGGCGGGCCACGACCTGTCCGAAGCCGCCGTCCCCGTCGACGATGGCGAGCGTCGGCGCGTCGCTCACCACGCGGATGTCCGGGGTCGGGTTGAGCTCGCCGCGCGCGATGGCCGCGCAGTACTGCGGGATGCGAATGACACCGTGAGAGTCGTGGCCGCGGAGGTTGGCGCGCACGAGCATCGAGGCGATCCACGCGGCGTCGTCGGACGGCACACGGTGCGCGATGAAGAGATCGCGCGCGAGTCGCTCGAGGTCCGCCACCGGAACGGTCGGCATCGTGGGCGTTACACTACTCGACGTGGCTGACGAAGAAAAGGTTCGGCTCGGCGTCTCCGCCTGCCTGCTCGGCGAGGCGGTCCGCTACGACGGCGGTCACAAGCGCGACGCCTTTCTCACCGAGACGCTCGGGCCATTCGTCGAGTGGGTGCCCGTGTGCCCCGAGGTGGAGCTGGGCCTCGGAGTTCCGCGTGACACGCTGCGGCTGGTTGGCGATGCGCGCGCGCCGCGCCTCGTCGTGGAGCGCACCGGTGACGACCTGACGGCCGCCATGCAGCGCCTGGCCGCGGCCCGCCTCGAAGAGCTGGCGGCCCGACCGCTCGACGGCTACGTCCTCAAGCGCGCATCGCCGTCGTGCGGCCTGCTTCGCGTGCGCGTCTACGGTCGCGGTGGGACGCCGGGGGCTGTCGGCCGCGGCCTCTTCGCGGCCGCGCTCGTGGAGCGCTTCCCCGCCCTGCCGGTCGAGGAGGAGGGACGGCTGAACGACGCCGCGCTGCGCGAGAACTTCATCGAGCGCATCTTCGCGATGGCGCGCTGGCGCCGCTTCGTGGCGCAGCGGCCGCGGGCACGGGACCTCGTCGCGTTCCACGCCGCACAGAAGCTCGCCGTGCTCGCGCACAGCCCGGCCCACTACACGCGGCTCGGCCGGCTCGTCGCGCGCGCGGGCGCGCTGACGGCCGCGCTTCTCGACGACTACGCGCGGTTGCTCATGGAGGCGCTCGCGGTGCGGGCGACGCGGGCACGACACGTCAACGTGCTCCAGCACCTGATGGGCTTCTTCAAGACGGAGCTCGACGGCGACGATCGCGGCGAGCTCGCCGCCATCATCCAGGAATATCGTCGCGGCCTGCTGCCGCTCGTCGTCCCGATCACGCTCGTGCGTCATCACGCGCGGCGGCTCGGTCTGGGCTACCTGCTGCAGCAGGTGTATCTCAGCCCGCATCCGAAGGAGCTGATGCTCCGGAACCACGTGTAGCGCCCAGCGTCCGGAGCGCGCGCCGCCGCGCCTCACCGTGCTCCACGATCGGCGGCGGATAGCCGGGCACGCCGCCCACGACCCACGGCTCGTGGACGTGCGCGTCCGGAACCGACGCGAGCTCGGGGAGGAACCGTCGCACGTACGCGCCGGCGGGATCGAAGCGGCGGCCCTGCAGGACGGGGTTGAAGATCCGGAACGCCGGTAGCGCATCGGCGCCCGTCGATGCCACCCACTGCCAGTTGCCGCCGTTCACCGCGGGATCGCCGTCGCGCAGCCGGCGCATGAACCATCGCTCGCCCTCACGCCAGTCGACGAGCAGATGCTTCACGAGGAACGACGCGGCCACGAGGCGCGCGCGGTTGTGGATGAACCCGGTCGCCGCCAGCTCGCGCATGGCCGCGTCGACGAGCGGGTAGCCGGTGCGGCCCTCCTGCCAGGCGCGAAGGCCTTTCGGATCGTCTCGCCACGCGAGCCCGCGCCGGTCCGCGCGGAGCTCCTGCCGTCGGCTCTCCGGGGCGTGCCACAAAACGTGGGTGAAGAAGTCGCGCCACGCGAGCTGGCGGACGAACGCGGCGGCCGCGCGCCGCAGCCGGCCATCGCGGATGGCCGCGCGCTCCACCGCGTGCCGCACCTCGCGCGGGGACAGCGCGCCGACTCGAAGATCGGCCGAGAGTCGGGACGTGGAATCGAGATCGACGCGGTCGCGATCGCGCTCGTACGCCGCGAGCGCCCCGCGTACGAAGGCCTCGAGGGTCCGCCGCGCGGCGGGGTGTCCCACCGCGTCCACGGCAGGCGGGGCGGCCTCGCCGGCAAGCGCCGGACCGGCGGTCATGCGCGCGGGGGCCGCGAGCGGTGGGCCCGACGGCTGCGCCGACCACGCGCGGTGGAATGCGGTGAACACCGAGTAGCCGCCACCGGACGCGGTGCGCAGCACGTCGGGCTCGACGAGCAGCGTTCCCGGAAATCCACGCGCCTCGACGTCGATCGAGCCGAGCGCGGCCGTCACGGCGTCGTCCCGGCGGCGGGCGAACGGCGTGTAGTCCAGGCTCCAGTAGACGGCGAGCGCGCCCGCCTCGCGCGCGACACGCGGTACGACGTCGCGCGGATCGCCGCGACGCATCAGCAGCGGCGCCCCCGCCGCGCGAAGCTCCGCGGCCAGGGCGCCGAGCGAGGCGCGCCACCACGCCTCGCGCGGCGCATCGCGCCCGGTCATCAGGCGCGGATCGACGACGAACAGGGGCACGACGGCGCCGCGCGACACCGCCGCGGCGAGGGCGGGATGATCGACGAGCCGGAGGTCCCGGCGAAACCACATCACGACGACCGGCTGACGCATGGACCGGATTCACTCTATCAGCACGGTGGTATCGTAGGGCGCCGTGACCGGGCTTCTCGACGACCTCACCGTGCTCGACTTCACCCGCGTGCTCGCCGGCCCGTACTGCACGCGCCTGCTCGCCGATCTCGGGGCGCGCGTGATCAAGATCGAGCGGCCCGGCGAAGGCGACGAGATGCGGCGCGGCTTCCTGCAGCTCGAAGCCGGGCGGAACGATCAGGCGACGTACTTCGTGCGGATCAACGCCGGCAAGCAGAGCGTCGCGCTGGACCTCGCGCATCCGCTCGCCCGGGACGTCGTGCGCGACCTCACCCTGCGCAGTGACGTCGCCGTCGAGAACTTCGTCCCCGGCGTCGTCGCCCGCCTCGGCTGCGACTACCCGACGCTGGCCGGCATCAAGCCGGATCTGGTGTATTGCTCGATCTCGGGCTTCGGCCAGACAGGGCCGCTGCGCTCGATGCAGGCGTTCGCCCACATCATCCAGGCGATCTCGGGGATCATGCACCTCGAGCAGGGCGGCGATCCCGAGCCGCGCGTGAACTATCTGCAGACCGCCGACGTGCTGGCCGGCACCCAGGCGTTCGGGGCGATCATGGCCGCCCTGTGGCGGCGAGCGCGCACCGGCCAGGGCGCGTATCTCGACGTCGCCATGCTCGAGTGTCTGGTGGCGGCCGAGGACGTGACGTTCGGCAGCGTGCTCAACGGCGGCGAGGACTACCCGGGGCCCCGTCCCGGCATGGTGATCCACACGCTCGGCGACCGCGCGCTGGCGATGCAGACGGTCGGCGCGCCGCAGCTGTGGCCGCGGCTGCTGGAGGCGATGAAGCGGCCCGATCTCGCCAGCGACCCGCGCTTCGCGACACCGCCGGCGCGCCGCGAGCACTGGCCCGACCTCCGGGCCATCGTGCTCGCCTGGCTCGACACGTTTCCGTCGGTCGACGCCGCCCTGCGCGCGCTCGGCGCGGCGCGTCTGCCGGCGGCGCCCGTGCTCTCGCCACGCGAGGTCGCCGCCCACCCGCACCTCGCCGAGCGCGAGTTCTTTGCCGAGGTGCCGCATCCGGGGCGAGGCCGCGTGCGTGTGAACGCGATTCCGTTCCGCGTGGACGGCGCGCGCCCGACGCCGGCCGGCAGCGCGCCGTACCGCACCGGCGAGCACACGCGGGCGGTGCTGACGGACGTCCTCGGCTACGACGAGCAGCGAGTGGAAACCCTGCGGAAGGCGGGCGCCATCGAGATCGTCTAGGCGCGCGGCGACGGGATCGTCAGCGCCGTCTCGGCCGCGGCCTCC
>DATAOC010000131.1:0-14973 GCA_036265915.1 Candidatus Methylomirabilota bacterium | reverse complement strand
AGTGGCGTCCCTGGGACGCTCACGGGAAACGGTCGAACGCTCGCGATCATTGCGGTACCCTCCGTCTGGCCCGACGCTGAGTTGTGCAGCCAGCGGTTGCAGCGCGTGTGCCACGGCGCGATCGCGAAAAAGCCGCCGATTGTGAATGGTTCTACCGATAGGTCATTGAAAGACCTTCAATCAGTGACGCGGCGTTACGTAGCTTTTACATCGAGCGAGCGAGGAGGGCGCGCGTGTTCGACCTGAAAAAACGGATCGCAATCGTCACCGGCGGTAACGGCGGCATCGGGCTCGGCATGGCACGCGGGCTCGCCGCGGCCGGCGCCAGCATCGTCGTCGCGGCACGGAACGCCGAGAAATCGCAGGCGGCGGTGGCCGAGCTGACCTCGCTCGGGACCGAGGCCATCGCTGTCACGGTCGATGTGACGGACGAAGCCGCCGTCGAACGGCTCGTCCGCGCCACCCTCGATCGATTCGGCCGCATCGACGTGCTCGTCAACAATGCGGGCACCAACATCCGCAAGTCTCTCCACGAGTACTCGCTCGAGGAGTGGCACCGTGTGATGAACACCAACCTGACCTCCGCGTTTCTGTGCTCGCGCGCCGTGCACCCGGCCATGAAGTCCGTCGGCGGCGGCAAGGTCATCAACATCGGCTCGATGATGTCGATCTTCGGCGCGTCTTTCTCGCCGGCCTACGGGGCGAGCAAGGGCGGCATCGTCCAGCTGACGAAGTCGGCGGCGATCGCGTGGGCACCGGACAACATCCAGGTCAACGCGGTCCTGCCCGGCTGGATCGACACGGAGCTCACGCGCGGCGCGCGCCGCCAGGTGGAGTGGCTGCACGACAGCGTGCTGCGTCGCACGCCCGCGGGGCGGTGGGGGACGATGGAGGACATGGCCGGCGTGGCGGTGTTCCTGGCAAGCGCGGCATCCGACTTCGTCACCGGCACCGCCATCCCGGTGGACGGCGGCTACTCGATCCAGGGCTGACCGTGCGCACGGTCGTCGTCGATGCCATCGCTCCCGAGGGGCTCGCCTGGCTGCGAGAGCGGGGCTTCGACATCGTGCAGCTCAGCAAGCCCGCGCCGGAGCAGCTCGCGTCCGCGCTCGCGGAGTGCGAGGCGCTGGTGACGCGCTCGTCGCTGGCGGTGACACCGGAGCTGCTCGATCTTGCCCCGCGGCTGCGCATCGTGGGGCGCGCCGGCGTTGGCATCGACAACATCGATGTCGACGCGTGCTCCCGGCGCGGGGTGGTGGTCGTCAACGCGCCGTACGGCAACGTGGTCTCGGCGGCCGAGCACACCGTCGGCATGCTGCTGTCGCTCGTGCGGCGCATCCCCGAGGCGCACGAGCGGCTCAAGCGGCTCGAGTGGGACCGCTCGGTGTACGGCGCCGAGCTCTATCGCAAGGTGGTCGGCGTGGTGGGCCTCGGCAAGGTCGGCTCGCGCGTGGCGGCGCGGCTGCGCGGGTTCGAGCCCGAGCTGCTCGTGCACGATCCCTACATCCCGGAGCCGCGCGCCCGTGACCTCGGCGCGCGCCTCGTGGACTTCGACACGCTCCTGCGCGAGTCCGACGTGATCACCTTCCACGTGCCCCTGACGTCGGAGACGGAGGGGATGGCCGGCGCGCGCGAGCTCGCTCGCACGCGGCGCGGGGTGCGTATCGTGAATTGTGCGCGCGGCGGCATCGTGGTGGAGGCCGACCTGCTGCAGGCACTGGAGAGCGGCCACGTCGCCGGCGCCGCCATCGACGTGTGGAGCGAGGAGCCGCCGCGCTCGGCCATGCTGGAGCGCCTCATCCAGCATCCGCGAGTGGTGGTGACGCCCCACCTCGGCGCCAACTCCTCCGAGGCGCAGGTCAACGTCGCGGTCGACGTCGCGCGTCAGCTCGTGGCGTACCGTGACGGCGAGCTGGTCGAGCACGCTGTCAACATCCCGGTGGCGGACGCCGCCACCGTCGGCGAGCTGCGGCCGTTCGTGGCCCTCGCCGAGCGCCTCGGCCGCTTCTGCGTGCAGCTCGATCACGAGCACCTCGAGCGCGTGGAGGTCACGGTGGCCGGTGCGATCGCGGACACCGACACCGAGCTGCTGGGCCGGGCCGTGCTGGCCGGACTGCTGGATCCGGTGACGGCGGGCCCGGTGAATCTGGTGAACGCGCACCTGGTCGCGCGGGAGCGCGGCGTGACGCTCGTCCTGGACCGGAGCGCGTCGCCCGGCGCCTACAAGAGCGTGATCAGCGTGTGCACCCAGACGGCCGGGGGGCGCAAGACGATCGCGGGCACGGTATTCGACGGCCAGCCGCGCATCGTACAGCTGCGCGACCTCCAGATCGAGTTCGCGCCCGAGGGCTACATCCTCGTGCTGTCGTATGAGGACCGGCCCGGCGTCGTCGGCAAGATCGGCTCGATCCTCGGCCGCCTGAACGTGAACATCGCCTCCATGCACGTGGGCCGTCGCACGAAGCGCGGGCGGGCCATCGTCGTCCTCATCCTCGACGAGGATCTGACCGCCGAGCAGATCGCCGACGTGGCGCGCGCCGTGGAGGCCGATTTCGCGCGACTCGTCCGTCTCCGCTGAGACGTAAATTCTTGGTCGCAGACGGGGGCGCTTGCTAGCATCCGTGCCATGACCATCAAGAGTCCGCTCCTCGCGATCGCTCTGCTGCTGACGCTGTCCGCGTGCGCCACCAATCCGCCGCGCCTGTCGCGGAGCGCGCACGAGGACATCCCGGTCCCGAAGGGCCTCGCCTATCGCGGCGGCGACTCGACCGTGATCGAGACGCCCACCGTCTCCGCCTCGCGCGAGGTCTATCGCGGCCGGCTCGAGATGGAAAGCCTGGCGCAGGCCACCCGCTCGATGCTGGAGGCCAACGGCTGGCGGCACGTCGGCACCAGCAAGACGTCCCAGCACGGCGTGAGCCAGGTCTACGAGAAGGAGGGCACCTCGCTGCAGGTGCTCATCTGGGAGGATCTGATCTTCACCTACGCGGAGTACACGACCGCGCGGGTGCTGCAGACGACGCCGACGACCGTCGTGCGCTGAGCGCGCGCGGCCTCGGGCCGCGCGCTACGGCTCGCGCCAGGCGCCGCCGTCGCGCATGATGAACGCGTCCGCTTCGGTCGGCCCCCACGAGCCGGCCTCGTACGTCGGCAGGCCGGCCGGTGTGCGGCTCCAGGCTTCGATGACGGGCTGCAGCAGCGCCCACGCGTGCTCGACCCAGTCGCTGCGCGCGTAAAGCGTGGCGTCGCCGTGGATCACGTCGAGGAGCAGGCGCTCGTAGGCCTCCGGCGGTTCGCCTCCGAAGACCTCGTTGTACTTGAAGTCCAGCGTGACGGGCCCGAGCTTGAGATCGGGTCCCGGCTCCTTCGCGGCGACGGTGAGCGAGATGCCCTCGTCCGGCTGGATCCGGATGACGAGCAGGTTCGGGATGAGCGTGCCCTGGCCGCGGCGAAAGATCATGTGCGGCGTGCGGTGGAAGCGGATCACGATCTCGCTCACGCGCTTGGGCAGGTGCTTGCCGGTCCGTAAATAGAACGGCACGCCGGCCCAGCGCCAGTTGTCGAGCTGCAACCGGAGCGCGGCGTACGTCTCCGTCGTCGAGCCCGGCTTCACGCCCTTTTCCTGCCGATAGCCGGGCACGGGCTTGCCGCCCACGTAGCCGGCCGCGTACTGCGCGCGCAGCGCGACCTCGTCGACCTTGGCCGGATCGATGGGCCGCAGCGCCTGCAGGGCCTTGTTCTTCTCGTCGCGCACGGGGCCCGCGTCGAACGTCACCGGCGGCTCCATCGCGATGAGGCACAGCAGCTGCAGCAGATGGTTCTGGACCATGTCGCGTAGCGCGCCGGACTCCTCGTAGTAGGAGCCGCGGCCCTCGACGCCGATCGACTCGGCCACCGTCATCTGCACCTCGGCCACGTGATTGCGGTTCCACAACGGCTCGAAGATGCCGTTGGCGAAGCGGAAGACGAGGATGTTCTGGACCGTTTCCTTGCCGAGGTAGTGATCGATCCGGTAGACCTGCTCCTCGTCGAAGACCGACGTGAGCTGCCGGTTGAGGGCGCGGGCGCTCTCGAGGTCCCGCCCGAACGGCTTCTCGACGACGATGCGCGTGTAGCCGTCGGCCGTGTGCGCGAGGCCGGCCTCGCCGAGATGGCCGATGATGACCTCGTACAGGCTCGGCGGCGTCGCGCAGTAGAAGATGCGGTCGGTGGCTCCGCCCCGCGCGCGCTCGATCTCCTCCAGTCGCTGCCGCAGCCGCATGTAGAGATCGGGGCTGCCGGGGTCGCCGGCGACGTAATACAGGTTCTGCGCGAATCGATCCCACACCTGCGTCGACGGAATCTTCAGCCGCGCGAACGCCGCCACCGCCTCACGCATCTGGTTGCGGAAGGCCTGGTCGGTGAGGTCGGTCCGCGCGGTGCCGATGATGCTGAAGGGCTCGGGCAGGGTGCGCGCTGCATAGAGGCTCCACAGCGCGGGAACGAGCTTGCGCCGGGTGAGGTCGCCCGAGGCGCCGAAGATCAGGAGCGAGAACGGATCATCGGCGGACGGCATGGTCACCGGCCTGGTCGTGGAGCGCGGCAGAGTTGTCCATCACACGCCCTTCCGCCGGCTCAGCCGCCGCCGGCGGCGGGCAGCAGGGAAGCGGCGCCGCGGTCCAGCAGCCAGACGAGGCGGCCGTCGCTCGGGCGCACCATGCCCGCCGGCACGCCGGCGCCGCGCTCGGCGAGCGCCGCCTTGACGACCTTGGCCTTGACCCCGCCCGACACGAGGTAGATCACGCACGCGGCGGCGTTGAGCACCGGAAATGTGAGCGTGAAGCGCTGCGGGATGATGGCCGCCGCGGCGTGGACCGCGGCGACGGTCCGGAAGACCTCCTTCAGCACCGGGGAGCCGGGAAAGAGCGAGGCGGTGTGGCCGTCGATGCCCAGTCCGAGCAGGATCACGTCGAGCCGCGGGGCCTCGCCGCGTCGCGTGCCGAGCGCCTCGCCGAGGACACGCGCGTACTCGGCCGCCACCGCCTCCGGGTCGCTCTGCTCGCCGGGAATCCGGAACACCTGGCGCGGCGGGATCGGCACCTTCGACAGCAGCGCCTGGTGGGCCATGCCGTAGTTCGAATCCGGGTGCTCGGGCGGAACGCCGCGCTCGTCGCCGAAGAATACGAATGTCCGCGCCCACGGCATCAGCTCCGACAGCGGCGGCCGCGCGAGGCGCTCATAGGTGTCGCGGGGAGTGGCGCCGCCGGCGAGGGCGATGCTGAAGCGGCCCCGCTGGGCCACCGCGCTCGTGGCCAGATCGACGATCATGCCCGCCGCCGTCTCCGCGAGCTCGTTGTCGTCCTCCACGATCCGGATCTCCGGCGCGGCGTCCATGGCCTCGATCATACCTTGTCGTCGAGCGCGATCTGCCGTTCGAGTGCGCGGGCGTACCGGGCGTGGCGGGCGGGATCGGGCGCGACGCTCTCGGTCACGGGGCCGGCCGCGCGCGCGAGGTCGGGCAGCACGCCGAGCGACTGGAGCGCGAGCAGCGCGGCGCCGCGACTGGTGGCCTCCGGCTCCGAGGACCGCGCGATGGCGTGGCCGAGAACGTCGGCGAGCATGCGGGTCCACGCCGGCGACCGCGCGATGGCGCCGCCGGAGGCGACGATGACGTGCTCGCGCGGCGCGCATGCGCGCAGGCGCCGGTAGACGAGCGCCAGGCGCAGGGCCACCGCCTCGAGGGCGGCGTGCACGATGTCGAGCGCGTTCGTGTCCAGCGAGAGGCCCGCGATGACAGCGCGCTTGTCGGCGCGCCAGCCCGGCGCGCGCTCGCCGGCAAGAAACGGCAGCACGGTGAGACCGTGGCCGTCGGCGGCTTTCGCGACGAGCGCGCGCTCGAGCGCGGCATCGTTCGGCAGTCGCAGCACGTCGCGGCACCACGCGAGCACGTTGCCGCCCTCGGAGGTGGCGCCACCGAGCAGCGGCGTCTTGCGATCGATGCTGTAGCGCCACAGCCCGCGCGGCGGCGGCGCCGCGTCCGGCGGCACCATGCGGAGCGCGGCCGAGGTGCCGAGGTTGAGCGCGATGCGATCGGGCGCGACGCACCCCGCGCCGACGTTGCTCGCGGCGCCGTCGCCGACGGCGGGATACCAGGGCACGTCGCGCAGCGCGGGCCAGCGCGCGGCCCACGGCGCTCGCACGCCGTGACGGCCCTCACCGCGGTCGACCACCGGGAAGAGGCGTTCGCCGGCGACGTCGGCCAGCTCGAGCGACTCCGCGTCCCAGGCGCAGGCCGCGATGTCGAAGAGACCGGTGCCGGACGCCATCGAGACGCTTGTCGCCGCCTCACCGAACAGCGTCAGCTCGAGGTGCTCGCCGAACGACCCCCAGCGGGCGACGCGGTGCACCAGCGCGGGCTGCGTGCGGGCCAGCCACGCCAGCTTCGCCGGCCAGTACGAGGCGTGGAAGTGACACCCCGTGCGCGCGTGCAGACGGTCCTCGTCCGCGGATGCGCGCAGACGCGCCGCCTCGCCGGCGGCACGCGAGTCGGCCCATGTGTACACGGGTGTGACCGGCCGACCGTTGTCAGCGAAGCCGAGCAGGCCGTGCCAGAAGGTGGTGACGCCGACGGCGCGGACGTCGACGGGGCGGCGGCGCCGTCGCGACGTGACGGCATCCAGACACGCGATCACCGCGTCGAGCAGGACGGTGGGATCGTGCTCGACGCCGCCGTCGGCGGTGACGCGCGGCCGATAGGTGACCTGGTGGAAGCGCCCCCGCAGCGGCTTCCCGCGGCCGTCGTACAGGCTTGCGCGCGCGGACGACGTGCCGACGTCGAGGGCGATCACCATGCGCGGCTATTGTAAGATGACGCCGACGGCGGCCGCGGGTGATGCTCCGCGTCCCCGCCGCGCAAAGGAGACGCCATGGCGCAGATTCGCGTGCTCAGTCCGGTCGGTGTCGTCAAGACGCAGACGGTCGACGTGCCGGCCCTGCCGCAGAGCTGGAGCGGTCGCACGATTGGATTCCTCGACAACACCAAGTCGAACTTCGATCGGCTGGTGACCGACCTCGGGCAGCTGCTCCGCGAGCGCTACGGCGTCTCGGCGGTCGTGCATCGCAAGAAGGCGAACGCCTCGACGCCGGCCTCGGCCGAGCTGATCGACGAGCTGGCCAAGCAGTGCGACGTCGTCTTTGCGGGCTCGGCCGACTGAGGGTCGTGCACGTCGTGGAGTCTCCACGACACCATCGCGATCGCCAAGCAGGGAACGCCGGCCGGTCTCATCGGCACCACCGCCTTCCAGGGCCTCGCCGTGAGCGAGATGGGTGCGCAGGGCGTCTCGGCACTGCCGCTGCTCGTCGTGGAGCATCCCCTCGGGGGTGAGCGACCCGAGGCCATCTCGCGCCGTGCGGCGCAGGCCTTCGAGCAGCTGAACGCGCTCGTGGGCGGCGCGCGCAGCCCGGCGACCGCCGGCGCGCCGACGACCGCCTCACCGACGGCGGAGCCGCATCTCGATCTGCCCGATGACCCCGGCGCGGTGTTCGAGGCGTTCACCGAGCGCGCGTGGGCGGACGGGCTGCCGATCATTCCACCGACGGAGGCGCGGGTGCGGGCCATGCTGGGCGGCCGCGACGGCGGCAAGACGCTCGGTGTGATGCCGCCGCTCTGGCGGCAGGTGACGCTCGACAAGCTCGCCATCAACGCGGTCATGGCCGGCTGCGAGCCACGCGCGTTCCCGCTCGTCGTGGCCGCCGTGGAAGCGATGCTCGATCGCGCCTTCAACCTGTACGGCGTGCAGGCCACAACGCATCCGGTGGCGCCGCTGCTCGTCGTCAACGGTGCCTACGGCCGGGAGATCGGCCTGCACGGCGGCAGCGGCTGCTTCGGGCCCGGCTTCCGCGCCAACGCCACGATCGGGCGCGCGATCCGGCTCATCCTCCTCAACGTCGGCGGCGCCTGGCCGGGCCGCTTCGACATGGCCACGCAGGGCAGTCCTGCCAAGTTCGCGTACTGCATCGCCGAGAACGAGGTCGCCGCCCCGTGGGGTCCGCTGGCGGCGGGGGACACGGTCACGGTGTACGGCGGCGAGGCGCCACACAACGTCAACGATCACGTGTCCACCACTGCGTCCGGAATCCTGACCACCGTCGCGGACACGGCCGTGTCGCTCGGGTCGAACGTCGGCTGGTACTTCTCGCAGAGTCAGCTGATGGTCGTGCTCGGTCCCGAGCACGCGCGTACGATCGCCGACGACGGGTTCACACGCGCGGACGTGCAGCGCTTCGTGTACGAGCACGCCCGGCTCTCGCTCGGGCAGCTGAAGCTCGGCGGCATGTGGGGCATGCACGACTGGCCGCGGTGGATGACGGCGGTCACGGACCCGGCCACGCTGCTGCCGCAGGTGCCGTCACCCGACGACGTGTTCGTGGTGGTCGCCGGTGGCTCCGGCAAGCACTCGGCGGTCGTCCCGAACTGCACGTTCAGTCGCGCGGTGAGCCGACCGATCGTGCGCTGAGCGCCGCCGCGCGCGGCGCTGCGCGCGGCGACTGCGCCACCAGCACGAGCCCGCTGAGGAGCAGCGCCGCCCCCACCCAGCCGGCGGCGCCGAATCGCTCACCGAAGAGCGCGACGCCGAGCAGCGTCGCCGTCAGCGGCTCGAGCAGCGCGGCCACCCCGGCCGCGGAGGCCGACACGCGGCGCAAGCCGATCGTGTACGCCGCGTACGCGCCGGCGGTCGTCACGGCGCCCAGGTAGAGCAGCCAGGGCCATCCGAGCGCGATCTGCCGCGTCACACCGGGAACGAGCAGCGCCGGCGTCATGACGAGTGCGGCCGCCGTGAACGTCCACGCGGCGCCCGGCAGCGGCGCCGTGCGCGTCACGGCGGCCTTCGTGACGACCACGTACAGTGCGTACGCGAGCCCCGCCGCCAGCGCGAGGCCGACGCCGGCGCCGAACCGCTGGGGGGCGCCGCCGGCGCCGCCCGATCCGACGACGATCAGCGCGGTGCCGGCCACGCCGAGGGCGAGAGAGGCCACTACGCGGAGCGTCGGTCGCTCGCCGAGGAGCAGCACGGCCAGGATCGAGATCAGGAGCGGCGCAGAGCAGATGGCGACGAGCGCGGTGGCCGCGATACCGGCCAGCGTCACCGCGGTGAAGTAGGCGGCCTGGAATCCGGCGTTGCACACGCCGGCCGCCGCGCACCGCCAGCGGTCGGCGCCGTGAACGCGCTGGTCGCTCGCCGCGCGGGCAACGGCGGCCAGCAGCGCGGCCGCGATGAGCATGCGCACGGCACCGATGACGAGCGGCGTGGCGCCGGCCTGGGCGACCAGCACGGTGGTGACGGCGCCGGTGGTGCCCCACGAGGCCGCGGCGGCCGCGATGAGGGCCAGGCCGCGAACGTCAGCCGCACTTGACGGGGTCGCCACCGATCGTGATGATAGCCCGCCCGTCGCACGACAAAGGAGACCGCCATGAACGTGGGATTCATCGGCACCGGGACCATGGGTCTGCCCATGGTCGGCAACCTGCTCGCGAAGGGCTTCGCGGTCATCGCGTACGACGCCGTCCCGAGCGCGCTCGCGCGCGCCGCCAAGGCCGGTGCGACCGCCGCCGCGTCGTCCGCCGACGTCGCCACGCGCAGCGACCTCATCGTCACCATGCTGCCGTCCTCCTCGCACGTCGAGGCGGTGTACCTCGGGCCGAGCGGCGTCCGCGACGCGGTGCGTGCCGGCCGGCTCTGCGTCGACATGTCGACGATCGACCCCGCGGTCTCGCGGCGCGTGGCGGCTGCGCTCGCCGAGCGCGGTGCGCGCTTCATCGACGCGCCCGTGTCGGGCGGCGTGCCGCGCGCCACCGACGGGACGCTGGCCATCATGGTCGGCGGCGACAAGTCGGACGTCGACGAGGCGCGACCGGTGCTCTCCGCGATGGGCGCCAACATCATTCACGTGGGAGCCGTCGGCAGCGGCGAGGTGGCGAAGCTCTGCAACAACCTGATCGCGGGCGTGGCCGCGGTGGCCGTCAGCGAGGCGTTCCGGATCGCCGAGGGCTTCGGCGTCGACCCGAAGGTGCTGACCGACGTCATCTCGAAATCGTCGGGCAACACCTGGGTGATGGAGCACATGCATCCCGTCGCGGGGCTCGTCCCGCGCGCGGCGTCGACGAACGACTACGCGCCCGGCTTCATGACCGACCTCATGGCCAAGGATCTCGGCCTCGCCGTGAACGCCGCCCGCGAGCTGCGCGTGCCGGTGCTCGTCGCGCCCGCCGCGCAGCAGGTGCTGCGACTCGCCTCCTCGCACGGCTTCGGCCGCCGCGACTTCACGTCCGTCTACCTCTTTCTCAAGCCCTCGAGCGGCGACGCGGCTGTCTGAGTCGGTGAATCCCGATCAGCGGGGGCGCGGGACGGCGGCGATGCCGGTGGCAGACTGGATGACACCGTTGTTGCCCAGGTGGCATGGGTCATCGAGCGATTGCAGGGCGGCGACCACGTGGCAGAGCTCGTGGGCGTCGATCTCCATCGCGAGCTCCGAGGGAAGCGAGTCGGCGTAGCGGACGATCTTCATGATCTTGATCGAGCCGCTGTCGCCGCCGACGGTGCGCCAGATCGAGCAGCCCAGCACGGGCGCGAGGGCTGGAACATCGCGACATTCGCGCTCCACCACGTGGCGATCGTCGCTCACCACGAGCGTGACGAGCGGCTCCATCGACGGCAGCGGACCCATGCGCGCGGTGCGCGTCGACGTCGCGCAGCCGGCCACGAGCAGCAGCGAGCCGAGCAGAGCCAGCGGTACGCGCGCCGACGACATGCGAGCGTTCAATGGCAAGCGACGTGCCACGCCCGGCCCGCGCCGGAGGCGGCCATCGCCGCATGCCGGCGGGCATCCGGGGCGCGGACTCCGCAATCGGCTGCATGGGTGACGGGTGGTCGCTGCAGGGCGTATACTGCGCGGGTTCGCGCGGTGATTCGCATCGAGGAGGGGCGCGGTGAGCTTGTACGTGATGCTCAGTTCGCTCTCGGAGTCGGGGCGGAAGGTCCTGCGTGAGCGCCCGGGCTGGATCAAGAAGGTGAACGCCGACGTGCAACGGATGGGCGCGCGCGTCGTCGCCCAGTATGCGGTCCTCGGCCCGTACGACTTCGTGACGATCGTCGAAGCGCCGGACAACGCGACCATCTCCCGGGTTTCGGTGGAGCTTGGTGCGCGCGGCGGCTCCGCGGGAATGACCATGGCCGCCATTCCGCTGGATGAGTTCATCGAGCGCCTCGAGCGCGGCGGCCGACGACAGGGGAAGAAGAAGCGGTGAGAGTTCTCAAGATCACGCCCGAGCGCTGCACCGGCTGTCTGCGTTGCGAGATCGCCTGCTCCTACATGCAGACGGGCACCTACCAGCCGGCGAAGTCTGTGATCCGCGTGTCCCCGTTCGAGGGACACACCTCGTACGCGCCGTATACCTGCACGCAGTGCGCGGAAGGCTGGTGCATGACCGCGTGTCCGGTGGGCGCCATCACCATCAACATCGCGGGTGCCAAGGACGTGCTCGACGACAAGTGCGTCGGCTGCAAGCTCTGCACGATCGCCTGTCCGTACGGTACCGTCTTCTACGACACCGGGACGCGCAAGGCGTTCAAGTGCAACCTCTGCGGCGGCGATCCGGCGTGCGCGCACGCCTGCCCGACCGCCGCCATCGAGTACGAGGACGTCGCGACCCAGGACTGGCTCGGCGACTTCGCCCGTGAGCGCGCGGGCCACGTGCTCGCGATCGCGGGAGCGCGCTGATGGCCTCGCGACACCTCATCATCGGCGGCGGTACGGCCGGCATGAACGCCATGCGGACCATCCGGGAAGAGGAGCGTGAGCCGTCGGAGATCACGCTGGTGAGCGCCGAGCGCCCGTATTCCCGGATGACGCTGCCCTATTACCTGGACAAGACCATCGCGGAGTCGCACGTCTTCACGGCGACGGCCGCTCAGCTGGCGGCGTGGAACGTCAAGACGCACATCGGTCGCCGGGCCACCGGGCTCGATGTGAAGGCCAACGTGTGCACGCTCGACGACGGCGCCCGCATCGAGTACGACGACTGCCTCATCGCCACCGGCTCCTCGGCCGTGCGGGCGCCGGTGCCCGGGGCCGATCTGCCCGGCGTGCACTCCTTCTGGACCCTCGACGAGGCGCGTGGCGTCATCGCGAGCATCAAGCGGGGCAGCCACGTGGTCATGGTCGGGGCCGGGTTCATCTCGTTCACGATCCTGAACTCGATCCTCTCGCTCGGCGCCAAGCTCACGATCGTCGAGCTCGCGCCGCGCATCCTGCCGCGGATGGTCGACGCCGTCGGCGCCGAGCTGGTGGAGAGCTGGCTGAAGGCGCATGGGGTGAGCGTGCGCACCAACGTGAAGCTGACGCGCATCGAGGACGCTCGCGGCCGAAAGCGGCTCAAGTTCTCGGCCGGCCCCGAGCTCGTGTGTGACGTCGTCATCATGGCGACGGGTATCAAGACGAACCTCGACTGGCTCAAGGGCGCCGGCGTCAACATCAAACAGGGCATCGTGGTCGACGAGCGGCTCCGCTCCAATGTCCCGAACGTGTACGCCGCCGGCGACGTCGCCGAAGGCCGCGATCTGATCTCGGGGCAGGCCGCCGTGCATGCCATCGAGCCCACGGCCCAGGAGCACGGGCGGGTCGTCGGCTCCAACATGGCGGGCAAGAGCGTCAGCTACAAGGGCTCGCTGATCGTCAACATCGTCGAGGTGTGCCATCTCGATGCGGCGTCGTTCGGCGCCTGGGACGACGCCAAGGCGCAAGCGGTGAGCGCGCTCAAGAAAGATCGAAATGCATATCGCAAGTTGCTGTTCACCGGCGACCGCCTGACGGGAGCGATCATCATAGGGCGCTCCAACGACATCTGGACCACCAATGACGTCGGCATGCTGAAGGGGCTCGTCCAGACCGGCGTCTCGCTGGGGCGCTTCAAGGACTACCTGAAAACCAATCCGTTCGACGTCAAGACGGCGTTCATCGCGTCGAAGACGACGAGCGTCCTGCTTCCCGAAACCGTCCTGGGGCGTCCGTCGAAGGCGCCCGGTGACAGCCCGGTGGCCGTATGAATTTGATGACCCCGACCGAGACGCGCAAGATGCCGAAGTCCTCAGATGCCCCGGGCGAGAGCGTCCCCGGCGGCTTCGCGGGACAGCTGCTCCGCGTGGATCTCACCAAGCGCAAGTGCTGGGGCGAGCCCTGGAGCCCGACCGAGATGCGGGAGCTGCTCGGCGGCATCGGCCTCGGCGCGATGATCCTCTACCGCGAGACGCGCAAGGGGAAAGGTAACGTGTCCTGGGACCATCCCGACAACCGGCTGGTGCTCGGCACCGGGCCGCTGGCCGGGCTGCCGGTGTGGGGCACCGGCGGACTGACCGTCGTCACCATCGGCGCCGGCACCAACGGTCCCACGTCCACGCAGGCCAACGGCTTCTTCGGCACGAATCTGAAGTACTGCGGCTACGACGCCATCGTCTTCCAGGGCCAGTCGAAGGACTGGGTCTACCTCTACATCGACGACGACCG
Organism: Candidatus Methylomirabilota bacterium; assembly: GCA_036265915.1. Classification (GTDB taxonomy): domain Bacteria; phylum Methylomirabilota; class Methylomirabilia; order Rokubacteriales; family CSP1-6; genus AR12. The sequence goes on along the minus strand of DATAOC010000131.1, from coordinate 1,434 downwards.
GGTCGAGCTGCGCGACGCGCGCAGCTATCTCGGCAAGGACACGTGGGAGACGCAGGACGCGCTGAGCGCGGACCTCGGCCTGCGCGGTCATCAGCTGTCCGTGTACTCGATCGGGCCGGCGGGCGAGAAGCTCGTGCGCTTCGCCGCCATCCAGGGCGACTACGGGCACGTGGCCTCCAAGAACGGCGTCGGCGCCGTGATGGGCAAGAAGAAGGTGAAGGCGGTCGCCATCGTGAAGGGCACCAAGGCGCTGCGCGCCGCCGATCCGCGCGGCCTCGTCCAGTGTGCCGACGACATCGCGCATGACCTGAAGACCGATCCCTCCGCGCGCTCGCTGTACGAGTACGGCACGCTGCCGGGCGTGGTGAACCTCTCGAAGCTCGGCGCGCTGCCGATCAAGAACTACACGACGAACGTGCCCGGCGGCGACATCACCCAGTGGGAGGCGCCGAAGCTGCGGCACGGGTTCGATCATCGCGGGCATCAGTGCAACTCGTGCGGCATGCATCACTGCCACATGTCGATCATCCGGGACGGAGTGCACAAGGGCACGATCGTCGACGAGCCGGAGTACGAGGGCTGGTCGGGGGCCGGGTGGACCATCGGCGTGACCGCCGACAAGGAAGGCGTCGCCTGGCTGAACACGCAGCTCGACCGCGCCTGCGTCGACGTCAACGAGTTCGGCTGGCTGTGCGGCTGGGTGATGGAGGGCATGGAGAAGGGCTGGATCACGAAGCAGCAGCTCGGCTTCGACCTCGAGTGGGGCGACACGCAGGGCGCCAACCGGCTGCTACAGCTCATCTGCAAACGCGAGGGCTTCGGCGACCTGCTGGCCGAGGGCGTGAAGCGCGCCTCCGAGAAGCTCGGCGGTCCGGCGGCCGAGGCGGCCGTGTACACGGGCAAGGGCGCCTCACCACGCGGCCACGATCATCGCGCGCGCTGGGAAGAGATGCTCGACACGGCCACCTCGTCCACAGCGACCATGGAGACCGGCAATCCCGTGCACCAGACGGAGCTCGGGCTGCCGGCGCGCATCAATCCGTTCAACGGCGAGGAAGTCGCGAAGCTGGTGGCCGGCTGCCGCGGTCGCCGCAACTTCGAGGACTCGCTCGGCATCTGCATCTTCACGACGCGCACCCGCCTGGAGAATGTCTGCCGTGCGCTGTCGGCCGCGACCGGCTGGTACTACACCGTCGACGAAGCGATGAAGTTCGGCCGCCGCACGGCCGCCATCAATCGCGCCGTCGCGCTGCGCTGTGGCCTGACGCCTGACCTCGAATTTCCCTCGAAGCGCTATGGCTCCACTCCGCACGACGGGCCGGCGAAGGGGCAGGCGGTCGGCGAGCAATGGGACGCGATGGTGGACACCTGGTACCGCGAGGTGGGCTACGACCGGAAGACCGGCAAGCCGCTGCCGCAGACGCTGAAGAGCCT
>DATAOC010000130.1:0-10074 GCA_036265915.1 Candidatus Methylomirabilota bacterium | reverse complement strand
GCGATGCTGTACGGCGGGTGCCGGAGAGGCGAGTCGGCGGCTGCTATGCTTGGCGGCCATGAGCTCCGAGACCTCGCCGACCATTGCGCCCGACGTCGCCGACCGCATCCGCCAGGAGCCGTGGGCCCGCGCCCTCGGCATCGAGTACGTCGACGTGCGCCGCGGCTACTGCCGGCTGCGCCTTCCGCTCCAGCCGCACATGGTGAACTTCCAGGGCTATCCGCACGGCGGCGTGATCTTCAGCCTCGCCGACGTCGCGTTCGGCGCCGCCTGCAACTCGCACGGCGAGGACGCGGTGGCGCTCAGCGTGACCATCAACTTCCTGGCCGCGGTCACGCCCGACGTCACCCTCGTGGCCGAGGCGCGCGAGGTGAAACAGGGCCGCCGCGCGGGCTTCTATGACGTCAGCGTGTCGACCGAGGACGGCCGCCTCGTGGCCGGCGCTCACTGCATCGCGCACCGCCTGGCCGCGTGAACCAGATGCCGCCGCGCGTTGCACGCGCAGGGGCGGCGGTCTATCATTCGCCCGGCTCGCAGACCTCGAACGGAGGGAGTTCCCCATGTGGCTCGCCGGCCTCGCGCTGCTGACCTTGTTGCTCGGCGTCCCCCACGCCGCGCATGCACAGAAGAAGACGCTGACCATCGCGCTGAACCAGGATCCGGATATCCTCGATCCCACCCTCGGCCGGACGTACGTCGGGCGCATCGTCTTCGCCGCGATGTGCGAAAAGCTGTACGACATCGACGAGTCGCTGCGGATCACGCCTCAGCTGGCGGCCAGCCTGCCCGCCATCACCGACGGTGGGCGGACGGTCACCATCAAGCTGCGGGCCGGCGTGAAGTTCAACGACGGGACACCGATGAATGCGGACGCCGTCCGCGCCTCGCTCGAGCGTCACCGAACCATGAAGGGCTCCAACCGGGCCAGCGAGCTGGCGCCGGTGGAGGCGGTCGAGGTCGTCGATCCGCTCACGCTGCGCCTCCGGCTGAAGGCGCCGTTCTCACCGCTGCTCGCGCAGCTCACCGACCGCGCCGGCATGCCGGTGTCGCCGGCGGCGGTGAAGAAGCTCGGCGAGAATTTCGGCACCGCACCGGTCTGCGTTGGACCGTGGCAGTTCGTCGAGCGGGTGCCCCAGGACAGGATCGTCGTCGAGCGCTCGACCCACTACTTCGATCCGTCGCAGGCCGCGTTCGATAAGATCATTTTCCGCATCATCCCCGACGATAACGTGCGGCTGGCGAACCTCCGCTCCGGCGACATCGACGTGATGCACCAGGTGGCGCCGACCGACGCCAGTGCGATCAAGAAGGAAGGGCGCTTCGAGCTCTCCAACGTCACCGGGCTCGGCTACCAGGGACTCAACATCAATCTGCACAACAAGACCGGGAAGCAGAACCCGCCGGCGGACCTCGGCACGCCGCTGGCGAACGATCCGCGGGTGCGCGAGGCGCTGGAGCTCAGCATCGACCGCGAGGCGCTGAACCAGGTCGCCTGGGACGGGCTGTTCACGCCGGGCTGCACGCCCATCCCGCCCGTGAGCGTGTACTTCGACAAGACGCGCAAGTGCCCCACCCGTGACGTGGCGAAGGCGAAGAAGCTGCTCGCCGACGCCGGGCTGCCGAACGGCTACAGCTTCGAGCTCACGGTGGTGAACAATCCGCGCGAGCGGCGGGTGGCGGAAGTCATCCAGCAGATGGCGCGCGAGGCCGGCTTCAACATCAGCCTCCGGCCGCAGGAGTTCGCCTCCGCGCTGAAGGACGACGACGACGGCAAGCTGCCCGCGTTCCTGATCGGCTGGAGCGGGCGGGTGGATCCGGACGGCAACATCCATCAGAATCAGACGTGCAAGGGCAGCCTCAACGCCACGCTCGCCTGCGACGAGCGCATCGACGCACTGCTGAACAAGGCGCGCGAGGTGAGCGACGTCGACCAGCGCCGCGCGCTCTACCGAGAGGCGATCGACCTCTTCACCGCGCGGCGGAACATCATCTACATCTACCACCCGAACTACATCGTGGCGTTCCCGAAGAATCTCAAGGGCTACAAGGGCGTCCCGGACGGTCTCATCCGGGTCAAGGGCACGTCGTGGAACTGAGCGGCTAGCGCCACCGTGCTCGAGTTCCTGATCCGCAGGGTCGTGATCTCGATCGTGACCTTGTTCGTGATCAGCGTGGTGGTCTTCACCGGCGTGCGGATGATTCCCGGTGATCCGGCGCGCGTCATGGCGGGGGCGGACGCCGACGCCGCCGGGCTGGAAGAGATCCGTGCCAAGTACGGGCTGAACGATCCCATTCCCGTGCAGTACCTCCGCTGGGTCGGGCTCGCGCTGCGTGGTGACCTCGGCGAATCGATCCGTACGCGCGACCCCGTCATCCGCACGGTGTTTCGAAAGCTGCCGATCACGGTGGAGCTCGCGATCCTGTCCGTGCTGGTCGCGGTGTCGGTCGCCATCCCGGCGGGTGTCCTGGCCGCCGTGCGTCGCAATACCGCCTGGGATCTCCTCGCCAGCGGCGTGTCGCTGTGCGGCGTGTCGATTCCCAACTTCTGGCTCGGCATCATGCTGATCCTGTTCTTCTCCGTGCGGCTCGGGTGGCTGCCGGCCTCGGGCTTCGTTCCGTGGTGGGAGAGTCCGGTCGGCAACGTGACGCGCATGATCATGCCCGCGTTCGTCCTCGGCACCGCCCTGGCCGCTGTCCTGATGCGCCAGACGCGCAACGCGATGATCGACGTCCTCGGCGCGGACTACATCCGCACGGCGTACAGCAAGGGCCTCGCCGGCCGCGCCGTGCTGTTCCGGCACGCGATCCGGAACAGCCTCATTCCGGTCGTGACGATCCTCGGCCTGCAGGCGGGAGCCCTGATGAGCGGCGCCGTCGTCACCGAGCAGATCTTCGTCGTGCCGGGCTTCGGCCGGCTCATCGTGGAGGCGGTCTTCACGCGGGACTACCCGCTGGTGCAGGGCGTGGTGCTCATCACCGCCGCTTCGTACGTCCTCATCAACCTTCTCGTCGACCTCTCGTACTCGGTGCTGGATCCGCGCATCCGGATTGGCGGCGGTGCTCCCGCATGAGCACGAGCCTCGCCGCGGCAGCCGAGGTGCTCGCGGCGCCGCGCACGACGGCCTGGCATCGCGGGTGGCGTCGCCTGTGGCGCCGCCCTGCCTCCGTCGTCGGTGGCGTGATCGTGCTCGCGTTCGTCGTGGCAGCGGTGGCGGCGCCGTGGATCGTCAGTACCGATCCGCTCCGGACCGACTGGAGCCAGATCCGCAAGCCGCCCTCGTGGAGCCATCCGCTCGGCACCGACGACCTCGGGCGCGACAATCTCTCGCGCGTCGTCTGGGGCAGTCGTGTCTCGATGCAGGCCGGCGTCTTCTCCATCATGCTCGCCATCGCCGTCGGCGTGCCGCTCGGGCTGATCGCGGGCTACTACCGCGGCATCCTGGATCAGGTGCTGATGCGGCTCACGGATGCGTGGCTGGCGTTTCCGTTCCTGATCCTCGCCATCGGCCTGGTGACGATCATGGGCGCGTCGCTCACGAACGCGACGATCGCCATCGGTCTCGGCGCCACCCCGACCTACATCAGACTGACTCGCAGTCTCGTGCTCGCCGCCGCCGCCGAGGACTATGTGCAGAGCGCCCGCGTGCTCGGCGCCGGCGACGTGCGCGTCATGAGCCGACACATCTTGCCGAACATCGTGAGCGCGCTGCTGGTCCAGGCCACCGTCTCGATTCCGGTGGCGATCATCGCGGAGGCGGTGCTCTCGTTTCTCGGTCTCGGCGTGCAGCCGCCCACTCCGAGCTGGGGCACCATGCTCAACACCGCGCAGCAGTTTCTGGACAGCGCGCCGTGGATGGCATGGTGGCCGGGGCTGGCGATCTTCGTCCTAGCGCTGTCGTTCAATCTGGCCGGCGACGGGCTGCGTGATCTGCTGGATCCGAAAGACTACTGAGATTCAGTAGCCGGTTCGGCGGCTCGCGTCCCGGTACACGCACCACGCGCACAACGGTGTGCCGCCGGGCGGTGCCGGCCGCGCCAGCAGCGAGAGCGCCTCGGCCAGAAAGCCGTAGAAGCCCGGATCATCACGCTCGTGCGCCGTCCATGTCCACACGGTGGAGCCGGGGACGAAGACGAGCGTCCCGAGGACGCTCACCTTGCCGGCGCCCGCGCTCTCGAGCGCCTGCGCCCAGGCGTGCTGGCGGCGTGAGGCGGCGGGGCCGGTCGTGTCGCCCACGACCGCGATCTCCGCAACGCCGAGCGTGCCGTCCTCGAGGGTGAGCGTCACGTCGAGCGCGCCACGAATGACGAACCGATACGAGTGCTCGGGCACCTGGACCGAGAGCGGCTCCGACTGCACCGACCGATGCGACAGATCGATGGTTCCCGGCGGCATACCGGCCGCAACCTGATCCGTGCGCCGCCGGTCGAGGCCGGCGATGTGCGCCCGCGCAATGGCGTCCAGGCTCGACGGGGCCGACGCCGGGCGTGGAAAGCCGGCCGCGACGGCGAGATAGAAACAGCGACGGCATTCGTCCCAGAGGCCGCCGAGATCCGTCGGCGACAGCACCCAGACGCGCTCGCTCATGTGACGCTCAGATCATCGCGCGGGCGACCGTGCGCGCGAGCCGGCCGTAGTGCGCCAGATAGGCGGCCGCCAGCGAGCGCGAGTCGTACCGCGTGCGCAGGCCGCCGGGGGGCGGCAACAGCCAGGACAGCAGCATGCGGATGATGTCGGCAGAGCGGTCGAGCATGAAGACGCCGATCAAATAGTCGAGCCTGAGGCCGTCGTGGGCCGCCCGCTGCAGACGGTCGATGGCCGCGATCCGGAAGGTGCCGGGCCGTAGCCGGTTCAGCACCTCCGTCGGCGCCGCGACGCCGAGTGCTTCCGCCAGGGAGCGCAGCGCGAAGTACGTCGCCCCGGCGGCTCCCCAGCGCCGCGCACGCGCGGCAACGGCGTCCCAGTCGAGCGTGGCGCGGTGGCGCTCCAGCACGAGCGCCAGGTCCAGCTGCCACAGCGCGCCGGCCAGCGTGTGGTGGATCGCGAAATTCGAGCCCAGGTAGATGAGCAGATCCTCGGGCGCCAGCGTGCGCGCGCCGTCTCCCCACGCCGTGGCCGGGACGGTGCGCGACCACACCTCCTCCGCGGCCAGCTCGGCGATGCGCCGCGCGCCCGAATGCCCGACACACTCCCAGTGGAGGTCCACCGGCAGCTGTGGCGACTGCGCGGGCGGGCTCAACGAGACGGCGGGGACGCGATCGAGCGCGCGCGCCGGATTGTCGTTCACGTAGCCGAGGTCGAGGAGGACCTCGAGTGCCTGGTGGCGATGGGGCCGGCGGACCAGGAGATCCAGATCGACGAACGGGCGGAGGGCGGGGTCGCCGTAGTAGTCAGCGGCGAGCGCGGGGCCGTTCAGAATGACGGTGTCGATGTCGGCGCGCCGGAAGGCCGCGATGATCTGTCGCAGCTGGCCGGCCGCCACGAGGTGCTGCCGCTCGGCGGCGATCCACGTGGCGCGCAGGCGGGCCAGCACCGGCGCCGGCGCCGCACCGCCGCGGAGCGCCACATAGAGGATCGGCGCCAGGCGCTCGTGCTCCGCCCGCGCGACGGTGCGCTCCCAGTCCAGCGCGGCCACCGCGCGCATGGCGTAGGGCAGCGGACGGCCGTCGAGGAACGCCCGCGCGACCGCGCACAGCGGATCGCGCGTGGCATTGGAGGAGGCGCGCAGCGTCGGCGCCGCGCGCCGCTGGTACGTGCTCACGGTGCTCACGCGCCTGGATTATCCGACACACCCCACGCGCGACCTTCAAACAAAAATGGGGGATCGCGCTGCAATCTGGTGCAGACAAACGGTACGGCGGGATGCAGCGACGCCTTCGCCGCCGCTGCCCGCGCATGCGTTTCGCTGGTATGGCGGATGCAGGCTGACGCGGCCATGGCGCCCCTCGTCAGTGTTCTGACACCCGTGTACAACGGGGAGGCGTTCATCGGGGAGTGCATCGAAAGCGTTCTCGGGCAGACGTACCGCGACTGGGAGTACGTCATCGTCGACAACGCCAGCACCGACCGCACGGCTGAGATCGTCGGCAAGTACGCGGCGGCAGAGCCGAGGATCCGCCTCGAGCGGAACGAGCGCCTCGTCCCGGTCATCGAGAATCACAACATCGCCGCTGCGCACATGTCAGCACGCGCCGCCTGGTGCAAGTTCGTCTCGGCGGACGACGTGCTCTTTCCGGAGTGTCTCGAGCGGATGCTGGCGGTGGCCGCCGAGTATCCAAGCGTGGGGGTCGTGTGCGCGTACCAGCTGCAGGGATCGCGCGTCGCGCACGGCGGGCTGCCCTATCCGAGCCCGGTCACGCCCGGCCGTCGTGTCGCCCGCGCCAGTCTGGTCGGCGGACTATCGGTGTTCGGGCCGCCGACGGCGCACATGCTGCGCGCCGACCGGGTGCGCGCGCGTCAGCCCTTCTATGACGAGTCGACGATCCACGCCGATGAGGCGGCGTGCTACGACATCCTCCAGACGGCCGACTTCGGCTTCGTTCACCAGGTCCTCACCTTCCAGCGCCTGCATCGCGGCAGCATCACGTACTCCACCGCGCGCCGGCTCAACACCTACCTGCTCGGCCACATGAAGATCCTGATGATGTACGGCCCGGTGTTCCTGGCCCCCGACGAGTTCGCGCGCGCGGTCGAGGAGCGCATGGACGCGTACTACACGTTTCTCGCACGCGCATTGCTCAGCCCGGCGCGCCGCGACATCTGGCGGTACCACGAGGCCGGACTGCGGCAGCTCGGCCTGCCGATCCGCCGCGACCGGCTCGCGCGGGCGATGGCGCAGCAGGTGCGACGCGTGGCATTCGCGCCGGGGAACTACATCCCCAAGCTCGTGCGCCTCATGCGCCCGCGCACCGGTCCCGACGTCGCGTGGCGCGAATGGTGGGCCCCCACCGGCTTCGAAGCGATCAAGAGCGTACGCTCGTCCAGCCGTCGGGCCGAATAGCTCGCGCGCGCCAACCTCGTCCTCTCCGCGGTTCCCTACGCCGCCGTGCGCAGCGGTGCGACACTCAGCAACGCGGACACCACCAGCGCGGCCGCGGCGCCGAGCGACGCCGTCACGAACGTTCCCGTCACGTCGAAGAGCACTCCCGCGCAGGCGGGGCCGAGCATCTGGCCCAAGCCGAAGGCGGCGGTCATGATCGCAAGCGTTCGTCGCGGGTCGCTGGCCGCGAGCTCACGACCCTGGATGAGGCCCAGCGCCGTCAGCCCCATGAACGTGCCTCCGAGGAGAGTCGCGGCGAGGAGGATGCCGGCCGGCGCAACCCAGAGCACGCTGGCCACGACGCCGGCTGCCTCGAGCATCGACGCCGCCGCAAACGCCCGCGCGTGGCCAATACGCCGTCCGGCCCACGTCCACACCGCGACGGACGGGATCGCCGCGACACCGACCACGACCCACACCGCCGGCTCGAATGGCCGCACGCGCGCGGACTCACGCACGATGGCGACGAGAAACGTCGCGGTGATGACGTAGCCGAAGCCGAACAACCCGTAGGCGACCGCCACGCTCGTCAGGCGGCCGGTGCGCCGCGGCACGGTCGTCGCGGGTCGGGGCGGTTCGGCCGCGTCCGGAACGAGCGTCGCGACAGCGATGCAGCCGAGCAACGCAAGCGCGCCACTCGCGAGCCACAGCGTCCGCCAGTCGACTTCACGCGCGCCGAGGGCCGCGACGAGGATGGCGGAGAGCGCGATGCCGGTCCCGACTCCGCCGAAGTGCACCGCCGACAGCTCCGCTCGCTGCGCACGCGCCAGACGATCGAGCACGAGAGCCGAGGAGAACACGAGTCCGAAGGCGCTCGCCACACCGCCCACGAACCGAAGGATCATGAACGCCGTGACCGTGAACGCCACGCCCATGGCGCCGGTGGTCACGGCGCTGACGGCAAGCGCGATGACGAGCCAGGTGCGCCGCGACCCCGGGACGAATGGGGTCGCGGCCAGCAGCGCACCGACCAGATAGCCGAGGAAGTTTGCCGATGCGATGAAGCCCGCGCCGGATTTCGAGATCCCGAGGGCCGCGCTCATGGAGGGCAGGATCGGTGTGTACACGAAGCGCCCGACGCCGACCGCGGACGCCATCGCGATGAGGCCGCCGACGGCGATCGCCAGCGGCCCGCGCGAATCTGGTCCCTTGAACGTCCTTGCGCTCGATGACATTCAGGAGCAATCGTAACGCGTGGGACGCAATCACATCCACGTCTTCGGCGCTTCGGGCAGCGGAACGACGACGCTCGCCTCGGCGATCGCCGCCAAGCACGGCCACCACCATGTCGACACCGATGATGTCTTTTGGTTGCCAACGGACCCGCCGTATCAGCAGGCGCGTCCGCGCGAAGCCCGGCTGGCATTGCTGAGGTCGGCCCTCGACGAATCGGCATCCTGGGTTCTGTCCGGGTCGCTATGCGGGTGGGGTGATCCGATCATCGCGTAATTCGACCTCGTCGCGTTTCTCGTCGTGCCGACCGCGGTACGCCTGGAGCGGTTGCAAGCACGCGAGCTGACTCGATACGGTGCTGCCGCAATCGCTCCCGGCGGGTCGCGGCACGAGGCATACATTGAGTTCCTGAGCTGGGCCGCGAGGTACGACACCGGCGGTGTGGACATGCGGAGCCGAGCGCGTCACGAAGAGTGGCTCGCCGCACTGCCCTGCCGTGTGCTGCGGTTGGACGGCGTTCAGCCGGTCGACGAGCAGCTCGCCCGCATCGAGGCGTTGATGGCCCAGCGGTAAGAGGCGCCCAGCGCGACGCGGCTCGCCGTCGCGACCGCGGTGCGCCCAGAAAGGAAGCGTGGATGTACGCCGTGTTCAGAGAAACAACGTACCGTCCCGATACGCCGATCGTCGAAACGCATCAATTCCGTGAGTTCCAGGACGCGCACGCGATGCGCCACGGGTACGAGGGCACGGTCGTGGCCGACATCGGCGGTGGCCGATACTTGACGGTGACGCTCTGGGAAACCGCCGAAGACATGGACGACGCTCGCGAGGCCCTCGGTCCCGTTGTCCAGCGCCTGCTCGATCCTCTGATGGTCGCTGCGTCCAGACTTCTCGGAACCGGGCGGGTGGTTTTGAACGACATTCGCTAGCCACGGCGCTCGTACACCGGCGCCGCGACGAGGCGCCGCGACGAGGACGAGCCCTAGCGCCCGGGCGCGCGGAAGCTCGCGGCGCGCTTCGTCGCCGCGTCCACCTCCTCGGGCGTGAGCAGGACGGTCGTCTTCACTTGCATCAGGCCGCTCGAGTTCGCGGCCAGAGCGGTGGCGACGGCCTCCGCGTTCCCCGGCACGTCGGCGATGACGAAGGCGTCGACGTCCCCAAAAGCAAAGTAGAACGCCTCGACCTTGCCGCCGAGCTCCTTCATGAGCTGCTCGACCGCGGCCCGGCGAGCGGAGCCGCCGCTCTGCACGACGCCCTTGGCACCTTCCGCGTTGTACGAGGCCTGAAAGAGGAACTTCGGCATGCGGCACCTCCTGACGAAGGACATCGCGTAAGTTGGCGGAGGGCGAGGGATTCGAACCCCCAAGGGCCTTGCGGCCCGGCGGATTTCAAGTCCGCTGCCTTACCAGTTAGGGCTAGCCCTCCGTGCGCGATCAGGCCGCTAGCTACGATACACGAACGGGCTCGGTAGACGCGATGGAGCCTCGTGCGCGATGGTCGAACACCATCGTGGCCGTGTTCGGCTACAGTGTGCGCCAGATGGTGCACGGATCGGGGACGACGGATTGTGACGCCAGACGCTGAACTCGTCTGCCCGGCCTGCTGTAGCCGCCTCACGCCCGGCGCGTCATCGCTCACCTGCGTCGGTTGCCGCCGGCAGTTCGGTGTGGTCGCGGGTATTCCGGATCTGCGAATCACGCCGGACGCCGATGATCGCGCCCGCGCGATGTCCTTGGCCGCGCGCTTCGACCAGAGCGACTTCACGGGCCTGATGCGTGAGGGTGGTCTTCTGCACGACGGGTCGATCAGTCAGAACAGCACACTGCGCGAACGCTTCATCGCCCATAACCTCGCGCAGTCGCGG
>DATAOC010000129.1:0-17855 GCA_036265915.1 Candidatus Methylomirabilota bacterium | reverse complement strand
GACTTGCCGAAGAGGCGCTGCTCAGTCGTTGCCATGATGCTGCCTCACTTCTTTCCGGCCATCTGCTCCGATGCCCACTGGATCGCCTTCACGATGTTGTGGTAGCCGGTGCAACGGCAGAGGTTGCCTTCGAGCTGGTGTCGGATCTGATCCTCGGTCGGCTTCGGATACCGCTCCAGCATCTGGTGGGCGGTCATGATCATGCCCGGCGTGCAGAAGCCGCACTGCAGCCCATGCTTCTCCCAGAAGCCCTGCTGGATGGGATGCAGGTCGCCGTTCTTCGCGAGCCCCTCGATGGTCGTGATGTTGGCGCCGTCGGCCTGAACCGTGAACAGCGTGCAGGACTTCACCGCCTGCCCGTTGATGAGGATCGTGCACGCGCCGCACTGGCTCGTGTCGCAGCCGACGTGGGTGCCGGTGAGCCCGACCGTCTCCCGGATGTAGTGCACGAGGAGCAGCCGCGGCTCCACCTCGTGGCTGTGACTCTGGCCGTTGATCGTCATCTTGACTGGCAGTCTCACGGCTGGTCCTCCCGTAGGGCGAATGTGGCGTGCAGAGGGTAAGACCTCACCCCAATGCTGTCAACGGCCGGGCCGAGTGAGGCCGCGTCAGGACGACTGCAGCAGACGGCGGCCCTCGGCGCGCGCCTGGTCGAGCACCTCGCGCACCGGCAGGGCCTTGTCCCGCGCGATGCGCGCGACGTCGGCGAACTCGGGAGTGACCGTCACCACGCGGCCGGCGAGGCGCGACACCTTGAACGGAATGACGCCGTACGTGGTCGATAGCGGCACCACCTCGCGCGCCAGCGTGGTCCGCTCCCACTCCGTGAAGCGCACGCCGAGCGTCGGCGACTCCTCGAAGATCACCCGCTGGACGGCGTCCAGCCGCTCGCGCGGGGCCAGTGCGGTGAGCACCGTGCCCGGCCGACTGCGCTTCATGATCACCGGCGTCAGGAACACGTCCAGCGCGCCGGCCTCGAAGAGCCGGTCGATCAACGGCTCGTAGAGCTGCGGGGACATGTCGTCGATCGTGGTCTCGAGCTGCAGGATCGTCTCGCTGCCCTCGCGGCCCCCGGCCTCGCCGACGAAGCAGCGCAGGACGTTCGGCGTCTCCGGCAGGTCGCGCGTCCCCGCGCCGTAGCCGACCGCGTGCACGACCATCCGCGGGGCACGGGGCGCCGGCCGCGCCAGCGTCGTGAGAATCGCGGCGCCGGTGGGCGTCACGAGCTCTGCCTGCACGCCCGTGTCGGTCACCGGGAACCCGCGGAGCAGCTCCGCGGTGCCGGGCGCCGGCACCGGCATGCGTCCGTGTGCGCCCTGGACGAAGCCGCCACCGAGCGGCAGCGCCGAGACGTACACGGCCTCGACGCCGAGCAGCGCCAGCGCGAGCACGGCGCCCGTCACGTCGACGATCGCGTCCACCGCGCCCACCTCGTGGAAGTGGACGGCCTCGCGCGTGGTGCCGTGCACGCGCGCCTCCGCGTCCGCCAGCCGCTGGAAGATCCGCGTCGCGCCGTCGACGACCGCCGGCGCCAGCCCGCTCGACTGCAAGATCGCCGTGATCTCGCCGAGCCCGCGATGCGCGTGCCTGTGCGCCGCCGCGTCGATCTCGACGTCGACCTTGGTGGCGCGGAAGGCGCCTTTCATGACCTCGCGGCGGACGAGGCGCCAGCCGGTGAGCGGCAGCATGCCCAGCTGGGCGGCCAGCGCCTCGAAGGGCGCGCCGGCATCGACCAGCGCGGCCATGATCATGTCGCCGGCGGCGCCGCTCGGACAGTCGAAGTAGGCGACCTTCACCGCGTCAGCGGATCTTCGCGACGAGCTGATTGATCTGGCTCGCCTGGTGCGCGGCGCCGTAGCCGTTGTCGACGTTCACGACGGACACGCCGGGCGCGCACGAGTTGAGCATGGTGAGCAGCGCCGCCAGGCCGCCGAGCGACGCGCCGTAGCCGACGCTCGTCGGCACCGCGATGACGGGCCGATCCACGAGACCGGCGACCACGCTCGGCATCGCGCCGTCCATGCCTGCCACCGCGACGATCGCGTTCGCCTCCGCCAGCAGCTCGCGGTGCGCGAGCAGGCGGTGCAGACCGGCCACGCCGCAGTCGGTGACCCGCTCGACACGGTTGCCGAGCGCCTCGGCCACCAGCGCCGCCTCCTCGGCCACCGGAAGATCCGCGGTGCCGGCCGCGGCCACGACGACGAGCCCGATGCCGTCGCGCGCCTCCGGACGGGCCACGATGAGCCGTGCGAGCGGGTGATAGACGTGCGGCAGCTGCGCGGCGGCGACGGCCGCGGCCGTCGCCGCGTCGGCCCGCGTCGCGAGCACGTTGGCGTGCTCGGCGATGAGCGAGCGGAGGATCGCCACCACCTGATCCGGCGTCTTGCCGGGGCAGAACACCGCCTCGGCGCCGCCGGCGCGCAGCGCGCGGTGCCGGTCGACCTTGGCGAAGCCGAGATCGTCGTACGGCAGCCGGCGCAGACGCGCAAACGCCTCCGCCGCCGGCACGCGACCGCCGGCCACGTCGTCGAGGAGCGCCTGCAGCCTATCCGGGTCCATCGCGCCTCGCGCGGCCGGCGCCGAGGAGCAGGAGGTTGGCGGAGCCCGACTGGAAGCCGGCGAGGTCGAGGGTCACGTACACGTAGCCGAGCTCCCGGAACCGGGCGACGATCCGCCGGTGGCGATCCTCGTCCCACAGTCGCGCCATCTCGTCGGCCGCCAGCTCCAGACGTGCGAGGCGGTCGTGATGCCGCACGCGGAACTGGCGGAAGCCCAGGCCGCGCACGAACGCCTCGGCGGCGTCGATGGTCCGCAGCTTGTCCGCGGTGATCCGGTCGCCGTACTGGAACCGCGATGACAGGCACGCGAACGAGGGCTTGTCCCAGGTCGGCAGCGCCAGGGCGCGCGAGAGCTCGCGGATCTCCGCCTTCGTCAGCCCGGCGTCGATCAGCGGCGCTGCCACCCCCCGCGCGCGCGCCGACTGCATGCCGGGTCGATGGTCGCCCAGGTCATCCATGTTGGCGCCATACACGAGCGCTCGACAGCCCTCCCGCTCGGCGATCGGCGCCAGCCGCGTGAAGAGCTCTTCCTTGCAGAAGAAGCAGCGGTTGGCGCCGTTCTTCGCGTACTCGGGGTTCGTCAGCTCGTCCGTGCGCACCACGACGTGCCGGAGGCCGATGAGCGACGCCAGCCGCCGCGCCTCCTCGAGCTCGCCGGCGGGATACGTCTCGGAGTCGGCGGTGACGAGGACCGCGCGCTCGTCCAGCGCGTCCTTCGCCGCGCGGGCCAGCAGCGTGGAGTCCACGCCGCCGGAGAACGCGACGACCACGCTGCCGAGCTCGCGAAGCGCGTCGAGCAGGCGCGCGTACTTCGCCGACAGGGCCGGCTCGACGTTCATGGCAGCAGCGCCCGCGCGAGCTCGGCCAGCGGGCGCATGGGCCGCGCGCCGACGTGCGAGATGACCTCCGCCGCGGCCAGCGCGCCGAGCTCGCCGCACACCGGCAGCGGCAGCCCGCGGCTGAGGCCGACCATGAACCCGGCGGCGTACAGGTCGCCGGCGCCCGTCGTGTCGGCCACGGCCGCGACGGGATGCGCGCGCACGACGTGCGTGGCCTTGCCCGCCACGATCACCGAGCCGCGCTCGCTGCGCGTCAGCGCCGCGATGTCGCAGTGGGGCCGGACGCGAGCCGCGGCGGCGTCGAAGTCGCGCGTCTCGTAGAGCGCACAGATCTCCACCTCGTTGGCGAACAGCAGGTCGACGTGGCGCTCGACGAGATCGACGAACGCCGCACGGTGACGATCGACACAGAACGGGTCGGACAGCGTGAGGGCCACCTTGCGGCCGGCCGCGTGCGCCATGTCCGCGGCGGCCCGAAACGCCTCCTGGGCCTCGGGCGGATCGAACAGATAGCCCTCGAGATAGAGGATGCGCGCGCGCGCGACCACCGCCTTGTCGATGTCGCCCGGTCCGAGGCCGGAGGAGGCGCCGAGGTACGTGCTCATCGTGCGCTGGGCGTCAGGCGTCACCACGATCAGGCACCGGCCCGTCGCCGGGCCGCTCTCCGCCGGCGGCGTGGCGTACGCGACGCCGACGGAGCGGAGATCGTGCGTGAAGACGTCACCGAGCTGGTCGCGCCGGACCTTGCCGACGTACTGCGCGCGCGCGCCGAACGACGCCACTCCGACCACCGTGTTCGCGGCCGAGCCACCGGACACCTCGATGCCCGGTCCCATGGCCGCATAGAGGGCGGCCGCACGGGACTCGTCGACGAGCTGCATCGTGCCCTTGGCGAGCCCGTGACCACGCAGGAAGTCCTCGCTCTCGTGACTCAGCACGTCGACCAGCGCGTTGCCGATGCCGAGGACGTCGAGCTCAGCCACGACGCGGCTTTCGCACGGCCGACCTGGCCTCGAGCGGGAAGTACTTGCCGATCAGCAGATCGAGCCGGCGCCGGGTGGCGAGCGGAAACGCGGCCGGGCTCGTGATCACGGCACTCTTCAGCACGTGCGGGCACTCGCACTCGCGGGGGCCGGCGACGCTCGGGATCACGCGCCTGAGGACATCCCTGGCCGTCGCCACGTTCTTCAAGAGGTTGGCGACGACCGTCTCCACCGACACGCTGGCGTGGCTCTCGTGCCAGACGTCGTAGTCGGTCGCGAGCGCGAGCGTCGCGTAGCAGAGCTCCGCCTCGCGCGCGAGCTTGGCCTCCGGCATGTTGGTCATGCCGATGACGTCCACGCCCCACGCCCGGTAGATGGTCGACTCCGCCTTCGTGGAGAACTGCGGGCCCTCGATGCACAGGTACGTCCCGCCCCGGTGCACGCTGGCGCCGGTCGCGCGCGCCGCCTTCTCGAGGGCGGCGGCGAGGTGCGCGCAGACGGGGTCCGCCATGCCGACGTGGGCGACGATGCCGTCGCCGAAAAACGAGCTCACGCGGCGGCGCGTGAGGTCGAAGAACTGGTCGGGGATCACGAGGTCGAGCGGCCGGATCTCTTCCTTCATGCTGCCGACGGCGGAGACCGACAGCACCCACTCGGCGCCGAGCGACTTGAGCCCCCAGATGTTGGCGCGGAAGTTCAGCTCGGTCGGCGTCAGGCGATGCCCTCGGCCATGACGCGGCAGGAAGATCACGCGGCGGCCGTCGAGCGAGCCGGTGCAGAACTCGTCGGACGGGTCGCCGAACGGCGTCCGCACGCGGCGCCACCGCACGTCCGTCAGCCCGTCCAGCTCGTAGAGCCCGCTCCCGCCGATGATGCCGATCGCCGCCTCGCTCACGCCGCCCGCTCCTCGACGAGGCGGCCGCGGAGCCGGGCGCCCGCGGTCTCGGCAATCTGCACGCGCACCAGCCGCCGCATGAGCGCGTCGGGTCCCGCGAAGAGGACCTCGGCATAGCGGCCGGTGAGCGCGATCAGGTCACCGGTGTCGCGATCCCGCCGCTCGAGCACGAGCGCGTCTTCGACCGCGCCCGCGAGCCGCCGGCGAAACGCGGCGGCCTTGACCTCGCCGAGCGCGCGCGTGACGGCCGCGCGATGGGCCACCGTGCGCGGCGTGAGCCGATCCGCGCGCGCCGCCGCCTCCGTCCCGTGTCGCGCCGAGTACGGGAACACGTGGAGATACGTGAACGGCAGCGCGTCGACCAGCGCCACGGTCTCCGCGAAGTCGCGCTCCGTCTCGCCCGGAAAGCCCACGAGGACGTCGGCGCCAAGCCCCGCACCCGGGAACGCGGTCAGCAGCCGGTCCACCACGCGGCGATACAGCTCGGTCGTGTACGGACGGCGCATCACGCGCAGCACGCGATCGCTCCCGCTCTGCAGCGGCACGTGGAAGTGCGGTGCGACGACGGCCGAGGAGCGCAGCGCCGCCACGAGGCCATCGGTGATGTACGCGGGCAGCAGCGAGGACAGCCGGAGCCAGCGCAGGTCGCGCACCCCGCCGAGCGCTTCGACGAGCGCCGCCAGCGTCGTGCGCGGACGAAGGTCCGCGCCATAGTGGCCGAGGTCGATGCCCGTGAGGACGACTTCCGCATGTCCGGCCTCGACGAGCGCCTCCACCTGCGCCACCACCGCCGGCAGCGGCACGCTGCGGCTCGCGCCCCGCGCGAGCGGCACGATGCAGAACGCGCACCGGTGCTGACAGCCATCCTGCACCTTCACGAACGCGCGCGACCGACCCGACAGCGGCAGGCGCAGCGTGGGCGCCGAGTGGCGCTCCGTCAGCGATCCGACGCTCACGCGCGGCGGCGCGGCGCTCGCGTGATCGAGCAGGCGTTCCACCAGGTCGGGCAGGCGGGGCTTGTCGGCGTTGCCGACGATCAGGTCGACCTCGTCGAGGCGCGCCACCTCGGCGGCGCTCGTCTGGGCCCAGCATCCGGTGACCACCACCCGCGCATGCGGATGGTCGCGCCGCGCGCGACGGATGGCCTGGCGATCGGAGAACTCCGCGCGCGCCGTGACCGTGCACGTGTTGACGACCACGACGTCCGCCGGCGCCCCGAGGGGCACGGTGACGAAGCCGCGCGCCTCCAGCCCGGCCTGGAGCAGCAGCGTGTCGACCTGGTTCAGCCGGCAGCCGAGCGTGGTGAGCGCAACGCGGCGGCTCACGCGACCGCCGGTTCCTTCAGCTGCCCACAGGCGGCGCCGATGTCCTCGCCCTTGCTCCATCGCACGGTGGTCGTCACCCCGGCGTCGAGCAGGATTGCCTGGAAGGCGAGGATGCGGGCGAGCGGCGGGCGCCGGAACGCCGACCCCTCCCAGTCGTTGAACGGGATGAGATTGACCTTGGCGCGGATCCCGCGCAGCAGCCGCACGAGGCGCTGCGCTTCCTCGGGCGCGTCGTTGACGCCGTCGAGCATCACGTACTCGAAGAAGACATGCTGACGCGGCATCAGCGGATAGGCGCGGACGGCCGCCATGAGCGTCGCCACGTCGAACGCGCGATTCACCGGCATGAGTCGCGAGCGCACGTCGTCGGAGGCGGCGTGCAGCGAGATCGCGAGGTTGACCTTCAGATCGTCACGGGCCAGCTTCTCGATGCCGCCGACGAGCCCGACGGTCGACACGGTGATCCGCCGCGGCGAGTAGCCGAGGCCGAGCTTGCCGTCCATCAGCACGCGCAGCGACTGCACGAGGGCGGCGTAGTTCGCGAGCGGCTCCCCCATGCCCATGAAGACGATGTGCGTCACGCGCTCACCGGCCTCGAGCACGGCGTTGGCGGCGAGCAGCTGTCCGACGATCTCCGCCGAGGTCAGGTTGCGAGCGAGCCCCATTGTTCCCGTCAGGCAGAACGCGCACGCATAGCCGCAGCCGACCTGCGTGCTGAGGCAGAGGGTGATCCGTCCGTCATCCGGCATGATCACCGCACTCACGCGCGCGCCGTCGTCCAGGCGGAACACCAGCTTGCGGCTGCCATCCTGCGACGGTGTGGCCCGCTCGAGCTCCGGCAGCGCCGCCCGTCCGCGCGCGGCGAGCGCCGCGCGGAAGTCCTTCGGCAGGTCGCTCATCTCCTCGATGGCGGTGACGCCCTTGCGATAGAGCCACGCCGAAATCTGGCGGCCACGGTACCGGGAGGCTCCGAGCTCGACAGCCAAATCTTCGAGCTGCGAGGGCAGCATGCCGACGAAGTTCACGGAAGACATCGGCTCGAAGAATAACACGGGGTTCTGCCACACCCCGCGCGAGCGGTCAGACCGACGAGATGCACTTCGGACAGTCCTCGACGCCCTCGCCCGCTCGCCGGCTGACTTCACGGCCCGCCGGCCTATGGCAACACCGACCGCCACTCGCTGAATGGCAGGACGAATAGACCGGGGGAGAAATCCGCGCGTCCCCGGAGCATTTCCTACATCGAGCTATCCCCAGCAATCGTGGGTGACTGGTGGATAACGCTGTGCGGAACCACCACCGTGGTCTTAGGGAACAAACACTTAGTGCGATTCGCCCATTCGCTGGGCACTAGTCCTTCACGACGAGGTAAAGATCTAGCAGGTTCGTGTTGGTCGGACCCGAGACCACCAGATCACCCGCGGCCGCGAGAAATGCGTACGCGTCGTTCTCGGCGAGCGATGCGGCCGCGGCCGAACCGGCGCGCTCACCACGAGACACCGTGCCGGCATCGACCATGCCGCCCGCGGCGTCGGTCGGGCCGTCCGTGCCGTCCGTGCCGGCGGCGAGCACGACGAGCGCGTCGTCCGCGCGGAGGTCGAGTGCCGCCGCGAGCGCGAACTCCTGGCAGCGGCCTCCCCGTCCCGGCCCGCGCACCGTGACGGTGGTTTCACCGCCGGCGATGAGACACGTCCTCGCAGGCAACGCGCGCGCGCGCGCCACCAGCTGACGAGCGACCTCGCGTGCCTCGCCCTGCAACCCCCGCGTGAGCAGCTGCGCCCGGTATCCGAGCCGCTGCGCCTCGGCGGCCGCCGCGTCGACGACGAGCGCGTTGTTGCCGATGACGACGTTGGTCACGCGCTCGAACAGTCGGTCGCCCGGCTTCGGGGTTTCCGGGACCTCGCGTGCCGCGCCGGCGCGCAGGCGCGCGAGCACGCTCGCCGGCACGCGCGGCGTCACGCCCCTGCGCTCGAGGACCGCGAGCGCCTCCGCAAACGTGCTGCGATCGGGTGCGGTCGGACCCGAGGCGATCACGTCGAGCGGGTCACCGACCACGTCGGAGAGGATCAGCGACACCACCGGCGCCGGCGCCGCCGCCCGCGCGAACTGGCCGCCCTTCAGCAGCGACAGGTGCTTGCGCACCGCGTTCAGCTCGTTGATCGTGGCGCCGGCGCTCAGCAGGAGCCGCGTGGTGGTCTGCTTCTCGGCGAGCGTGATCGGAGGCGCCGGCGCGGGCGTCAGCGCCGAGCCGCCGCCGGAGATCAGAAAGAGCACGAGATCGCCCGCGCCGGCCGCCTCGACCGCGTTGATCAGCGCGAGCGCGGCCGCCTCTCCGCGCGCGTCGGGCACGGGATGGCCGGCCTCGACCTGGCGGATGCGGCGCGTGGCGACCGCGTACCCGTCCTTGACGACGACGAGGCCGTCGGCGATGCGATCGTCCAGCACGTCCTCGACCGCGCGCGCCATGGCGCCGCTTGCCTTGCCGCAGCCGAAGACGAACACGCGCTCCGGGCATGGACGGTCGGCGATGAGGATCCGCGCGCCGTCGCGCCGGACGACGCGGTGGACGAGCGGCGTCACGTCGCCGGCGGCAAGCGCCGCCCGCCAGATGGCGAAGGCGGCCTCGCGCGCGCGCTCAGACAAGCGCGCGGAGCTTCTGGAGGCGTTCTCCCGCGTCCCGGAGCATGTCGTCCGTCTTCGGGAAGCAGAACCGGATCTTCGTGCGACCGAGCTCGGTGTGCGCGTAGAACGAGGAGCCCGGCACGGTCGCCACGCCGACCTCCTTGATGAGGTACATCGCGAACGCGTGGTCGTCCTGGATACCGGTCGCCTTCATGAATCGCGCGACGTCGGTCAGGATGTAGTACGCACCCCGCGGCTTCCACGCCACGAACCCCGCGCGCTCCACGTAGCCCCACAGCAGGTCACGCCGCGCCTGGTAGGCCTCGCGCAGCTTGACGTAGTAATCGGCGGGCAGCCGCAGGGCCGTGATGGCCGCCTCCTGGAGCGGATGCGGAGCGCCGACCGTCACGAAGTCGTGCGCGCGCCGGATGCCGACGCTGATCGTCGCGGGTGCCACGGCATAGCCGACGCGCCAGCCGGTGACCGAGTACGACTTCGAGATTCCGGAGATCGTGATGGTGCGCTCGGCCATGCCGGGCAGCGTCGCGATCGGCGTGTGGCCGAGGCCGTCGAAGACGATGTGTTCGTAGATCTCGTCCGTGATGGCGAGCAGCCCGTGCTCCAGACAGACGTCCGCGATGGTCTGCAGCTCGCCGCGGGAGAACACCTTGCCGGACGGATTGTTGGGACTGTTGAAGACGATGGCCTTCGTCCGCGGCGACACGGCGCGCCGGAGGCGATCGGGATCGAAGCCGAACTCCGGCGGCTCCAGCGGCACGAATACCGGCTTGGCGCCAGCGATGATGCAGCCCGGCCCGTAGTTCTCGTAGAACGGCTCGAAGATGATGACCTCGTCGCCGGGATTCAGCACGGCCAGGAGCGTGGAGAGCATCGTCTCCGTCGACCCGCAGCAGACGGTTACGTGGCGCTCGGGATCGACCTCCATGCCGTACACGGCGCGATACTTGTCGGCGATGGCCCGGCGCAGACCGGGCGTGCCCCACGTGATCGCGTACTGGTGGAAGTCGCCGTCGATGGCCCGGTGGGCGGCCTCGATCAGCTCCTTCGGCGGGGGGAAATTCGGCATGCCCTGCGCGAGGTTCACGCCGCCCAGCTGGCTGACGACGCGTGTCATCTCGCGGATGACGGATTCGGTGAAGCCCTGGACCCGCTCGGAGATCACGGAACGACGACGTCGCGCTCGATCGGATCGACCTGCACGCCGGTGGCCTTCAGCCACGCCACCCCGCGCTCGAGGACCTTCTCGTCCTTGGCCTCGAGCTCCAGCGCCACCCAGCCGTAGTCTTCCTTGACCTCCGCGCGCCGGATGTTGATGACGATGTCGAAGTCCTTCACGAGACGATAGATGATCGGCTGCTGGATCAGCGTCGGCGGGAACGTCAGGCGCACGCGCATCCGGCTCATGCCATGGCCCGGGCTAGCCGCCCCCGGCGATGGCGGGCACGATCGATACGACGTCCGTCTCCTTGATGACGGTCTTCTTGCCCTCGAGAAAGCGGATGTCTTCCTCGTTCACGTAGATGTTGATGAACCGGCGCAGCTCCCCGCTCTCGTCCACGAGGCGGTCCCGCAGGCCGGGGAACTGGCGCTCGAGGTCGGCCACGATGCTGTCGACCGTCTCGCCGGCCGCCTTCACCTCGGCGTTGCCCTTGGTCACCTGTCGCAGCGGCGTCGGAATGCGGACCGTCGGCATGTGGCGGCTCCTTTCAGCTCGTCTGCGATTTCAGATTCGCCAACGCCTGGTCGAACGCCGACAGCGAGGGCTTGATCGCGACGTGGGCGGACAGCTTCTCGTACAGCGCGTCGGGCGTCTTCAGCCCATTGCCGGTGATGCAGATCACGACCGACTCGTCGCGCGGGATGACGCCCGTCTCGATGAGCTTCTTCGTGGTGGCCACCGTCACCCCGCCCGCCGTCTCGGTGAAGATGCCTTCCGTGCGGGCCAGCAGCAGCATCCCGTCCACGATCTCCTGGTCGGTGGCGTGCTCGCCGTAGCCGCCCGACTCCTTGGTGGCCTTGTACGCGTAGTAGCCGTCGGCGGGGTTGCCGATGGCCAGCGACTTCGCGATGGTGCTCGGGCGTACGGGCTTCAGCACGTCGGTGTCGTTCTTGATCATGGTGACGATCGGACCACAGCCGGCCGCCTGCGCGGCGTGCATCCGCGTCTGCACGGGCCCGTCGACGAGCCCGAGCGTCTTCAGCTCCTTGATCGCCTTCCAGATCTTCGTGATGAGCGAGCCGCCCGCGCATGGCACGACGATGTGCTGCGGCGTGCGCCAGCCGAGCTGCTCCACGATCTCGAAGCCGTACGACTTGGAGCCCTCCGAGTAGTAGGGCCGGAAGTTCACGTTCACGAACGCCCAGCGATACTTGTCGGCGATCTCCGAGCAGAGCCGGTTGACCTCGTCGTAGGTGCCGTGCACGGCTACCAGCGTGGGGTTGTACACGAGCGTGGCGAGCACCTTGCCCTGCTCGAGGTCGGCCGGGATGAAGATGTAGGACTTGAGGCGACCCTCCGCCGAGTGCGCGGCGACCGAGTTCGCAAGGTTGCCCGTCGACGCGCACGCCACCGTGTCGAAGCCGAACTCCAGCGCCTTGGTGACGGCCACGGCCACCACGCGGTCCTTGAAGGACCAGGTCGGATGGCAGACGGAATCGTTCTTGATCCAGATCTCGCGGCAGCCGAGCTCCTCGGCGAGGTTCTCCGCGCGCACCAGCGGCGTGAAGCCCACGTGGTGGCCGACCGCGACGTCACCCTCGACGGGCAGCAGATCCTTGTAGCGCCACATGCTGGGCGGGCCAGCCATGATCGACTCACGCGTGACGACGCCCTTGAGCGCCTCGTACTGGTAGTCGACCTCGAGCGGACCGAAGCAGAACTCGCAGACGTGAACGGGCGCCGCTGCGTAGTGGCGGCCGCACTCCCGGCACTTCAAACCCTTCAGCTTCGCCATGGCGTCTCCATCGGTAGGGGATTCGAGCCCCGAGTTTTACTGCACCGACAGCAAGACAGTTGAGTTATCAAATCAGATTCCACAGAAACTTCAAGCGGTTTTATCCCGCTCCCGTATGATGCCGTGCCGTGGCCCGCACGCTCGTCCCGCTCCTTGCCCTGCTCGCGTTCGGCGCCAGCTTCGCGTTCAACACCATCGGCGCCGCCATGCCGGCCTTCGACGATCATCCCGGACAGCTCTACCGTCTGTGGCACGTGATGACGAACGGACCGGCGCCGTGGGCGTGGAACCGCGGCTGGTGGGCGGGATATCCGGAGCTGCAATTCTATCCGCCGGGCACGGCCTATCTCGGCGCGCTGCTCGCCTGGCCGACGACCGGAGTGCTGACGCTCGAGTCCGTCTACGTGGGCGTCGTATGGCTCGCGTACCTGCTGCCCGGGGTCACGACGTACGTCGCGCTCGCGCGGCTGACGGGCAGCGGCTGGCTGGCGCTGCCGGCCGCATTCGTGGCGCTGACACTCACAGGCGGCGTCGCAAGCGGCGTCGAGGGTGGCGTTCACGTCGGCATGCTGGGCGCGCGGCTGGCGTGGGCGCTGCTACCGGCCCTGCTCACCGCGCTGATGGCGTGGGTCGATGGCACCGCCCCGCGACCGGGTGCTGCCGTCGCCGTGCTGGTGGCGCTCATCGTGCTGCTCCACCCCGCGCAGCTGCCGGCCGCCCTCGCGCTCGTCGTCGTCGCCGTGCTCGCCCGCGCGCCCCGCGTCGCGCGTGGCCGTCACGCGGCCACTGCGCTCGCCACGGCCGCGGCGCTGACCGCGTTCTGGACGCTGCCCTTGCTCGCACACCTGGGCGAGACACGGCCGCTGGCGTGGGGCGCGCTCGCGCTTGGCGATGTCGCGCGTCCGCTGCCGCTGGGTCTCCTCGCGCTGGCGCTGGCCGGCCTGGTGGACCATGCCGCCTGCAGTGAGAGTCAGCGCATGGCGGTCTGGTGGCTGCCGGCGGCGGCCGCCGTCACCGCCGTCGTCCGGCTGGTCTTCGAGCCGATGGGCCTGCGCTTCCTGCCGTCCGATCGCGTCGTCGACGGCGCCTGGATGGCGCTCATCGTGGCCGGCGGACTCGGCGCGGTGCGGCTGGTGCGCCACCTCTCCGCCGCCCCACCGGCGCCCGTGCTCGGCGTGGCCGCGGCACTCGCGCTCGTCCTTCTGTCGCTGCCGGGCGCGACGCTGGCGCTCAGGGCTGGCGAAGCGCCGTGGCCACCGCTGCGCACCGTCGAGCGCGGGCTGCGACTGCTCGACTTCTGGACGGCGCTGGGCCGCCTGCCGGAAGGGCGGATACTCTTCATCCGCTCCGGCGTTCCGCTCGTGCACGGCAGTGACTGGTGGCGGCCGCACACGCACGTCACCGCGCTGACGCCGGCCGCCAGCGGCCGCGACATCGTCCACGGGACGTTCACGCATCCCTCGCCCGTGGCGGCGCTCGTCTATCGCGGCGATGCCGCGCGCGCTCCCATCCGCCGACTCGCCGAGCAGCTCGACGGCGAATCCCTGTTCGGCGCGCCGCTGACATCGCTCGCCGACTCGCTCGCCGAGCGCGCAGAGAGGCTCGGCATCGTGGCCGTCGTCGCGCTCGAGGACGACGCGCCCGCCGTGGCCGGGCTCGCCGAGCGGAGCCCGTTCCGGCGCCGCATCGCGCTCGCGCCGTTCGTGATCTTCGCGCGCGACGCCCCCGTCCCGCTGCCGACCGCCGGCGAGGACGGGACGTGGCGTCTGACGCTCACGGGCCAGGTCGGCGCCTGGGTGCCGGCTCGCGTGGCGTACTATCCGCTCTGGCGCGTTGACAGCGCGGGCCAGCGGCTCGAGAAGCGCCGCGGCGACGACGACATCCTCGAGGTGCGACTCACGCAGTCGCCACAGAGCGTGGACCTGCGCTACCGTGCGGGCGCGGCCGAGCTCATCGGGCTCGCGGTGACGCTGGCGGCCGTCGTCGCGTGCGTGGCCGCGGCGTGGACGACGAGGCGCTAGGCCTTCACCGCCGCCGCGCCGACGTCGGCGCATTCCTGGTCCTGCTCGCCCGTGCCGCCGCCGCAACCGATCCCGCCGATCACGCGGCCGCCGACGACGATCGGGGCGCCGCCGAGCGTCGGCAGCACCTCGCCTTGCGCGACGATCGGCATCACCTGCCAGAATCCCCAGCCCTTCGCGCCCATGGCCGTGAGGTCGGCCGTGCTGCGGCGGAAGGCGGCGGCAGCGGTCGCCTTCGCACGCGACGTCTCCGGCGTGAGGAAGCCCGTGCCGTCACCGCGCGCGCTCAGGACGAGCCGGCCCGCCTCGTCGACGACGGTGACCGTCATCGGCGTCCCGAGCGAGCGGGCCTTCGCCTGCGCCGCCTTCACCGCCGCCTCCGCCATCTCGAGCTTGAGCTCCATCATGGCTCCCCGTTCCTCCTCAAGAGCAGCCGGCCGCGCTGCCGTCATTCGGGCGTGACCGTGTGGGTGAAGAGCACGCCGCCGGTGTCGTCGACGAGTCGCACGGTCAGGCCGGTCGCCTCGATCGTGACCTCGCCGAAGTTGAACACGCCGCCGCGCGCGAAGAGCGAGCGGGGATTGAGCGACATGTCGAGCGGCCGCGGACGGCCGAAGGTCGCCGACAGCGGCCCGGCGATCAGCTCGTGGAACGACCAGTCGGGTTGCGGCTGGTGCCGGATCACCTCCGCGTGGTGGACGTCGGCCGCCACGAACACGAGGTTCCGCACGCCGCGCGCCCGGAGAGCGTCGAGGATGGCGTCGCGCTCGGTCATGAACCCGGCGCCCTCCTGCGGAAATCCGAAGACGTTGGCGCCCGACCAGCCGTCGCGGCGCTCCGGACGCCCGGTGCCGAGCGCCAGCGTGACGCTCGACACGACGACCTTCCACGTCGCCGTGGACGCGCTCACCGCGTCCACGAGCCAGCGCCGCTGGGCGGCGCCCAGCATGGTCTTGTCGGGACCGTCGCGCAGCCCGTTGTCGCTGCGGTACTGCCGCGTGTCGAGGATGAACAGCTCCAGCAGACGGCCCCAGCGGACACTGCGGTACAGACGCGCCGGATCCTCGGCGGGCGGCGCCACGGGCCAGTAGTCGAGGAAGGCGCGACGGCCGAGCGGCATGAGCGGCTCCGTGGTGCCGGCGAAGTCGTTGCGCACCTCGTGGTCGTCCCAGATCGCGTAGACCGAGCGCGAGCGCAGGAAGGCTTGCAGTCCGGGATCCCCGCGGTTGTAGAGCTGGCGCGCCCGGAACTGCTCCACCGTCCGGGCGCGGAAGTTCGCGCCGGGTGCCGTGTCGGGTTTGTCGCACGGCACGTCCGCGTAGGCGGTGTCGCCGACGAAGAGGAAGAAGTCGGACGGATAGCGGAGCATGACCGGGAACACCGCGTAGCCGCCCGCGAGCGGCCGGCAGAAGCCGCCGCCGCCGAGATCGCCGCTCCACAGGAAGCGCACGCGGGCGGCCTCGGCCGGCGGGGGCGCGGTCACGAACTCGCCGGTGACCGACTCCGCGTCCTGCGTCACGCGGTATCGGTGCCGCATCGCCGGCGCGAGGTCGCCGATCTGCGCCTTGCCGGTCAGGTCGTCGGCGGCCCGGAGCACGAGCGTCGCACGGCGGCTCGTCGCGCTCGGGGTCTCCGGCGTCACGTCGACGCGCGCCTCGCCCGCATGCAGGCCGCGCATCCAGATCACGGCGCTCGTCGGCGTCACGTCGCCGGCGGCGACCAGCAGACCGTCGGAATTCGCCGCCGCGGCGGACGCGGCGAGCGCGAGCAGCGCGAGCGCAGCCGCGCGACTAGCGCGTGGCGCTCGCCAGATAGGCCAGGGCCTCCTGCTCGAACTCCGCCACCGATTGACCGAACGCGCCGACGAAGTTCGCGTCGCGGTCGGCGCGCCGGGCGAACGACCGGAAATACTCCAGGAGCCTCGGGTAACCGTCACGACGGATGAGGTAGTCGGCGAGGAGGAAGGCGAGCTGATACGTCTGCTGCGAGCCGTCGCGCAGATGACGCGTGGTGAAGCCCTGCGGAGAGCCGAGGGTCTCGAGATCCAGGCGCCCCTCGGCGAGCGCGGGGTGGCGGCGCACGCCTTTCACCGCCGCCGCGCGGCGGCGCAGCAGCGTGTCGAGCCGGAGCCGCTCCAGCACGTGGAACGCCGTCCACTCCGCCATGCCCTCGGCGAGCCACTGGTCGGCGCGGCCCTCGCCCTGCTCCATCTCGATCTGCGAGACGTGCGTCATCTCGTGAGCGACGAGCCGCAGCCAGTCGGGACTGGAGACGGGACCGTCGTGGTGGAGCAGCAGCTGCCGGCGCTTGCCGATGCCGGCCGCGAAGTCACTCAGCTCGGCGGCGCGGAGCCGCGACACGCGCCCGTCGCGCACGAGCCCGTCCTCGAAGATGCGGCGCGACGAGTACACGTACACCGTCACCCGCTCCGGCACCGGCAGCCGGAGATCCCTCGCCATCACCGCCGCCACGCCGCGCACCGCCTGCTCGTGCGTGACGAACTCGTAGGCGCTCTGGGGAATCGGCGTCCCCGCGGCGTCCATGCTCACCGGGACCACCGTGCGGCCGCCCGCACAGCCGCCCACGGCGAGCCCCAGCAGCAGACCGACGAGCGCGCGCCGCATCCGTGCCGTCACACGAGCGGGTCGTAGTTGAAGTACTGGCCCGAGGTGACCAGCGGCACCAGATGATGCTGCAGCGTGCCCGGGAACATGTCCGCGATGCGCTCCGGCGTCCAGCCGTCATCGCGGTGGACGCGCATGATCGGCCGCTCGTGCCCGAACAGCATGATCTCCTTGCCCCGCACGCCGAACACCTGGCCGGTGACGTCCTTGGCGCCGTCGGAGGCGAGGAAGACGGCCATGGGCGCGATGTGCGCGGGCGACATCTGCTTGACCTTCTCGACGCGCGCCTTCTGAGCGTCCGTCTCCGTGGGGATGGTGCCGATCATGCGCGTCCACGCGAAGGGCGAGATACAGTTCGCCGTCACGTTGTAGCGCGCCATGTCGAGCGCGGTCGCCTTCGTCAGCCCGAAGATCCCGAGCTTGGCGGCGGCATAGTTCGCCTGGCCGACGTTGCCGATGAGGCCGGAGGTGGACGTCATGTTGATGAACCGGCCCGCCTTCTGCTCGCGCATGATGGGGGCCGCGGCGCGGGTGACGGCGAACGTGCCCTTGAGGTGCGTGTTGATGACGGCGTCCCACTCCTCCTCGGTCATGTTGAAGATCATCCGGTCACGCAGGATGCCGGCGTTGTTCACGACCACGTCGATGCGCCTGAAGGCGTCGGTGGCCGTCTTGATGATCGCCTGGCCGCCGGCCATGGTCGCCACCGAGTCGTAGTTCGGCACCGCCTCGCCGCCCGCGCGGCGGATCTCGTCGACGACCTCGTCGGCCGGTTTCTGCGAGGCGCCGGTGCCCGTCTCGGAGCCACCGTAGTCGTTCACGACCACGCGCGCGCCCTCGCGCGCCATCAGCAGCGCGATCTCGCGGCCGACGCCGCGTCCCGCTCCCGTCACCACGACCGCCTTGCCCTTGAGAAGCATCGCCGGCCCCCCCGCACGGATTGAAAGCGCCCGGTACGATACCACACCGCGTCAACTTAAATGGGGGCCCCGAAATGGCCCCCAAACCCCCCA
>DATAOC010000128.1:0-18022 GCA_036265915.1 Candidatus Methylomirabilota bacterium | reverse complement strand
AGACCTGCGCGAAGTCGTGCTTGTGATAGGGGTGATGCGAGCCGGGCTCGTAGCGGACGAGCCCCGCGTTCGGCTCCGTCGGCGCCTCCGGACGCGGATGGAACAACATCTTGCTCCACTGCCCGGGCCAGCGCAGCGTTTCCCATTCGCGCGCGTCACGGTGCACGGCCTGGAGCGGCAGGTGCGTCAGCGTCTGGCTCATGGTCTGACCTCCCTCGACGTCCGACTGTACCCGATCCGCGGTCTCGCGGACGATTTGCGGTAGCACCTCACGGGCAACTGTGAGAGGGTGGGGGCCATGCGCGCAGCGATCACCGCCGTCGGTCACTGGGTGCCGCCCGACGTCGTCCCCAACGCGTGGTTCGAGCAGCGTCTGGACACGAGCGATGCGTGGATCCGCTCGCGCACGGGCATCGCGGAGCGGCGCGTCGCGCCCGGCGGCGCCACGTCGGACCTCGCGTTCCGCGCCGCGCAGCGCTGCCTCGAGCAGCGCGGTATCGACGCCGGCTCGCTGGACTGCCTCATCGTGGCCACCATGACGCCGGACCGTCCGCTTCCATCCACCGCGGCAATCTTGCAAACGAAGCTCGGCGCGTTGAACGCCTGGGGCTTCGACCTCTCCGCCGCCTGCTCCGGCTTCGTCTACGCGCTCGTGACCGCCACCCGTCTCGTGGAGGCCGGTGGTGCGCGCCGGGTGCTCGTGTGCGGCGCCGACAAGATGTCGAGCGTCGTCGATCCGCTCGATCGTGCGACCGCGGTGCTGTTCGGTGACGGCGCCGGCGCCGTGCTGGTGGAGCCGACCGACGACGAGAGCGTCGGCGTGCTCGAGCACGTCTGCCACATGGACGGCGCAGGCGAGGAGGCGCTCTACATTCCGTCGGGCGGCAGCCTGGAGCCGTCGAGCGCGGAGTCGGTCGCCGCGCGCCGGCACTTCGTGCTGCAGGACGGTCCGACGGTGTTCAAGGCCGCCGTCACCGGCATGGCGCAGATCACCGAGGATCTGCTGAAGCGGGCGGATCTCAGCCTGACCGACGTGGCGTGGATGGTTCCGCATCAGGCGAACCGGCGCATCATCGAGGCGGTGGTCAAGCGTCTCGGCCTGCCGCTCGATCGCGTCGTGATGAACCTCGAGCGCTACGGCAACACGGTGGCGGCGACGATCCCGATCGGCCTCTCGGAGTGGCACGAGCACAAGCGATTCGCCTACGGCGACCGCCTCGTCCTCTCGTCCTTCGGCGCCGGCTTCACCTCCGGCGCCGTCTACCTCCGCTGGGCGATTACGTAGACGCCTCGCGGCCCGGCGAAGCGGCCGCGCTCGGTTAGAACCGCCGGCGGCCGCCGAGGTTCCGCTTGCGGAGGCGGAGGGACTTCGGCGTGACTTCGAGGAGCTCGTCCTCGCGGATCCACTCGAGGCACTGCTCGAGGTTCATGATGCGCGGCGGCGTCAGCTTGATGCCCTCGTCGGCGGTCGACGCCCGCATGTTGGTGAGCTTCTTCTCCTTGGTGATGTTGACGTCGAGGTCGTTGTCGCGCGAGTTCTCGCCGACGATCATCCCCTCGTAGACCTGGTCGCCCGGTCCCACGAACATCGTGCCGCGCGCCTGGAGATTGTCGATGGCGTAGCCGGTGGCGCGGCCCGTGCGATCGGCGACGAGCGCGCCGTTCTGCCGGTGCGCGATGTCGCCCTGCCACTCGTCCCAGCCGTCAAACAGATGGTTCAGGAGTCCGGTGCCGCGGGTGTCCGTGAGGAACTCCGTTCGATAGCCGATCAATCCCCGCGACGGGATCCGGTACTCGAGTCGCACGCGCCCGGTGCCGTGGTTCACCATCTTCGTCATGATGCCCTTGCGCGGGCCGACCTTCTGGGTGACGGCGCCGATGAACTCCTCCGGCACGTCGACCACGAGGTGCTCCATCGGCTCCAGCGTGCGGCCGTCCTCCTGGCGCGTGATGATCTCCGGCTTGCCGACCTCGACCTCGAACCCCTCGCGCCGCATGATCTCGATGAGGATGGCCAGCTGCAGCTCGCCGCGGCCGGACACGCGGAACGTGTCGGGCGAGTCCGTTTCCTCCACGCGGATGCCGGGATTCAGCTTCCGTTCCTTGAGCAGGCGCTCGCGGAGCTGCGGGGAGGTGACGTAGCGGCCTTCCTTGCCCGCGAACGGCGAGACGTTGGCGGAGAACAGCATCGAGACCGTCGGCTCGTCGATCCGGATGAGCGGCAGCGCCTGGGGGTTTTCCAGATCGGCCACCGTCTCGCCGATGTCGATCGTCTCGATGCCGGCGATGGCGACGATCTCGCCCGCGCTCGCCTCCGGGATCTCGATGCGCTTGAGGCCCTCGTACCCGTAGAGGACGGTGACCTTCGCCTGCTCGGCGGTGCCGTCGCGATGGACGACGGACACCCGATCCGCCTGGCGCACACGACCGTTGACGATGCGGCCGATGACGAGCCGGCCGACGTAATCGTCCCAGTCGAGCATGGCCACGCGCAGCTGCAGCCCGACGGCCGGATCGAAGCGCGGCGGCGGGACCGTGGTCAGGATGATGTCGAACAGCGGCTCGAGCGTGGCGCCGTCGACCTTGAGATCCGTGGTGGCGGTGCCGGCGCGCGCGTTCGTGTAGAGAACGGGAAACTCCAGCTGGTCCTCGGTGGCGTCGAGGTCGATGAAGAGATCGTAAACCTCGTCGAGCACCTCGGCCGGCCGCGCGTCGCTCCGGTCGATCTTGTTGATGACGACGATGGGAGGCAGTCCCGCCTCGAGCGCCTTCTTGAGCACGAAGCGCGTCTGGGGCAGGGGGCCCTCGGCGGCGTCCACGAGGAGCAGGACGCCATCGACCAGCGTCAGCGTCCGCTCGACCTCGGAGCCGAAATCCGCATGGCCCGGCGTGTCGACGATGTTGATGTGGACGTCGCGGTACGTGATGGCCGTGTTCTTGGCCATGATGGTGATGCCCTTCTCGCGCTCGAGATCCATGGAGTCCATGATCCGCTCGGCCACGGTCTCGTTCTGGCGGAAGAGACCCGACTGCCACAGCATCGCGTCGACGAGCGTCGTCTTGCCGTGGTCGACGTGAGCGATGATGGCGATGTTCCTGATGCGGTCGCGCTGCTGCATACCGGTCATCGTAACACGCGCGTCGCGACCGCCCGGCCAAGCGGGACGACGCGGGGTATATAATGACGCGGCCGTCACGCCGCAAATCCCTGGAGGTCGGTCGATGCTTCGTTGTCTCCTCGCGCTCCTCACCGTGGCGCTGCTCGCCGTGCCGGCGCCGGCGCAGGATGCCAAGGCGCCGAAGGCGGTGATCACGCTCGAAAAGGGCGGGGAGATCACGCTGGAGTTCTTCCCGCAGGACGCGCCGAAGCACGTCGAGAACTTCCTGGCGCTCGCGCGCAAGGGCTTCTACGACGGCCAGCGGGTGCACCGCGTGGAGCCCAAGTTCGTGGTCCAGTTCGGCGACCCGCAGTCGAAGACGCTGCCCATGGAGGATCCGCGCATGGGCACCGGCGGCCCGGGCTACAAAATCAAGGCGGAGTTCAACAGCCGGAAGTTCGAGCGCGGCGTGCTCGGCATGGCGCGCAGCCAGGATCCCGACTCCGGCGGCAGCCAGGTGTACATCATGCTCGGCCCGGCGCCGTTCCTGAACGGCAAGTACACTGCGTTCGGCCACGTCACCAAGGGCATGGACGTCGTCGACACGATCCGGGTCGGTGACCGGATCACATCCATCAAGGTGGTGTCTCCATGAAGCAGACCGGCGTGATCACGCTCGACAACGGCAACGAGATCCGGCTGGAGTTCTATCCGGCCGACGCGCCCAAGACGGTGGACAACTTCGTCACGCTGGCGAAGAAAGGCTTCTACAACGGCCTCACCTTCCACCGGGTGGTCCCGGACTTCGTCGTGCAGGGGGGCTGCCCGAAGGGCACGGGCACCGGCGGTCCCGGGTACACCATTCCGGCAGAGTTCAACAAGCAGAAGCACGTGCGTGGCTCGCTGGCCATGGCGCGCAGCCAGCATCCGGATTCGGCCGGCAGCCAGTTCTACATCTGCTACGGCGCCACCCCGCATCTCGACGGCAACTACACCGTGTTCGGCAAGGTGACGAGCGGGATGGAGCACGTGGACCGGATCAAGCAGGGCGACCGCATGAAGTCCGTGGCCATCGTCGAGGAGTAGCGCGGATGGCCTTCTCGCTCCTCATCCGCGGCGGCTCGGTGGTGGATGGCTCCGGCGCGCCCGCACGCCGCGCCGACGTGGCGGTGGAGGGCGAGCGCATCACCGCCGTCGCCCCCTCGCTGTCCGGCGAGGCGGCGCGCGTGATCGACGCCACGGGCAAGGTCGTCGCGCCCGGCTTCATCGACATGCACTCGCACTCCGACCTCTTCTACTTCGCGTGTCCGTCGGCCGAGTCGAAGATCCGGCAAGGCGTCACCACCGAGGTGGTCGGGATGTGCTCGTTCTCGCAGGCCCCGCTGCGCGCCGAGCATCAGACGCTCGTGAAGGGCTGGGTGGGCGGCATCGGGCTCACGCCGGACTTGCAGTGGGAGACGTTCGGCCAGTATCTCGACGCGCTCCGCGGTGTCCGGCCCGCCGTGAACGTCGTCCACTTCGTGGGCCACGGGGCGCTCCGCATCGCGGCCATGGGCTTCGCCGCCCGTCACGCCGACAGCGGCGAGATCAACGTGATGGAGCGGCACCTCGGCGAGGCGCTGGACGCCGGCGCCTGGGGCTTCTCGACCGGGCTCGTCTACCCGCCGTCGTCGTACGCCGACACGCGCGAGATCATCGCGCTGGCGCGCGCCATGGCACCGCGGGGCGGCCAGTACGCCTCGCACATCCGCGGCGAGTCGTCGATGCTGCTCGACTCGATCGCGGAGGCGATCCGGATCGGCGAGGAGGCGGGCGTGCGCGTCGAGGTGTCGCACGTGAAGGCGTCGGGCCGCGAGAACTGGCCGAAGATCGACGCCGCGCTTCGCATGCTCGACGACGCACGAGCGCGCGGCGTGGACGTCGCCGGCGACGTCTACCCGTACAACGCCGGCAGCACGAAGATGGACAACCTCATGCCCGCCTGGTCACACGAGGGCGGCATCGCCAAGCTCATGGAGCGACTCGCCGACCCGAAGCTGCGGCGTCGGATCGTCGAGGAGTGCCTGGTCGACGGCGAGCGCTGGGGGACCGTCGCGCAGGGCGGCGTCGGATTCGACCAGATCTTCATCGCGAGCTGTCCGCGGCGGGAGCTCGAGGGACTCAGCCTGGCGCAGCTGGCGCAGCAGTCGGGCCAGGCGCCCGCGGACGCGCTCATGAACCTGCTTCTCGACGCCAGGTGCACCGTTGGCATGGTGAGCTTCTCGCAGTCGATCGACAACGTGGCCAAGGTGCTGGCGCACCCCGCGCTCAGCGTCGGCTCCGACTCGATCCCGCTCTTCGAGGGCAGCGGCGACAGGCCCGGCAAGCCGCACCCGCGCAGCTACGGCACGTTTCCCCGCGTGCTCGGCGAGTACGCGCGGGAGCGCAAGCTGTTCTCGCTGGAGACGGCGGTGAGCAAGATGACGGGGATGCCGGCGGCGCGGCTCGGTCTGCGGGACCGCGGCCTCGTGGAGCCGGGGCACTTCGCGGACCTCACGGTGTTCGATCCGGCCGCGGTCAAGGACGAATCGACGTACCCGGATCCGCACCGTTATCCGAGCGGCATTCCGTACGTGATCGTCAACGGCGCGGTCGCCGTCGATGACAGCCGCATGACGACGCGCGCGGGCCGCGTGCTGACGCCCGCGCGCTGACCGCCTAGCCGCCGCCGCGCGGCGCCCACTCGAACGATTCGACGCTGCCCTGGACGCCGGTGGCGCCGGTCGGCAGGGCGGCGCGGAAGAACGTCCGCTGGTGCGGGGGCACCTCGTCCAGATACGTGGTGACCGGGCCGAGCGGCCGGCCGCTCGCGTCGACCGCCTGCAGCCTCACCCGCACCCGCGTGGCGTGATACTCGTAGCGGTTGAGGATGTACCCCGCCGCCGTCGGCCCGCGTCGCCCGGGCTCCACGGAAGCATCGACGCTGAAGTAGCGGTCCTCCGGTCGCCCACCGCCAAAGTTCGTCGAATCCTGCGCCAGCGCCACGTGCGCGGCGAGCAGCGTGAACGCCAGCCCCAGCGCCCATCCAAGCCGTCCCATGGCTGTCTCCTCGTGGGCTTAGACGTCCCGGATGGGGCGAGCGGTTCGGTTTACACTGTCGCGGAACCGCGGGCCCACGCGCTGACATCGCAACGGAGGAAGCGCCATGCTGGACCTTGGACTGACCGGCAAGATCGCCATCGTGACGGGCGGCAGCGAGGGCATGGGGCGCGCGTGCGCCACGCGCCTCGCGCTCGAGGGCGCCCGGGTCACGATCTGCGCGCGGCGCAAGGACGTGCTGGAAAACGCGGCGGCGGCGATCCGGGCGGCGGGCGGTGAGGTGCTGGCCGTGCCGGCCGACGTCACGCGCGCCGACGACGTCGCCGCCGTCGTCCGGGCGACCACCGAGCGCTACGGCGGTGTCGACATCCTCGTCAACAACGCGGGGACGTCGTCGGCGGCGGCGTTCGAGAAGGTCGACGACGAGACCTGGCATCAGGACCTGGAGCTGAAGCTCATGGCAGCCATCCGGTTCTGCCGGGCGACGATCCCGCACATGAGGCAGCGGGGCGGCGGGCGCATCGTCAACGTCACCACCGTCGGCGGCAAGGCGCCCGCGCCGCGCGCGCTGCCGACCAGCGTGACGCGCGCCGCCGGCATCAACCTCACCAAATCGCTGGCGACGGAGTACGCGCCGGACAACATCTGCGTCAACACCATCTGCATCGGCCTCGTCAAGAGCATGCAGTGGGAGCGTCGCGCGAAGGGCGACGTGGAGGCGTACTACCGCGAGGTGGCCAAGCGCGTCCCGCTGGGGCGGGTGGGCGAGGCGGCGGAGTTCGCGGACCTCGTGGCGTTCCTCGTCTCTGCGCGCGCCGCCTACATCACGGGCACCGCCATCAACTTCGACGGCGGGATGGCCTCGGTCGTCTAGCCATGTCGGTCAGCGCCGAGGCGCTCGCCTCCTTCGATCGCACGGTCGTGCTGGCGACGGGTGAGCGCGTCCGGTTGCGTCCGATCGATCCCGCGGACGAGCCGCGCCTGTCGGCGCTCTACGACCGCCTGAGTCGCCGCACCGTCTATCAGCGATTCTTCACGGTCATGCAGCGGCTGCCGCCCGACTGGGCCCATTTCCTCGCGAACGTCGACTACGAGCGCCGCTTCGCCGTCGTGGCCGAGGACGCGGCGGCGGAGGCCGGGACCCTCATAGGTGTCGCCCGATACGAGCCGGTCGTCGGCGAGGAGGGCGTGGTCGAGCTCGCGGTCGTGGTGCAGGACAGCTGGCAGGGCAAGGGGCTCGGCTCGCTGCTGGTGCGCGAGCTCCTGCGCGCCGCCGCGCTCAACGGCGTGGAGCGGTACCGCGCCTTCGTCCTCGGTGACAACCGCCGGATGCTGCATGTCCTGACCCGCCAGGCCGATGTGCGCGAGCGGCGCGTGGATCAAGGCGTCATCGAGCTGACGCTGACCCGCAAGCCGTTGCCTCCGGGCGGCGCCTAGCATGGATCTCGTCGTCGGGGGAGTGGTGGAAGCGCTGCGTCTGCTCGTCAGCGGCGACGCCGACGTGTACGCCGTGCTCTGGCTGTCGCTGGAGGTGTCGACACTCGCGACGCTGGTGTCGCTCGCGCTCGGCGTCCCGTCGGGCGCGATGCTGGCGCTCGTGCGCTTCCCCGGACGCACGGCGGTGGTGTCCCTCGTGAACGCGGGCATGGGCCTGCCGCCGGTCGTGGTCGGCCTGTTCGTGTCCCTCCTGCTGTGGCGGAGCGGCCCCCTCGGCGCATGGGAGCTCCTGTACACGCCCGGGGCCATCGTGCTGGCCCAGGCCGTCATCGCCACCCCGATCGTGATCGGCATCACGCTGGCCGCGGTCCAGAACGTGCCGGAGAAATTCCGGTTGCAGATGCTGGCCCTCGGCGCCTCGCGAACGCAGATGGTGGCGGTGGTCCTGCGCGAGGCGCGGCTGCCCATGCTGGTGGCCGTGATGGCCGGCTTCGGCGGCGTGATCTCGGAGATCGGCGCCTCCATGATGGTCGGCGGCAATATCAAGGGCCAGACCCGCACGCTGACCACGGCCATGGCGCTCGAGACCAGCAAGGGCAACTTCGAGGTCGCCATCGCGCTGTCGCTGCTGCTCCTGGCACTCGTGTTCGGCGTGAACTGGGCGCTCACCGCCATCCAGCAGCGCGGTCGCTGACCGGCCCGCGGCGCCGGACGCCCGCGGTATCCTACGGCGGTGAGCCGCACGCGCCCCGCTCTCGTCGCCGCCGCGGCCCGCTCCGGCTTCGAGCCGCCGTCGAGCGCGCGATGACGGCCGAGTCGCTCTCCGCCCTCGGCCTGTCGATCCGCGTGGCCGTGCTCGCCACCGCCCTGAACGCCGCCGTCGGCATCCCGCTCGCGTACGTGCTGGCCCGGCGGCGGTTTCGGGGCAGGGCGCTGATCGATCTCCTCGTCACGCTGCCGCTGGTGCTGCCGCCGACGGTCACCGGCTACTACCTGATCGTGCTGCTCGGCCGCCGCGGCTGGCTCGGCGCTCCGCTCTACGCGGCGACCGGCTGGTCCATCGTCTTCACCTGGTATGCGGCCGTGGTCGCGGCCACGGTGATGGCGCTGCCGCTGCTGGTACGGACGGCGCGCGCGGCGATCGAGTCGGTCGATCGCGACCTCGAGAAGGCGGCGTTCACGCTCGGGCGCTCGGAGTGGCGCACGGCGCTGGAGGTGACGCTGCCGCTCGCGCGCAACGGGATCCTGGCCGGGCTGGTGCTCGCATTCGCGCGCGCGCTCGGCGAGTTCGGCGCGACGCTCATGCTGGCCGGCAACATTCCGGGCCGCACGACCACGGTGCCGCTCGCCATCTACACCGCGGTGCAGACGGGCGAGGGCGGCATGGCGCTGGCGCTCGTGGTCGTCCTCACCATGCTCTCGTGCGCGGTGCTGGTCGCCGCCGCCCGGCTCGGGGCTCGCGCGGCGTGAGCGACCGCCTCGAGATCCGCGCCGTCAAGCGACTGCCCGGCTTCACGCTCGACGTCGAGTGGTCGGCCGGCGACGGCGTCGCGGTGCTGTTCGGGCCGTCCGGAGCGGGCAAGACGCTGACGCTCCAGTGCCTGGCCGGCCTGCTGCGACCCGACGCCGGACGCATCGCCGTCGACGGCCGCGTGCTCTTCGAGGACGGCCGCGTCGACGTTCCGCCGCAATCGCGCCGCGTCGGCTACGTCTTTCAGGGCTACGCGCTGTTCCCGCACCTGAGCGTGGCCGAGAACGTCGGCTTCGGCCTGCGCGACCGTCCGCGCGCCGAGCGCGAGACGCGCACGGCGGCCGTGCTCGACCGCCTCGGCCTCGCCGCGCTCGCGGCGCGCCTGCCCGCCGAGCTGTCGGGCGGTCAGCGACAGCGCGTGGCCCTCGGCCGCGCGCTCGCGCCCGATCCGGCCCTGCTGCTCCTCGACGAGCCGCTGTCCGCGCTCGACGCCCCGCTGCGCCGCGCGCTGCGCGACGAGCTGCGCGGCATCCTGCGCGAGTGGCGCACCGCCGCCGTCGTCGTCACCCACGACTTCACGGAGGCGTATCGGCTCGCGGATCGCATCGTCGTGTACGATGCCGGCCGCGTCGTGCAGGCGGCGCCGCGCTCCGAGCTGCTCTGGCAGCCGGCCTCCGAATCGGTGGCGCGCATCATGGGCATCCGCAACGTGCTGCGCGGCACCGTGGTGAAGGCGACGCCCGATCGGATCCAGCTGCGCTGGCGTGGGCAGCTGCTGGAGGCGGTCAACTCGCCGACGCGCTCGTACCTGCCGCCGCCGGACAGTCCCATCGCGTTCTTCGTGCGGCCCGAGTACGTGCGCCTCATCCGTAAGGATCGCGGTCCCGCGGATCCGAGCCACCACATGAACGTGATGCTCGGCACCGTCGTCGCGGACGAGGACTTCGGCACGACATGGAGCCTGCGCATCCGGCTCGACGCGCCCGGGGCACCCGCCCAGGGCGACTACGACGTGGAGGTCGAGGTCCCGCACCTCGTGTACGAGATCCTCGAGATCGACCGCGACCGTCGCTGGGAGTTCTCGATCCACCGGGGATCGATCCACGTGCTGCCCGCGTGACGCCGGCGCCCGTCCTCGCGCTGCGCGACGTCAGCCGGCGCTACGACGGACGCGAGGCGCTGCAGGTGGCGGCGCTCGACGTGATGCCGGGTGAGGTGCTGGCCGTCATCGGCCCCAACGGCGCCGGCAAGTCGACGCTGCTGCGCGTTCTCGGCCTGCTCGAGCGCCCGGACACCGGCCGTGTGCTCGTGCACGGCCGCGCCGTCGACGCCGCCGACGCGCTGGCGGAGCGGCGCCGCATGGCCACGGTGTTCCAGGAGCCGTTGCTCGCCGACGCCAGCGTGGCCGACAACGTCACGGTCGGCCTTCGCTTTCGTGGCGTGTCGCGCGCGGCGGCGGCGCCGCGCGTGGCGCGCTGGCTCGCGCGGCTGGGGGTGGCGCACCTCGCGCGGCGCGCCGCCCGGACGCTGTCCGGGGGCGAGGCGCAGCGCGTGGCGCTGGCGCGCGCGCTGGTGCTCGAGCCGGAGGCGCTGCTGCTGGACGAGCCGTTCTCGGGCCTGGACACGCCGGCGCGCGCCGCGCTGGTGGGCGATCTCGGCGCCATCCTCCGCGCCGACCGCACCACGACCGTGCTGGTCACCCACGAGCGCGGTGAGGCGCTCGCGCTGGCCGATCGGGTCGCCGTGCTGATGGCCGGCTGCCTCCGTCAGGTCGATCTCACCGCGCGCGTCTTCTACGCGCCGGTGGCGGAGGACGTTGCCCGCTTCGTCGGCGTGGAGACGCTGGTGGCCGGCCGCGTCGTGTCGTGCGAGGGCGGCGTCACCGCCGTCGACGTGAGCGGCCGCATCGTCGAGGTGGCGGCAGCGGCCTCCGCCGGCGCGGTCGTGCGGCTGGCCATCCGCCCCGAGGACGTCACCATCGAGATCGCCGGCCCGGGGCCACGTCCGTCCAGTGCCCGCAACGCGCTGGACGGCGTCGTGGCGACGGTGACGGCGTCCACGCAGGCCGTGCATGTGACGATCGACGTCGGATTTCCGCTGGTGGCGGCGGTGACGGCCCGCTCCGCCCGCGAGCTCGGCCTCGTCCCCGGCGCGCGCGTCTGCGCGCTGTTCAAGGCCAGCGCGGTGCATCTCATGGCGCAGGGGGGAGCCGCTTGACTCCCCCGGAGCCCGGGGATATAACGAAGGCACCCGCAACCAGGAGGACCATGGACGGGGCTCAGTTTCGATCGAGGTCGATCGCCAGGCCAGCGGCCACGCACCCGCTGGCTTTGTTTGTTTTACGCGGTGCCCGCCCCCACGCACAAGGAGGTCCTGCATGACTCAGGAGAACCTCATCGAGCAGCTGATGGCCCAGAACGACGAGTTCCGGCGCCTACGCTCCGAGCACCAGAGCTATGAGCACGAGCTCGAAGCGCTGCGCGGAACGGCTCCGCTGTCGTCGGACCAGCAGTGGCGGATGAGTGAGCTGAAGAAGCTCAAGCTCATGGCGAAGGACCGGATGGAGGACATCATCCGGCACGCGCGCCCGGGCGTCACCGCCTGAGGCGGCGGCGCCCAGCAACCCGGCCGCGGAACGCCGCCGCCGACGACGGGTTCCGCGGTCTCACCCATCTCTCCTCCCGCGGCGATGCACGGATGGTCGACGTCTCCGGCAAGGCGGAGACGCCCCG
This sequence comes from Candidatus Methylomirabilota bacterium, assembly GCA_036265915.1. Taxonomy (GTDB): domain Bacteria; phylum Methylomirabilota; class Methylomirabilia; order Rokubacteriales; family CSP1-6; genus AR12. The sequence goes on along the minus strand of DATAOC010000128.1, from coordinate 6,206 downwards.
CGAAGCGGTCGCCCGCGCGACCGTCAAGATGAAGCCGGCCACGCTGCGTGCCGTCCGGCGTGGCAACGCACCGAAGGGTGACGTGCTGGGCGTCGCGCGGACGGCCGGCATCCTGGCCGCCAAGCGGACGTCCGAGCTCATCCCGCTCTGCCACCCGCTCCGTCTCACGCGGGTCGACGTGACCTTCTCCGACGCCGCGCGGGTGGGGGAGCTGACCGTCGAGGCGCGGGTGCGAACGGTGGACAAGACCGGCGTGGAGATGGAGGCGCTGACGGCGGTGAGCGTGGCCGCCCTCACCGTGTATGACATGGTGAAGGCGCTGGAGAAAGGCGTCACCATCAGCCGCGTGCAGCTGCTCGAGAAGCGCGGCGGCAAGTCGGGTCACTGGCGGCGGTAGACTGGACGCCAGATCGATGAAGACGGCGCTGATCCACTCCGAGGCCGCCACCCGCTTCGACTACGGACCGGAGCACCCGCTGCGCATGGAGCGGCTGGCGCTCACGTGGCGCCTCATGCAGGCCTACGACCTCACGCGCCTGCCCGGCAGCACGCTGCTCGCGCCCGAGCCCGCGGCCGAGGCGGACATCGCCCGCTATCACGCACGCGAGTACCTCGACGTCCTCAAGCGCGCCAACTCCGGCACCGAGCCGCCGGACGGCGCCGTCTACGGCCTCGGGCTCGGCGACAACCCGGTCTTTCGCGGCCTCTGGGAGTCGGCGCAGCTGGTGGCGGCCGGCTCGCTCCTGGCCGCCGACGTCGTGGCGCGCGGCGATGTCGAGCGCGCGTTTCATTTCGCGGGCGGGCTGCACCACGCGATGCCGGACCGCGCCTCGGGCTTCTGCTACGTCAACGACGCCGTGCTCGCGATCCTGCGGCTGCGCGAGCGGGGGCTGCGCGTGGTGTACATCGACATCGATGCGCACCACGGCGACGGCGTGCAGTATGCGTTCTACGGCGATCCCAACGTCATGACCATCTCCGTTCACGAGCGGGGCGAGCGGCTGTTTCCGGGAACCGGCTTCGTCCGCGAGGTCGGCGAAGGCCAGGGCGTCGGGTTCTCCGTCAACCTGCCGCTCGAGGCGTACACGGACACCGCGGTGTACCTCCCGGCGTTCGAGGCGGTCGTGCCGCCGCTCGTGCAGCGCTTCAAGCCCGACGTCGTCGTCGCTCAGCTCGGCGTCGACACGCATCGCACCGACCCGTTGACGCACCTGGCGCTCGACGTGCAGGGCTTCGCACAGGCGCTGAGACGCATCCTGCCGCTGGCGCCGAAGCTCGTCGCCCTCGGCGGCGGCGGCTACGACATGCGCAACGTCGCGCGGATGTGGACGGTGGCGTGGTCGGTGCTGAACGGTGTGGACCTGCCGGACACGCTGCCGCGCGCGTTCGAGGACGACGCGCGACGCTACGGCTTCACGTCGCGCTCGCTCTTCGACGCGGACGCGCCGCTGCCCGACGATCTGCGTCGCGCCGTCGCCGACTACGCCGATCGGCAGGTCGACGCCGTCCAGCAGACGATCTTCCCGTTGCACGGGCTGTGATCGCCGCCTCGAGCCCGTTCGAACCCACGGTGACCTCCGGCTTCGGTGGCAGATCGGCGTGCTACAGTGGCAGGAATTCGGAGGCGAAGCGTGCGGGGAGTGTTGATCACGTTCGAGGGCGTCGAGGGCTCCGGCAAGTCGACGCAGATACGGCGGCTCGAGCGGTGGCTGCGCCGCGAGGGCCATCGGCCCGCGGTGACGCGGGAGCCGGACGGCACGCCGCTCGGCGCCGGCGTGCGCGCGCTCTTCGAGCGACGCGGCGTCACCGCCCAGCCGCTGGCGGAGACGTTCCTCTTCCTGGCCGCGCGGCAGCAGCACGTCGCCGAGCGCGTGCGTCCGTGGCTGCGCGCCGGGCGCGTGGTCCTCTGTGACCGCTATACCGATGCCACCCTCGCCTACCAGGGTTACGGGCGCGGCGTCGACCTCCAGCTGATCCGTGAGCTGAACGTCCACGCGACGGGCGGCGTCCTGCCCGATCTCACCCTGCTCTTCGATCTCGATCCGGCCATCGGCTTCCGGCGCATCGGCGGTCGCCGCCTCGATCGGTTCGAGCGCGAGGCGCTCGCCTTCCACCGGCGTGTTCGGCGCGGCTACCTCGAGCTGATGCGCAGCGATCCCAAGCGCGTGCGGCGCGTGGACGCGGCTGCGGACGCGGCGGTCGTCGAGCGCCAGGTGCGCGCGATCGTCGCCGAGTTCCTGCAATGAGACTCGACGCCGTGACCGACCAGCCGCGCGCCGTCGAGCAGCTGCGACGCGCGCTGGCGGCGGACCGGGTCGCGCACGCGTACGCGTTCCTCGGGCCGGCCGGCAGCGGCCGCTTCACCACCGCGGTCGCCTTCGCCGCCGAGCTGCTGTGCGAGGCGCACGGCGGGCGTCCGGGCGCCGGCCGCTGCGCGTGCGCGCAGGTCCACGCCCGCCGGCATCCTGACCTGCACGTCGTGGCGCCGACCCCGCCGGAGTCCAACCCGAAGGGCGCGCGCGCGATTCGCATCGGCGCCATCCGGGAGCTCGAGCGTCAGGCATCGCTGCGGCCGGCCATGGCGCGCCGCCGCGTGCTCGTGCTGGACGAGGCCGAGCGCATGACGGGAGAATCGCCGCAGGCGTTTCTCAAGTTCCTCGAGGAGCCGCCGCCCGAGACGGTCGTCATCCTCGTCCTGCCCGGCGTGCGCGCGGTGCCGGCCACCGTGATCTCGCGCTGCCAGATCGTGCGCTTCCGCGGCCGCGGCGACGAGGCGGCCGCCGCCCTGGTCGCCGAGGCGGCCGAGCTGCTCGACGAGGCGCGCGCGCAGGGCGCGCCGGCGCTCTTCAAGCGCACGGAGCGCGTCGACCGCGAGCGTGCGGAGGCGCTGATCGACGGCTGCTGGCTGCTGTGCCGCGACCTCATGCGCGTGCGGGCCGGCGTGGCGCCCGCGCTGTCGACCGACCCCGCGCGCGCCGAGGCCCTCGCGGCGGAGGCCGGACAGTGGACGGACGACGAGCTGTTCGCGGCCATGGCCGCGTGCCGCGAGGCGCGCGAAGCTCTCGTCTCGAACGTGACGCCGCGGCTCACCGTCGACGTGATGGTGGCCCGTTTGGCGGGGAGGTCGGCGTGAGCGATATCGAGGAATACCTGATCGGCGTGCGGCTGCGTCAGACCGCGCTCGCCGACGACTACAAGCTGGTCGGCGATCTGCCGCTGCACGTCGGCGACCTCGTCGTCGTCGAGACCCCGGTCGGCACGGCCGTGGGCGAGGTCCGACGTCCGCGTCGCGACGTCCCCGAGCACAAGCGCGACAGGCTGTACCGGCGCGTGGTCGGGCTGGCGTCGGACGACGAAGCCCGCGAGTACCGCGAGCGGCGGCACCGGGAAGAGGCGGCCATCGTCACCAGCCAGTCTCTCGCGCGTGCGCGAGGCCTGGCCATGAAAGTCGTCGACGTCGAGATGCCGCCGGGGCCGCGGCGCGTGTCGGTGTACTTCAGCGCCGATGACCGCATCGACTTCCGCGACCTCGTGCGCGATCTCGCGCGCGAGTTTCGCGCCCGCATCGAGATGCGGCAGATCGGCGCGCGCGACACCACGCGCGTGCTCGACGGCATCGGACCGTGCGGGCGTCAGCTGTGCTGCGCCTCGCACCTGCGCACCTTCGATCCGATCTCGGTGAAGATGGCCAAGGCGCAGGACATGCCGCTCACCGACAACCGTCTGCTCGGCAACTGCGGCCGGCTGAAGTGCTGCCTGCTCTACGAGTTCTCGACCTACCAGGAGCTGCGCGCACGGCTGCCGAAGGTCAACACGCCGTGCCAGGCGACGTGCGGCGGCGGCGGCTGCATGACCGGCAAGGTGCGCCAGCTGCGGGTGCTGAAGCAGAGCGTGATGGTCGGGTTCCAGGACGGCACCGAGGCCGAGGTGCCGCTGAGCGAGCTGACGTGGGAGGGGCGCGACCACGTGAAGTTCGAATGACCTTCTACCTCACCACGCCGATCTACTACGTGAACGCGCTCCCGCACCTCGGGCACGCGTACACGATGGTCGCGGCCGACGCGATGGCGCGGTGGCATCGCCTCCTCGGCGAGCGCGTGTGGTTCCTGACCGGCACCGACGAGCACGGAGACAAGATCGCGCAGGAGGCGGCACGCGCGGGCGTGCCGCCCCTCGCGTACGCCGACCGCATCTCCGACGCCTTCCGGCAGACGTGGCGGGACCTCGGCATCACGAACGACGATTTCATCCGCACGACAGAGCCGCGCCACCAGCGCGTGGTGCAGCAGATCTTGCAGACGCTCTGGGACAAGGGAGAGATCTACCTCGGCCGCTACGGCGGCCAGTACTGCTACGGCTGCGAGCGGTTCTACACGGAGAAGGAGATCGTCGACGGCAAGTGCCCCGACCACCAGACGCCGCTCACCTATATAGAGGAGGAGAACTATTTCTTCCGGATGTCGCGATACCAGGCGTGGCTGACCGATCACGTCGGCCGGCACCCGGAGCTCATCCGTCCGGAACGCTACCGTAACGAGATCCTCGGCTTCCTGCGCGAGCCATTACAGGATCTGTCCATCAGCCGGCCACGCACACGTCTGGAGTGGGGCATCCCGCTGCCCTTCGACGACAAGTACGTCACGTACGTGTGGTTCGATGCGCTGATCAACTACGTGTCCGCCCTCGGCGGTCCCGGCGCGGGTCCGTACGAGGAGTTCTGGCCGCACGTGCACCACATGATCGGCAAGGACATCCTGAAGCCGCACGCGGTCTACTGGCCGTGCATGCTGAAGGCGGCGGGACTGCCCGTGTACCGCGCGCTGCGCGTGCACGGGTACTGGACCGTCGACGGTCAGAAGATGTCGAAGTCGCTCGGCAACGTCGTGGAGCCGCAGGCGTTCGCGGCCCGCTACAGCCACGACGCGTTTCGCTACTTCGTGCTGCGGGAGATGGTCTTCGGTCTCGACGCCGACTTCTCCGAGGCCGCCTTCGTCGGCCGTCTCAACGCGGACCTCGCGAACGACCTCGGGAACCTCGCGTCTCGCGTCACGACGCTGCTCGTCAACTTCGCGGGTGGCGCCGTGCCGGCGCGGCCCTCGGCGACGGCGGTCGCCGACGACCTGGCGGGCGCGTTCGGCAAGGCGCTGGAGGAGCTGAAGGCGGCCATGGACGAGTTCGCCTTCCACCGCGCGCTGGCCGCGATCTGGGAGTTCGTCGGCGCCGTCAACCGCCACGTCGACGCCACGCAGCCGTGGGCGCTCGCCAAGCAGCCCGACTCCCGGGCCCGGCTGGACGGCGTGCTCCACGATCTCGCGCAGGCGCTGCACGCGCTCGGCATCGTGCTCGCGCCCTTCGTGCCGGAGGCGGCGAGCAAGGTCCGCGCGGCGCTCGGACAGCGAGACGAGCCGAGGCTCGACGGCAACCCGTGGGGTCGGCTGCCGGTCGGCGCCCGCGTCGACAAGCTCGCGGCGCTGTTCCCGCGCGTGGAGGACAGGAAGCCGGCGGCGCCGGCGGCGACGGCTCCGGCCGACGGCGGAGCGGCGGCCGGGATCACCATCGACGACTTCGCGAAGATCGACTTGCGCGTGGCGGAGGTGCTGACCGCGGAGCCCGTCCCGAAATCGAAGAAGCTGCTGAAGCTCCGCGTCTCCCTGGGCAGCGAGGAGCGCACGGTGCTGGCCGGGATCGCCGAGCATTACGCGCCGGCTGACCTCGTCGGCAAGAAAGTCGTCGTGGTCGCAAACCTGAAAACGGCGAAGCTGATGGGCATCGAGTCGCAGGGCATGGTGCTCGCCGGCTCGACGGAGCACGGGCTCGGCGTGCTGACGCTCGACCGCGACCTGCCGCCCGGCGCGCGGGTGAAATGAGCGCGACCACCGCCGACGAGTACGTCCGCGCCATCGTCGAGGTGGCGGCGCGTGATGCATCGATCGGGCGGGTGGTCCGCGAGATCTGCGCGCTGGACGAGGCCGTCCGCGACAGCGCGCTCGAGCTGGTGAGCGCGCATCTCCGCACGCGCGGCGCCGCCGCCGACGTGCTCGAGTGCGTGCGGGCGCTGCGGAGGCAGGACGTCGCGCGCGCCATCGCCGCCAGGTTGGGCCCGCCCGGGTGAGCCCCACCGCCGCCGCCGGCACGCTCGGCTTCCTGCGAGTGTGGGGCATCTCGATCGCATCGGCCATCGGCGGGATCCTGACGCTCTTCGTGTT
>DATAOC010000127.1:0-3928 GCA_036265915.1 Candidatus Methylomirabilota bacterium | reverse complement strand
TTCGGTCACGTGAAGGGCGCGTTCACCGGCGCCGTCGCCGACCGCCGCGGTTACTTCGAGCAGGCGCATCGCGGCACGATCTTCCTGGATGAGATCGGCGAGCTGCGCCCCGACCAGCAGAGCAAGCTGCTGCGCGTGCTGCAGGACAAGGTCTTCCACAAGGTGGGCGCGGCGCGCCCGACCGGCGTCGACGTGCGCGTCGTGGCGGCGAGTAACCGCGATCTCGAGCGCGGCGTGGCCGAGGGCTGGTTCCGCGAAGATTTGTGGTTCCGGCTCAAGGGCATCGTGCTCCGGCTGCCACCGCTGCGCGCGCGCCGCGAGGACATCGCGCTGCTCGGCTCGCGCATCGTTGCCGCGGCGGCCGCTGAGCACCGTCGGCGCGGTGTGTCGCTGTCGGAGGACGCGATGGCGGCCCTGCGCGCTCACGCCTGGCCGGGCAACGTGCGGGAGCTCGAGAACTGCTTGCGGCAGGCCGTCGCCCTCGCCGACGGGCCCCTGCTCAAGCGCGACGATCTGCGGCTGCCCACCCCCGAGCGTCGCCCGGCCGAGGCCAGCGGCGATGACGCCGCCGTGCTGGTGTCCCTCAGGCGTCACGGCTTCGACATGCAGGCGACGGCGGCGGAGCTCGGCTGGGATCGGAGCACGGTGACCCAGCGCCTCAAGGGCATGGGCTTCCGCGCCCTCGTCGACGCGGGAGGTGACCGCCGCCAGGCGGCGGTGGAGCTCGCGGGCGATGCGGCACTGGCTCGCGTCGTCGAGCTCAAGCTGCGCGAGTACCACGAGCACCTGATCCGTTCGGTGGCCGGCTTCGACACGGCCGACGCGGCAGTCGCGGCGTGCCGCCGGCGCTTCAAGAATCTCCCGGAGCGCCACTTCCGCTCTCTCGAGGAGCTCGTCAGGCAACACTTCAAGCGGTAGGCCCCGCGCCCGCGCGGGGATGCGGGGAGCCCCCCGCGTCGCCGCCGACCCCGCGCGGCGCAAGTCTCCGTCATCACGACCTTCCGCCTGTGGCTCACCCGTTGCGATAGGACCGCGTCCGAGCGCGGCCGCCGCACGGGCGGGCCGGCCGGCGCCGGGTGCCAAACCAACCACGGAGAGGGCGATGACGACCACGACGAACACACAGCAGACGCAACCCAAGCGCGAGGTCCTTCGAGAGCTGGTCATCGTGACCGGCTGTCTCGCGATGCTCCTGACCGGGGTCGGGACGCTGTACTGGATGCAGGCCCGTACCGATGAGGCGTCGGCCGGGACGGCGCTGACCGCCGCCGCCAAGCCGGGCGAGGCGACGACGAAGCCGGTGCGCCCGACGCCCACCGCCGACGGCCCGGTGATCCACGCGGACCTCTACTTCGACTTCAAGAGCACGCGGCTGCGCGCCGACGCCGCGAAGATGCTGCAGGACAAGGCGGCGACGATGACCCACACCGAGACGTGGGCGGTTCTCGTCACTGGCTACGCCGACAGTCAGGGTCCGGCCGGATACAACCGCGTGCTCGCGCAGCGGCGCGCCGACACCGTGAAGCAGTTCCTCGTGGAGCTCGGAGTTCCGGAGTCGTCGGTCAAAGTCGCGGCGCTCGGCCCCGAAGCCGCGCTGTGCGACGACCCGGGCAAGGAGTGCCAGCAGCTCAATCGCCGCGTGCACCTCGAGATCCGTCGCCTCGGCCCGGTGGCAGCGGCGGCGTCTGCCGCGGTTGCCGCGCCGATGAGCCCGAAGGCCGACGACCTCGGCCAGCCCTGACGTTGAACCGACCGTCCCTCGGAGGGGAGCTCATGAGCGCGATTCGAGTGCTGTGCTCGTTGCTGGCGACGATCCTCTGCCTCATCCCGGTGGCGGCCCGCGCCGCCACCGGCGTTGCCGTCGCCACGCTGGCGCCGGCGACACCGACACGCGTGACCGAAGGCACGTTGCTGGTTCGCGGCGACAACGGCGCGGCGGTGCCGGCGCCGCTGCTCGAAACCGACGTGGACCTGCGCGTTACCGGCCCGATCGCTCGCGCGATCGTTCGACAGCGGTTCGTGAATCCGACCGGTCAGTGGATCGAGGGCGTGTACGTGTTTCCGTTGCCGGAGGACGCGGCCGTCGATCATCTGCGGCTGCACGTCGGCGACCGCGTGTTGGAGGGAGTCATCCAGGAGCGCGGCCAGGCCGAGGCGACCTACGAGCAGGCCAAGCGTCAAGGCCGCCGCACGGGCCTCGTCGAGCAGGAGCGGCCGAACATCTTCACGACGTCGGTGGCGAACATCGCGCCCGGCGCGGACATCGGTGTCGAGATCGAATATCAGCAGACGCTGCGCTGGGACTCCGGCCACTATCGGCTGCGATTTCCGATGGTCGTCGGTCCTCGATACATTCCCGGCTCGCCGATCGCGACGCCGCCCGACGCCACGGGTTGGGCGCCGAACACCGACGCCGTCCCTGATGCCTCGCGCATCACACCGCCGGTCATCCATCCATCGAACGGGCCGATCAATCCCGTCACGCTACGCGTGATGCTCGCACCGGGGGCGCCGCTCGCGCGGCTCGAGTCGAGCTATCACGCGATTCACACGACTCCGCAGCGCGACGGCACGTACCGCATCGAGCTCGCGACCGGCCCGGCCCCGGCCGACCGCGACTTCGAGCTCGTGTGGGAGCCCGTGGCCGGTGCCATCCCCGCGGCCGCCATCTTCACCGAGGGACGTGACGATGGTGTCTACGCGCTGCTCGTCATGACACCGCCGGCCGCCTCGTCGCTCGCGCAGCGGCGTGCGCCGCGTGAAGTCGTCTTCGTCATCGACAACTCGGGCTCGATGGCCGGTGCGTCCATCGAGCAGGCCAAGGCGGCCCTGCAGCTTGCGCTGGCCCGCCTCGCGCCCACCGACACGTTCAACGTGATCCGCTTCAATCACACGATGGACGAGCTGTTCGAGGCGCCTCGCCCGGCCACGCGCGACCATCTGGCGCTCGCCGCGCAGTGGGTGCAGCAGCTGCGCGCCACCGGCGGCACGGAGATGCGACCGCCGCTGAGACGTGCGCTCGAGACCGGTGAGGGCGACGGCCGTCTGCGGCAGGTGGTCTTCCTGACCGACGGCGGCGTCGGCAACGAGGAGGAGCTGTTCGCGATCATCCGGCGCTCGCTCGGTGACCGCCGCCTGTTTACGGTCGGCATCGGATCGGCGCCGAACAGCCACTTCATGCGCGAGGCGGCGCGCCACGGGCGGGGAACGTTCACTTACATCGGCGCCGTGAGCGAGGTGCAGGGCAAGATGACCGCGCTCTTCCGCAAGCTGGAGGCGCCGGCGCTGACCGACGTCCGCCTCGAGCTGCCCGGGATCACCGGTGCCGACGTGCTGCCCGATCCGGTGCCCGACCTTTATATAGGCGAGCCGGTCGTCGTTGCGTTCCGAGCCGGGACGTTGCCGCCGTACGCGATCGTGCGCGGCCGATTCGGGACGACGACCTGGGAGCAGGCGGTCGATTTCCAGCGGGCCGACGAGCACGCGGGACTGGCGACGCACTGGGCGCGTGCGAAGATCGGCGCGCTGCTCGATGCGCGCCGTGGCGGCGCGGACGACGAAGGCATTCGGTACGCCGTCATCCAGCTCGCACTTGCGCACCATCTGGTGAGTTCGTACACGAGCCTGGTGGCGGTGGACGTGACGCCGGTGCGTCCGGACGGCGCCGCGCTGCAGACGCACGCGATGCCGACGAATCTGCCTCACGGCTGGGACTACAACGCGGTCTTCGGGCTGGGCCAGGGCGCGACCGATGCGCCGAGGCATCTGCTCGTGGGCGTCATCGCTCTGCTCATCGCGGCGTTGGTGGTGTTCGCGCGGCGCCGCGCGTTTGCCCTGTCGGTGGGCGGTGGCGCGTAGAGCGCTCGGTCTCGTCGCCGCGCTGCTCGTCGGCATCGGCACGTGGCAGCTCGGACACGGTCTCTGGATT
>DATAOC010000126.1:0-30809 GCA_036265915.1 Candidatus Methylomirabilota bacterium | reverse complement strand
TATTGGTGAGCTGAAACGACCGCCCGATCCCCAGCCGCGTCCGCGCCGCCGCATTCAGCCGCGTCACGTCCCGCCCCTTGAACAGGACCGTCCCGCTCGTCGGCCGGTACTGCCCCGACAGCAGATTGAAGAACGTCGTCTTCCCCGCCCCGTTCGGCCCGATGATCGACTTCAGCGTGTAGGCCGCGATGTCGATGGACACGTCATCCACCGCCACGTGCCCGCCGAACCGAATGGTGAGATTCCGGGTCGAGATGATCGGAGCCACGGCGTCGGGACCGACGCCGCTCACACCAGTGGAACGGCGTTCCGGGACGGTAGGCGCGGGGGACGGGGCGGCGGCGTGGCGCGGGAGACCCGTGCTTCAGGGTATGGCGTCGGCCCCGGCTCAGAATCGTTGCCCCGTCTACAGGCGCCATCACCAGAGTCGATTTGCGTGGTCTCCCGCGCCACCCCGCCGCCCCGTCGCTCGCGCCGGGCCGCCAAGCTAACGCTTGTTCAAGACAGGCGGCGCCGTCTCGGACGGCGAAAGCTCGCGCGTGAGCACGGGAACGATCCACGGCACGTCAGGCTTCGACACGAACTTGAAGTCGTACATCGACTGCAGCGCCTGATGATCGTCCTTGCGGAACGTCATCTTCCCTTTCGGCGTGTCGAACTCCATCCCCTCCATCGTCGCGATCAGCTTCTCGGTGTCCGTCGACCCCGCCTTCTTGAGCGCCGTCACCACGGCCATCGCCGCCGCGAAGCCGCCGCACGTGAAGAAATCCGGCGGCTCCTTGAAGCGGGCCTGGTGCTCCTTGACCAGCCAGTCGTTCACGGGGTTCTTCGGGATCTCGTAGTAGTAGTACAGGCCGCCCACGGTGCCCTCGAGGCCCATCGTCTTGAAGGCCTTCAGCACGTCGAGCACGTTGCCGCCGGTGGTGAGCGTGATGCCCGACTTGTCGAGCCGGCTGGCCACGAGCTGCGAGTACGGACCGCCCTTGCCCGCCCACACCACCGCGACGTACTTCGGCGACGGCTTGTCCTTGAGGGCGGCCACGATCTTCTGGATGGCGGCCGTGAAGTCGGTCGCCTGCGTCGGCGTGTACTCCTCGTGGACGACCTTGCCGCCGAGCTTCTCGACGGCCGCCTTGTATGCGGCCACGCCGTCGCGCCCGAACGCGTAGTCCTGCGCAATGGTGGCGATCGACACGCCCGGCTTGGCGACGGCCAGCGCGTTGGCGATGGCGTCCTGGCCGGAATTGCGTCCGGTGCGGAAGACGTAGCGGTTCCAGTGCTCGCCGGTGATGGAGTCGGCGACGGCCGGCTCCACGATGAGGACCTTCTTGAACTCCGCGGCCACCGGCAGAATCGCGAGCGCGGCGGCGCTGCTCGTGGTGCCGACGACGATGTCCGCCTTGTCGTCGGCGTAGAGCTTGGTGACGAGCCGCTTGGCGACGTCCGGCTTGAGCTGATCGTCCTCGACGATGAGCTCCAGCTTGCGGCCGTTCACGTCGAGCTTGCCGGCGGTCGCGTACTCGAGACCGAGCCTGAAGCCGGTGACGACTTGCTTGGCGTAGACCTCGAGCGGGCCCGTCTGGCCCTGCACGAGCCCGATCTTGATCGGCGCCTGCGCCGACGCCGTGAGGGCGCCGAGCGCGAGTCCGATCAGCGCGATGCCGGTGATGCCGAGTCGCCGCTGCGTCATTGCACTCTCCGTCTGTCGTCGTCGTTCGCGCGCGCGGGCGCGCGTTGCGCCGCGATGCTAGCAACCGCTCGGGCCACGATCAAGCGCCGAACGCGCGCTCGCGCCGGGGCGCCGCGAGCCACAGCGCGGCGATCGACAGCACGCCCGCAGCCACCGTGAGCATGAGCGCGCCGGCATAGCTGCCGGTGTGGTCGAAGATGCGGCCCGCGACCCACGGGCCGGCCGAGCCGCCCAGGGCGTTCACCGCCTGGATGGCGCCGAAGATCGCGCCGAAGTGTCGTCCGCGATAGAAGTCGCTGACGACGGCCGGCATGAGCGGCGCCGTCACCGAGTAGCCGAGACCGATGAGCAAGCCGTAGAGATATGCCCACGCGGGCGACGGCACGACCGCGAGCAGCCCGAGGGAGCCGACGCTCGCGAGGACCAGCGCCATGCCGAGCGTGTACGTCGCCTCCCGTCCCAGCGTGTCGGAGACCCAGCCGCCCGCGCCTTTCGAGACGGTCGAGCCGATGCCGACGATGCTCACGACGGTCGCCGCCATGAACGTCGAGATGCCGTGGTCGACCAGGTAGGCCACCTGGTGAACGAGCAGGGTCTGGTTCACGAACGACGTGCTGAGCGAGCACGTGCCGAGCAGCCAGAACCGCAGCGTCGGCAGCACCCCGCGCAGCGTCGGGTCGTCGGCCGCCGGCACGCGCGCCGTCGCCGGCGCGACCGCCGTGCGCGGCGACTCGCGGACCAGCAGCAGCGTGGCCGGGACGATCCACGAGAACGCGATCGCGGCGACGATGCGAAAGGCGCCCCGCCAGCCGACGAGGTCGATCAGCCATTGCGAGAAGGGACCGAAGAACGAGATGCCCACGCCGATGCCGGCCGACGTGAGCCCGAGCATCGTGCCGACGCGCTGCGGATACCAGCGCTGCACGAGCATGACGGCGGGCACCCAGCCGGCCATCGACACCCCCGCCGCCGTCACCACTCCATACGCCAGATAGAGATGCCAGGGGCGCGTGACCGCGCCGTCGAGGACGAGGCCGAGCGTGAGCACGACGCCACCCGACAGCACGAGGCGCCGCGGGCCGATGCGGTCGGAGAGCCAGCCGATCGGAAAGCTGGCCAGCCCGTGGATCAGCGTGAACAGCGAGAACGCGCCCGCCACGAGCGATCGGCTCCAGCCGAACTCGCGCACGAGGGCGACCAGGAAAACCGAGTACGCGTACCAGACGCCGTAGGTCAGGGCGAGCGTGACGAAGGTCGCGGCGATCGAGCGCGCCGGCGACGCCGCGCGTGACGTCGGCGGCGCCTAGGCGAGCGCGCGCTCGACGAGCGGCAGCGCGAAGTACACGACGAACGCGAGGGCGGCGGCGTAGACGAGCGGATGCACGCTGGCACCGCGGCCGCGGAGCAGCTTGATGGCGCTGAAGGTCACGAAGCCCGCGCCGATGCCGTTGGTGATGGACCACGTGAACGGCATGACGAGCATGGTGACGAAGGCCGGGATCGCCTCGTCGTACTCGTCCCACGGGATGTCCCGCGCCACCGTCATCATGTAGAAGCCGACCATGACGAGGGCGGGCGCGGTGGCCTGAGCGGGGATGACGCTCGCGAGCGGCGAGAACCACATGGCGACGAGGAACAGGACGCCGGCCACGACGGCGCCGAGCCCGGTCCGGCCGCCCTCCGCGACGCCGGCGGCGCTCTCGATGTAGGTGGTGTTGCTACTGCTGTTGGCGACCCCGCCCACGACGGCGGCCAGGGAGTCGACGAGCAGCACCCGCTCGGCGCGGGGCAGCCGGCCCTGCGCATCGAGAAAGCCGCCCTTGCCGCCGACACCGATGATGGTGCCCATCGTGTCGAAGAAGTCGCTCAGCATGATGGAGAACGTCACCAGGATCGCCGTGAGCGTGCCGAGGCGCGCGACGACGGAGAAGTCGAGGCGCCCGAAGGTCGAGAAGTCGGGCCACTGCACGATGGCCGCGGGGACGGTCGCCGCCCCGGGCACCGCGAAGCCTTTCCAGCCGGCGACGGCGCCGTTCAGCACGATGGCGAGCGCGGTGGTGGCCAGGATGCCGACGAGCAAGGCGCCGCGCAGCCTGCGCGCCATCAGCCAGGCGGTCAGCACGAAGCCGACGAGGAAGACGACCGCCGGCAGGCCACCGAAGCTGCCGAGCGCCACCGGGAGCGGACTCGTGCTCGGCTTGACCACGAAGCCGGCCGTGAAGAATCCGATGAACGCGATGAAGAGACCGATACCGACGCTGATGGCGCGCTTCAGCGCGAGCGGCACCGCGTCGAGCATCGCCTGGCGAAACCGGGTGAGCACGAGCAGCGTGATGACGAGTCCCTCCAGCACGATGATCGTCATGGCCTGGGGCCACGTGAGCCCGCGCCCGGCCACGAGCTCGAACGCGACCACCGCGTTCAGCCCCATTCCCGGCGCGAGAGCCAGCGGGTAGTTGCTCACGAGTCCCATCGCGATCGACATCACCCCGGCCGTGAGACAGGTCACGGTCAGCGTCGCGGCGAACGGCAGTCCCTTGCCCTCCAGGCCGGCCACTCCGCTGTAGCCGAGGACGATGGGGTTCACGAAGATGATGTAGGCCATCACCATGAAGGTGGTGATGCCGGCACGGACCTCGGTGGCGAGGTCCGTGCCACGCTCGCGGAAGCGGAAGACGCGCTCGATCAGCGCGATTCGGCCGTGGTCGGATCGATGACGTTCTTGATCTCGGAGATCCGATTGGCAGGGAAGCCGCCCTGCTGCGCGTGCTTGCGTATGAGGTCCTCGCTCGGCGCCACGTACACGCAGTAGATCTTGTCGCCGGTGACGTAGCTGTGGACCCACTGGATCTGCGGGCCGAGGTCGCGCAGCACGCTGCACGACTTCTGGGAGACGCCCTGCAGCTCCTGCTGCGACAGCTTGCCGGCTCCCGGTAACTCGCGCTCGATCAGGTACTTGGGCATCGTTGCCTCCTTGTGCAATGGTCCAGGCGCGACGGTATCACACGGACGCGCTCTTCTTCTCCACGAGACAGATCCTCACGCGGCCCTCGGCAGCCAGCAGCGAGAGGCACGACGCGGCCGCGCCCTCCGAGAGGCCGACCCGGCGGCCGATTTCCCCGGGTGACAGCGGCCCGGTTCCCAGGCAGCTGAGGATGTCACGGTTCAGGTCGGCCCAGTAGTCCTCGACGATGGCGTGCTCGGCAGTCGCGCTGGTTTTCATGGCGCTCGCGAGGGAGCAAGGCCGATACCAATCGGTGAACGATCCGCAACTACGCGAATTCGGCGCGCGCCCCGAGGCAGCCGCGCGTCGGGCGCTGCTCGCTCGGGCGGCACGCAGCGCCGGATATGCCCGAGCAGCGGGCACGTCGCCCGATCACAGCGGACGGCGCAGCAGTCGTCCGAGCTCGCCGATGATGCCGCGTCGGAACGTGAGCACGCATACGACGAAGATGGCGCCCTGCACCACGCCGACCCAGGCGCCGAGCTGCGCCAGGTAATTCTCGAGCCCGGTCACGACGAGGGCGCCGACCACCGGCCCGAACACGGTCCCGAGGCCGCCCAGCAGCGTCATCAGCACCACCTCGCCCGACATCGACCAGTGCACGTCGGTGAGCGAGGCCAGCTGGAACACCAGCGCCTTGGTGGCGCCCGCCAACCCCGAGAGCGTCGCGGACAGCACGAACGCGATCAGCTTGTACTGGTCGGCCTTGTAGCCGAGCGAGATGGCGCGCGGCTCGTTCTCGCGGATGGCCTTCAGGACCTGGCCGAACGGCGAGTGGATCGTCCGGTAGATGAGCAGGAAGCCGAGCAGGAAGATCGCGAGCACGACGTAGTACATGGTCGTCGTCTGACGAAGATCGAACACGCCGAACAGCATGCCGCGCGGCACGGCCTGGATGCCGTCCTCGCCGCCCGTGAACCTCGACTGCAGGCAGTAGAAGAACACCATCTGGGCGAGCGCCAGCGTGATCATCGCGAAGTAGATGCCCTGCCGGCGGATGGCGAGCAGGCCGATGAGCAGCCCGACCACGCCGGCCAACGCGGTGCCGAACACGATCGAGACCTCCGGCGGCGCGCCCCAGACCTTTGCCGCGTGCGCGGACGCGTAGCCGGCGACGCCGAGGTACGCGGCGTGGCCGAACGACAGCAGGCCCGCGTAGCCGATGAGCAGGTTGAATGCGCACGCGAAGAGCGCGAAGCACAGCGCCTTCATGAGGAACACCGGATAGACGAAGAACGGCGCCGCCGCCGCCGCCACCACCATCACCGCGAACGCGACCATCTGGTGCGTCGGCATCGTGGCCACCGTCGTCGGCAGCGGGACAGCGAGATCGCGGGTGCTCGCCATCAGCGCTCCTGGCCGAAGAGGCCGGCGGGTCGCACCAGCAGCACGAGGGCCATGATGACGAAGATGACCGTGTTCGAGGCCTCCGGGTAGAACACCTTGGTGAGGCCTTCCACCACACCGAGCGCGAAGCCGGTCACGATGGAGCCGATGATCGACCCCATGCCGCCGATGACGACGACCGCGAAGACGACGATGATGAGGTCGGCGCCCATGAGGGGGTTCACCTGGTAGATCGGCGCCGCCAGCACGCCCGCCAGCGCCGCCAGCGCGACGCCGAACCCGTAGGTCAGCGTGATCATGCGCGGGACGTTGATGCCGAACGCCTGGACCAGCCCCGGATTCTCGGTGGCCGCGCGCAGGTAGGACCCGAGCCGGGTCCGCTCGATGACGTACCAGGTGGAGAGGCACACCACGAGCGAGAACACGATCACCCACGCGCGATAGGTCGGCAGGAACATGAACCCGAGGTTGTAGCCGCCGGTGAGCGCCGCCGGCATCGCGTACGGCAGGCCCGAGGAGCCGAACGCATTCCGGAAGAGGCCCTGCACGATGAGCGCGACGCCGAACGTCAGCAGCAGCCCGTACAGATGATCCAGCTGGTAGAGCGGCTTCAGCATCGTGCGCTCGAGCACGATGCCGAAGAGCCCGACCAGCACCGGCGCCAGCAGCAGCGCCCACCAGTAGCCGAGCCCCGCCCACTGCAGCGCGAAGTAGGCGACGAAGGCGCCCAGCATGTACTGGGCGCCGTGGGTGAAGTTGATGATGTTGAGCAGGCCGAAGATGACGGCCAGCCCGAGGCTCAGCATGGCGTAGAACGCGCCGTTGATCAGCCCGATCAACAGCTGCCCCATCAGCGCCTGGATGGGGATCGCGGTCACGCTACTTCTTCACCAGCGGGCAGTCGCCCTGGTCCAGCGGACGGAATGCCTGGTCGGCCGGGATCGTCGAGCGCAGCTTGTAGTAGTCCCAGGTGCCCTTCGACTCCGACGGCTTCTTCACCTCGAACAGGTACGCGGGATGGATCTTCCGGCCGTCGACGCGGATGCTGCCCTTGCCGAAGAGCGGATCGTCGGTCGGCATCTCCTTCATCTTGGCGATCACCCTGGTGCCGTCGTCACTCTTCAGCGCCTCCACCGCCTTCAGGTAGTGGAGCACCGAGGAGTACACGCCGGCGTGGACCATGGTGGGGTAGATCTGCCGGTTCCGCTCGGCGAACCGCTTGGCGAAGGCGCGCGTGCGGTCGTTGGAATCCCAGTAGAACGTCTCGGTCAGGATCAGCCCCTGCGCCTTGTCGAGCCCGAGCGCGTGCACGTCGGTGATGAAGACGAGCAGCCCGGCGAGGTTCTGTCCGCCGCGCACGATGCCGAACTCGGCCGCCTGCTTGATCGCGTTCGTCGTATCACCGCCGGCGTTGGCGAGGCCGATGATCTTGGCCTTCGACGCCTGCGCCTGCAGCAGGAACGACGAGAAGTCCTGCGTGTTGAGCGGATGGCGGACCTTGCCGATCACCTTGCCCCCGGCCTTGGTCACCACCGCCTCGGTGTCGCGCTCCAGCGCGTGCCCGAAGGCGTAGTCCGCGGTCAGGAAGAACCACGTATCGCCGCCGGTCTTTACGATGGCGTTGCCGGTGCCGTTGGCGAGCGCCCACGTGTCGTACGTCCAGTGGATCGTGTTCGGCGAGCACGCCTTGCCCGTCAAATCGGCCGTGGCCGCGCCGGAGACCAGGAAGGCCTTGCCCTTGTCGCGGACGATCTGATTCACGGCGAGCGCCACGCCGGAGTTGGGAACGTCCACGATGACGTCGACCTTGTCGACGTCGATCCACTGTCGCGTGATGGAGGAGCCGACGTCCGGCTTGTTCTGGTGGTCGGCGGAGACGATCTCCACCTTCATGCCCTTCTTGTCGGCGCCGAAGTCTTCCACGGCCATGCGGGCGGCGACCACCGAGCCCTGGCCGGCGAGATCGGCATAGAGGCTCGACTGGTCGTTCAGGACGCCGATCTTGATGACGTTGTCCGAGATCTGCGCGTGCGCGGGCAGCGCGCTGACGGCGACGATCGCCGCCACGACGAGGACGCGAAGCAGGCTCATCCAGGGCTCCTTTTCAGACTCCGAGATAGTCGTGCAGCTTGGCGGTGTGTGCGGGCAGGTCGCTGTTGGCGAGGCTGTCGACGACGCGCCCGTGCTCCATGACGTAGTGCCGGTCGGCCACCGTGGCCGCGAAGTGGAAGTTCTGCTCCACGAGCAGGATCGTGAATCCCTCCGACTTGAGACGGCGGATGGTGCCGCCGATCTGCTGCACGATCACGGGGGCCAGGCCTTCCGTCGGCTCGTCGAGCAGCAGCAGCCGTGCGCCGGTGCGCAGGATGCGGCCGATGGCCAGCATCTGCTGCTCGCCGCCGGAGAGCGTGGTGCCCCGGCTGCGCCGCCGCTCCTTGAGATTGGGAAACAGCTGGTAGATCGCGTCGACGGCGAGTCCGCCCGGCCGCACTTCGGGCGGCAGGAGGAGGTTCTCCTCGACGTTCAGGCTCGCGAAGATGCCGCGCTCCTCGGGACAGAACGCGATTCCCTGGCGCGCGATCTGGTTCGACGGCTTGCCGATGAGCTCCTGGCCGGCGAAGCGCACCGAGCCCCGCCGGCGCGGCACCATGCCCATCACCGCCTTCAGCGTCGTCGTCTTGCCGGCGCCGTTGCGACCGAGGAGCGTGACCACCTCGCCGGCCGCGACATCGAAGTCCACGCCGTGCAGGATGTGCGACTCGCCGTACCAGGCGTTGAGGGCGCGCACGCCGAGCAGCGCGGCCGCCTCAGGCATGGCCCGAGCCCATGTACGCTTCCCGTACGTGCGGGTCGCGCGAGACGGTCTGGTAATCGCCCTCGGCCAGCACCTCGCCGCGCGCCAGCACGGTGATGTGGTTCGAAAGCTTCTCGACGACGCCGAGGTTGTGCTCGACCATGAGCACGGTCCGGTTGGCGGCGACCGTCTTGATGAGGGCCGAGATGCGGTCGACGTCCTCGTGGCCCATGCCGGCCGTCGGCTCGTCGAGCAGCATCAGCTCCGGCTCCAGCGCCAGCGTGGTCGCGATCTCGAGCGCGCGCTTGCGACCGTACGGCAGCTCCACGGCCGTGGTGCCGGCGAAGTCGCCCAGGCCGACGGCGGCGATGAGCTGGCCCGCCCGCTCGTTGAGCGCCTCCAGGACGCGCTCGCTCCGCCAGAAGTCGAACGAGGCGCCGCGCGTGCGCTGCAGCGCGACGCGGACGTTCTCGAGCACGGTCAGATGCGGGAACACGGCCGAGATCTGGAACGAGCGTACGAGGCCGAGCCGCGCGATGTCGGCGGGGCGGCTGCCGGTGATGTCCCGCCCGTTGAAGCGGATCCGGCCGGCCGTCGGCGTGATGAAGTGCGTCAAGAGGTTGAAGCACGTCGTCTTGCCGGCGCCGTTGGGGCCGATGAGCGCGTGGATGGTGCCGCGCCGGACCCGGAGCGAGACGTTCCGCACCGCGACGAATCCGCGAAATTCCTTCGTGAGCCCTTCCGTCTCCAGGATGGCGCCGTCATCGATCGGCCCCTGGGCCCGCGTCATGACGCGGGGGGCCTGTTCGAGGCAGGCGCTGGCTCCGGCCGCCCGCTCGACGCCGGGGCCGGCTGTTGTCGCGGGTGGAAGACCGGCTCGCGCCTGTCGTGCCAGGCCCGGTTCGCCTCGGCCGTCTCCCAGGACTGCATGCACCCGGCCTGCGCGGTCAGCACGTCGTCGATGCGCGCGCGGGGGTCGGTGTGAAACGACTCGTGAAGCAGGCGCTTGATGTGCGCGTTCGCCGTGGGCGCCTGGTGGCGGAGGCGCTCGAGCATTCCGGCCAGCGTGGCGTCGAGCTCGGTGGCCGCGCAGACGCGCGTCACCAGGCCGATGGCGTGGGCCGCGACACCCGTGATCTCGTCGTTCAGCAGCGACAGCTCCTTGGCCCGGGCGAGGCCGATCAACCGCGCGAGGCGAAGCACGGAGCCGTCCGGGATGATGCCGTGGCGCGAGGCGCCGAGCCCCACCACGGCGTCCGTCGTGGCCAGGCGCAGGTCGCACGCCACCGCGAGCTGCAGCCCGCCGCCGATGGAGTACCCGTGCAGGACGGCGATCGACACCTTCGCGGCGTCCTCGAGGCGGTTGAGGGCGCGGATCCAGAGGCGATAGAACGACTCGCCGATGTCGCCGCGCGCCAGCGCGTTGCGGTCCATGCCGGAGCAGAAGGCGCGCCCGGCGCCGCGCACGACGATCGCGTAGGTGTCGTCCGTCTCGGCGCGCTCCACCGCGTCGACGAGCGCGGCCGCGAGGCCGGTGTCGAGCGCGTTGAGCACGGATGGCCGCGTCAGCGTGATCACGCTGACGCCGTCCCTGGCCTCGTAGGAAACGGGGGTCGTGCTACGATCTGGGTGGCTTCCAGCGGGCATGGAACGTGCGGCCCAACGTATGGAAAAAACGGGACACTGTCAAGGAGACGGCGCATGCGGCAAGTGAGTCGACGGCGCTTTCTGATGTCCGCGGGCGGCGCCGTCCTGGCCGCGTCGGCGCCGCGTGTCGCGACGGCGCAGGCGAGCGTGAAGGTCGGCACCGCGGTGCTCGGCGACTACTCGCTGGCCGGCCCGTTCATCGTCGCCACGGAGAAGGGCTTCTTCCACACGGAGAACCTCAATGCCGAATACGTCCCCTTCCGCGGCGGGCCGAATCTCGTCAAGGCGGTGATTGCCGGCGACATTCTTCTCGGCGCCGCCGGCAGCACCGACATCCTCGTGTTCCGCGAGGCCGGGATGCCGCTGAAGATGGTGGCCACGCACACCGAGGGCAACCACTTCACGATGAACGTCGCGCCGGACATCCAGGGGCCGGCCGAGCTGAAGGGCAAGGCGATCGGCGTCACCGCCGTGGGCTCGACCACGTGGGTCTTCGCACGAATGTTCGCCAAGTACCACGGCTGGGATCCCGACAAGGACGTGAAGGTCGTCCCCCTCGGCGGCCTCGATGCGCAGCTCGCCGCGCTCTCGCGCAAGGAGATCGCCGCCTACGTGTGGGGCGACGGCGGCGCGGTGACCCAGCTCGCCGGCAAGTCCAGGGTGCTCATGCGCCTGGACACGGTCACCCCGAAATGGATCAGCCAGGTCCAATACGTCTCCGAGGATTCGATCCGCAAGAACGCCGAGCAGATCCGCAAGGTCATGAAGGCGATCTTCGGCGCCGCCAAGTACATGCACGACCAGCCGCAGGACGCCGCCGAGATCATCTCGAAGAAGATCGGCTGGAGCCCGGAGGCGGTGCTGGCGGCCCACAAGATCTCCGGCCCGCTGCTGTCGCTCAACGGTCAGGTGAGCGTGGAGGCGCTGAGCTCGATGCAGGACGTGCTGCTGGAGCAGGGCGTGATCAAGAAGAAGCTGCCGATCGAGGAGCACATCGCGCGCGAGTTCTTCCCCGTTCGGTTGTGACGGCCCTCGCGCTCGTCCTCCTCCTCGCGCTGCTCCTGGGCGCGCCGGCGGCGGATGCGCAGATCTTCATCGCGTCGCGCCCGGCGCCGCCGTTCGAGATCGGCCCCCTCTTCATCCGCGCGAACGTCACGCCCACTCTCGGCCCGATCGAGGTCGACGTGTTCTGGAGCGTGTCCGTCCCGCCCGGGCGCAGCCTCGCCGACGCGCAGCACGACATCTCCCTGCTCTGGCCGAGCGCCGTCCTCGGCGACGCGAAGATCGGCAAGGCCGACGCCGAGCTGGAGAAATACGTCGAGGCGCGGGGGTTCGACGCCGTCGACAGCGGTCGGGTCCTCTACGCCTCGCGCAACCTGTACGGCACCCGCTCGGGGCAGTGGCAGGCGATCGCCGGCGGCGCGCCGTTCGTGACGTACGTGCGCAGCTCGGGGGCGATGGGGCTCACCTCGCCCGCCAGCTTCATCCGCATCCCGTGGGACCCGCGCATGCTGAATCGCGCATTCTTGATGAAGCTCACGTTCAAGACGAAAGGCTTGCTCAAGGACAAGCCGGGGACGTGGGCCGAGCACACGCTGTGGGGCCCACGGCACCGGCTCACGCTGTCGTTCAACGAGGTGCGGGCACGCGGCGTCTTTCCGATGTACTTCGAGCACCGCGACCGGATGATCCGCCTCTCGGAGGACCCGGCGCAGCTGCTGATCGATTTCGCCGACAGCCCGCACCTCAAGATCGACGAGATGCAGCCGGCGGGCGCGCGCCGGCAGCTGAGCGAGACGCGCGACCTCACGGACACCGTGTCGCTCTACATCGATCGCGGCGAGGGACTGACGCCGCAGACCCTCAGCGTGCAGTTCGGCTACTTCACCGGGCTGCAGTCATGGGCGCCGGTGCTGATCCCGCTGGCGTTCTTCCTGGCCGGTAACCTCGGCGGCGTCCTCCTCCGCACGATCGCGGAGCGCGTGAGCAAGCGGTGGGCGGGGCGCCTGCGCTTCTGGCGGGACCGCGAGGAGCCGGTGCAACGTCAGACCGGGGTGATCCTGGATCGAGACACGCTGACGCGCATCGCGCCCGGAACGACGACCTACCAGGAGGTGCTCCAGCTCTGCGGTCACGACGTCGAAGAGCGCGTCACGCTGGCCGAGCCCGATCGCAAGACGCTCGTCTATCGCGGCCGCCGCATCATCCCCCATCACCGGCGGCTGGCCGGCGTGCTCGCCGCCGTCACGTACTGGGACGTGGAGGACCACGAGGTCGAGATCATCGTCGAGCGCGACGTGGTCCGCGACGTCCAGGCCCACGTCCGCCGCTCCCGCCTCAGCGGCGCGGAGGCGCCTGCGTGACGTTCGTCGCAGCCCGGCGGGCCGGAGCGCGCGTCGAAGCGGCGCGGCTCGTCAGTTCGCGGCCAGCTCTTCGACGCCGCGGGGGGCGCCGACGGGGATGCGGTTGAGCGCGTACTCGGTGAGCGCGATGTGCTCGTGGCACACGCGGCAGTGGAAGTCGAGCTCGAGACCCTGCCGCCGCCGCACGAACGCGAGCGCTTCGCCGCAGCGCGCATGGCGGAGTCCGTCGTCGGTGAGATACACGGTGCTGACGACCGGTGCGTCCCGACGCTCCACGGGCTTGGTCGCGACTGCCATGTGATGCCTCCCCCGAGCCGGCGTGCGAGTCGGCTCGCGGGGGACATTGCAGGGGCTGTTCCAGTCGCGGCGCGCGCGCAACGATTCGATTTCGCGGTCGTGTCGCGCTGACCCGGGCGGGAACGGCTCGAAACCGACCAGACCCTCCGGGGACTTTCTGGCCGGTGCCGCCTCAAACCGTCAGACGCGGAACCGCTTGAGGGCGTTCTGCGAGAGCTCGAGCCCGATGCCGGGCTTTTCGTCGAGCACGACGCAGCCGCCCTCGATCCGCAGCGGCTCCGTGAAAAGGTCCTGCCACCATCCCATGTGCTCGAGGATCAGTCCATTCGGAACCGCGGCGAGCAGGTGCGCCGAGGTCTCGGTGAACAGATGGGACGAGACCGGCTGGTGCCATGCGTGGCACAGGGCGGCCGCCCGCATGAACTCCGTCGGTCCGCCCATTCGCTGCAGATCCGGCATGAGCACGTCGGCCGCGCGCGCCTCGAGGTGACGCTTCATCCCGGCGCTGCCGTAATCGGTCTCGCCGGTCGCAATGCGCATGTCGAGCGCCGCGGCCACGCGCGCGCAGCCCTCCAGGTCCTCGAACGGCAGCGGCTCCTCGAGCCAGTAGAGACCGTGCGCCTCGAGACGCCGTCCGATGCGGATGGCGGTGGGCTCGTCCCAGCCCTGGTTCACGTCGGCGAGCAGCGCGGCCTCGCCGCCGAGCGCGTCTCGCACGACGCGCACCCGCTCCACGTCCTCCTCGGGATCGCTGCGCCCCACGCGCATCTTCATGGCCCGGTGACCCTGCGCGCGGAAGGCCTCG
Organism: Candidatus Methylomirabilota bacterium; assembly: GCA_036265915.1. Lineage (GTDB taxonomy): Bacteria > Methylomirabilota > Methylomirabilia > Rokubacteriales > CSP1-6 > AR12. The sequence continues at coordinate 16,862 of DATAOC010000126.1, read as the reverse complement.
GCTTCGCGGAGCAGGTCGTCGACGCTGTAGTCGAGCCAGAGGCCGCTCGAGGCGTAGGTCGGCACGCGCGTCCGGTCGCCGCCGAGGTAACGGAAGAGCGGCTGCCCGGCGGCGCGCGCGGCGAGATCCCAGCACGCGGTGTCGAGGGCGGACAGCGCCATGAGCGCGACCCCCGTGTGCCCGATGAAGTGCATGCCACGCCACGCCTCGGCGAAGCGAGCCGTGGGCGCCGCCGTTCGACCGCGATAGACCTCGGCGAGATCCTCGACGAGCGCGGCCAGTGCCGCCGCCTTGCGCGGGCCGAAGGCGAAGCAGTACCCGCTGCCGACGAGGCCGCGGTCGCCCCGCATCTCGACGACGACGGTGTCGGCGTGGGCGTGATCGTGACGCGCGGTGCGCACGGGACGCGGGAGCGGAACCGAGAGCCGGTGGACGACGATGTCGGTGATCTTCATCTGACGTCTCCTCGCCAGTGCGAGAGCCGTTCGTTCAGGGCGTCGAGCGACACGACGATGACGATCGACGCCGTGGACACGAGCGCGGTGGCCGCAAACAGCTCGGGCGCCTGGAAGCCGTTGGCCAGCGACGACATGACGTACCCCATGCCGCGCACGCCGGCGAACATCTCCACGATGAGCACGCCGAGCAGACAGAACACGACGCCGAGCCGCATGCCGGCCAGCACCGTCGGCACGATGGCGGGCAGCACGACCTTCCAGTAGAGCTGCCAGCGTCGCGCGCCGAAGGCGCGGGCCACCGTGAGCAGGCCGCGGTCGACGTCGCGTACGGCGCCGGTGACCAGCACGAGGATCGGAAAGAGGCCGTGGATCGTGCCGTACACGACCGCGGGCGCGGAGCCGAAGCCGAGCAGCAGCACGATCCACGGCAGCACCAGGATCTTCGGCATGCCGTACAGCGCGATGACGAACGGGTTGACCGCCTGGCGCACCGCCTGCACGGAGCCGATGAGGATGCCCCCCGCCACCCCGAGCACGACGGACAGCACGTACGCGATGGCGGTCTTCACCAGTGTGTCGCCGAGCCCCGCCAGCGCGGGCGCACCGATGCGGCCGAAGGCGCGCACCACTGCGCTCGGCGCCGGGACGAACAGCGGATCCACCCAGCCGCCGCGGGCGATACCCTCCCAGCCGACGAGCAGCACCGCGATGCTCAGCGCCTGGAGCAGTCGCACGCGGGCCCGGCTCATTCGGTCCACCGGCGCGCGCGATGCTCGAGCACGCTGGCGGCCGCGTCGGAGCCGACGATCAGCACCAGCGTGACGAGGACGAGCGCGACGTAGTCCGCGGTCCGAAAGAGACCGTAGGCGTGATTGAGCAGCGAGCCCATGCCCGCCTTGGAGCCGAGGACTTCGCCGACGATCACGCCGATCACCGACAGCGCGAGCCCCGTCCGCAGGCCGCCCACCAGCGTGAACAGCATCGACGGCAGCATGACCGTGCGGAATACCGTCGCCCGGGAGGCGCCGAAGGCGCGGGCCACCGTGACAAGCTGGGGATTCACCTGCCGGATGCCGGCGAGGACGGCCAGCGTGATCGGAAAGAAGCCGAGCAGAAATCCGAACGCGATCTTGGACGCGGCGTCCAGGCCGAAGAACAGCATGAGCGACGGATACCAGACGACCGCCGGCACCGCGTAGAGCGCGGCCAGCAGCGGCCCGTAGGCGCGCCCGAGCAGACGACTGGAGCCGAGCGCGAAGCCGCAGGCCACACCGGCCACCACGGCGAGGCCGTAGGCGGCGACGATCTCGCGCAGGGTCAGCAGCAGATGCTCGCCGAGATCGGGATACGACTGCAGGCCCAGCAGCCGGACGAGCGCCGGCACCGCGGCGGAAGGCGGCACGTACAGCAGCGGGTTGCCGAGGCGGCCGGCGATCTCCCAGGCGGCGAGCACGGCGAGGAGCAGGCCGGCGCGGATGACGGCGACCGTCACGTCTCGCCCATCGAGCGGAGCGACTCCTCCCGGATCTCGCTCCAGAGCTTCGCGCGCAGCGTGACCAGGTCGGCCGACTCCATGAGGCGCGGATACGGCATCGGCAGCTCGATCACCGCCTTGAGCCGTCCAGGCCGCGCCGTCATCACCACCACCCGCGAGGACAGCGCGAGCGCCTCGTGCAGGCTGTGGGTCACGAAGACGACGGTCTTGCGCGTGCGGCGCCAGATGTCGAGCAGCCACTCGCCCATCAGCAGCCGCGTCTGCTCGTCGAGGGCGCCGAAGGGCTCGTCCATCAGGACGATCGGCGTGTCGATCGCGAGCGCGCGGCCGATGGCCACGCGCTGCCGCATCCCGCCCGACAGCTCGCGCGGATACTTGCCGGCGAACGGCCGCAGCCCGAGCGGCCCCAGCAGCTCGGTGGCCACCGCGCGCCGGCGCTCGCGCGGGACGCCCTGCAGCTCGAGGCCGAACTCGATGTTCTCGAGCGTCGTTCGCCACGGGAAGAGCCCGGCGTCCTGGAACACGGTGGCCACCCGGCGCGGATCGGGGCCGTCGACGGCGCGGCCGTCGATGAGCACGCGGCCGCCGTCGGGCTGCACGAGACCGGCCAGCATCCCGAGCAGCGTCGACTTGCCGCAGCCCGACGGCCCGATCAGCGTGCAGAACTCGCCCGCGCCGACGGCGAGCGACACGCCGCGCAGCGCGTCGACCGGCCCGGACGACGTCCGGTACCGCTTGTCGACGGCGTCGACGACGATCAGCTCGCTCACGAGACGTTCAGGATCTCGCGCGCGATCACCATGCGCTGCACCTCGGACGTGCCCTCGCCGATCTCGGTCAGCTTGGCGTCGCGGAAGATGCGCTCGACCGGGAACTCGGTGATGTAGCCGGCGCCACCGTGAATCTGCACCGCCTTGGTGGCCGCCTTCATCGCCACCTCGGAGCCGAACACCTTGGCCATGGCCGCCGCGTGCATCGCCGGGCGCCCCTGATCCTTGAGCCAGGCGGCGCGCAGCATGAGCAGCCGCGCCACCTCCACCTCGGTGGCGAGGTCGGCGATCATCCCCTGCAGGCCGTTGAACTCGGCCAGCGTCTTGCCGAAGGCGGAGCGTTGCTTCATGTACTTCGCCGCCTGGTCCACGGCCGCCTGCGCGATGCCGACGGCCATGGCCGCCATCGCGATGCGGCCGCCCTCGAGCACCTGCATCGCCTGCACGAAGCCCTGGCCCGCCTCGCCGAGGAGATTGTCGGCCGGCACGCGCGCATCCTCGAAGATCAGCTCCGCGGTGTCGGAGGCGTGCAGGCCGAGCTTGCGGTACGGCTTGCCGGCGGTGAAGCCCGGCATGCCCTTCTCGAGCACGAAGGCCGAGATGCCCTTGGCGCCGCGGGCGGGGTCGGTGCGCGCCATCACCACCGCCGTCTGGCCGACGGAGGCGTTGGTGATGAACGCCTTGCTGCCGTTGAGCACCCAGGCGTCGCCGTCACGCTCGGCCCGGGTGCGCAGCGCGGCGGCGTCCGAGCCCGAGCCCGGCTCCGTGAGGCCCCAGGCGCCAAGCACCTGGCCGCTCGCCAGCGCCGGCAGGTAGCGACGCTTCTGCTCGGGGGAGCCGAACAGCGCGATGTGATTCGTGCCCAGCGAGTTGTGCGCCCACATCGTGATGCCGACCGAGGCGTCGCCCCGGTTGAGCTCCTCGACGATCAGCGCGTAGGAGACATAGTCGAGCGCGCTGCCGCCGTACTCCTCGGGCACCAGCACGCCGAGGAAGCCGAGCGGCCCCAGCTTGCGGACGATCTCGTGCGGGAACTCGTGGCGCTCGTCATACGGGGCGATCTTGTCGCCGAGCTCGCTGTCGGCGAACTGTCGCGCCACGTCGCGGACCTGCTTCTGCTCGGCGGTCAGCTCGAAGTCCATGCGTCCGTCCCCGTCACTGCGGCTTCGTCTTGAGCTCGGCGTCGTGCGCCTTCAGGAAGGCGCGGATCTCGTCGGCCATGTCGAGCAGCTTCGTCCACTGCTCCTTGTAGAGCGTCACCGGAAACCGCCCGAGGCCGTACACCGACAGGCCGCCCTTCTCGCTCACCTTCAGCGAGACGGCGCCGCGCCCGGGTCGCGCCTTGAGCGCAGCGTTCTCGGCGCGCAGCCGCTCGAGCTCCGCTCTCACGTCGTCGTCACTCACCGCAGTTCTCCCTTGATGACCTTGCCGTTTGGATTGCGCGGCAGCGTCTCGAGCACCGCCACCTCGCGTGGCACCTTGAACTTCGCCAGTCGCGCGCCCACGAAACGTCGGACGTCCTCGGGATCGACGCGGGCGCCGGCGCGCGGCACCACGCACGCCTTCACCACCTCGCCATACACGGCGTCCGCCACGCCGACCACGGCCGCTTCCAGGATGTCGGGATGCGCGCAGAGAACGTCCTCCACCTCCACGCAGTAGATCTTCTCGCCGCCACGGTTGATCATGTCTTTCAGCCGATCCATGATCGTCACGTAGCCGTCCGCGTCGATCTTCGCCAGATCGCCGGTTCGCATGAAGCCGTCGCCCATCGTCGCCGCCGTCGCCTCGGGATTCGCCCAGTAGCCCGGCACCACCATGGGTCCGTACACCCACAGCTCGCCGACCTCGCCCGCCGCGCACTCGCGCCCCGTGCCGACTTCCACCGTCCTCAGCTCGGCGATGGGCACCGGCCAGCCCACCGATGACACTCGCCGCAGCTCTTCGCCGACCGGCATGAGCGTGGCCGGCGAGCACGTCTCCGTCATCCCGTATGCGTTGTGCAGCGTGGCGTCCGGCAGCCACGCGCGAAGGGCCGCGATGCCGTCGGGCGGCGTGGGCGCACCGCCATAGCCGACCGTCCGCAGCGTCCGGCCTGCCGGGCGATGCCCCGGCTGCTGCCGCATCATCGTGAACACCGTCGGCGCCGCGATCATGTGCGTGATGCGTTCGGCGTCCAGCTGATGCACGGCCTCGGCGGCGTCGAAGGTGCGCATGATGACAGTGGTGCCGCCGATCCACGCCATCGTCAGGAACTGTCCGATGAGCCCCGTCACGTGAAACAGCGGCACCGCCACCAGCGTCCGGTCGCCGTCCCGGAGCCCCATGCAGCGCTCGAAGCTGACGTTCGAGGAGATGATGCCGAGGTGCGTGGCGATGGCTCCCTTGGGTCGCCCCGTCGTGCCCGACGTGTACAGGATGAACGCGGGATCGTCCTCGCCGACGGCGACGGCGGGCGGCGCGGACGGCTCGCGCAGCGTCTCGAGCGCGTGCGCGCCCGGCGGCACCGCGCCGGCGACGTAGATCCGCTCGCACGGAATGCCGGCCCGGATCGGCGCGATCTCGTCCCAGACGGCGGCATGCATCAGCAGCACGCGCGCGCCCGAGTGCCCGAGCATGAAGGCCAGCTCGGGCGCCTTGAGCTTCGTGTTCAGCGTGACCGCGATGGCGCCGAGGCGGGCGCACGCGAGAACGGCCACGCAGAACTCCGCCGAGTTCAGGAGCAGCAGCGCCACGCGGTCGCCCGGCTTGATGCCGTGGCGCACGTGCAGGGCGGCGGCCATGCGATCGACCTCGTCGCGCAGCTCGCGCCACGTCAGGCGCCGGTCGTGCGCCACCACCGCCTCGCGGGCGGGAACCCGCTCGGCGGCCTGATCCAGCACGGCGCCGAGCGTGCGCGCGCGGCGGGGATAACAGCGCAGCGAGCGGCCGTGGTGCGTCTCGGTGACGAGATCCCGCGTGAGCGGGGCCGGCCAGAGGTCGCTTCCCCGGACCTGCATGGCTCAGACGGCCGCGCGGATGTGCTCGCGGACGAAGCGGACGATGTCCTGCGTCGACGTGCCGGGCGTGAACAGCTCCTTGACGCCCATGGCCTTCAGCGCCGCGACGTCCTCGGGCGGGATGATGCCTCCGCCGAACACCGCGACGTCGTCGGCCCCCTTCTCCCGGAGCAGCTCGAGCACGCGCTTGAAGAGATAGTTGTGGGCGCCCGAGAGCACGCTGAGGCCGATGGCATCGGCGTCCTCCTGCAGCGCGGTGGCGACGATCTGCTCGGGCGTCTGGTGCAGCCCCGTGTAGATCACCTCGAAGCCCGCGTCGCGCAACGCGCGCGCGACGATCTTGGCGCCGCGGTCATGGCCGTCGAGGCCGGGCTTCGCGACGACGACACGGACGGTGCGTGCCTGAGTCATCGGGCGTCTCCGAGCGCCGCGCGCAGACGCTCACCGACGCCGGCGATCGCGGTGCGATCGCCGGCCACCAGCTTCCAGTCGAAGCCCTTGCCGTCGCGCACCCAGCGCGGGATGAGATGCAGATGGAAATGGGGAACCGACTGGAAGGCGGCGGCCCCGTTGGCCTGCAGCATGTTGAGGCCGTCCGGCTTGACCGCCTCGCGCAGCGCGATCGCCACCCGCTTGGCCGTCGCGATGGCGGCTTGCAGATCTGCCGTCTCCGCGTCCCACAGCGTGGCGGCGTGATTCTTCGTGATCACGAGGCAGTGGCCCGTGGTCAGCGGGTTGATGTCCATGAAGGCCAGCGTGGCCTCGTCCTCGTAGATCTTCATCGAGGGGATCTGCCCGTCCCGGAGCTTGCAGAACACGCACTGGCCTTCTGTCATCGGCCTAGACCACGACCGTCCACTTGTGGGTGTCGGGCGACGTGCCGTACTGGATCGAGACGATGGTGTCGTACAGCTTCTGCGCCGTCTCGCCGATGCGCCCGCCGTTGATCACCAGCCGCTCGCCCTTGTACGCGAGCTCGCCGATCGGCGAGACCACAGCGGCGGTGCCCGTCGCCCACACCTCGCGGAGGCTGCCGCTGCGCGCGGCGTCGAGCACCTCGTCGATGGTGATCGGACGCTCGGAGACGCGCATGCCCCACTCGCGCATCAACGCCAGCGCCGAGTCGCGCGTCACGCCGGCCAGGATGGTGCCGGCCAGGGGCGGCGTGATGACCTCGTCGCCGATCTTCAGCATGATGTTCGAGGTGCCGACCTCCTCGACGTACTTGTGATGCACACCGTCGAGCCAGAGCACCTGCGTGAAGCCCTCGTGCTTGGCCTCCTCGGCGGCGTAGAGGCTGGCCGCGTAGTTGGCGGACGTCTTGGCCTCGCCGAGGCCGCCGGCCACCGCGCGGACGTAGTTGTCGATGACCTTGATCTTGGTCGGCGCCAGTCCTTCCGGATAGTACGGTCCGACGGGGGACAGGATCACGTAGTAGAGGTACTCCTTCGCCGGACGCACGCCGAGGAACGGCTCGCTCGCGATCACCGTGGGACGAATGTAGAGCGAGGTTCCGACCGAGGACGGCACCCAGTCGCGGTCGACGTCCACCAGCGTCGTCCACGAGCGCAGGATGAGCTCGGGATCGATGGGCGGGATGGTCATCCGGTGCGCCGTGCGGTTCAGCCGCTCGACGTGCTTCTGGGGTCGGAAGAGCCGGATCTGGCCGTCGCGCCCGCGGAATGCCTTCAGTCCCTCGAACAGTGACTGCCCGTAGTGCAGGACGGCGGTGGCGGGATCGAGCGACAGCGGCGCGTAGGGCTCGACGCGCGGGTCGTACCAGCCCTTCTCCTCCTGGAAGCTCGCGACGAACATGTGATCGGTGAAGACGTTGCCGAAGGCCAGGTCCTTGTCCCTGGGCTTGTCCTTCGGCGTCGTGGTTCGGGTGATCCGGATGGCGTCTGTCATGACTCACTCCCTCTCGCGCGCAGCTTGCGCACCTGCGTCCGGTGGTCGAGCAGGTGTAATCGTGCGGTCATCGCATAACCCTTCCAGCCGAGCTCGGCCTCGAAGTACTCCGGCTCCACGCCGCCGTCGCCGCGCGTGCGGTTGATGACGAGGATGGTTCTCACCGTCGGGCCGGGCTTGGGTGCGTCGCGTGTGGCGCGATGGAGCAGCGCAACGAACTCGGCGTTGGCCTCCGCCAGCTCGGCCTTGAGGCTCTCCCACGGGACGCGATGCGCCGCGCCCGAGACGAGCGCTTCGTACACCGGCGGCGCCGGCGGCCGGCGGCCGTCGAGCAGGTGGCGCAGCTCGTCGGCGTTGCGGATCGTCGTCTGCGCGAGGTGATCGACGACCTGTGCCGCCGTCCACTCGCCCGGTATCAGGGCCGTGCGGGCGTCGCCCTCGTCGAGTCCGGCGATGGCGGCCTCGAACTCGCCCACCGCGGCACGGAATCGCGCGACGACCTGCTCCGCCGGCAGGGCCTCGGCGCGGACCGTCAGATACTCCATGGCCTTCTGGCGTTCCGGCGACAGCGCGGCGGTGACCGTCATGCTCCCTGCCCCTCCTGCCTAGAAGATGATCGGCTCGCGATAGAGGCCGAAGACCTGGCGATAGACATCGGAGATCTCGCCGAGGCTCGCGTAGTCCTTCACCGCGTCGATCAGGACCGGCATCACGTTGTGCCCGTTGCCACACGCCTCCGCCAGCTGCTTGAGCCGCCGCTCGACCTTCGCCATGTCGCGCGCGGCCTTGAAGCGGCCGACGCGCTCGATCTGCTCGGTCTCGACGCTCTCGTCGATCCGCAGGAAGTTGATCGGCTTGTCCTCGCGCATCGCGTACTTGTTGACGCCCACGGTCACCTTCTGGCCGCGGTCCTCCATCAGCTGGTAGCGGTAGGCGGCGTCGGCGATCTCCTTCTGCGGAAAGCCGTTGTCGATGGCGCGGATCATGCCGCCCATGGCGTCGATCTGCGCGATGTACTCCATGGCCGCCGCTTCCATCTGATCCGTCAGCTTCTCCAGGAAGTACGACCCGCCGAGCGGATCGACGGTCAGCGCGGTGCCCGTCTCCTCGGCGATGATCTGCTGCGTGCGCAGTGCCACCGTCACCGCGTCCTCGGTCGGCAGCGCCCACGTCTCGTCGTACGAGTTCGTGTGCAGCGACTGCGCGCCACCGAGCACGGCCGCCAGCGCCTGGATGGCCACGCGCGCGATGTTGTTCAGCGGCTGCTGCGCCGTCGCCGACACCCCCGCCGTCTGGGTGTGGGTGCGCAGGCGCATGGACTCGAGCTTCCTGGCGCCGTACCGCTCCTTCATGAAGCGCGCCCACATGCGTCGCGCGGCCCGCAGCTTGGCGATTTCCTCGAAGAAGTCGTTGTGGATATCGAAGAAGAACGACAGCCGCGGCGCGAACGCGTCGATGTCGAGGCCGCGCGCCAGGGCGGACTCGACGTAGCCGAGCCCGTCGGCCAGCGTGAACGCCAGCTCCTGGACCGCCGTCGAGCCGGCCTCGCGGATGTGGTAGCCCGAGATCGACACGGGGTTGAAGCGCGGCACGTGCTTCGACGTGAACTCGATCATGTCGGCCACGATCCGGACGGCCGGCTCGGGCGGGCAGATCCATTCCTTCTGGGCGATGAACTCCTTGAGCATGTCGTTCTGCATGGTGCCGCCGATGCGGTCCCAGGCGACCCCCTGCTTCTCGGCGATGGCCAGATACATGGCGAGCGCCACCGACGCCGTGCAGTTGATCGTCATCGACGTCGTCACGTCGCCCAGCGGGATGTCGGCGAAGAGCCGCTCGAAGTCGTCCAGCGTCGAGATCGACACGCCTTCCTTGCCGACCTCACCGCGCGCGCGCGGATGATCGGCGTCGTAGCCCATCAGCGCCGGCATGTCGAAGGCCGTGGAGAGTCCCGTCTGGCCCTGCTCGAGCAGATACTTGAAGCGCGCGTTCGTGTCTTCGGGCCTGCCGAAGCCGGCGAACATGCGCATCGTCCACAGCCGTCCGCGATACATCGTCGGATAGACGCCGCGCGTGAACGGGTACTGGCCGGGATAGCCGAGCCGCTCGTCGTAGCTCTTGTCCGCGACGTCCTCCGGCGTGTAGAGCGGCTGCACCGGGATGCCCGACAGCGACTCGAAGCGGACGTCGCGCTCCGGCGACTTGCCGACGAACGGCTTGTAGGTGCGGTCTTCCCACTCGCGCTTGCCGGTCATTGGGGTCGTCTCCTGTATCGGAGGCCTGTTTGCGCGTTGGCCGTGGGTGGGCTGAGAGAGATGGGCGCGGCTGCGCTCGTCGGACCACCGTTCGCGGCGGGCGGGGCTCCGGGCGCGAGCCGTTGCACGTCTTCGACGCCGAGGCCGAAGATGTCGGGGGCGTCGATGCCGAGTTGTGTGAGGTAGCAGGCGAGCTGGCTGCGGTGGTGGATCTCGTGCTCGCACATCGCCATCAGCACGCGCCAGCCGCGAATCGGGCGGCCACCCGGCTCCAGCGCCGGGCGGATCTCCGCGAGGGCGGCGTCGGCCGTGCGGGCCAGAGCCCGCGTGGACTCGGCGTGCCGGGCGTCGAGCAGGGCAAGCGCTTCGTCGCGCGAGGCGCCGAGCGCACGGTCGTGGCCGTCGTAGCGCCAGACACCGTCGGCAACGACGCCGGTGAACATGCTCTCGCACGTGGCGACGTGGCGGACGATGTCGCCGCAGGTGTACTCGCCGGGCTCGGGCGCCCAGTCGACGCGCGCCGGCGGGATCATCCGGAAGAACGCGATGGTGCGGCGCCGCACGCCGTCGAAGTACTCCGTGAACTCGCGCACGGAGGCGATCACTTCAGCACCTCGCGCGCGATGACGAGCTTCTGGATCTGCGAGGTGCCCTCGTAGATCTGCGTGATCTTCGCGTCGCGGAAGTAGCGCTCCACCTCGGCCTCGCGGATGTAGCCATAGCCGCCGTGGATCTGGACGGCGTCGGTGGCCACCTTCATGGCCGTCTCCGCCGCGAAGAGCTTGGCCATGGACGCTTCCTTCGTGTACGGCTTCCCCGCGTCCTTCAGCGTTGCGGCCTTCAGCGTGATGAGGCGGGCGCCGTCGATGGCGGTCGCCATGTCGGCGATCATCCACTGCACCATCTGGTGCTGGCCGATCGGCACGCCGAACGCCTTGCGCTCGCGCGCATACGCCACCGAGCGGTCGTACGCCCCGGCCGCGATGCCGACCGCCTGCGCGGCGATGCCGATGCGCCCGCCATCGAGGGTGGCGAGCGCGATGTGGAAGCCCTTGCCCTCCTCGCCGATGCGATTGGCGACGGGCACGCGGCAGCCGTCGAACACCAGCTCGGCGGTGTCGGAGGCACGGATGCCGAGCTTGTCCTCCGTCTTGCTCACCGAGAGCCCCGGCGTGCCCTTCTCGACCACGAAGGCCGAGATGCCGCGGTGCGCGCGCTCGGCATCCGTCTGCGCGAACACGAGGACGAACGACGCCTCGCGTCCGGTGCTGATGAACATCTTGCGGCCGGTGATGACGTAGTCCCCGCCGTCGCGCACGGCCAGCGTCCGCTGGTTGCGGGCATCGGAGCCCGCCTCGGGCTCGGTGAGCGCGAAGCAGCCGAGCGCGTGTCCCGACGCCACCGGCTTCAGGAAGCGCGCACGCTGCGCGTCGGTGCCGTACTTCCAGATCGGATCGCAGTACAGCGAGTTGTTGACCGACATGACGACGCCGTGGGAGGCACAGACCCTGGAGATCTCCTCGAGCGCGACGACGTACGACACGGTATCGGCGCCCGCGCCGCCCCACTGTTCGGGCACCATGATCCCGAGCAGGCCAAGCTCGCCCATCCGCTTGACCGTCTCGTGAGGAAAGCGCGCCTCGCGGTCGATCTCCGACGCGATGGGCGCGACGTGCGCCTGCGCGAACTCCCGCGCCATCGTCCGGATCATCTGCTGCTCGTCGGTCAGCTCGAGCCGCATGCTAGCGCGTCATTTCTCCAGGAGCTTCTTGAATTCGTCCGTCAGCGCGGGCACCACCTCGAACAGGTCGCCGACGATGCCGTAGTCCGCGATCTTGAAGATCGGGGCGTCGGGGTCCTTGTTGACCGCGACGATGACCTTCGAGGTCCGCATGCCGGCCAGGTGCTGGATGGCACCCGAGACGCCGAAGCCGAGGTAGAGCTTGGGCGAGATCGTGCGGCCCGTCTGGCCGATCTGGAAGCGATGCGGCCGCCAGCCGGCGTCGACCGCGGCGCGCGAGGCGCCGACGGCGGCGCCGATGACCGACGCCATGTTCTCGAGGATCACGTAGTTCTCGGGCCCCTTCATGCCGCGGCCGCCGGAGATCACGGTCTCGGCCTCGGTCAGCTCGGGCAGGCCGGTCGACGTCTCCTCGCGCCGCTCCACCAGCTTCATGGTCGCGGCCGGAATGGTCACGCTCGGCTTCTCGACCTGTGCGGTCTTGCCGGCTTGCGCGTCGGCGGGCTTGAAGACGTTCGGCCGCAGGGTCGCGATCCACGGCGTCTTCGCCCAGGTCATCTTCGCCAGCAGCTTGCCCGCGTACACCGGGCGCGTGGCCACGAGCTGATCGCCCTCCATCGCCATGCCGACGGAATCGGCGGAGAGCCCGGCCCCGAGACGCGCGGCCAGCCGCCCCGCGAACTCGCGCATCTTGCTCGTCACCGGCGCGAAGACGGCCTTCGGCGCGTGCTGCTTGACGAGATCGGCCACCACCGGCGTCCACACCTCGCCGCGGTACGGCGCGAAGGCGGCGTTCTCCAGAACCCAGACCTTGGTGGCGCCCCAGGCGCCGAGCTGCTTGATGCCGTCGTCGCTGGCCTTGTCGGTCAGCCACACCGCCTCGACGTTGCCGCCCGCGAGGCGCGCGGCCTCGCCGATGACCTCGGCCATCACCTTCTTGGGTGCGCCCTTCCGGTCGTCCTCGACGATGCACCAGAACGCGTTCGCCATCAGATCGCCTTCGCTTCCTCGCGCAGCGCGCGGACGAGCTCCTTCACGGCATCCTTGACGTCACCCTGGATGATCCGGCCCGGCGGCCGCGCCGGCAGCGCCTCGAGATTCTTCACGGCGAGCTGTGGCGCGCCGGCCGTCACGCCGAGGTCCGCGGCCTTGACGTCCTTGATCTCCTTCTTCTTCGCCCCCATGATTCCCTTGAGCGTCGGATAGCGCGGCTCGTTCAGGCCTTTCTGCGCGGAGACCACCGCCGGCAGCGGCAGGTCGAACACCTCGAGCCCGCCCTCGACCTGCCGGCCCACGCGAACGGTCTTGGCGTCGGCATCCACGGTCGCTTCCATGATCCAGGACGCCGCCGGCCAGCCCAGGATCTCGGCCATCTGCGCGGCCACCGCACCCATGTCGTCGTCGATCGCCTGCCGGCCGCAGATCACCAGCGCGGGCTGCTCCTGCTTGATCACGGCGGCCAGCGCCTGCGCGGTCATGAGCGTGTCCGCGGTCGCCAGCGCGGGGTCGTTCACGTGGATGGCGCGATCGCAGCCCATGGCCAGCGCCGAACGGAGCGCTTCCTTCACGCGATCGGGGCCGAGCGAGACGGCCACGACTTCACCCTGGCCGCGCTTTTCCTTGATGCGCAGCGCTTCCTCGACGGCGAACTCGTCGTAGGGCGACACGATCCACGTGATGCCCGCGGTGTCGATCGCCTTCGGATCGGCGCCGGAGATCTTCACCTGCGTGGCGGTGTCCGGCACCTGCTTGACGGCTACCACGATCTTCATGAGGTCGCTCCTCGCTCGGACAGCTCGTAGTGAAGTTCCCGGGTGATGCGGAAGCGGTCCCCCGGGATGTAGACGCGATCGAAGACCACCGGCGCCCCGGCGGGATCGTAGGAGACGCGCTCGGACTCGAAGGCCGGGATGCCGGCCAGACAGCCGAGCTCACGGGCCTCGCGGCGGCCGAGCCGCACCGCCGAGACGCTCTCGCTGGCCCGCTCGATGGTGACGCCGAGCTTGAACTCGAGCACCTGAATGAGCGGCGTCACGCCGAGATCGGCCTCGAGGACGCGCTCGCCGAGCACGGGCGGCAGGAACGAGCGCTGCAGGCTCATCGGATGTCCGTCCACCAGCCGCAGCCGCTCGATGACCACCACGCGGCCGCGCGGCCGGAGCCGCAGCGCGTCGGTCACGCGCCGATCGACCGGCGTCAGCCGGCTGCCGAGCACGCGCGTGGTGACGTGCTCGCCCTGTGCCGACAGATCCCCGGCGAAGCGGCGCAGCTGCAGGATGTCGTAGTCGATCGACGGCGCGGCCACGAACGTGCCGAGCCCGTGGCGCCGCGCGATCAGGTTCTCACGCTCGAGCAGCTCGAGCGCCTGGCGCAGCGTCATGAGGGTCACGCCGAACGATCTCGCGAGCGCGCGCTGGTTGTCGAGCCGGGAGCCCGGCGTGAGCGCGCCTTCGCGGATGCGGTCACGCAGCGTCTCGGCGATGCGGTGATACCGCGGAACGCGTGCCGTCAACTCTCCGAACCCTCCGTCGGTGTTCTAGAACTGTGCGCCGCGAACGAGACCGCCGACGCGCTGACCGGGGAAGACAGGAACCACGGGAGCTTGTGCGCTACGGCGATACGCCGCCATTGTACGGCGCCTCGCGCCGACGGCGCAAGCAGAGCCCGGCTCGACGCCCGCGTCTCCGGGTCCGGGGCGCCCCATGCGGGGACGTTCCTGGCGCGCGCTGCCGTCCGCGGTAAAACAGGGCAACGGATGACCATTGAATCGGCAACGATGTGCACTCCCGGCCACCCGGGGGCCCCGGGCGCCACACGGAAAAATGAAAAAATCGGCGTGTTCCAGGATCGGCACCCGGCTTGCTCAGAAGAGATGGCGAGCAGACGAACGGAGGGCGGGACCAGCGCCCGCTGGAACCGCATCGCTTAGCCGAACGCCGGCTCGACCGCGCTCATCCGCCCCTGTGAGCGCGGTCTTTGTTTGTCCGGTGCTATCGCTCCTCCGCGAGCCGGCCGCTCAGCCCGATCAGCGCCTCCAGCTTGCGCAGCGCCGCGCCGTCGTCGATGGAGTGGGCAGCGAGCCCGACGCCTTCCTTCAAGTCGCGCGCCCGCGCGCCGGCCACGAGCGCGGCCGCCGCGTTCATCAGGACGATGTCACGTCGGGGCCCGGCCTCGCCGTCGAGGATGGCGCGGATGATCCGTGCGTTCTCCTCGCGGTCGCCGCCGCGCAGCTCACCGATCGTCGCCCTGGCGAGCCCGAAGTCCTCGGGACGCACGGTGTAGGAGCGCACCATGCCTTCCCGCACCTCCGACACGCGACTCTCGCCGGTGTTGGAGATCTCGTCCAGATTGTCGGCGCCGTGGACGACGAAGGCGCGCACGGTCCCGAGCTCGGCCAGCACCCGGGCCAGCGGCTCGGTGAGCGCGGCGGCGTACACGCCGATGATCTGCGCGTTGGCCGACGCCGGATTCGTGAGCGGTCCGAGCATGTTGAACACGGTGCGGATCGCCATCTCGCGCCGCACGGGCATCACGTGCTTCATGGCGGTGTGGAGCAGCGGCGCGTACAGAAAGCCGATGCCGACCTCCTCGATGCACCGCGCGACTTTCTGCGGCGACAGCTCCAGGTTGACGCCGAGCGTCTCCACGACGTCGGCGGAGCCGCACATCGACGACACCGACCGATTGCCGTGCTTGGCGACCTTCAGTCCCGCGCCGGCCACCACGAACGCGGTGGCCGTCGACACGTTGAACGTGCCCGTCGCGTCGCCGCCGGTGCCGCAGGTGTCGATCAGCATCTCGCGGTCGGTGCCCGTGAGCCCGGCCACCTCGACGTCGTGCACGCGGATGCGGACCGCCTTCTGCCGCATCACCTGGGCAAAGCCGATCAGCTCCTCGACCGTCTCGCCTTTCATCCGCAGCGCGGTCAGGAAGGCGGCGATCTGCGCGTTGGTGGCCGCACCCGACATGATCGCTTCCATCGCCGCCGCCGCTTCGATGCGCGTGAGGTTCCGGCGGTCGACGAGCGCGCGCACGGCCTCGGAGATGATCGGACTCGTCATGGCCTGAAATGGTAAGGTTGACGCCGCTTTCACGCAATACAAGGAGGTCACCATGCGCGGCATCGTCTTCCTCGGCAATCGCAAGCTCGAGATTCGCGACTTCGCCGATCCCTCACCCGGACCGGGCGAGGTGGTGCTGCAGATGAAGGCCTCCGGCATGTGCGGCAGCGACCTGCACCCGTATCGTGCCGCGGGCAACGCGGCCGCGGCGCTCGGTCTCGGCGCCGGCGGACCCGTGATCGCCGGCCACGAGCCGTCCGGCGTGGTGGCCGCGGTCGGCGCCGGGGTCGATCCGGCCCTCGTCGGTCAGCGCGTGATGAACCATCACTACAAGGGCTGCGGCCGATGTCGCCACTGCCGTCTCGGCTGGTCGCAGCTGTGTCGCAAGGGCATCACCGTGTACGGCATGACGGGCCACGGCGGCCACGCAGCCTACATGCTGGCGCCGGCCTTCACCTGCGTGCCGCTGCCGGAGGAGCTCAGCTTCGAAGAAGGCGCGTCCGTGTCGTGCGGGACGGGCACCGCCTATGGCGCCCTGAAGCGGATCGACGTCTCGGGGCGCGACACCCTGGCCGTGTTCGGCCAGGGCCCGGTCGGCCTGAGCGCGACGATGCTCGGACACGCCATGGGCGCGCGCGTGATCGCCGTCGACGTCGTGCCGGAGCGCCTCACCCTCGCGCGCGACTTCGGCGCCGAGCACACGATCAACGCCAAGGACACCGATGCGGTGGCCGCCATTCACGAGCTGACTCACGGCGAGGGCGCGGAGACGACGATGGATTGCTCCGGCTCGTCCGAGGGCCGCCTCGGCGCGCTGCAGTCGGCCGGCACGTGGGGACGCGTGGCCTTCGTGGGCGAGGGCGGGCAGACGACGATCGACGTGAGCAAGCACATGCTGCGGCGCCAGCTCACCGTCCACGCCTCGTGGACGTTCTCGAACACGGGCCAGGAGGAGTGCGCGCGCTTCGTCGCCGACCGCAAGATCCCGCTGAAGAAGCTGCTCACCCACCGCTTCCGGCTCGAGCAGGCGGACGAGGCGTATCGCCTGTTCGACACGCAGACCACCGGCAAGGGCGTCTTCGTCTTCTGACGCCGCGCTGAAGGCCGGGGCCGGCGGCAGCCCGCGGCCCGGGCTCACCCGCTGCACCGCCGAGGCAAGCGGTTCGCGGGCGAGC
>DATAOC010000125.1:0-20293 GCA_036265915.1 Candidatus Methylomirabilota bacterium | reverse complement strand
ACATCGGCAGGTCGTAGCCCGTCAGATGCAGCAGCGAGTAGAGCAGCATGGAGCCGTGACCGGCCGAGAGCACGAAGCGATCGCGATCGGGCCAGGCCGGCGTGGCCGGGCTGTGACGCAGGAAGCGCGTCCACAGGACGTAGGCCATCGCCGCGGCACCCATCGGCAGTCCGGGATGGCCGGAGTTGGCGTGCTGCACGGCGTCGACGGAGAGAAAGCGAATCGCGTCGATCGACCGTCGATCCAGATCCATGTCCGCGCTCATCGTGGTGACATCCTTCCCTTCGGGCTGAACACGTTCCTAGCCTATCGCAATCACGCGACTAGTCACCTCCGAGCTGAAACTCGAAGGGAACGACCACCCACATCGCCACGGCCGTCCGGCCGCTGCGCGCCGGCTCGAACTGCCACTGCCGCACCGCCGTCATCGCCGCCGCATCCAGCGCCGGGTGCCCGGCCGAGCGCTGCACCTGCACGTCGTCGACGCGCCCGTCCTCGGCGATGTGCACGCGCAGCATCGTCGTCCCTTGGGCGCTGGCCTGCCGCGCCGCCGCCGGATAGGCCGGACGCACCTGGTAGCCCCCGCGCGGGCGCGCGGTCTGCGTGATGGGCCCGGGCGGGATCGCCGCCGGCGGCAGCGCGGCGATGCTCGAGCCCGGTGACACCGAGGCCGCCGAGGCAGAGCTGACGGCCGATGGTGACGAGGCCTGGCGCTGCGAGCCGGATGCCGGCGAGCTCGCGCTCAGGGGGGCCGGCGCCGCCTCACGGGGCAGGTCATGCATCGCACTGCTGGCCGGAGTCTCGATGGTCGGTGTCATCGGCTCCGCCGGCTCGGGCGCCGGTGGCGAGGGCCTGGGCTGCTCCACGACGCGTTCGGGAGCGGGAGCCGGAAGCGTCGCGGCCATCGCCTGGCGCTCGACGCCGGCGGGCGGCACGCGCGGCGCAGGTCGGGACGGCTCGATGACCCGGCGCCGAGGCTCGGGCGGCAGCGCCGGCCGGTGCGGCGGCACGAGGACTGGCGCCGGCGCCGCCGGCGGCGTGGCGTCGATCGCGTCGACCAGGACGACGGTGGGCGTGTCGATCGGGGCGGCCAGGCCGCTCACCACCACCAGGACGCCCAGCAACGCGACGTGCACGAGGCCGGAGACGAGCAGCGCGAGCACGCCGGCGATGCGAGTCACGTCAGCTCGGCGCCCGTCGTCGCCGGGACGAGCTGGCCGTAGCGCACGCCCCTCACCGACGTGCCCCGCAAGGGGACCACCTCCAGGCACATGTGCGCGTTGAGGTGCACGTGCAGCGCCGAGACCACGACCGCGCGGCTGTGATGCTGGATGTCGGTCAGCTTGTCGGCCAGGGCGCGCGTGTCGTGGTCGTGGACGAGCACCAGCACGCCCACCGTCTCTCCCTTCTGGCCACGCCACTCCCGCTTCACGAGCTCGCCGCGCAGCATGTCGCGCACGAACTCGCTGCGGTTGGCGTAGCGACGTCCGGCCCGCAGCGCATCGAGCGTCCGCATCACCGCTCCTCCGTCGGTGCGCTCGGGCTGGGCCTCCTGCTCGCCGCCCTCCCCGCTCGGGCCCAGACGCCGCAGCCGGAGCCCGCGCCCGACGTCGTCCTGCCCCCGTCCAGGTGACGGCCCCGCCGCCGCTGGCCTCGTCGTCCGAGCAGATCATCCCCGGCCGCGACTTCGAGCTGCGCCCCCGGGGCCGCCCCGCCGACGTGCTCCGGCTGATTCCGGGCCTGATCATCAATCAGCACCAGGGCGGAGGCAAGGCCGAGCAATATCTCATCCGGGGGTTCGACGCCGACCACGGAACCGACCTGGCCATCCTCGACGTGTCGTCCGTCCCTCTCGTCAGGCGACGAGGGCCGTCGTACTGTAGCCGTCAGCCCCCCAGGAGGTGACGACATGGCGTTCATTCGCACCATCGCGCCGGCCGACGCGCAGGGCCCGGTGCGGGAGATGTACGAGCAGGTCGAGCGCAGCTTCGGCTTCGTGCCGAACTGGGCCCAGGCCTTCAGCCTCCGACCCGAGGTGCGCGACGGCTGGGCGGCGCTGCTGCGCTCGATCCAGGGCAACCTCTCGCAACGGACGTACGAGCTGGCCACGCTGGCGGCGGCCCGGGCGATACGCAGCAGCTACTGCTCGCTGGCCCACGGCAGCGTGCTGGCCAAGCACGTCTTCGATCCGGCGACCGTGACCGCGATCGCCACCGATACCGGGCGGGCACCGATCGAGCCCCGCGAGCGCGCCATGATGGCTTTTGCCGAGAAGGTCGCGCTCAACGCCGATCACGTCACGCAGGTCGACGTCGACGCGCTCCGCGCCCACGGCTACCGCGACGAGGAGATCTTCGACATCGCCGCCGCGGCGGCGGCCCGGTGCTTCTTCAGCAAGGTGCTCGACGCCCTCGGCGTGCAGGCGGACGCCGTCTTCCACGATCTCGATCCCGCGATGCGTGCGGCGCTGACGGTGGGCCGGCCCGTCGCCGCCCGCCCGGCCTGAGCGATGACGCCCCGGACGTCGGTCTCCGGCGCGACGTCGAGCCTCACCTACGCCGCGCCGGTGCTGCGGGTCACCGACCTGCCGCGCTCGATCGCCTTCTATCGCGACCGTCTCGGCTTCGCGCTCGACTTCGTCTACGAGGGCTTCTACGCCAGCGTCAACCGTGACGGCGCCCACGTCCACCTGCAAGCAGGCGCGCCGACGCCGCGGGACCAGGCGGCGTTCGAGCAGCAGGAGGCGATCGACGTGTGTCTCGTCGTGCACGGCGTGGCCGCGCTGGCGGCGGCGTTCGCGGCCGCCGGCGTGCCATTCACGGTGGCGCTGCGCCAGATGCCGTACGGCGAGGAGTTCTACGTGCGGGATCCCGACGGCTACGTGCTCGGGTTCGTGCAGCCGGCCGCCGAGTGATGTGAGAGGCGCGCCCGGCGGGCGCGCCTCGCCGGCTCGATGGGTGAGCGGCGAAACTCAGACCGTGAAGGACATCCCGCCGTCGAAGTTGATCGCGGTGCCCGTGATGTAGCTGGCCCGCTCGGAGGCGAGGAAGGCGACGAGGTCGCCGAACTCGCTGGCGTCGGCGATGCGGCCGATCGGCACGCGCTTGCCGATCTCGCGGTAGTGCGCCTCGACGTCGCCGTCCTTGGCGCGCCGGGCCATCTGGGCGCTCTTCACCAGGCCGATGCAGATCGTGTTGACCAGGATCCGGTCGGCGGCGTACTCGTTGGCCAGCGACTTCGTCAGGTTGATGCCGGCCGCGCGCGACACGCTGGTCGGCAGCCCCTGGGCGCGCGGCGCCTTGCCGCCGACGGTGGTGACGTTGATGATCCGGCCGCCGCCCCGCTGCTTCATGTGCGGGATGACCAGCCGGCTCATGCGGATGGCGCCCATCACCTTGAGCTCGAAGTCGGCCTGCCACGCCTCGTCGCCGACCTTCTCGAAGGGCGCGGCCGCCGAGGTGCCGGCGTTGTTCAGGAGGATGTCCACGCCTCCGAACTGGCGGACGGTCGTCGCCACGAGGTTCTCGCAGTCCGCCGGACGCGACACGTCGGCGGCGACCGCCAGCAGCTCGCCGCCCGTCGCCTTGCGCAGCTCCTCGGCGGTGCGCTCCAGCACGTCCTTGCGGCGCGCACACACGGTCACGCGAGCGCCCGAGCGCGCGAGCCGCTCGGCGGCGGCCCGGCCCATGCCCTCGCTGCCCCCGGTCACGATCGCGATCTTGCCCTTGAGTCCGAGCTCCATGGTGTCCATGGCGCGGAAGGATAGCAGGGTGGCCCCTTCCCTGCAGGCATATCCTGGGAGCGTGCGGTGCAGCCGCCGCACGGAGGTGACGTCATGAAAACGATCTCCGTCCTCGGCGCGCTCGCCCTGCTTCTCGCCCTCGCCGCCTCGGCAAATGCCCAGGCGACCTGTCGGCCCCGCTTCGCCGGCGGCTACACCTGCTACGACGGCCGCGGCGGCGTCTTCACCGCCGTGCCGCGCTTCGGCGGCGGCTACAACATCTTCGACAGTGCCGGCAATGCGTGGATCTCCACACCGCGAGCCGACGGCAGCATCACGACCTACGACGGTCAGGGCAACACGCTCACCACGGTGCCCCGCCCCGACGGCGGCAGTGCGACGTACGACAACTTCGGCAACACGTGGAGGACCGTGCCCGACGGCTCCGGCGGCACCACCACGTACGATACGTTCGGCCGCCCCACGCGCTGTGCGCCGACCCCCGGCGCCAACTGCTAGCCGGCGGCGGCTCTGGTGGCCGCTGTGTGCGGCGAGGGTGCTTGATCGAGCGTCGCTCGGATGATAGATAGGCGGGCGTGTTCGCGATCGATCCGGGGCGGCTCGACCTGGTGCGCGAGTTCAGGGAGCGACCGTTCGGTCCCCACAGCCCGGAACTGCAGGCCGTCCTGAACGTGCTGCGCGCCGCGCGGCACTGCCAGAACCTGCTGCTCGTCTGTACCAGGCCGCACCGCGAGTGGATCCTCGCCGAGAAGCAGCCGGGCGGCCTGCCGCCACGCCTCCTCACCGATCGCGTCTTCGCGAGCCTGCAGGAGGCGGAGTGGCACGCGTTCCGCGTGCGCTGGGAAGCCGTCACCGGCCAGCCGTTGCCGCCGCTCGATCCCGCGTGAGCGCCCGTTCGTGAGCGTTACCATGCCGCGCGTGCTCGGTTATGCCGAGCCGCTGAGCGTCGCTCCCGGCGAGGAGATCCGATTCATGGTCGGCACGCTGGACGGGCCGCGCCGCTACCGCGCGGAGGTCGTGCGTGTCGTCTGCGGCGACGTGGCCCCCGACGCGCTCAAGACCGTGCGCGTGCCCACGTCGATCGACGGCGAGCACGCCGGCGTGCCACAGCCGATCCACGCCGGCTCGTACGCCGTCGTCGAGCGTCCCGACGCCTTCGCCGGCCTCACGCGCTTCACGATGCACGCGTTCATCCAGCCCACGCGCGTGCCCATGCGTCCCGTGCCCCAGCGCCAGGTGATCATGGGCACCTGGGCCGAGGACCGCGGCACGGGCTTCGCGCTGCTGCTCGACGAGGCCGGCGCGCTGGCGCTGCTCCTCGGCGGCCGCCTGATCTCGCTCGGCGCTCCCCTCACCGCGCGCCGGTGGTACCACGTGGCGGCGTCCGTCGATCTCACGGCCCGCACCGCGACCCTGCGCCAGGCGCCGCTGGCCGAGCACACGCCGAGCCTCGAGCGAGCGATCGAGCGGACCCTGACCCTCGACGCATCCGCGCAGCCGGGCGCCGAGCTGTTCCTGGCCGCCGCGCGACGCGGGATCGAGGCCGGCCGGCTCGCCACGACGTGGCACTTCAACGGCAAGCTCGATCGGCCGGCGCTCGTGCGCCGGGCGCTGACATCCGCCGAGCTGGCGGCGCCGGGCCTCGCCATCGCCCCCGAGGACCTGCTGGCGGCCTGGGACCTCGGCGCCGACATCGACGGCGAGCGCGTGAGCGATCGCTCGCCCAATCACCTGCACGGCCGCACGGTGAACGCGCCCAAGCGCGCCGTGACCGGCCACAACTGGGACGGCACCGCGATGGACTGGCGGCGCGCGCCCGAGCAGTACGGCGCGATTCACTTCCACGACGACGACCTGCACGACGCCGGCTGGGCGCCGAGCCTCACCACCAGGATCCCGGCCGATGCCCGGAGCGGGGTCTACGCGCTGCGGCTGGCGGCCGACGGTGGACCGGACTTCTGGGTGGTCTTCTACGTCCGTCCGCCGCGCCGGGGACCGCGCGCGTCCATCGCGTTCCTGGCCTCCACCGCGACCTATCTCTGCTACTCGAACTACCGCGCGCGCATGCGGCCGGGCCCGGCCGAGCTCTACATCGGCGCGCTGCCGACCGTCGACACGACCGATCTGCTGCTGATGCACCATCCCGAGCTGGGCGGCTCGACCTACGACGTGCACTCCGACGGCTCGGGCGTCTGCCACGTCTCGCGTCGGCGCCCCCTCGTGAACGTGCGTCCCACCGGCCGCCTCTGGAACCTGCTGCTCGACCTCTGCCTGCTCGACTGGCTGGAGGCGCACGAGCTGCCCTACGACGTGATCACGGACGACGACCTGCACGCCGAGGGGCTACCGCTGCTGCAGGACTACGCAGTCGTCCTCACCGGCTGCCATCCCGAGTACTACTCGCGCGAGATGCTCGACGCGCTGGCCGCCTATCTCGGGCGTGGCGGCCGGCTCATGTACATGGGTGGCAACGGCTTCTACTGGCGCGTGTCGTATCCGGCCTCGCACCCCGGGCTCATCGAGATGCGCCGTGCCGAGGACGGCACGCGGGCCTGGGTCGAATCGGTCGGCGAGTACTATCACAGCTCCACGGGGGAGTACGGCGGGCTCTGGCGCCGGCAGGGACGCGCGCCCAACGTGCTGGCCGGCGTGGGCTTCGTCGCCCAGGGTTTCGATCGGTCCTCCTACTACCGGCGCACCGAGGCCGGCCACGATCCGCGGGCCCGCTTCATCTTCGAGGGCATCGCCGAGGACGTGCTGGGCGACTTCGGTCTGTTCGGTGACGGCGCGGCCGGCCTGGAGCTCGATGCGTTCAATACCGCGCTGGGCTCACCGCCCTGGGCGCTGGTGGTCGCCTCGTCCGAGAACCACTCGAACGCCTTCCAGCTCGTGAACGAGGAGATGAACGTGTCGTTCGCCGGCGCCGACGGCCAGTTCTCGGCGGCGGTGCGCGCCGACATGGTCTTCTACGAGCATCCGGCCGGCGGCGCGGTCTTCTCGACGGGATCGATCGCCTACGTCGGCAGTCTCGGCCACGCCCACCACGCCAACAACATCTCCCGCCTCACGTTGAACGTCCTGCGCCGCTTCCTCGACCCGAGCCCGTTCAAGCCCCCAACCTCACGCTAGCAGGCTTTCCCCGCAGCCTGCGGGTCAGTAGCGGAAGCGGAGGCCGTAGGTGAGGTCGTAGCCGCTCACCTGCGCGTCGGCGGCGCTGCGTGATCCGCTCGGCGCGAGCCCGCCGGACTGCGCCGTCGTCACCTCCCAGGCGCCGAACAATGTCGCGTTCCGGCCAAGGTGCCAGGCCAGCCCCGCGCCGGCCCGCGCGCCGAGCTTGAGGGTCGGGTCCACGCGCGTGCCGAGCATCCGCCCCGCGTAGTCCGGCTCGACGACGAACAGCGCCGGCCCCATCGCCAGGTACGGCTCGAGCCCGCTGAAGCTGGTCGTGCCCGGCCAGGTGAGCTTGAGGTCGAACAGGACGACGGTGCTGCGGGGATCGGGGTCGAGCGGATGGATCGGCTCGCCGCCGGCGGCGCCGAACGTATCGCCGAGGCTGAGGCTATCGCGCAGCGGTGTGACCCCGAGGCCCACGCTGATCCCCGACCAGCCCTCGGTGACGCGCTCGAGCAGGTCGTGGCCCGCGCCACTGGCGGGACTGGCGGCCGTGGCATCGCTCGGCGAGCCCGCTCGAACCGGAGAGGTCAGCGCGAGCCCGGCGAGCGCGATCACGCTGGCGATGCTCCCGACCGACCGTCTCATGCCGCGTTCACCGTCCTTCAAAAAGTCTCGCACCGCGCACCGCCGGCGTCAACACACGGTGGCACCCGGTATGCGCGCGTCAGGCTCGCGAAGGAGAACTCGCCGTGGAGGATCTCACGCGGTTAGGGATCGCGCTGCTCAGCGTGCCGGCGGCGATCATCATCGGCGGGGTCGTCATCGGGCTGATCGCCCGCGGGTTGTCCCGCCGTCCTCGCTGAGCCGGGGACGCCGATCACGGCGCGGCGGGACGGATCACCTGCAGCGCCACCACCGCGCCCCGATGGTCGCAGTCGCCGGTGACGGTGACGAAGTCGCCGGGACGGAGGTCGGACGACTTCAGCATGCGGCCCTCCCAGCCCGCGGGATGCTCGTCCGTCCACTGCGGCGTGCGCTCCACGAGCTCGATGGAGGTGCGCGGCGTGACCTGGATGGTACGCGCGACGACGCCCGTCCCCGGGCCCTTCCACGACAGCATCTCCTCGAACGTGATCTCGGCACCGTCCGGGGTCACCGCGGTGACTCGACCCGAATGGCGCTGCTCGTCCATCGCCGCGGCGCGCGGCAATGCGGAGGGCTGCCGGTCCGCAGAGGGCTGGGTCCAGCTGGACGCGCTGCTCCGCACCTGGGCGGCAGCGGTACCGGCGAAGACAAGCGTCCCGAGGCCGGCCACGACGATCATCTGAGTGGCTTTCATCCCGTCTCTCCCTGATCGAGCAACTCTTACAGCACTCGCCCGATCCACACGACCCGCTACAGAGAGAACTTCAAACGGGATGCCCGCGAGCGTCGGCGGACGCGGCCGGGCCAGCCGCGTCCGCCGACCGTATCAGCGCGAGCGACCGCGCAGCGAGGCCGGCGGGCCAGGCAGCGCCAGGCGCTTGCCGGTGTCGGTGACGTCGGTGCCGTCCACGCGCAGGATCGACACGTCGCGGTTGGTGAAGTTGCCGACGTAGATGTAGCCCCCGTCGGCGCTGAAGGCGACGCCCTCCGGCAGCCCGCCGACCTCGAGCTCCTTGACCTTCGTCACCTTCTTGCCGTCGATGCGGAGCACCGCGACCTTGCCGTTCTTGTTCGCGAACCACGCATTCGGCGGGACGCCGGCGCTGCCGTTGAGGAGGACCGCGACTGCGATCTTGCCGGTGGGACTGATGGCGAGTCCCTCCGGCGCATCGCCCACGACCACGCGGTCGATGACGCGCGGCGGGCTGGCCGTGAGATCGATCACGCTGATGGTGTCGATGTGGCCGTCGGAGCCACCGGCGTTGCCGTTGTCGACGTTGATCGCGAGCGTGCCGTCGGGGGTGACGTCGATGTTGTAGGGCCAGAGGCCGACCGGCATGTCGTACTTGTCGTACGTCACCTTGGTGCCGTCGATCTTCAGCAGCGCGATCTTGTGGCCGGGGAACTTGGTCACGAGCGCGCGCGTGCCGTCGGGCGTGATGGCCACGCTGGCCACCTGCTCGCCCATCGCCACCGTATCGACCAGCTTGAGGGTCGTGCCCGACAGCGTGAAGACGCTGACCGAGTTGTCGGCGCGATTGGCCACCAGCACCAGGTCCCCGCGCGAGCTGATGGCCAGCCCCGACGGCTGCTTGCCGCCCTCCACGGTGGCGACGATCCGCGGCGGCGAGGCCATGAGATCGACGACGTGGAGCTTGTTGTCAGGGCCCTGCTTGAAGCCAGCGCCGTCGGGCTCGACCACCACCGAGTTCGCGACGATGGCCACGCGTCCGTCGGGCGTGATCGCCAGGTTGGTCGGCGGACCGACGATCGAGTTCGCCATCGGCAGGTTCGCCACGATGCGCGGCGCCTCGCGGTTGCCGATGTCGACGATCGAGAGAACGTCCTTGCCCGGCGCCTGCAGCACGGTCTTGCCGGCCGCGTCCCACGTCACCTTCTCGTCGACACCGACGATCAGGTATTGCGGACCGGTGGGCGGCGCGGCCGTCGAGCTAGCGGTCATGGTCGAGCATGCCGACAGCGTCGGCATCGCCAGCAGCACCAGACCCCATCCGAGCCCCCGGACACTCCGTCGTGTCGTCATCCCGTCCCCCTCGCGCGGCGTATGAGCCGCATCGTGGCACGAGGCCAGCGGGCCCGGCAAGTCGGCGAACGGCTTCAGCGGGCGGGAACGGCACCCGTGGCGATCTCAGCAGCGAGCACCACCATCCGCTGGCACGTCCGCTGCACCCGCATCATCCGTGCGCCGGCCGGGCGCGAGCGCCGGATGCACGAGGAGAGCGCATGACGCGACGGACGTTTCTCGCGACGGCCGCGGTCACCGGCAGCGCCGTGGTGACCCGCCCGGTCTCGGCAGCTCCCGTCCGGACGGTCGGCGAGCCCACGTCGGCCTCCGTCTCGCTGACGGTGAACGGCGAGCGCCACGAGCTGACGATCGACCCCCGCGTGACCTTGCTGAATCTGCTGCGCGAAGGCCTGCAGCTGACCGGCACCAAGAAGGGATGCGATCACGGTCAGTGCGGCGCCTGCACGGTGCTCGCGGACGGCCGGCGTATCAATGCGTGCCTGAGCCTCGCCGTCATGCACGACGGTGAAGCGATCGTGACCGTCGAGGGCCTCGCCCGCGGCGAGGCGCTGCACCCGGTGCAGGCGGCTTTTCTCGCCGACGACGCCTTCCAGTGCGGCTACTGCACGCCCGGGCAGATCTGCTCGGCCGTCGCGCTGCTCGAGGAAGTCCGGGCCGGTCACGCCAGCAGCGTCAGCGACCTCGCCCAGAGCGCGCCGGCCCGGCTCGGCGACGAGGAGATCCGCGAGCGGATGAGCGGCAACATCTGCCGCTGCGGCGCCTACCCGAACATCGTGGCCGCGGTCCGGACGGCCGCCCGCCAGCTCATATGAGGCCCTTTCAGTACACGCGCGCCCGCGACGTCGCCGGCGCGGTGAGCGCCGCGGCCGCACCCGAGGCGCGCTTCCTGGCCGGCGGTACCAACCTGGTCGACCTGATGAAGAACGGGGTCGAGCGGCCGGCCCGGCTGATCGACATCACGCGGCTCCCGCTGGGAACCATCGAGGAGCGCGGCGACGGCGGCGTCCGCATCGGCGCCACGGTCCGGAACACCGATGCCGCCAACCATCCGCTCGTGCGGGGGCGCTACCCGGTCCTGAGCGAGGCCCTGCTGTCCGGCGCTTCGCCGCAGCTTCGCAACATGGCGACCATGGGCGGCAACCTCCTGCAGCGCACGCGCTGCCCGTACTTCTACGACGCGACCTTCGCGGAGTGCAACAAGCGCGCGCCCGGCTCGGGCTGCGCCGCCCGGCATGGCGTGGCTCGCATGCACGCGATCCTGGGCGCCAGCGAGGCGTGCATCGCCACCCATCCGAGCGACATGGCCGTCGCCCTCGCGGCGCTCGACGCCGCTGTCCGGGTGACCGGCCCCGCCGGCGATCGCACGCTCGCCCTGGCGGATTTCTATCGCCTGCCCGGTGACAGCCCCGAGCGCGACACCGACCTGCGCCCGGGCGAGCTGATCACCGCGATCGACGTGCCCGCGCTGGACTTCGCCCGGCGCTCGCGCTATCTGAAGATCCGCGATCGCGCCTCGTACGCCTTCGCGCTCGTCTCCGTCGCCGCGGTGCTGGACCTGGACGGCGGGGGCGTGATCCGCGCCGCCCGCGTCGCTCTGGGCGGCGTGGCCCACGCGCCGTGGCGCCTGCCCGAGGCGGAGCGCCGGCTGATCGGCCAGCGCGCCGGCGAGGCCGCCTATCGCACGCTCGCCGACGCGCTCGTGCGGGACGCGCGTCCTCTGCCCGACAACGCCTTCAAGGTGGTGCTGGCGCGCCGGAGCATCGTGCGCGCGCTGACGGCCGCCGCCGCGATGAGAGTCTGAGATGGCCGAGGCCGTGGGTCGCCCGATGGATCGCATCGATGGGCGCGCCAAGATCACCGGCGCTGCGCGCTACGCGGTCGAGCACCAGCCCGCCCGCCTTGCCCATGCTGCCCTGGTGATGAGCACCATCGCGCGCGGTCGCATCGTGGAGCTCGACACCCGCGAGGCGGAGCGGACGGCCGGCGTCGTCGCCGTGCTCTCACACCACAACGCCGCGCGTCTGCCGGCGGCCCGGAAGATGGCCAGCAATCCCGCCACCCGGGAGCTGCAGCTGCTGCAAGACGACCGCGTGCTCTATGCGAACCAGCCGATCGCGGTGGTCGTCGCCGACACGCCGGAGGCCGCCGACGAGGGCGCCCAGCTCGTGCGCGCCCACTACGCCGTCGAGCCGGCGGAGGTGAGCCTCGAGCGGCGGCGCGAGCAGGCCTTCACGCCGCAGCACGCGGCGCGTCCGGACCAGAAGCCGGACAGCGGGCACGGCGACGCCGAGGCCGGGCTGCAGCAGGCGGAGGTCCGCAT
Organism: Candidatus Methylomirabilota bacterium; assembly: GCA_036265915.1. Classification (GTDB taxonomy): domain Bacteria; phylum Methylomirabilota; class Methylomirabilia; order Rokubacteriales; family CSP1-6; genus AR12. The sequence goes on along the minus strand of DATAOC010000125.1, from coordinate 8,425 downwards.
CGAGCAGACGTACCTGACGCCGGCCGAGACCCACAATCCGATGGAGCCACACGGCACCGTGGCGGTCTGGGAGGGGCCCGAGCGCCTGACCCTGTACGACGCGACCCAGGGCATCTTCGGCGACCGCGAGCGCGTCGCGGGGTTGCTGGGCCTGCGCGCCGAGAACGTCCGCGTCATCTCGAGCTATCTCGGTGGTGGCTTCGGCAGCAAGGGGCCGACGTGGTCCCACGTCGTCCTCGCGGCGATGGCCGCGCGCCACGTCAAACGACCGGTGAAGCTCGCGCTGGCCCGCCCGCAGATGTTCGGGCCGATCGGCTACCGCGCTCCCACGCGCCAGACCGTCGCGCTGGGCGCGCGTCGCGACGGCACGCTGACGGCGGTGCGCCACGACACGATCGCTCAGACCTCGTCGTTCGACGAGTTCATGGAGCCGTGCGGGATGGCCGCGCGCATGCTGTACGCCTGCCCCAACATCGCCACCACGCACCGGCTGGTGCGTGGCGACGTCGGCACGCCGTCGTACATGCGCGCGCCGGGCTGGGCCCCCGGCACCTTCGCGCTGGAATGCGCGATGGACGAGCTCGCCGTGGCCCTCGGCATGGATCCGCTCCAGCTCCGCATCAAGAACCACGCGGACTCCGATCCGGAGACCGGGCGCCCCTGGTCGAGCAAGGGCCTGCTCGAGTGCTATCGGCTCGGCGCTCGGCGCTTCGGCTGGAGCGGCCGGCCCTCGGCTCCGCGCTCGCTGCACGACGGCTCGACCCTGATCGGCTGGGGCCTGGCGACGTCGGTCTATCCTGCCCATCGCACCGCCTCGGCCGCTCGCGTGCGCCTGCAGGCCGACGGGCGCGTGATCGTCGAGGCCGGCACCCAGGACCTCGGCACCGGCACGTACACGGTGATGACCCAGATCGCCGCCGACGCGCTCGGGGTGCCGGTCTCGCGCGTCACGATGCGCCTGGGCGACACGCAGCTGCCGAAGACGCCCGTGTCGGGAGGCTCGCAGACCGTGGCCAGCACCGGCTCGGCGGTTCACGACGCGGCCCGCTCGCTGCGCGAGATGCTCGTGGGCCTGGCGCTGGTCGATCAGCGCTCACCGCTCTGCGGTGCCGCACCGGAGGCCGTCGTCGTCGAGGACGGGCGCATGAGCCTGCGCGACACGCCGGCGCGCGGCGAGAGCTTCGAGGCGCTGCTGGCGCGTCACGGGCGCCAGGAGGTCGAGGCCAACGCGGAGGCCAGGCCCGGCCCCGAGCACGACCAGTGGGCGATGTACGCGTTCGGCGCCCAGTTCGCGGAGGTGCGCGTGGACGCCGACCTCGGCACCATCCGCGTGTCGCGCATGGTGGGCGCGTTCGAGGCCGGGCGCATCGTCAACGCGAAGACCGCGCGCAGCCAGCTCATCGGCGGCATGGTGTGGGGCATCGGCCTGGCGCTGCACGAACGGACGGTGATGGACGAGCGCCTCGGCCGTCCGGTCAACAACAACCTTGCCGAGTATCACGTGCCGGTGAACGCCGATGTGCCGGCGATCGACATCGCCTGGGTGGACGGCAACGACCCGCTCGTGAGCGCGATCGGCGCCAAGGGCATCGGCGAGATCGGGATCACGGGCGCCGGCGCGGCCATCGCGAACGCCGTGTTCCATGCGACCGGCCGGCGCGTCCGCACGCTGCCGATCACGCCCGACACGCTCCTGTAGTTTCTGCGTCTCGCGTGGCGCGTTCTTGCTCGCACCCGCTCCGTGCGAATGGTTCCACTGCGACGTGGGGCGGTACGACCAGAAGACCAGGCGGGAGAACCGCTCACGCCGGGAGCGGCGAGGCCTCGCGGCTCCCGGCGTGAGGCTTGTGGTTCGAGCTTACTTCGCCTCGCAGAGACTCGACGCGGCGTTCCACGAGCCGCCGGCCGACAGGCAATCGGTGCTGTTCGTCTTCGTCGAGAGATCAGGCATCGGCGGCACGGTCGGGACGCTTCCCGACGGCGTCGACGAGCCGCCCATCGAGGGACTCGCGGACGGTGCGCTCGTCGACGGCGCGGCGCCCGAGGGGTCAGTGGGCGTGGTCGGATTGGTTCCGGGCAAGGTCGCGCCGCCCGGGGCAGCACCGGTCGAGCCCGAACCCATCGAGCCGCTGCCCGTCGTGCTGCCGCTGCCCGTCGTGCCGCCGCTGCCCATCGAGCCGCTGCCGGTGCCGCCGCCCGTCGTCTGCGCGAGGGCCAGACCCGGAGCCAGAGCCAGTGCCACGACCAGCGTCGCATGAATGAGCTGCTTCATTTCTTGTCTCCTCCTTCCCCGGAGAAGGGCAAGATCCAGACCGCCGAGTGCTGACCTCACACCAGCTCCCGCACCGTGTCGGACAGCACCGTGAGCGCGACCTTGTTGCGGTTGGGCGTCCCGCGCAGCAGCGATTCCGCGAAGTGCCGGGCCTGCTCCAGCGAGATCTTCGCGGGCATCGGCGGCTCGAACGGATCGACGATGCCCTGCACGATCACCGGTCCCGGCGTGGCGAGCGCCTGCTCGAGGATCGGGCCGCACTCCAGGGGCTGCTCGATCGTGAACCCGGTGCCGCCGCAGGCCCGCGCGAACATCGCGAAATCGATCGGGTGCAGCTCGCAGCCGTACTCGGGGTTGCCGAGGAAGACCATCTGCTCCCACTTGATCTGCCCGAGCGTGTTGTTCCTCACGACGACGACCTTCACGGGCAGCTGATACTTCACGCACGTGGCGAACTCGGCCATGAGCATCGAGAAGCCGCCGTCGCCCACGAAGGCCACGACCTGGCGGTCGGGATAGGCCAGCTGGGCGGCGATCGCGTAGGGGAAGCCGTTGGCCATCGACGCCAGGTTGCCGGAGACCGAGTGACGCTGGCCCCGGCGCGCCGGGATATGGCGGGCCCACCACGCGGTGATCGTCCCGCTGTCGCACGCCACGATCGCGTCGTCACGCAGCCGGATGCCGAGCGCGCGCGCCAGCACCTGCGGCTTCATCGGCGTGTCGTTGCGGGTGCCGCGCTCCTCCATCAGATCGCGCCACGCCTTCATCCCCTCCTGCGCCTTCTCGAGGAAGCCGCGCCCGTCGTGGCGGCGGAGCAGCGGGATCAGCGCCTGGAGGGTCAGCTGGCTGTCGCCGACGAGCCCCGCATCGATCGGGTAGCGCAGGCCGATCCGCATGGGATCGAGATCGATCTGCACCGCGCGGGCCTGGCCGGGCTTCGGGTAGTACTCGATGTACGGGAACGACGTGCCGACCATCAGCAGGGTGTCGCAGTCCTCCAGCGCGTCCTGCGAGGGACGCGTGCCGAGCAGTCCGACCGAGCCGGTCGTGTACGGGCTGTCGTCCGGCACCGCGGCCTTGCCGAGCAGCGCCTTGACGATGGGCGCGCCCAGCAGCTCGGCCAGCGCCTCCAGCTCGTCCGTCGCGTGCAGCGCGCCCTGACCGGCCAGGATCACCACGCGCTCGCCCTCGTTGAGGATCGCGGCGGCCGCCTCCAGATCGTTGGTCTCGGGCAGCGGCGTGGTCCGCGGCGGCGCCTCGGAGGGGCGCGCCTGCACGTTGCGCTTCGATCGATGCTCGCCGGCCGGCATGTCCTGCATGTCGACCGGGATGGTGATGTGGGCGACGCCACGGTAGGTCAGCGCCGTCCGGCACGCGAGGTCGGTGACGCGCTCGACGTGGGAGGGCCCCATCACGCGGCAGTTGTACGTGGCAACGTCCATGAAGAGCTTGTCGAGCTCCACGTCCTGCTGCTGATGCGTGTTGATGAGGTCGTGGAAGGCCAGCCCGGTGATCGCCAGCACCGGCGCCTGGTCCAGCTTGGCGTCGTAGAGCCCGTTGAGCAGGTGGATGCCGCCCGGCCCCGAGGTGGCCAGGCACACGCCGAGCTTGCCGGTGAACTTCGCGTAGCCGCAGGCCATGAACGCCGCGGCCTCCTCATGGCGGACCTGCACGAAGCGGATGTCGTCCTTTCGCTTGCGCAGCGCCTCCATGATGCCGTTGATCCCGTCGCCGGGGAGTCCGAAGACGACGCGCACCCCCCATTCGTACAATCGCTCGACCAGCACGTCCGCGGCCGTCTGGCTCATCGCGCTCCTCCATCTCGATGCGTCGCCGCTGGATTCGCACCGGCAACGTCCTGGATTGGCTGAGGCGGTGCAAGGCGGCTGCCCGCAGCCGTGGACCACGGTTCGCGAACGGTCTCGCGCGGCGTGTAGTCCTTACTCGCGGCGTCGGTGTTCGCTCCGGTCGATGCGCGCCGGCTCACACGCGCTCGCCCGCGCGACGGTATCGCATGTGCAGCGTCACGCCGCGTTCGCACCATCCGAGGTGACACATGCGTGAGATGACGACCTCCGACGTCACGCCGGGCCGGCTTGCCGCCGGCGCCCTCGCCGGTCTGCTCGGTGGCCTCGCCGGAGCGTGGGCGATGAACCAAGTGTCGCCCGTGCTCGGCAAGCTCGGCGAGCTTGCACCGCAGCTCGCCGGCTCGACGCCGCGCGACGTTGAACGCAGGGGCGCCACCGAGCACGCGCGCCCCGAGCTCTCGCACGGCGAGCACGGCGAGCCGCTACCGCGCGTGACGGCGCCGGCGCCGGGCGCCAACGGCGATGCGCCCGGCGGCCGCGAGTCCGAATCCTCCACGGTGAAGGTCGCGCGCACGGTCTCGCGGACCATCGCCGGCCGCGATCTCCGACCGGGCACCGAGGCGGCGGCCGGCAACGCCGTACACTTCGCGTTCGGCGGCGCGCTGGCGACCGCGTACGGCATGCTCGCCGAGATCCTCCCCGAGATCACCGCGGGCCGCGGGCTGCTCTGGGGGCTGGTCGTGTGGGCGGTGGCCGACGAGGCGGCGCTTCCTCTTGTAGGGCTCTCCGGGCCGCCGGGCCGCTACCCGCTATCGACCCATGCGCTGGCCCTCACCGGACACTGCGTGTTCGGCGTCACCACCGAGGTCGTGCGGCGCGCCGTGCATGCGGCCACCGGCACCCTGGCGGCGTGACGTCCTCTCGCACGCGATCAGCGGGGTGTGGCAATCGACGTCACACTTCGGCGAGCGTGTTGCGTCGTCGGTGACGGATTGCGGGCGAATCGGGTGGATGTCGGCGGTCCACTGCTTGCACTGATCCGAAAACCTCCGCCGGCCTCCGGACGCCGGCGGCCCCCAAGCCGATGAACACGATGACCAGGGCGCCGGGGGCTCTGACAGACCTCCTCGAAGAGGCGTTCGATCGCCGCCGGGCGGCGGCATCAACACTGATCGATCAGGCCGGTAACCTCGCGCTCGCGTGCCGCGCACTCGCCGACCGATTCCGCGCCGGCGGCCGTCTCCTCACCTTCGGTATCGGCACCGCGGCGGCCGACGCCCAGCACGTGGCAGTGGAGTTCATGCACCCCGTGATCGTCGGCAAGCGCGCCCTGCCCGCGCTGAGCCTCGCGGGCGATCCGGCGCTGCTGAGTGACGTGGCCGCGCGCGCCGGGGTCGACGAGCTCTTCGCCGCCGGCGTGAACCTCTTCGGCCGGGCCGGCGACATCGCGCTCGGTATCGCGCTCGACGGCCGATGTCCGAGCGTCGCCCGTGGGCTGCGCGCCGCCCGCGGCCAGGGCCTGCTGACCCTCGCGCTGGCCGGCGGCGAGCGGGACGGCGCGGTTCCGCGGGCCGCCGAGCATCGCATCGTCATCGACTCCTCGGATCCCCTCGCGGTGAAGGAGGGCCTCGTCACCGCCTATCACGTGCTCTGGGAGCTCGTGCACGTGTTCCTCGAGGACGCCGCGTGAGGCCCGGCGACGAGCGGTGCGTGAGCTGCGGCGACATTGCCGTGACCGCGTGCGTGCTGAGCCTGAGCGGCGACGGCCGGGCTCGCGCGCAGAGCCGCGAGGGCGAGATCGAGATCAACGTCGAGCTGGTCGACGTCGGGGTCGGCGATCGGGTGCTCGTGCACGCCGGCGTGGCGATCGCGGTCACGCCGTGAGCACGCGCCCCGCTGCCGACGCCCTCTATCCCTTCCTGACCGCCACTCCCCGAGACCCCGACGCGCTGCTGCAGGACGTCCGCCGATCCACCCAGGCCAAGGCCCGCGAGATCGTGGCCTTGCGCGAGCGGCTCCGGGTGGAGCTGGCGGACGCGCTGCGCTCGGCCGCGGTGCGGCTGGCCGAGGCGGTGGCCGCCGGCGGCCGCGTGTTCGCGTTCGGCAACGGCGGCAGCGCCACCGATGCCCAGGCGGTGGCGGCGCTCTTCGCCTGCCCGCCGCGCGGCCGTCCGGTACCGGCGCTGGCACTGCCGGCCGACGTGGCGACGGTCACCGCGCTCGCCAACGACGTCGGCTTCGACGTCGTCTACGCGCGCCAGCTCGCCGCGCTGGCCGCGCCGGGCGACGTCGCGGTCGCGCTCTCGACCAGCGGCAGCTCCGGCAACGTGATCCGCGCGCTGGAGGAGGCGCGGCGGCGCGGGATCCTCACCATCGGCCTGGCGGGCTACGACGGCGGGCGGATGGCGGAGTCCGGGCTCGTCGATCACCTGCTGGTGGTGCCCTCGACGTCGGTCCATCGCATCCAGGAAGCGCAGACGACGATCTACCAGGTCCTGTGGGAACTCATGCAGGCGGCGCTCGCCGGGAGGTCACTGAGATGAGCGACGTGCACGTGCTATGGACGTCCGAGGGACTGAGCTGTGACGGCGACACCGTCTCGGTGACGGCCGCCATGCAGCCGGCGCTCGAGGACGTGCTGCTCGGGCTGATCCCGGGCCTGCCCAAGGTCCACCTGCACAACAAGGTCCTCTCCCCCACGCTCGGCGGGGCCGAGTTCATGGCACCGTTCCATCAAGCCGCGCGGGGCGAGCTCGATCCCTTCGTGCTGGTCGTCGAGGGCTCCATCCCCAACGAGCAGATCAACGGCGATGGTTACTGGACCTCGATGGGCAACGACCCGGCGACGGGCGAGCCGATCACCCTCAACACCTGGCTCGACCGGCTCGCGCCACGCGCCTGGGCGGTGGTGGCGGTCGGCACCTGCGCGACCTACGGCGGCATCCACGCCATGGCCGGCAACCCGACCGGGTGCATGGGCCTGGCGGACTACCTCGGCTGGGGCTTCCGCTCCACGGCCGGCATCCCGATCGTGAACATCCCCGGCTGTCCGGTGCAGCCCGACAACTTCATGGAGACCCTGACGTGGCTGCTCTACCAGGCCGCCGGGATGGCGCCGATGATCCCGCTCGACCACGCGCTGCGACCGCAGTGGCTCTTCGGCAAGACCGTCCACGAGGGCTGTGACCGCGCCGGCTACTACGAGCAGGGCGACTTCGCGGCCGACTACAACTCGCCGAAGTGCCTGGTGAAGGCCGGCTGCTGGGGACCGGTCGTCAACTGCAACGTCCCCAAGCGGGGCTGGATGAACGGCATCGGCGGCTGTCCCAACGTGGGCGGCATCTGCATCGGCTGCACGATGCCGGGCTTCCCCGACAAGTTCATGCCGTTCATGGACGAGCCGCCGGGGGCGACGCTCTCCTCCACGCTCATCAACGCCTACGGCCCGTTCATCCGCGCGATGCGCGGCATCACCAACCGCACCGTCAATCGCGAGCCCCGCTGGCGCCACAACCGCCCCGAGCTGACCGCCGGATACCAGCCGCGCTGGCCGAACTGACCGGCGACCGCGGAAGAAGGACAAGGACGCGATGGCCATCACGCACGACCGCCCGAGCAGCACGCCCCGCACGCTCACCGAGATGTCCTGGGACCCGATCACCCGCATCGTCGGCAACCTCGGCATCTACACGAAGATCGACTTCGACAACCAGGAGGTCGTGGAGTGCAAGAGCACCTCCTCGATCTTCCGCGGCTACAGCGTCTTCATGAAGGGCAAGGACCCGCGGGACGCCCACTTCATCACCAGCCGCATCTGCGGCATCTGCGGGGACAACCACGCCACCTGTTCCTGCTACGCCCAGAACATGGCCTACGGCGTGCACCCGCCGGCGTTGGGCGAACAGATCGTGAACCTCGGCGAAGCAGCCGAGTACATGTTCGACCACAACATCTTCCAGGAGAACCTGGTGGGCGTCGATTTCTGCGAGAAGATGGTGGCCGAGACCAACCCGGGTGTGCTCGACCAAGCCAACCGCACCGAGGCTCCACACGCTGCCGAGCACGGTTGCAAGACCATCGGCGACATCATGCGCTCGTTGAACCCGTTCAGCGGCGACTTCTACCGCGAGGCACTGCAGGTCAGCCGGTACACGCGAGAGATGTTCTGCCTGATGGAGGGCCGCCACGTGCACCCCTCGACGCTGTACCCCGGCGGTGTCGGCACGGTGGCGACGATCCAGCTGTTCACCGACTATGCCAGCCGGCTGATGCGCTACGTGGAGTTCATGAAGCGCGTGGTGCCGATGCACGACGACCTGTTCGACTTCTTCTACGAGGCGCTGCC
>DATAOC010000124.1:0-17655 GCA_036265915.1 Candidatus Methylomirabilota bacterium | reverse complement strand
GCAGGACTGCTCGAGCTGGGCGGCGTCGATGTCGACGCCGCGCGCGACGAGTGGTGGGCCGGCCTGCGCGAGCAGGACCGCGGCGTTTACACCGCGGAGGAGGAGATGGAGTACCGCCGCGGGTTCGAGGCCGCGCTGGTGCGAGAGGAGCGCGAGCCCTCCGCCGATGCCGCCCCGGCATTCCGGCGCGGGTGGGAGCGCGGGCGCGCGCATCGCGGGAGCGCCGCCGAGCGGCCGCTCCGCAAGAGCGCGTAACCCGCGAAGCGGCGTTCGTGGGCGGCCGTCAGGTTCCGGGGCGGTCGCCGCGGACGCGTGGCTCGCTGTCCCCGTAGGGACCGTCCCCGCGCTCTCCGGGCGCCGTTTCTTCGCCGCGCAGCGGCCGACCGTCCGCGTCGCGACCCTCACGCACTGCACGGCGCTCGCGCTCCGGTTCGCTCAACGTATCCGGTGTCCGCGCCGGCGCCTTCTTCTTGTCATCGTCCGTCGTCATGGTCGAATCCTCTCGCGCGAAATCGCTGCAAGCGCACTGCCGCCCACGCAGCCAGTTGCGCGCATCGCTCCGAGAGAGCGCTACACTAGGCGCGCGTGATGACGACCGCCGCTCCCGGGCCGCGTGCCGGCCACCCGTACCACATGCACGACGCGATCTACGCCCAGCCCGGCGCGCTGCGGCTCGTGGGACGCGGCAACCAGCCGGCCATCAGCGCCTCGGCGGCGGCGCTCCGCAAGGCCTCGCACGTCGTGCTGGCCGGCAGCGGCAGCTCGTGGCACGCAGCGCTCATCGCGGCCATGCAGCTCGCGCGCGCGGGACGGCTCGGCGCGCGCGTGCGGCCCGCGATGGCGGCCGAGCTGACCGATTACGGCGCGCCGCCGGACAGCGGAGCGGCGACCGTGGGCATCACCCATCGCGGGACACCGTCGGTGACGGCGAGCCTCGCCGCCGCCCGGGCCGCCGGCGCGACGACGATCGCCGTCACGTCGAAGGCCTCGCCGGTCGCGGCGGATCACGTGCTGCATACGGTGGACGCCGAGGCCTCGGGCACGCACACGGTGAGCTATACGACGGCGCTGGCGGCGCTCACGCTGCTCGCGGCGGCGACCGGCGACGACGACGAGCTCGCGCGCGCGCTCGATGCGCTGCCGGACCAGCTGGCGTTCCTGCTCGGCCAGGAGTCGTGGGAGCAGCTCGCCGAGCGCTTCGACGCGCGACGCCACTACTGGTTCGTCGGCGGTGGCCCGAACCACGCCACCGCCCTCGAGGGCGCGCTCAAGCTCACCGAGGCGGCCGGCCTCCCGGCCGTTGGGCTCGACGCCGAGCAGTTCCTGCACGGTCCATGGAGCGGGGTCGCGCGCGAGGACCTCGTGGTCGTGCTCGCGCCGGCCGGCGCGGCGCGCAGCCGGTGTCTTCACGCCGCCCGTGTGGCGCGTGGGCGCGGCGCCGATGTCCTGGCCCTGGGCGCAGAGGACGATCGCGAGCTCGCGGGCCTCGCCGCCGAGACGATCGCGCTGCCGCCCGTGGCGGAGCTCGTCTCGCCCATCGCGGCCGTGCTGCCGCTGCAGCTGCTCGCGTACCACATCGCGGTCCGCCGCGGCCGTAACCCGGACGGACAGCCGCTTCCGCTGAGCTGACGGGGCGCGCTCGCGGCCACGCCGGGCGCTGGCTGGCACTGTGCTTGCTCCGTCGATCGAGCGGGAGATTGCATGCGTCGACCGGCGGAGTGGTTCCGAGGGACGCCACGGTGGTATCGCTGGCTCCTGGGCGTGGCCGGCGTCATCGTCCTGCTCGTCATCATCACCGCCTTCTTCATCGACGAGCCGCTGCGTCGTCTCGTGGAGCGGCAGATGAACTCGCGGCTCAAGGGCTACACCGCGAGCGTGCACAAGGCGAACTTTCACCCGATCGACTTTTCGCTCGACCTCTACGATGTCGTCCTCACCCAGAACGCCCACCCGGACCCGCCCGTCATGAGGATCGACCGGCTCAATGCCAACGTGCAGTGGAGCGCGCTCGTGCATGGGCGGCTCGTCGCCGACTTCGAGCTGGTGAAGCCGACGCTGTACGTCAACCGCGCGCACCTGCAGGCGGAGGAGAAGGATCCGACGCCCGTCAAGGACCACGGCTGGCAGGACGCGCTGCAGGCGATCTACCCGCTCAAGATCAACGAGTTCATCATTCGCGACGGTGACGTCACGTACGTCGAGGCCGGCCAGGCGCGGCCCCTGCGCATCAGCAACCTGCAGGCGGAGGCGCAGGACATCCGCAACGTCCGCTCCGAGGCCGGTGACTACCCGTCACCGCTGAAGGTCACCGCCACCGTGTTCGACACCGGGCGTCTCGCCGTGACCGGCCACGCGGACTTTCTCGCCGAGCCCTACGCCGGCGTGAAAGGACGCGTGGAGCTCGCGGACATCGGGCTCGACTACTTCCGTCCGGTGCTGGAGCGCTCCAACATCGTCGTCAGCCGCGGGACGCTGAGTGGCAAGGGGCTCGTCGAGTACGCGCCGAAGTTCAAGAAGGTCGATCTCGAGGAGCTGCACGTCGACGGCCTCCGCGCGGAGTACCTCTACGAGAAGGCGCGGGCGGCGGAGGCCAAGGCCGCCGTGAAGACCACCGCGCAGGCGGCGCAGGACGTGAGCAACGACCCGGGCGTCGTGCTCCACGCGCGGACGGTGCGCATGACGGACGCCACCGTCGGCTTCGTCAACAAGAGCGCCGCGCCCAAGTACCGCGCCTACCTCGATCAGACGGAGTTCAGCATCGAGAACTTCTCGAATCAGAAGTCGGAGGGACTCGGCCACGCGCGGCTCAAGGGCCGCTTCATGGGCAGCGGCGCCACGCTCGTCGATGCCGTCATGCGGGCGGAGAACAACGGGCCCAATTTCACGCTGGACGCCAGGATCGAGAACACCGACATGCAAGCGATGAACGACCTGCTGCGCGCGCACGCCAAGATCGACGTCGCCTCCGGCGTGTTCTCGGTCTACTCGGAGATCGGGGTCAGGAACGGCCGCGTGCAGGGCTACGTCAAGCCGCTGTTCCGGGATCTCAAGGTCTACGACAAGGACCAGGACGCGGACAAGTCGCTCGGCGAGAAGATCAAGGAGAAGGCGGCTGACGTCGCCGCCAAGGTCTTCAAGAACCGCAAGCACGAGGACGTCGCGACGATCGCCCGCATCGATGGGCCGCTCGAGAATCCGAAAGCGAGCACCTGGCAGGTGATCGTCAACGTCGTCCGCAACGCGTTCATCAAGGCGATCCTGCCCGGCTTCGAGCGCGAAGCGCGAGGCGATCGCGGCTGAGCGTTACGCCAGCACGACTCGCCAGGCCCGCGCCAGCATGCTGAGCAGCCACAGCGAGCGCGGCATCCACAGATCGCTCTGCATCCACGCGGCGCCGGCCATGGCCACCGCCACCACCGCCGTCGCGCACCAGTCGGGAAGGGCCATCCACCGCACGACGGGCAGGACGGCGCCGCCGAGCACGGCCATGACGAACACGATCATCACGGCCCCGATGAACAGCGCGAAGGGCCCGAGGAACAGCGTGGCGAAGATCAGCATGAGCGCGTCGGCGCGCCCGAAATTCGGCTCGGCGAAGGCGCGCATCACCTCGGGCCGACCGGCGAACCACATCGCGACCTCGCGGGGCTGCAGAAATCCTGTCTGAATCGCGAACCAGATGGCGGCCCCGAAGGCGAACAGCCAGTGGGGCAGTCGCCACGCGGTGGGGGTGAAAATGTCCCGCATGGTGTCCTCCTGAGCGATATGCGTCTGCCCCGGGAATGGCAAGAGCGGTGCCACAATTCTGGCCTGTGGTGGTGCGGAGTTGCGGCTCACTGCGGGCCCGACGTGTCGGCGCGCTGACATCCCCCGTGCCGCCCGGGCCCTCACACGGGCCAGCGCTCCTGACGATAGCCCATGTCCCAGAACATCCACTCGTAGCGCGTCGTGGTCAGCGCGTGCCGACGCATCGCGGCGCGCTCGGCCTCGCCGACGCGGGCGGCGGCCGAATCGACCGCGGCCAGGAGCGCGCGCACCACGCCGCCGAAGTCCTCGGCGGCGTAGGTCGCGATCCAGCGCGCGTACAGCGGGTCGGGGGAGCCCGCGCGCTCGAGGCTCTTGCCGACCTCCCAGTAGATCCAGTAGCAGGGCAGCAGCGCGGCGACGTTTTCGTGAAACGGCCCGCCGTACGCGACCGCGAGCAGATAGCTCGTGTACGCCTGATTGACGGGCGCCAGCGGCGTGGCGGCCACCGCCGCCGCGTCGAGACCGAACTCGCGGAAGAAGCTCTCGTGCAGCGCCCGCTCCACGCGCAGCGCGTTCGCGGCGTGCTCGTTGAACATGATGATCAGCTCGTCGTCGGGCGCGCGCGCCGCCGCCACCGACAGCGCGCGGGCGAACTCGCGAAGGTACAGCGCGTCCTGCACCGTATAGAAGCGGAACGCCGCGCGCGGCAGGCTGCCGTCGGTGAGACCGCGCACGAACGGCTGCTCGAGAATGGCGGCATAGATCGGCTCCATCGCCGTCCACAGCTCTTTGGTGAAGCCCATGGCGCGGGTATGATACGCGCACTTCTCCGGAGGACGACCATGACGAACGATCTGCTCGAGAGCGTGAAGGACGGCGTCGCGGTGCTCACCCTGAACCGGCCGGATCGGCTCAACGCGCTGTCGGGCGCGATGCTGGACGCGCTGCTGGAAGCGCTGCCGCGCCTGGCCGCCGACGCCGCCGTCGGCGTCGTCGTCGTCACCGGCGCCGGCCGCGGCTTCTGCGCAGGCGGCGACGTCAAGGCGATGGCCGAGGGCCGCGAGTTCGCCGAGGCCGGGATGGAGGAGAAGGCGCACGGCCTGCGCAGCAAGATGGAAGTCTCGCGCCTGCTGCACGAGATGCCCAAGCCGACCATCGCAATGGTGCGCGGGGCGGCCGCCGGCGCCGGGCTCTCGATCGCGCTCGCGTGCGACCTGCGGGTGGCGGGGGAGAGCGCGAAGTTCGCGACGGCGTTCGCGCGCGTCGGGTACTCCGGCGACTTCGGCGGCTCGTGGTTCCTCACGCGGCTGGTCGGCACCGGCAAGGCGCGCGAGCTGTACTACACGGCGGAGATCGTGGACGCGCGGACGGCCGAGCGGCTCGGGATGGTGAATCGCGTCGTGGCCGACGCCTCGCTCGAGGACGAGACCATGAGCCTCGCCCGCAAGCTCGCGGGCGGCCCGCGCGTGGCGCTGCGCTACATGAAGCGCAACATGAACGCCGCCGAGACGCAGCCGCTCGCGCAGTGTCTGGACCTCGAGGCGCTGCACCACACGCGGACCGGCTTCACCGAGGATCACAAGGAAGCGGCGAAGGCGTTCGTCGACAAGCGCGAGCCGGTGTTCCGGGGACGCTGAGCCGCCGCCGCGCGCGAGGGACCGGGACCGCCGTCAGAAGATCGCGTAACCGCCGTCGATGACGAACGTGTCGCCGGTGTGGTACGCGGAGGCCTCGCTGGCGAGGTAGACGGCGATGCCGCCGAAGTCGGCCGGCCGCCCCCAGCGCCGCACGGGCACGCGCGGCAGCACGCGCTCGACGAACTTGTCCCAGGCGAGCGCCCTCGCGGTCATCGGCGTGTCGATCCAGCCCGGCAGGATGGCGTTGGCGCGAACACCGTGCCGCGCCAGTTCCACGGCCAGCGCCTTCATCATGGAGATGACGCCGCCCTTGGAGGCGGCGTAGTGCTCGCCGCGCGCCTGGCCGGAGATGGCGGCCAGGCTCGCCGTCACCACGAGCGAGCCGCCACCCGGCCGCGCCACCATGTGGCGCGCGGCGGCGCGTAGCGTGAAGAAGGCGCCGTCGAGATTCACGCCCAGCACGCGGCGCCATTCGGCCGTGGTCATGTCGACGAAGCCCTGGCCAGCACTCCGTCCGCCGACACCCGCGTTCGCGAAGCAGGCGTCCACCCGGCCGAGCGTGCGCACCGTCTCGGCGAACGCGCGGTCCACCGCGGCCTCGTCGGCGACGTCGCAGGCGAGCACGAGCACCCGGCCGCCGTGCGCGGCGAGAGCCGCCTCGGCGACCCGGTTCTTGTCCGCGCTGCTGCCCCAGACGGCGACGGCGGCCCCGGCCTGGGCCAGCGCCTCGGCCATTCCCAGGCCGATACCGCTGTTGCCGCCGGTGACCAGCGCGACCTTGCCGGTGAGATCGAACGCCGGGTACGTCACGCCGCCACCGTGCTCATTCGAGCAGCGTCGCCAGGCGCTCCGGAAGCGCATCCGCGAACGCGACCCGGCCGCCGCCGAGATCATGGCCGACGCCGTCGACCTGGACCAGCGCGCTGGCGGCGCCGAGCGTCCTGCGCGCGGCATCCAGCTCGACGATCGTCGCGAACGGGTCCCGGGTGCCGTGCACGAACAGTGCGGGCACGCGGATGGCGGGGAAATGGCCGGCACGCGGCGCGTCCGGCCGGCCGGGCGCGTGGAGCGGGTAGGACAGGAGCAGAAGGGCATCGACGAGCTCCGGACGCTCGGCCACCAGGAGGGTGGCCTGCCGGCCGCCGTACGAGGCGCCGCCGAGGACGATGCGGCCCGCACACCGGGCGCGGACGAGGTCCACCGCGCGGCGGAGGCCCGCGCGGTCCGGCGCCGCGGACGCGGGCGACGGCGGCCCGCGCCGGCGCGCCTGGCGGAACGGCAGATCACAGCGCAGGACGGTCGTCCCGCGCTCGGCGAAGGCGGCGGCCACCGCCCGCAGCACCGGGCTTTCGTGATTGCCGCCGGCGCCGTGCGTCAGCACGAGGCCGTCGACGCCGGCCACGCGCGGCCGATCGAGGACGCCGCGCACGGCGACGTCGCCGGCGTCGTCGACGAATGGCTCGCTGGTCGCATTCACGCGCGAGAGGATAGCGCGTTGTACGATGGAGCGGAGGGGGGAAACCGATGCGGCGCACGATAGGAACGATGGCGGCGGTGATGATGCTGGCAGCCGGCGGATGCATGACGGCGGACATCGCGCCGTCGGCGACGGTGACGACGCTCATGCCGGACACCGAGCGCAACTTCCGGGTGAGCTGGGACGTCTCGCCCGAGAAGGACGGCTTGCGTCGGCTCAGCGGCTGGGTCGAGAACACCTACGGCGAGCCGGCCGGGCGCATCCAGCTGCTCGGTCAGGCGCTCGATGCCTCCGGCGCGCTGGTCGGCCAGCGGCTCTGGTGGATGCCCGTTGCGATCCCGGGCTTCGGCCGCGCGTACTACGAGATCCCCAACATGCCGGTGGCGGACAACTACCGGGTCACCGTCTGGGCGTACGAGCGGATCCAGGGACGCGACGGCGGCATGGTGATTCGCTAGTGGCGTCGGCGACGCGGCTGACCGAGTCGGCCCGCGGCGTGTTCGTCATCGCAGCCACGCCGTTCGCCGCGGACGGCGCGCTCGACCTGTCGAGCCTCGATCGGCTCGTGGACTTCTATCTCGGCCATCGCGTGCACGGCCTCACGCTGCTCGGCATCATGGGCGAGGCGCCGAAGCTGACGGCGGAGGAGTCGCTCACCGTCGTTCGGCGCGTGCTGTCGCGCACCGCGGGCCGCGTGCCGGTCGTCGTCGGCGTGTCGAGCGCGGGATTGTCGCCGCTGGCCGCCCTCGCGGACGGCGCCATGCAGGCCGGTGCGGCGGGCGTGATGGTGGCGCCGGCGCCCGGGCTGCGCGGCGACGAGGCGCTCTTCGCGTACATGCAGTCCGTCTTCGAGGCGCTCGATCCCGCCACGCCCGTCGTCTACCAGGACTATCCGCAGGCGACCGGCGTCTATCTCTCCGTGCCGCTCTTCCATCGCATGGTCGACGCGTTCCCGCGGCTGGTCATGCTCAAGCACGAGGACGCGCCCGGGCTCGCGAAGCTCACGCGTCTGCGCCAGGAGGCGCAGCATGACGGCCGACGGCGCGTGAGCGTGCTGGTCGGCAACGGCGCGCTGTACTTCCCCCAGGAGCTCGCCCGGGGCGCCGACGGCGCCATGACCGGCTTCGCGTATCCCGAGATGCTCGTCGAGGTCTACGAGCGGTTCGCGGCCGGCGACGTCGACGCGGCCGAGGACGTCTTCGACGCGTATCTGCCGCTGCTGCGCATGGAGCACCAGCCCGGCGTCGGGCTCGCCGTGCGGAAGTGGCTGTTGCACCGGCGCGGCGCCATCGCGAGCGCGGCGCTGCGCGCGCCCGCCCCGGCGCTCGCCGCGGCCGACACGCACGAGCTGGAGCGCCTCGTGGGCCGGCTGGAGCGACGGCTCAAGACGTAACGGTCAGGCCGGCTGCAGCAGGTCGGCGACGGTCCGACACAGCACGTCGGGATCGATCGGCTTCGCCAGGTGCGCCTGGAAGCCCGCGGCGAGGGCCGCCGCCCGCGGGTGCTGTCCGGTGAACGCCGTCACCGCGACCGCCGGCACCTTCTCCGCCGGCACGCGAAGCTGCCGGCGCACCTCGCCGATGAGCCAGTAGCCGTCCTCTCCGGGCATTGCGATGTCGCTGACGATGGCGTGCGGTTGCTCCCGCTGGAAGCACTGAAGGCCGTCGCGCGCGCTCTCCGCGCAGCACACGCGCGCTCCGCACATCTCGAGCATCGCCTTCAGGACGTCACGCGTGTCCTCGTCGTCTTCGACGACGAGCACAGTCACTCCGTGGAGCTGGCTCATTGGATGATCTCCCATCGCGGCACGGCGCGAACGCGCCGTCGTGTATGTACAACACTTCCGCGTCGTGGGAAAGCGCCGCGCGTCCCGGATGCGCGGGAGCCCGTGATGCGGTGTGACGAACCGTTTTCCCAACGAGATGTGGCGTGGTACTTTGCTTGCACTTTGCGCGCAGGGCGCCGTCGCCCGGAGGTGCTGCTATGAAGGCCCAGCGGCTTTTGATCCTCTCTGTGATTGTGCTGCTTGCCCCTATCGTCACCGCCGCCGCTCCCGGAGATCCGCGGCTCGTCGTGGGTGTCCTCGAATGGCCCAAGACGCTCGCCAGCGAGCCGTTCGTCATCGTGCGCGGGGACGACGGCGTGCTGTACTACGCCAGCGTCGCCACCGCGCGGCACGACAGCGGCATCAGCGCGGGCGCGCGGGTCGCGATGCTCGGCATCGAGGGCCGGAGTGCTCACGAGATCACCGCCATCGGCCTCGGCAGTGGCGCGACGGCCGAGGCCGCCCTGGCATCTCTGCAGAACGGCCGTGCGCCAGGTGCGCCACCCGCTGCCGCGGCCCCGCCCGTCGCCGCGCCGCCGGCGGCCGCAAGTACGCCGGCTGGTGCCCCCACACCGGCAGTGACCGCGGCGCCACCCGTCGTGTCAACTCCGCCGACAGTGTCGGCGCCGGCGACACCGCCCGCGGCGGCGAGCACGCCTGCGGCGGCGACGCCGCAGGCTGGCGCCACGGCTCCGGTGGTCACGACGACTCCCGCCGCGACCGCGCCCGCCGCGCCACCGACGACAGCGACGCCTCCGGCCGCGCCGAGCTCGACGCCGGTGACGACGCCGACACCGCCGCCGGCGTCCGCTCCGATGACGGTCACGCCGGCGGCTCCGGCGCCGGCCGTGGCTGCTCCGGCGACGCATCTGCCGGCATCGCGCGGCGCCGCGGCGGCCGCACCGGCGACGTCGGGCGCCACGGCCACCACGCACGTGCCCGCGGCGCTGCCCGTCCCGATCGCGACGGCGCCGATGCTGCCCGTGGACGATCGTCGCTGGACGGAGCTCACGGGCGAGGTGGAGTCGATCATCGGGCGCACGCTGGTGCTGAAGGTCGACGGCGGTCGCGTCACCGTCGACGTGTCGAGCCTGACCGGTAATGTCGAGCGCATGGTGACACCGGGCTCGAAGGTGAAGGTCTACGGCGTGCCGGTCGAGCTGCGGTTCAAGGCGATGGGCTTCATCGACCCGGACGCGCGGCCCCGGACCCGGTAAACGCGTCGCCCCCGGCGCGTGGCGTGAAGATCCACCGACTCTGGGTCGACGAGCGCGGCGAGTCGCACTTCCAGGACGTGGAGGTGCGACTCGACGAATCCACGCGGGCCGGCCGGCTATCCGCGCGTGTGCCCGCCACCGGTATCATCTTCCGCGAAGTGCCGCCCGACTACGACCTCGACTGGCATCCGGCGCCCCGTCGCCAGTACATCGTGAACCTCGACGCGGGCGTGCAGATCACCGCGAGCGACGGCGAGATCCGCCGCATCGGCGCGGGCGAGATCCTGCTCGTCGAGGACACCTGGGGCAAGGGTCATCTGTCGAAGGCGCTCGACGGCAAGCTGCGCCACTGCCTGTTCATCACGCTTGATTAGCCCGACGCCGCCGGATACGCTCACGCCGCCATGAAGCTCGAGGATCGAGTGGCGCTCGTGACCGGCGGCGGGTCCGGCATCGGGCGCGCCATCTGCGTGCTGTTCGCCGAGGAAGGCGCGCGCGTGATCGTGAACGACGTGGACGCGGCCGCCGCCGAGGCGACGGTGAAGCTGATGGGACGCGGGCGCGCGCTGCCGGCTGACGTGGCAGACAGCGCGCAGGTGAAGGCGATGTTCGCCGTGGTCGAGCGCGAGTTCGGCGGCCTCGACATCCTCGTCAACAACGCGGGCATCGCCTCCGGTGGCTTCGAGGATCGCAAGGGCGTGCGCGAGCGCGCCGAGGCGCGCGTGAAGGAGACGCTCAGCGGGCAGGGCGCCACCACGCACCTGGACGCGACGGAGGCGCTCGACGACGCCTCGTGGCGCCGCATGCTGGCCGTGCATCTCGACGGGACGTTCTACTGCACGCGAGAAGCGCTGCGGCTGATGAAGGGCCGCGGCCGCGGCGCCATCGTCAACCTCTCCAGCGTGGCCGCCCTGATGGGACTCGCCTCGGTCCCTCACTACAGCGCGGCCAAGGGCGGCATTCTCGCCCTCACGCGCGCGGTCGCACAGGACGTCGCCTCGCGCGGGATCCGCGTGAACGCGATCTGCCCGGGCTACATCGACACGCCCATGACGGCGCCCATCTCGCCGCTGCTGAAGGCGGTCTCGCTCAGTCGCACGCCGCTCGGACGCTTCGGCGAGCCGGAGGATATCGCGCGTACGGCGCTGTTTCTCGCCTCGGACGACAGCGCGTTCTTCACGGGCCAGTGGCTGTCGCCCAACGGCGGACTGTTCATCGGCTGAGCGCGGGAGGCGGGATGGAGCTGTTCGAGGTGATGCGTACCACGTTCGCCGCGCGCGACTTCACGGCCGATCCGCTGCCGGACGCGACGCTGATGAAGATTCTGGAGCACGCGCGCTTCGCGCCCAGCGGTGGCAACCGGCAGGGCTGGCACGTGATCGTCGTCCGCGAGCGCGCGACACGCGAGGCGCTGGCCGCGGCCGCAGCGCCGGCGGCCAAGCGCTACGCGGCGCAGGTGAAGCTGGGCGAAAGCCCCTGGAACACCGTGGTGCCGACGAAGGCCGACGCGGCGACCATCGAGGCCACGCCTCCGCCGGCGCGGCTCGTGGAGCCCGTGCTCAAGGCGCCCGTCGTGCTCGTCATCTGCGTGGACCTGCGCGTGGTCGCCTCGATGGACCAGAACCTCGAGCGCGTCGGCATCGTGAGCGGCGCGTCCATCTATCCGTTCGCCTGGAACATCCTGCTGGCGGCGCGCCACGAGGGCTTCGGCGGCACCATCACCACGCTCGCGGTCGCGCAGGAGCCGAGGCTACGCGAGGTGCTCGGCCTTCCGCCGCACGTCGCGGTCTGCGCGGTGATGCCGCTCGGCAAGCCGGTGAAGCAGCTCAGCGCGCTGAAGCGCAAGCCGGTGGCGGAGTTCGCCACGCGCGAGCGCTTCGGCGGCCCCGCGCTGAAGTAGGCCGGCTGCGCGAGCGCGCGTCAGGCTTTCGGCAGCCAGTCGCGGAGCGGCTTCACGATGGCGCCCGCTTTGACGAGGGCGTCGCGGACGGCGGCGACGATCTTTTCCGAGCCGGGGCTGTCGCCGTGGATGCAGATGGTCTCGACCTTCACGCTGATCGTCTTGCCGGTGATGGTGCGGACCTTGCCCTCCATCGCCATCCGCACCGCCTGGTCGGCCGCCTTGGACGGATCCGTCACCAGCGCGTCCTTGCCGAGCTTGCGGGAGACGAGCTGCGCGTCGTCCGCGTAGACCCGATCGGCGAAGCCCTCGGCCGCGATGCGTACGCCGGGCACCTTGCGCGCCTCGGCGTCGTACTTCGTCATCGCCATCGTCATGAGGATCAGCTCGCGATCGAGCTCGACGACCTGCTCGGCGGTCGCCCGCGCCAGCGGCAGGTTCTCCTCGAACATGTGGTACTGGATCCCGTGCGGCTTGATGTGCTGCAGCGTGGTGCCCGCGGCCCGGGCGAACGCGCCGAGCGCGCCGGTCTGATAGCGGTGGTAGTCCTTCAGCTCGGCCGGGGTGACGTCCATGCGCCGGCGCCCGAAGCCCATGAGGTCCGGCAGCCCCGGGTGCGAGCCGATCGCCACGCCGTACTGCTGGGCCAGCTCCACCGTCTTGCGCATCACGTGCGGATCGCCGCCGTGGAAGCCGCACGCGACGTTGGCCGACGTGATGTGCGGCATGACCTCTTCGTCGTTGCCCAGCGTCCAGCGGCCGTAACTCTCGCCCATGTCGCAGTTGATGTCGATGTAGACACTCATGGCTTCGGCGCGCCTCCTTGTCGCTCGGACTATAAGTCCATTCCGCGCCGCTGCCAAGCCGACCGCCGACCGGCCGGGCCGCCTCGCGCGAGGCAGCCCGGCCGTCTCAACACGCTACTGGCAGGTATTGCTGGTCGCGTCCCACGTGTAGCCAGCCCGCTGGCACTGGCTCTTCGAGGTGATCGACGACGGCGAGGCGCTCGGCGATGAGGCGTGGTGCCGTGCACAGCCCGCCACGAGACCGATGAGCATCAGCGAAACTGCAATCGCCTTCATACGCGTACCTCCTTCTTCCGCAGGGAGGCCGCCGCAACTTCTGCGCCGTCGATCCGACGGTCGCGCCAACCACGGACTATAATTCCGGTCCATGAGCCTTGTTGAGATCGCGGCCGAGGCCACGGCGATGGCCGATGAGGTCGTCGAGCTGCGGCGCCGGATCCATCGCCATCCGGAGATCGGCTTGACCCTGCCCCGCACGCAGCGCGCGGTCCTCGACGCGCTCGACGGCCTCGGGCTCGACGTCCGCACCGGACAGCGGACGACGTCCGTGGTGGCGCGCCTCACGGGGGGGCGCCCCGGCCCCACGCTGCTGCTGCGTGCCGACATGGACGCCCTGCCGCTGCACGAGGCCACCGGGCTGCCGTTCGCCTCCGAGGTCGAGGGCGCCATGCACGCGTGTGGCCATGATGCGCACGTGGCCATGCTCGTCGGCGCCGCCCGGGTGCTCGCCCGTCGCCGCGAGAGCCTGGCCGGCACCGTGCTGTTCATGTTCCAGCCTGGCGAGGAGGGATATCACGGCGCACGCGTGATGCTCGAGGAAGGGCTCCTCGACGGCGCGCCGGCGCCGAGCGGTGCCTTTGCCCTGCACGTGACTCATCGTCAGGACGCGGGGATCATCGCCACGCGCCCGGGACCGGCGATGGCCTCGGGCGACACGATCCAGATCGTCGTCCGCGGCAAGGGCGGCCATGCCTCGGCCCCGCACGACTGCGTCGATCCGATCCCGATCGCGTGCGAGATCGTGCAGGCGTTCCAGACGCTCGTCACGCGCGGCGTGAACGTCTTCGACCCCGCGGTGGTGACGATCGGCAAGATCGAGGCCGGCACCACCCGGAACGTGATTCCCGAGACGGCGACGCTCCTCGGGACCGTGCGCACGGTCTCGGAAGGCACGCGCGAGCGCACGCTCGCGGGCATCCGGCGCGTGGCCGATGGCATTGCCTCGGCCCATGGCGCGGAGGTGTCCGTTGACATCACGCGCGGCTATCCGGTGACCGTGAACGACGGGCAGTTCGCGGCCTTCGTGCTCGCGACCGCGCGGGAGCTGCTCGGGCCCGACGCCGCGCACGAGATGCGGCACCCGGTCATGGGCAGCGAGGACTTTTCGTACGTCCTGCAGCGCGTGCCCGGCGCCATGGCGAACCTCGGGACGCGCCCGGACAGCGGACCGGTGTTCCCGAACCACTCCAACCGCATGCTGGTGAACGAGGCCGCGCTCGCCACCGGCGTCGCCATGCACGCGGCCGTTGCGCTGAGGTTCTTCGCGACGCGCTAGGGCGCGAGCGCCTTCTGCACCTCGGCCAGCGACGGCGCCGTCGGCACGTCCTTCCAGTGCGCCATTCGGGCGAAGATCTCGGCGGCCGCCGCGTGGAATCCGTCGGGCAGCCCCGTCGACTCGAACGTGGCGGCGATCTCGTGCATCTCGCCGACGAAGCGCCATGCCTTTCGTGTGTTGGCGGCCACCGCCTGCTCCGTGCGCCGGGCGAGGTCGGGCATCGACAGCGCCCACTCGCGCACGAGCGCGTCGTCCACCCCCTCGTGCGCGGCCAGCGCACGGATGGCGAGCAGCAGCGCCTGCGAGCCCTTGTTCCAGCCCGCGTACGCCATCTTGAGGGCCGAGGCGGCGCCCGCCTCGCCCTCGAGCGCGATGGCGGTGAGCGGTCCCGTCGCAAAGCGGGCGGCCACCTCCGCCGCGCCCGCGCCGGATAGGTAGAGCCGTGTGGTGCCGGCGCGGTGAGGTGGCGGGCCCACGATCCCGCCGTCCACGAACCGCGCGCCGCCCGCGGTCACGATGTCCCCGATGGCGCGGCTGGACGCGGGCGCCACGGCGTTGGCGTCGACGAACGCGCCGCGAAATCCCAGCCCCGCCACCTCGCGCGCCACATCGGCCGCCGATGCCGGCGGACAGATCGACAGGATGAGCGCGCTCTCGCCGACGACGTGCGCCAGCGTCCCGACGTCCTCGAGCCCCGCCGCCTCCGCGCGCGTGCGGGTCGCCGCGCTCCGCTCGGCGGACGCCCACAGCACACGCGCGCCGTTGAGCCGTGCGGCTGCGCCGACGGCGGCGCCCATCTCGCCCGGGTGCAGGATGCCGATGGCCGTGGCCGGCATCGCCGTCACGCGCCGGCTTTCTTGCCGGGCCGCTCGGCGACGGGATAGCCGGCGCTCTTCCAGGCGGTGAACCCGCCGTCCATCTCGACGACCGGGCTCAGACCCATCTGCTGGGCGACGTCGGTGGCCAGCGCGGAGCGCCAGGCGCCGTTGCAGTAGAAGACGAACTCCTTGCCGGAGGCGAAGATGTCCTTGTGATAGGGACTGTCGGGATCGATCCAGAACTCCAGCATGCCGCGCGGACAGTGAAAGGCGCCGGGGATCATGCCTTCGCGCTCGAGCTCCCGCACGTCACGCAAGTCGACGAACACCGCGTCGCCCTTCGCGTGACGCGCGCGTGCCTCGTCGAGCCCGATCGTTGTGATACGTGACTTCGCCTCGTCGACGAGCTGTCTGAACCCTTTCTTGAGTTTCACCACGACGCCTCCGGCGCGTCGGCGTCGATGCCGTCACGCGCCCACGTATGATGCGGGTGGCGGCGCCGCCGATCAAGCGGCGGTGCTCAGTGCGTGTCGCGCGGGGTCAGGGCGAGGAAGACGAAGATCAGCGCGTACAGGAGCGGCACCTCGCCGCCGTTCTGCAGCGGCGTGGCCGCGCGCGGCATGTGCGCGGTCACGTATGCGATCACCATCTCGCCGGCGAGCACGAGGGCCACCGGCCGAGTCAGCACGCCCAGCATGAGCAGCGCTCCGCCGACGAGCTCGAGCACGCCGGCGAAGCCCATGCGCGAGGTCAGCGGCACGGCGCCTCCACCGAGACCGCCGAACAGCCCGAACAGCTTCTGCAGGCCGTGGCACAGGAACAGCGCGGCGGCGCCGACGCGCAGGATGAGGTACCCGGTATCCGCGGCGCGCGCGGCCGGACTCGCGTGACGCGGCGATTCGTCGGCCGGGCGCGGGGCGTCGGATCGAAGGACGTGGGTCACGCTGGCCTACGAGGCGACGCGATCCTCGGCGGCGACGGGAACCACGCACAGCGACTCCGTCGCGCGGCCACAGGATGCACAGGTGACGGGCAGGATCCGGAGGCCGGCCACGCCGTCGACGACCCGCATGATGTCGCGCGCCTGATCGAGGCTCACGCCGAGCGCCATGGCCAGGCACGCCATGCAGAGACGGTCCCCCTTCCGCTGCAGGAACACGCGGACGGCAGGCGCCTTCCAGGGCCCGAACTTCGCGCGCCCGGGCGCGGAGACACGGGCGACGTCGATGCACGCTTCGTGAATCCGATCGCGCCCCACGGTCCAGGCGACCGGCTCGCCGGCGGCGAAGCTGATCCCACACACCGCGCACGTCGGCTCCTTTCGCCGCATCTCGCCAAGCGTTGTCATCGGTCCACGCGGTCGTCGGGCCATGCTGTCATGAGCGGCAAAAGAAATGCCGCTTGGCCGAGATGACACGGCGCTCGACGCGTTTGTACCGCGGTGCGACCCGCACGCGGCACGGGCTCCGTGCCGGCGCACCGGTTGCACGCCAACGCGCTCGGAGGAGGCGTTATGCCGACACAAGGAGGAACCCGGATGCGCGCACTGATGGTTCGCGGACTCATCGTCGCCGTGGCGGCAGTCCTGCCGCTCACGGCCGCGGCACAGCAATCGACCCAATCCACGCCGTCCGGGCAATCGCGCGCGGGCGGGCTCGATCGGAGCGACAAAGCATTTGTTACGAAAGCGGCGCGGGACGGCAAGGCCGAGGTGATGCTCGGTCAGCTCGCCGCCGAGCGTGGCGGCTCCGACGCCGTGAAGCAGTTCGGCCAGCGGATGGTGACCGACCACGGCAAGGCCAACGACGAGCTCATGCAGCTCGCGCAGCAGAAGGGCGTGACCGTGCCGGAGACGGACAGCAGCCACAAGAAGCTTCAGGATCGTCTCTCGAAGCTCTCCGGCGCGCAGTTCGACCGCGAGTACATGCGAGAGATGACGCGCGACCACGACAAGGACGTGAAGGAGTTCCAGCGGGCGGCCAGGAGCGCCAAGGATGCCGACGTCAAGGCCTGGGCGGCGAAGACGCTGCCCGTCCTGCAGGAGCACCAGCAGCAAGCCAAGCAGCTGGCCGCGAGCGCGGGCAAGGAGGGCGGCTCCGCCTCACCGTCCTCGACGGGCACGAAGCGCTGACTCGCCGACGAGACGCCACTCCGCCGCGCTGTCGCACCAGCGGCAGCGCGGGAGTGGCTCGCCCTCCGCGAGGCTGATGAGGTAACCGTGCATCGAACGCGCCATTGACCTCGGATGGCACCCGCCAGCATCGGCCGAGACCTCGACGCGAAGTTCTTTCGCGACTCCACGCGCCAGCCGTGGGTTGTCGATTCCTCCGCGCTCGGCGCGCAGGTCACCGCGTGCGCCGGTTCGCACGAATTGCGACGACCGCCTCGTGACCGACACCTGCAGGTGATGCCGGACCGGTGCGCGGTCTGGTGAACACGTCGCTCGATCTGCTCATCGACGGCGAGCGCGGCGTGTGGCATCTGGCGAACGCCGGCGCCGTGACGTGGGCGGAGCTGCTGCGGCGGCGGCGCGGTGGCGGCGCTCACCGACGAGGCGGCCGCGGCGGCGCGCCTCGTCGGTGAGGAGTCGGACTAATCGTCGACGTCGACGTCACGATCGAGCCGCGGTGACGCGCTCGGTGCGCTCTCCTCGTCACTGGCGACCATCTCGAC
>DATAOC010000123.1:0-26404 GCA_036265915.1 Candidatus Methylomirabilota bacterium | reverse complement strand
GTAGACGACGAACATGACGGGGTTCCGCACCTGCCGTCGCGGGTTTAGCTTCCTGAACGAATCGATCACCGCCTGCCCCAGGATGGCAGGCTCGAACAGCGCGCGCGCCTTCACCTCAGCCATGGGTAGCGCGCCTCACTTCGCCGCGACGAGGTTGAGATGCTCGACGACGGGCCCGAGCGCCAGTGCCGGCACGAACGTCAGCGCTCCCACCAGGATCACGACGCCGACCAGCAATCCCACGAAGAGCGGCGTATGGGTCGCCAGCGTGCCGGCGCCCGCGGGGACGATCTTCTTGCGGGCGAGCGAGCCGGCGATCGCGAGCACGGGCACGGCAAGCCAGTAGCGACCGAACAGCATCGCGAGGCCGAGCGCGGTGTTGTAGAACGGCGTGTTCGCGGACAGCCCCGCGAAAGCGCTGCCGTTGTTGTTCGACGCCGAGGAGAACCCGTAGAGCACCTCGCTGAAGCCGTGGATGCCGCTGTTCGCCATGCCCGCCTTGCCGGCGGCCGTCACCACGCCGATGGCGGTGCCGATGAGCACGAGCGCTGGCGGGATCAGGATGACGAGCGAGGACATCTTCATCTCGTACGACTCGATCTTCTTACCGAGATACTCGGGGGTGCGGCCGATCATGAGACCCGCCACGAAGACGGCGACGATCGCGAACATCAACATGCCGTAGAGCCCGGAGCCGACACCCCCGAAGACGACCTCGCCGAGCTGGATCAGCCACATGGGGACGAGGCCGCCGATCGGCGTGAAGGAGTCGTGCATCGAATTGACGGAGCCATTCGAGGCGGACGTGGTGGCCGTCGCCCACAGCGCCGAGTTGGCGATGCCGAAGCGGACCTCTTTGCCCTCCATGTTCCCGCCCGACGAAAGCGCGCTCGCCGTGTGATCCACGCCCTGCCTGGCGAACACGGCGCCGTTCTGCTCGGCGACGACGCAGACGATGAGGAGCGCCACGAAGATCACGGTCATCGCGCTCAGCACCGCCCAGCCCTGGCGCGTGTCGCCGACCATGACGCCGAACGTGTAGCAGAGCGCGCCAGAGATCACGAGGATCGACAGCATCTCGAGAAAATTCGCGAGCGGCGTCGGGTTCTCGAACGGATGCGCGGAGTTGACGCTGAAGAACCCGCCTCCATTGGTACCGAGCTGCTTGATGGCGATCTGCGAGGCGGCGGGTCCCACCGCGATGACCTGCTCGGTGAGCCTCGACCGCTTCGTGGTCGGCTGCCCCTTGGCGTCCAGCAGCGGCCTGCCGTCCTTCTCCATGACAGGCTCGTCGTATTCCGTGGGCTGCAGCACCGCCGCCGTCGGATAGGCCTCGAAGGTCTGCACGACACCTTGCGAGACCAGCACCAGCGCGAGGACGATCGAGAGCGGCAGCAGGACGTAGATCGTGCTGCGTGTCATGTCCACCCAGAAGTTCCCGATCGTCTGCGCAGTCCGCCGCGCGAAGCCGCGGATCAGCGCGATCAGGACGGCCATCCCGGTGGCCGCCGAGAGGAAGTTCTGAACGGTCAGCGCGAGCATCTGCGTGAGATACGACATGGTCGACTCGCCGCCATATCCCTGCCAGTTCGTATTGGTCGCGAAGCTCACCGCGGTGTTGAACGACGAGTCCGGCGACACCGCGCTCAAGGCCTGCGGGTTCAGCGGCAGAACGCCTTGCAGCCGCTGCAGCAGATAGACTGCGAGTACGCCGGCCAGGTTGAAGACGAGCATTGCGGCCGCGTACGTCTTCCACTCCATCTCCTCCGTCTCCCGGATGCCGCTGGCGCGGTAGACGAGGCGCTCGAGCCAGCCGAACAGCGTTCGGTGGAGCCCGGAACGCCCTTCGTAGACGCGAGCCATGAAGGCGCCCAGCGGCTTCGCGAGCGCGATGAGCACCACGAGGTACACGACGAGCTGGAACACGCCGTTGGTGGTCACGAGAAGATCTCCGGCTTCAGCAGTGCGAGGACCAGATAGATGAGGAGCCCGAACGACACGAGGAAGCCGACGACGTACAGGATCGGCATGGACGCCTCCTACACCCGCTCACAGAGCTTCACGAGAAGCCAGGTCAGGCCGAAGAACCCCAGGGCAAGCCCGACGTACACCAGGTCCATGACGGCAGCCATTCCATGTCCTCCACTCGCGCTTTGTAACGGAATCGGCGGTCAGACGTTCGTCAAGAGAGGCCGCCGCGCCGTCTTCCCCGCGTACACGCTGTCGACGCGGGCCGCCTGAACAACCTCTGACGCCAGAGCATGCATCGTGCCCTGTCGGATCGATGTGAGATCGAGCAGTTATCGAGTGTCGCACTCGACACTGCGGGGCGCCCACGCCCCACTCGGCGCACAGCGAACTGACGTCCGCGCGGTGTATGTCTCGACTGATCCTCGCGACGCGGGGCTAGTGGCGCCTCTGGCGTTCAAGACCCGGCGGACCGACGCCGCGGCAGCACCACCACGGTGCCGCGGCGGGCCGCCGCCTGCGTGACCGTCGCCCGCTCCGCTACACGCGGGGGCAGGGTCGCGACGACCGGAGCGCCGGCACGGGCGTGGGCGCGGCGGGAGCCGGCATCGCGTGCGTCCACCATGTCGAGCGCGCGGCGATTGGCGCGAACCCAGAAGTGAATCGCGACAAAGGCCGCCACCGTGACGGCGATCTCCAGCGTGCGCCGCCACGGACCGGCGGCAACGTCGAGGTCAACGACAGCAAGCAGCGCCAGCATCATCCCAGCGAGCCCGTAGAGCCAGCCCCACGATGGTCCGGTCCGCATGACAACCTCCACACATCAAGCGTGGCAGGTCCGCTGGCAGCGCGGCATCAAAACCTGCGGCGGGACGGTCAGCGAAGTGTCAAGAACGACGTCTGTGAGCGGGGGTGCGTCGCGGCACCCGCATGCCAGGCCCGCCGATCTCGGCCACCGGCGGTCGGCGCGAGCGGATCAGGCGGATGCGCACCGGGTCCGCGTTCGTGGGGGTCGTCGGCTCTCGGCGGTAGGCCAGCGCGCTGCCATTTCGGCGCACCCACAGCACCAGGATCGTGACCACGCTCAGTGCTCCGATCCAGTCGGCGACCCGTCGATTGGACTCCGGCAACTCGACGATCCCCGCCGCCCAGAGCGCCAGCACGACCCCGAGCGCCACGAGGAGCAGCCGCCAGGCCGGGGCGAAACCGGCATCGGCACAACGGCCGTTCGGCACCGCTCCGATACGGCTCGCGTCGGCGGGTCGCGGGTGGATCGACTGCATGTCGGACCGTAGTCACGAGCACGCGCTTGTACGCCGTCAAGATCACGGGCGTCCGTATCAAGATTCCGTAAAGATCCGCGGGAAGCGCACGGAATGGCATCGGGACGCCTATGATGACGTCGTGCGCGTCCTCGAACTCAAGCAGATGCTCGTCGGCACGCCGCTGCCGACCGCGCAGTTTCGCCACGAGCGTCTCGGCAAGGCGACCGGCCTCGCCGTCTTCGCCTCCGACGCGCTCTCGTCCGTGGCCTACGCCACCGAGGAGATCCTCCTCGTCCTCATCCTCGCCGGCACCGCCGCCCTCAGCTACTCGCTGCCGATCGGGCTCGCCATCGCGGCGCTCGTGGCGATCGTGACCACGTCGTACCGGCAGACGATCATCGCGTATCCGCAGGGCGGCGGCGCCTACATCGTCGCCAAGGACAATCTCGGCACCGTGGCCGGGCTCGTGGCCGGCGGCGCGCTGCTCATCGATTACGTGCTCACGGTGGCCGTCAGCGTGGCGGCCGGGATCGCCGCCGTGACATCCGCGGTGCCTGCCCTCTTCCCGTATCGCGTGACCCTGTGCGTGCTCGCCGTGCTCGCCGTCGCCGTCGCGAACCTTCGGGGGGTTCGCGAGTCGGGGCGTCTCTTCGCCGTGCCGACGTACCTGTTCATCTTCAGCATCCTGGGCTTGATCGTGTACGGCTCGTTCGGCGCGATCTTTCACTTCATCTCGGAAGCGCCCTACCCCGAGCATCAGCCGGGACTCGAAGGCGTCGGACTGTTCCTCATCCTCCGCGCATTCGCGTCCGGCTGCGCGGCGCTGACCGGCGTGGAGGCCGTATCCAACGGAGTCCAGGCGTTCAAGGGGCCCGAGGCCCACAATGCGCGCGCGGTCATGACATGGCTCGGCAGTATCCTCATCGTGCTGTTCCTGGGCATTACGTACCTGGCGTACGACTTCGGCATCCGGCCCACCGAGCACGAGACGGTCGTCTCGCAGCTCGCGCGCCATGTCTTTGGCAGCGGCGGCTTCTACTACGAGATCCAGGCGGTCACCATGCTGATCCTGCTGCTCGCGGCCAACACCTCGTACGCCGACTTCCCGCGGCTCGCGTCGCTCCTGGCCAAGGATCGGTTCGTGGCCCGGCAATTCGCCAACCAGGGCGACCGCGGCGTGTTCTCGAACGGCATCATCATCCTGAGCGCTCTGGCGGTGACGCTGCTCATCGCGTTCGGTGGCGACACGAATGCGCTGATCCCGCTCTACGCCGTGGGAGTGTTCGTCTCGTTCACGCTCTCGCAGAGCGGGATGGTCGTGCACTGGTTCACGACGCGCCTGCCGGGCTGGCGGTGGCGCGCATGGGTCAACGGCCTCGGCGCCGCGACGACCGCGCTCGTCATGCTCACGATCGCGGCGACGAAGTTCGTGCACGGCGCGTGGATCGTGGTGATCCTGATCCCGGTGCTGGTGGCCGTGTTCCTGACAGTGCACCGGCACTACGACGACGTCGCCCGCCAGCTCTCGCTCGACGGCGCCGCGCCGCCGGTCGACGCGCCGATCAGCAACACCGTGCTCGTCCTCGTGGGCGATCTGCACCGCGGCGTGCTCGACGCGCTGAAGTACGCGCGCTCGATCTCGCCGTCGCCCAAAGCGCTGTACGTCGAGGTCGATGCCGATCGCACACGCCGGCTGGAGGAGCGCTGGGGCGCGTGGGGCCTCGGCACGCCGCTCATCGTGCTGCACTCGCCCTATCGCTCCCTGCTGAAGCCCTTTCTCGAGTACGTCGACCACCTGCTCGCGGTGGGGGGCAAGGAGCAGTACGTGACGATCATCCTGCCGGAGTTCGTACCGGCCCGCTGGTGGCAGCACCTGCTGCACAACCAGACCGCGCTGCTGATCAAGGGGGCGATGCTGTTCCGGCGGCGGGTGATCGTGGCCGACGTCCCGTACCATCTGAGCTGACGCGCTGACCTGACGCGCGCAGACCCGCCGTGCGCGCCCCGGGCGTCTCTATACTTGGGTCATGAGCGGTTCGTTCCGGGACGCCGTCGCACGGTGGGGCCGGCGCGCGCTCGTCGAGCACGGCACGCTGGCCGCGAGCCTCCTGAAGTGGACGCTGCTCGCAGCCGCGGCCGGACTGCTCGCCGGCGCCTCGACCGCGGTCTTCCTCGCCATCCTTCGCATCGCCAGCGCGTGGGCGGCCGCCACGCCGGCGCCGCTCGCCCTCCTGCCGCCAGGGTTCCTGCTGTCCTATCTGCTCGTGCACTGGCTGGCCAGAGAAGCCGAGGGACACGGCACCGACAAGGTCATCGAGGCCGTTCATCGCCGCTGGGGACGGATTCCGCTCGCCGTCGCACCCGTGAAGCTGGCGGCCACCGTGGTGACCATCGCGGTCGGCGGCTCGGTGGGCAAGGAAGGGCCAGCCGCGCAGATCGGCGCCTCGTTCGCCTCCGCACTCGGCTCTGCGCTGTTCTTGCGCCGCGGCGACCACCGAAAGCTCGTCATCTGCGGGATCGGCGCCGGCTTCGCGGCCGTGTTCGGCACGCCGATCGCCGGCGCGATCTTCGGCGTCGAGGTGCTGGTCATGGGCAACCTCTTCTACGAGGTGCTCTATCCGTCGTTCGTCGCCGGCCTCGTCAGCTACCTGGTAGCCACCCACCTCGGTGTCGTGTACGTGCACCAGACGCTGACGACGGCGCCGGTGAGCGAGGCGCTGCTGCTGAAGGCGGTGTTCGCCGGCATCGTCTTCGGGCTCGTCGCGCTCGTATTGATCGAGGCGATGCACGCCGCGGAGAGCCTGAGCCGCCGCGTGCCGGGCCCGCGGTGGGTCCTCGCGCTTGGCGGCGGCAGCGTGCTCGCCGGCCTGGCCGCCGTCACATCACCGCGCTACCTCGGCCTCGGCATCGACACCCTGGAGTCGGCACTGCGCGGAGTCGCCGTGCCGGCCCAGGCATGGCTGCTGAAGATCGTCTTCACGTCGCTCTCGCTCGCCTGCGGCGGCAGCGGCGGCATCGTCACGCCGATCTTCTTCATCGGCGCCACCGCAGGCAGCACGCTCGGTCAGCTCCTCGGATTCGACCGCGGCGCCTTCGCGGCGGTGGGGATGGTCTCGGTGCTGGCGGCCGCCGCCAACGCGCCGATCGCCGGCGCCATCATGGCCATCGAGATGTTCGGACCGTCGATCGGGCCTTACGCCGCGATCTCCGCGATCGTCAGCTTCGTGATCGTGGGCCACCGTAGCGTCTACGGCAGCCAGCTGATCGGCGCCGCCAAGAGCGGCTCGCTGGTGGCGCCCGCGGACATCGCGCTCGACAGCCTCACCGTGCTGGAGCGGCGGCGCCGCGCGTCACGACGCAAGGCGCTACTGCGCGCGCTGCGTCGGCGCGCGAGTCGGCGCCGCGCCGGCAACGCCTGACGTCGCCCGCGCCAAGGGCCGAGGTCAGCGCCGCGCGGCGCCCTCGGCGACCACGCCCAGCACCAGCTCGACCGCGCGCACCATCAGCGGCACGTCCATGCTCGGCTCGTCGAGCCCGGAAGCGGCTACCATGGCCGGCGAGAGTGGCAGGTGGATGAACCCGCAGGGCGTCGACATCCCGCGCGACTCGAGGAGGTGCCGCGTCGTGTAGAACGTCTGATTGCAGAGGTAGCTGCCCGCGGTGCCCGACACGTAGGCCGGAATGTCGGCCGCGGTCAGCGCCTCCAGCAGCGCGTCGAGCGGCAGCGTGCTGAGGTACGCGGCCGGGCCACCGGCCACGCACGGTTCGCCGCTCGCTCGGTAGCCCGCATTGTCGGCGATCTCGAAATCCATGACGTTCACGGCGACACGCTCGAGCGCCAGCCGGGCGCGCCCGCCGGCCAGCCCGAGCTGCACGATGGCGCGCGGCCGGGTCTCGTCCACCAGCCGGGCGACGGCGGCGGCCGTCTCCGCATGGTGCACGGGGAGGACGGCGCCACGGACGCGGAGGTCGCCGATGGTGCGTCCGTCGAGCGCCTCGACCACGGCGGCCGACGGATTGTCCTTGTAGGTGCCGAACGGCTCGAAGCCGGTGAGCAGGATCATGCGCTCCCTCCACGCGCGAGCTCGTCGGCGAGCGTGCGCCCGACACCATGCCAGTCGGCACCGTGCGTCTCCATCGTCACGTCGCTGCCGGCCGCCTCCTCGACCGCGGACACGGTGAGCCGGGCGCCCGCCGCCAGCCGGGCCTCCAGCGTGCCGTCGTCGACGTCGCACCGAACCACGCGCGCGCCGAAGTGCCGGAGCACGGCCACGCTCTGCACGAGAACGTCCGCCGGCGAGGTGGTCACGCGCAGGCGGCGCACGCGGCGCCGGCGCAGCCACGCGAGCGGTCCGCGCATCATCGGCCCCAGAGTAGCAGCGCCGCCGGTGGTGCGCTATCGTACCGCCATGAGCGAGCCCATCCTCGTCGAGCAGGACGCGCGCGTCGTCACCGTCACCTTCAATCGTCCCGAGGCCCGCAACGCGATGACGTTCGAGATGTACGAGGCGCTGCACGACATCTGCGAGCGCGTCGACAAGGATCCCGGCGTCCGCGTGCTCGTCCTCACCGGTGCCGGCGACAGGGCGTTCGTCAGCGGCACCGACATCCGGCAGTTCCTCGGCTTCAAGACGAAAGAGGACGCGCTCGGCTACGAGGCGCGTATCACGCGCGTGCTGAGCCGCATCCACGCCATGACGAAGCCGACCATCGCCATGGTGCAAGGCGACGCCGTCGGCGGCGGCATGTTCATGTCGCTGGCGTGCGACCTGCGCCTGGTGGCCGAGCACGCGCGCTTCGGCGTGCCGGTGGCACGAACGCTCGGCAACTTCGCGGCGCCGTTCAGCCTCGGCCTGCTCGCGGCCACCGTGGGCCCGATCCGCGCGCGGGAGATGGTGCTCACGGCACGGCTCCTCGACGCGGCGGAGGCAAAGGCCATCGGGCTCGTCGACCAGGTGCACCCCGCCGCATCGCTGCGCGGCGCCGTCGGCGAGCTCGCGGGGCGAATCGCGGACCTGGCGCCGCTGACGCTCGCGGCGACCAAGGAGGCGGTGCGCCGCATGCTGGCCGCCATCTCACCGGGCAGTCTCGAAGATCTCCTGCTGTCCTGCTACCTCAGCGAGGACTTCCACGAGGGCGCGCGCGCCTTTCTCGAGAAGCGCAAGGCGAACTGGCAGGGACGCTGACTCAGGCGGCGCGGCGGCGGCCCGCTCGCGTGCGGAAGCGCTCGATGGCCGCCAGCGCCGTCGCCACTTGCAGCGTGCGGTCCACGACGCCGCGGGAGCGGGCGGCGACCTCGCGCGCGGGCCGGTTTCGCTGCAGCACGATGCCGGCGGCGAGTGCCGCGCCGAGCGTGAGCAACGGCAGCCAGCCGCGGCGGCGCAGGCCTTCGAACGCGTCGGTCAGCGCGCGACCGGCGAGCTGGATGTCTTCGCGGATCTCAAACGGGTCTCGGCCCATCGCCAGGTCTCCTTGATGGACGCTCGCGTGCGGTCGAGCGTGAGGACGTTGCGAAGGCGATACGCGGCCCAGGCGAGCGCAGCGCCGGCCAGCAGACTACCACCGCCGCCGGCGATCAGCAGCGGTTGCCAGTGTGCCTCGAACACCGGCGCGAAGGCGGCAGCCACGAGCACGACGATCGACGTGACGAGGACGACGAGGCCGACGATGGTGGCCGCCACGGCCAGGCCGGCCGACACGGCGGCGCGGCGAACCTCCGCGATCGCCAGCTCCACCTCGAGCCGCGCGAGATGCCCGATGCCCTCCTGTACCGATTCGATGCTGCGCAGCGTGCGCCGCGGGAACGGCAGCACGTTGTCGCCCGGCTCCTGCTCGCCGACGTCCTTGGCGTCGGGCGCGCCGCGCCGGGCCGCCGCGTGCTCGATCTCCGCGTTCACTTCCGCGCCGAGCAGCAGCGCCATCCCGCTCAGGTACAGCCACAGCATGAGAAGGATCACGCCGCCGATGGAACCGTAGGTCGCGTTGTAGTTCGCGAAGTTCGCGACGTAGAACCGCAGCGCGAACGAGGCCACGAGCCACAGCACGAGGGCCACCACCGAGCCCGGCGTCACCCAGCGCCAGTGCTGCTCCACGTTGGGGGCGAGGTAATACACGAGGGCGATGCCGATGGCGACGAGCACCATGATCACCGGGATGCTCACGATGTTCCAGACCAGCGTGAACACGTGCCCGAGCCCGATCCAGCTCGCCACCGTCTCGCCGATCTTCGGGCCGAACGCGAGCAGCACCAGCGCGCTCAGGATGAAGATCGAGAAGCCGATCGTGAGTCCGAGCGCGACCAGCTTCGCTTTCCACCACGGACGCGCCTCCTCGACGTCGTAGGCGACGTTGAGCGCGCTCATGATCGACGACATCCCGTTGCTGCCGGCCCACAGCGCGCCGAGGACACCGATGGAGAGCAGCCCGCCGCCGGCGCCGCTCACGATCTCGCTCAGCGTCTTCTTCATGATCGACGCGGCGTCGCCGGGCATCGCCTCGGAGACGTAGCCCATCAGCCGGTCCATGAGATCGGGGATGGGCAGCAGGCCCAGCAGCGCGGTCAGGAAGAGGAGCGTGGGAAACAGCGCGAACAGGAAGTAATACGCGAGGGCGGCCGCGCGGTCGCTGACCTCGTCAGCCGAGAACTCCGCCCAGACCCGCTTGCCGAGCTCCGTGACGCCCAGACCACCGAGCTTCCAGGGAGAGACGTCGGATGCCATCGTGATCTCATGATTGCAGCGGTCATGCCGGCGACCCGGGGACGGCGCCCAGCCGACGATCCAGCGGAAACAGTGCGTTTTTCAGGAAATCCTCGAAAGCGTGGCGGGCGGCCCTCCGCTGCCCCAGGCCCAGCCGGGCCAGCGCCTCCACCCCAGCCGTCTCGCGCTCGGGCCGTGCGTGGCGAGAAGCGGCGCAGAGCTCCAGCGCGGCCTCGTGCCTCCCGCGCTCCAGCTCGACGATCGCCAGCCGCCGGATGACGGCGGCGGCCAGTGCCCGCTCGCGCGCGGGAGCGCCGGCGGCCACGTAGTCCTCGCGCCACGCGCCGAGCGTCCGCTCCACCGCATCGATGTCGCCGAGATCGTTCTCGGCCTCGTACCGCTGCAGGAGCAGAGCGCCGCGACGCCCGGGCGCGCAGGCGGCCAGCGCCTCGTCGACCGAGCGCACGGCACTGCGCCGCGCGCGCTCCAGCAGCGCCGGCACGCGCGGGTCGGCCATCAGGACGGGCTGGCCGGTCAGGTAGCACAAGGCGTCGTCGAAGCGGCCGCGCTCGAGAAGATGCTCGGCATAGAGGACACGGTCCCGGTGGCGCAGGGCCCCGATGCGCAGCGGCATCGGAATGCCGGCCGGCTCGTTCGCGGGCTCGAGAAGGGCAACCGTCGCGCGCACGCCGTGCGTGTCGAGCAGCAACTCCGCGGCGTGCAGGAGCACGCGTGCGCCGAACGACGGGGAAAGCTCGCCGGCTGCGCGCGCGACGGCCGCCGGCGGTGGCCCACCGCGCGCCGTCCAGTGGAGCAGCTCGCCGTAACCCGCCACGAGCCGGTTGGCGCGTGCGAGCGTCGTCGCGACGCCCAGCAACTCACGCGCGCGATCGAGGTCGCCGACGTCGAGGGCGATGATGGCCCCGTGCAGCGGGAAGACGAACGCGCCGGGCCTGAGCCCGATGGCCACGGCCAGCGCGCGCTCGGCCTCGGCGCGCCGCTCCTGCTCGGCCAGCGCGTGGGCGAGATAGAGACGGATGTGCGCGCGCTGCGGGTCGGCGGCCGCTGCCTCGCCGAGCAGCCGCTCGGCACCGGGAAAGTCGCGCCGTGCGAGCGCCCGCTGTCCTTCGGAGAAGCGCCGGTCGGCGCGGCCGAACATGAATGAAATTCTACTGTAGGATCGGGCGCGGGCCGAAGAACCGGGGGGCCGAGGAAAGGAGCGTCCGCATGGGGGGCTTCGCGGAGTACGAGCTGTACGACGGACTCGGGCTGGCCGAGCTGGTGGAGCGGGGCGACGTCACGCCGGAGGAGCTCCTCGACGCGGCCATCGCGCGCCTGGAAGCGCGCAACAGCGCCGTCAACGCCGTGACCATGCCGCTGTTCGACTTCGCCCGGCGCGCCATCACCGCCGGCCTGCCGCGCGGACCATTCCGCGGTGTGCCGTTTCTCATGAAGGACCTCACGGCCGCGATTGCGGGCGTGCCGATGACGCGCTCCTGCCGCTACTACGCAGACGCGCCCGCGCCGACGGCGGACAGCGAGCACGTCGCGCGTCTCAAGCGCGCCGGCCTCGTGATCTTCGGGCGGACGAACACGTGCGAGCTCGGCCTGTCACTCACCTGCGAGCCGCAGCTGCACGGCCCGACGCGCAATCCGTGGGACCTCGCGCGCATTTCCGGCGGCTCGAGCGGCGGTGCGGCCGCTGCGGTCGGCGCCCGGATGCTGCCCATGGCCCACGCCACCGACGGGTTCGGCTCGATCCGCGCGCCGGCCGCGTGCTGCGGCGTCGTGGGCCTCAAGCCCACTCGCGGCCGCAACACCATGGCGCCGTACCTCGGCGAAGGTCTCGGCGGGCTGTCGGCCGAGCACGCCGTGACGCTGAGCGTCCGGGATTCAGCGGCGCTGCTCGACGCCACCGCCGGGCCCGGCGCCGGCGACCCGTACGCGGCGCCTCCGCCGATGCGCCCGTTCAGCCAGGAGGTGGGCGCCGCGCCGGGCCGCCTGCGGATCGCCATGACGAGCGTGACACCAAACGGCGCCAAGGTCGAAGCCGAGAGCCTCCGCGTGCTGGCCGAGACCGGCAAGCTCTGCACCGACCTGGGTCACCAGGTCGACGAGGCCAACCCGGCGATCGACGGCGCGGCTGTCGTCCCGACATTCCTGACGCTGGCGGCCGCGAACACCGTCGTCAACCTCGCCGGCAATCCCGCCAAGGGGCGGCCCGCGCAGCAGGACGAGGTGGAGAAGATCACGTGGGCGACGGCCCGGCTCGGCGACAGCGTCACCGGCGCCGAGTAC
Organism: Candidatus Methylomirabilota bacterium; assembly: GCA_036265915.1. GTDB lineage: Bacteria > Methylomirabilota > Methylomirabilia > Rokubacteriales > CSP1-6 > AR12. The sequence goes on along the minus strand of DATAOC010000123.1, from coordinate 14,175 downwards.
GTCCGCGCCACCCAGACGGCCCACCGACTCGGGCGCCAGATGGCGGCGTTCCACGCGGACTGGGACGTCCTGCTCACGCCGGGGCTCGCCACGCTGCCGCCCCCGCTCGGCGTGCTCGACATGATGATGGACGACGTGAGCGAGTACTGGCGGCGCGTGTTTCACTTCTCGCCGTTCACGGTCTGGTTCAACCTCACCGGCCAGCCCGCGATGATGGTGCCGATCGGCCGCTCGGCCACCGGCATGCCGGTCGCCGTCCAGCTGGTGGCCCGGTTCGGCGACGAGGCGACGCTGTTCCGCCTGGCGGCGCAGCTGGAAGCGGCGCGCCCGTGGATCACCCGGCGTCCGGCGCTCGCGATGTGAGCGCGCGAGCGGCTCAAGATGGCACGCGCACGACAGGATGCGCGCCACACGCGACGCGCCTCTCACGAAAATCCGCGGCTTGCGCTTGGCTCGAATGATGCTCTCCCCGCCCGGCATCGACGCTCACCGGGAGGAGGTGCCAAGCGATGGCGGATATGTTCAAGTGCCCGAAGTGCGGAAAGACGTCCCCGAAGTTCACCAACTGCTGCGGTACGCCGATGAAGAAGAACGCCTGAGGCTGCCGCTCGGGAAGGCCCGCCCGGGAGTCCGGGCGGGCCGTCCTGCCTCTCAGACCGGTCGGAAGCGAAGACCTCCCTCGCCACGCACGATGTAGCCCGCTCGCGGGAAATGCGCCGGCAGGATCAGGGTGCCGGTGTCGGCATGACGCTCGACGAACTCCCGGCGCGTCTTGGCCGCCTGGGCGCCGTCGTAACAGAAGCGGCTCGACCATTGCGGCTCGGCCACCTGCACCACGCGATGCATGAGGTCACCCGAGAACACGGCGTCCCCGGCCCGCGTGTCCAGGCGCACGGAGACGTGGCCCGGCGTGTGGCCAATCGACGGCTCGAGGCTGAGCCACGGATCCAGCCGGTACGAGTCGTCGACCAGCTCGGCCTGGCCCGCGGCCACGATCGGCAGCACGCTGTCGTCGATGCAGCCGGACTCGTCGGCACCGCGCGCGTGCTCGTGCTTCCAGAACGCCCATTCCTCGCCGGCAAAGACGTACCGCGCGCGGGGAAACGTCGGCACCCAGCGATCGCCGACGAGTCGCGTGTTCCATCCGACGTGGTCCACGTGCATGTGGGTGACGATGACGACGTCGACGTCCTCCGGCGTCACCCCCGCCGCGCGGAGATCGTCGAGGAACGTCCCCTGTCGGCGATGCCACGCCGGAGCGCCGTCCCGCTGCTTGTCGTTGCCGACGCCGGTGTCGATGAGGACGACCTGCTCGGGCGTCCGCACGACCCACGTGCCGATCCGGGAGCCGAGGTCATCCGTGGCGTCATCCCAGAAGTCGGGACGCAGCCAGCCGTGATGGCGCGCGATGCCTTCGGCCGTGGATCCCGGCAGCATCGACAGCGTCGGAAACGACGACCGCCCGATCTCCACCACGCGGCTCACGGTCACCTCGCCCAGCGTCAACGTCGTCTGCGCGGTCATGAACGCCTCCTCACGGCAGCATCGCGAGCAAGGGCTCGAGGTTGCGGGGATCGGGCTTCAGACGGCCGACGCCGTGCGCGTGCACGGCGGCCACGATCGCGTCGTTGAACGGCGTCGGCACTCCGACCTCGCGGCCCCGGCCGGCCACATAACCGTTCAGGTAGTCGATCTCCGTGCGGCGGCCCTTCATGACGTCCTGGAGCAGCGAGGGCCGACCGCCCGTGCGGCGCTTGGCCTCGGCGGCGAGGTCGGCCTCGACGTCGGCGAGGCCACGGCCCTCCGCGGCGTCGACGATCCGCTGCGCCGCGATGCCGATCAGCGGCTCGATCTCGTGCCCGAGCGCGCGGCCCACGCGCACGCACTCCGCGCCCAGCTGGATGGCCACGCGGCGCGGACCCGGCTCGAGGCGGATCTCGGCCGAGCCAAGGCCGCTCAGCCCGGCCAGCGCGTTGCCCATGCAGTTCACGGCGAGCTTGGACCAGCGCTCGCCCCAGAGATTGGTGGTCACCTTCGTGAGCGCGACGTCGCACAGGACGGCGGCGAGGGCCTGCGCGCGCGGCGTGTCGCGGCCGTCCAGCTCGCCGATCTTGAAGCCCACGCTCGTCGTGTCCGTCCGGATGGCGTGGGCCGGCTCGTACATGCCGGCGCTGATGACGATCACGCACCCGAGCGTGCGCTCGCGGCCGACCACGGCGGCCACGCGCTCGTCGTTCACGCCGTTCTGGAAGTCCACCACGACGCCGTCGGGCTGCTGCAGATAGCCGGTCGCGAGCTGCGCGGCCCATTCCGTGTCGTAGCTCTTGACGGCGAGGAAGATCGCGTCGAACGGCTCGCCCACCGACTGCAGCTCGTGCAGGTGCAGGGCGCGCACCGGCACCACGTGCTCGCCGCATGTTCCCGACAGGCGGAGGCCATCGTGCTTCATCGCGTCGACGTGCTCCGGCCACTGATCGACGAGCGTCACGTCGCGCCCGGCCCTGGCCAGCATGCCGCCGACCACGGAGCCGATGGCTCCCGACCCGAGAATGGCGATGCGCATGAATGACCTCCGGACGGCGAGTCTATCACCGCGTCGCGACGGGTATACTGGGGCCCCGTGAAGCTCCGCACCAACCTCGTGGCGCTCGTCGTCGCCGCCATCGTCCCCGTGCTGGTCTTCGCCACCGTGGTCGTGGTGCTCCTCTGGCGGCACGAGCGACAGACGACGGAGGCGCGGCTGCGCAACACCGCGCGCGCCCTCGCGCTCGCCGTCGACCGCGAGCTGTCCGCCGCCGTCACGACCCTCGAGGTGCTGGCCACCTCCGAATATCTCGACCGCGAGGATCTGCGCGCCTTCCACGACGTCGCCGCGCGGGCGGTGCAGAGCCAGCGCGCCGATGGCTGGCTCACCATCGTGCTGACGTCGCCGGACGGCCGCCAGCTGGTGAACCCGGCGCGGCCCTTCGGCGCGCCGCTGCCGCCGCTGTCGGACGTCGACGAGTTCGTCACGGTGGCGAAGACGGGACGGCCCGCCGTCTCGGACCTGCTCACGGGAGCGGTGCTGGCGCGGCCGCTGATCTCCGTGCGCGTCCCGGTGGTGAGGCAGGGGCGCGTGCGGTACGTGCTCTCGGCCGCCATCAGCCCGGACACGTTCGTCACCCTCCTGCGCCAGCAGAACATCCCGGCCGACTGGCTGTCGTCGGTGTTCGATCGCCGCGGCATCACGATCGCCCGGACGGTGGACCCCGAACGCTTCGTCGGCCTGCCGGCGGGCGAGCACATCCTGCGCTCGATGAAGGTCGCCGACGAGGGCTTCATGCGAGCCGTCACCCGGGACCCGCGCACGGTGTACTTCGCCTACAGCCGCGCCCCGTTCTCGAGCTGGATCGTCACCTTCTCCGTCCCGGCCGAGGTCGTCGACACGCCGCTGCAGCGCTCGCTGACCTCTCTGGTCCTCGGCGGCACGCTGCTCACCGGACTCGGCGTCCTGCTCGCAACCGCGCTGACGCGACGCCTGGCGAGGCCGATGGCGGCTCTCGCCCGCTCGGCGGCGGCGGTCGGACGCGGCGAGGCGCCCGCGATCGACGGCGGCAACGTGGACGAGGTGCGCGAGGTGGCGCGGGCGCTGGAGCGGGCCGCCGAGGATCGCCGTCGCACGGAGCTGGCCCTGCGGCAGGAGACCAGCGTCCTCGACGCGGTCAACCGCGCGGGCCGCGCACTGTCCGCCGAGCTCGACCCGCAGAAGGTCGTGCAGGCGGTGACCGACGCCGCCACCGCCGTGACCGGCGCCGCCTTCGGCGCCTTCTTCTACAACGTCGTCGACAGCCGCGGGGAATCGTACATGCTGTACGCGATCTCCGGCGTGCCGCGGGAGGCGTTCGCGAGCTTCCCGATGCCGCGCAACACGGCGCTCTTCGCTCCCACGTTCCGCGGCGAGCCGGCCATCCGCCTGGACGACGTGCGGAAGGATTCGCGCTACGGCCAGAGCGCGCCGCACTTCGGGATGCCGCCGGGCCACCTGCCGGTCGCCAGCTATCTCGCCGTCCCGGTGATCGCGCGCTCCGGCGACGTCCTCGGCGGACTCTTCTTCGGGCATCCCGAGCCGGGCCGGTTCGGCGAGCGCGAGGAGCAGGTCGTCTCCGGCCTCGCCGCGCAGGCGGCGATCGCCGTCGATAACGCGCGGCTGTACGAGAACGAGCACGCCGCGCGTCGCGACGCCGAGGCCGCGAACCGCACGAAGGACGAGTTCCTCGCGACGCTCTCGCACGAGCTGCGGACGCCGCTCAACGCGATCCTCGGCTGGGCGCGCATGCTGGAAGCGGGCACCATGGCGCCCGAGGCGCGCGACAAGGCGCTCACCGTCATCGTCCGCAACGCCACCGTGCAGAGCCAGCTCATCGAGGATCTCCTCGACGTCTCGCGGATCGTGACCGGCAAGCTGAAGCTCGACGTGCGACCGGTGATGCTGGCGCCCATCGTGGAGGCCGCGCTCGACACGACGCGGCCGGCCGGCGAGGCCAAGGCGATCCGCGTGCAGACGTCGATCGATCCGGCCGCGGGGCCGGTGCCCGGCGATCCGGAGCGGCTGCAGCAGGTGGTGTGGAACCTGCTGTCGAACGCGGTGAAGTTCACGCCGCGCGGCGGACGGATCGACGTCGGCGTGCGTCAGGCCGACGGGTACGCCGAGATCGTCGTGAGCGACACCGGCCCCGGGATCCCGGCGACGCTGCTCCCCGTCATCTTCGATCGCTTCCGCCAGGCCGACAGCTCGAGTCGCCGGGCGCACGGCGGGCTCGGCATCGGCCTGGCCCTCGTGCGTCACCTCACCGAGCTGCACGGCGGCACCGTCGAGGTGCGCAGCGAGGGGGACGGCCGCGGCTCGACGTTCACGGTGAGATTGCCGCTGCTGATCCGCCCCGATGACGTGACACGCGCGCAGTCCGCGTCCGGCCCCGACGTGTCAGGCGCCGGCGGCCGTGTCCTCGAAGGCCTGAAGATCCTCGTGGTCGACGACGAGCAGGACACGCTCCAGCTGTTCTCGCTCGTGCTCGCGGGCGCGGGTGCTCAGACGCGCATGGTGGCGTCCGCCAACGCCGCGCGGAGCGCGCTCGGCGCCTGGCGCGCCGACGTGCTGGTCTGCGACATCGAGATGCCCGGCGAGAACGGCTACGAGCTGATCCGCTCGATCCGCCGCGCCGTCGACCGCGCAGCGGCGACCATCCCGGCCGTCGCCGTCACCGCATACGGGCGTGCGGACGATCGCGTCCGTGCGCTGCGCGCGGGCTTCCAGATGCAGGTGACCAAGCCGGTCGAGCCGAGCGAGCTCGTGGCGGTCATCGCGCGCCTCGTGGGCCGCTCGCCGAGCTAGACAGCAGCTCGAGCGCCGCCGTCACGACGGCCTTCGGCGCCACGCGCCGCAGACAGTCGTGATGGCCTTCCGGACAGACGCTCTTGTAGCAGTTCCTGCACGGCACGTCGTGGGACAGCACGCGGTGCGGCACGGCCCACGGTGTGTGCTGGGGATTCGTGAGCGCGTAGAGATCCACGACCGGCGTTCCGACGGCGGCGGCGACGTGCACCGGCGCCGAGTTGTTGGCCACGAGCACCGGCGCCGCCGCCACCAGCGCCGCGAAGTCTTCCAGCGGCAGTCCCGTCAGCGCATGCACCTCGACGCCGATCATCGCCGCCAGTGTCTCGTGTACCGCCGGCTCCCCGGCGCTTCCGCTGAGCACGATGGCGGCGCCGGTGGCCTGGGCGAGCCCGCGGGCCGCCTCCGCGAAGTGCTCCGGCGGATAGCGCCGCGAGGGCGCGGTCGCGCCGGGATGGAGGAGCACCCACGGTCGCCGATCGAGTCGGCGTCGACGCAGCAGCTCGCGCACGCGCGCCCGTGCGGCGTCGGGCACGCGCAGCGAGAGCCGTTCGTCGGCGCACGTGGCGCCGACCGTGCCCACCAGATCCAGCTGTCGGCGCACCTCGTGGCGCACCAGCCGCGTCGGCTCGGGATCGGGCACCCAGTCCGTGAGGAGCTGGTACGGATTCTCGTGGCAGTGGGCGAGGCGGCGCGGCACGTCGCCGAGGTAGCAGAGCAGCGCCGCCGGCAGCGGATTCTGGCTGTACACGGTGAAGACGACGGCGGCATCGAAGCGTCCGCCGCGGATCCGCTCGATCATCGCAAGGTCGGCAGCGCGGGTCGTGCGCGGCGGCGTCGCCTTCATCCACGGCGCCTCGTACACGATCGTCTCGTCCACCTCGGGGATGAGCGCGGCGGCCGCCGCCCCCGCCGCCGACGTGAGCAGCGTGACCGTCCGTCCGGGACCCCCGGCCTTCAGCGCGCGCAGCGCGGGCGTCGTCATCAGCACGTCGCCCAGCGCGTCGAGCCGCACGGCAAGCACCCGCGCGGCGTCGTGCCAGCTCACGCGAGCCGTCCGACCGCTGCCGTTTCCCGTGCCGCGCGCACACGCTCGATGATCGAGCTCGTCGAGCGGTCCTTCAGGTAGGGCAGGATGCGGACCTCCCCACCCTGCGCCTCGACGACCGCGGCCTCGGGAAGCCGCTGGCGCGTGTAGTCGCCGCCCTTCACGAAGACGTGCGGGCGCACCGCCTCGCAGAGCTCGGCCCCCGTCGGCTCGTCGAACGCGACGACGTGATCGACGGCGCTCAGACCGGCGAGCACCGCCGCCCGCTCCTCGAGAACGTTGATCGGCCGCGACGGTCCCTTGAGTCGCCGCACGCCGGCATCCGTGTTGAGGCCGACCACGAGGACGTCGCCGAGCGCCTTGGCGGCGTTGAGATAGCTGATGTGCCCGCTGTGCAGGATGTCGAAGCAGCCGTTCGTCAACACGATCCGCTTGCCGGCGCGACGGGCGCCGTCCAGTCGATCGAGCAGCGTCGGCACGTCCGGGGCGAGCTTCGCCTCCCCGGCCACGTACGCGCGCAGCTCGGAGAGCGAGCACGTCGCGGTGCCGTGCTTGTCCACGACGACGGCGGCGGCGGCCGACGCCAGCTCCGCGGTGGCGGCGACGTCACCGCCCGCCGCCAGCGCCAGGGCCAGGGCGCTCGCAAACGTGTCGCCGGCGCCGGCCGCCCGCGTGTGGTCGGCGGGCCGGGCGTACGTCCGGTACGGCGGACGCCCGCGCTCGAAGAACAGCGCGCCGTCGGTATCGAGCGTCACCGCCGCGATCTGGGCGCCCGTCACGTCGAGCAGCCGGGGCCCGTAGCGGTGAAGCGCCTCCGCGCGATCCGCGCCGCGCGCGGCACCGCGCCCGCCGAGCAGCCGCACCGTCTCGGCGTAGTTCGGCTTGACGGCCGTCACGCCGACGCCGCGGAAGACGCCGAGGGTCTTGGAGTCGGCGACGATGATTCGCGGCGACGCCGCCTGCAGATCCGCGAGGGCCGCGATGACGCGCGGCGTGACGATGCCGTATCCGTAGTCGGAGATGATCACCGCATCGTGGCGGGCGAAGCTCGCCGACAGCGCCTCGATCAGCCGGCTCTCGTACGCGCGTGGCACGCGGCTCGTCGTGCCGGCGTCGTAGCGCACGAGCATCTGCGGGCCGGCGAACACGCGGTGCTTGGCCAGCGTCCGGCGGCCGGGGTCGACGAGCAGCGCGGCCGTGTCGATGCCGCTCTGCGCGAGCGCCGTCCGCAGCGTGGCCCCCTCCGGGTCGTCTCCGACGACGCTGAGGAAGCTGACGCGCGCGCCGAGCGCCCGCGCGTTCACCGCCGTGTTCGCGGCCCCGCCGGGGACGTCGACGCGCTGCTCGACGGCGACGATGGGCACCGGCGCCTCCCGGCAGAGCCGACCGCTCGCGCCATGCAGGTAGGCGTCGAGCATCGCCTCGCCCAGCACGAGGACGCCCTGCTCCGGGAACGCGGCCATGAGCGCCGCCGGTGCCGTGCTCACGGCCATGACGTCTCGCGCATCGGCAGCACGGTGATCTCGGGCACGACCGTCTCGTCCGGCTGGCTCAGGACGAACCGCACGGCGCGCGCGACGTGCATCGGATCCTGCAGCACGGCGGGGTCGAGCTCCGGAAACCGGTCGAGCAGGAACGGCGTGCGCATGCCGCCCGCGATGACCGCGGTCACCTTGACGCCGTGCGCGCGGCCCTCCACGTGAAGGGCGTGGCTCAGTCCGAGCAACCCCCACTTGCTCGCGTGATACGCGGCCGCGTTGGCCCACGCGCGCTTGGCGGCCGTCGACACGATGTTGACGATGTGGCCACGGCCGCGCTCACGCATTGCGGAGAACGCCGCGCGTGACATCAGGAACGGCCCGCGCAGGTTGACGCCGAGGATCCGGTCCCAGTCCGCCGGCGTCAGCGACTCGAACGGCACCGTGAGATCCGTCCCCGCGTTGTTCACCAGGATGTCGAGCGCGCCGAACTGCGCGACGCTCTCGCGGACGCTGTGCGCCGCCGACCCCTCGTCGGTGACGTCGACGCAGGCGGCCACCGCCTTGCCGCCGGCCGCGCGCACCTGGTCGGCCACGTTCTCGGCCGCCTCGAGCCGCACGTCGGCCGCGACGACGACCGCGCCGGCCTCGCCGAGCGTCCGGCAGAGTGCGGCGCCGAGGCCTCCCCCGCCACCGGTGACCAGCGCGACCCGACCGGCGAGCTCGGTGGCCGCCATCACGCCGCGCGCTGGCGCGCGGCGCGCACCGCCGCGTGCTCCGGCTCTTCCCAGATCGTCCGCGCCGGCAGCGCCGCATCGGCGAGGAGCCGCGCCTCGATCAGCTCGCACAGGAGATGGACGACCACGAGGTGCACTTCCTGGATGTGCTGCGTGTCGGCCGACGGCACCGTGATGGCGACGTCGGCGAGCGGGGCCAGCGCACCGCCGTCGCCGCCGAGCAGCGCCACGGTGCGCACGCCGCGCGCCCGCGCCGTCTCGAACGCCCGCACGACGTTGCGCGAGCGGCCGCTCGTGCTGAGGCCGATGAGCACGTCGCCGGGCGCGCCGAGCGCCTCCACCTGGCGGGCGAAGACGTCGTCGTAGCCGACGTCATTGGCCCACGCGGTGAGGATCGACGTGTCGGCCGTGAGCGCGATGGCGGCCAGCGCGCGGCGGCCCGGGGCCTTGTAGCGTCCGACGAGCTCGGCCGCCAGGTGCTGGGCCTGCGCGGCGCTGCCGCCGTTGCCGCACACGAGCACCTTGCCACCGGCCGTGAGGCAGGCGCCGACGGCGTCGGAGCCGTCGAGGATCGGCTCGCGCAGGCGATGCCGCGCCTCGTGCATCGCGTGCAGCGCCCCGTGGAAGCAGCGCTCCACCAGCGCGAGGTGCCCGGCCTGCTCGCGGCGCCGGGGATCGCCCGCGATGAGAACGTCCTCGTACACGGTGGCCACGCCGGTGGCCACGTGCTCCCACCTGAACAGGTCGTTCGCGCGCTTGATGGCCTGCCGCCGGAACACGTTGAGCAGCCGCGGGTGACGGTAGAGATGCGCGATCCGCTCCGCGATGGCGGCCGCATCGTCCGGCGCCACCAGATACCCGGTCTCGCCGTCGCGCACGGTGAACTTGATGCCGCCCACGTTGGCGCCCACGACCGGTGTCCCGCACGCCATGGCCTCGAGCGGCGTGATCCCGAACGGCTCGTACCACGGCGTCGTCACGAACACGTCGGCGGCGCTGTAGTAGTACTTGAGCGCCTCGCGTCCCCGCCGGCCCACGAACGTGACCGCGTCGGAGACGCCCTCGGCGCGCGCGATCTCCTGCAGCCGTCCGATCTCCGGCGTGAGCGAGGGATCCGGATCGTTGGAGTCGCCGCCCACGATGAGCAGCCGGGCGTTGATGCCGTGATCGCGACGCAGGCGCGCGAAGCCGCGGACGACGGTGTCGACGCCCTTGCGGGGCACCAGCCGGCCGACCTGCACGATCACCGGCTCGTCGGGATTGAGCCCCAGCGACACGCGCGCGAGCGCCTTGCTGATCGGCCAGAACTCCGTGGGGTCGAAGCCGCCGGGGACGACCGTGATGCGCGCGGGGTCCGCGTTGTAGTAGCGGATCAGGTCCTCTTCCTCCTGCGGACACTCGGCGATGATCTGGTCGGCCTCGGCCACGATGCGGTCCTCGATGGCGAAGCGCGCGTCCGGAAACTGGTCCGCGGCGCGCTGGAATGCGCGGCGAACACGACCCAGCGCGTGGAACGTCACCACGAACGGCAGGCCGATCGCCTGCTTGACGTCGGCGGCGACCAGCCCCGACATCCAGAAGTTCGCGTGGGCCAGCGCGTAGCCGCGACGCTGCCGGCGGGCGAGCCGGAGCACGCTCTGGGTGAACTCCTCCATGTGCGGCAGCAAGTCTTCCTTGCGCACGAACTCCGGTGGCCCCGCCGGCACGTGGATGATCCGCACGCCGCGAACCCATTCGGCCGTCTCCGGCAGCAGCGGGCTGTCGCGGCGGGTGAACACATCGACCTCGTACCCGACGGCGGCGAGGTGCCGCGCCAGCTGGCCGACGTAGACGTTCTGGCCTCCGGCGTCGACGCCGCCGAGCATCGCCAGCGGCGATGCGTGCTCGCTGATCATGGCGATCCGCTTCATATCTCGCCTCGTGTAGATTTCACAACGCCGTGCATGAAAATCTCTTCTCACCGCAAAACCGCTTGTGTAGAGTCGGCTGAGAAATACATTTCACACTCTGGTCGTTGTGGATTGGAGCGCGATGAATCTGCTGTGGTCGTGGCGCGAGTTCAGTCCCGGCGTGCGCCGGGCGCTTCGGATCGACATCTCGGTCATGCTGCTGTTCACCGTGTTCTCGGGCCTCACGACGCCGTTCACCGGCCTCATCCTGCGTCGCGAGCTCGGGGCCTCGCCCTTCCAGCTCTCGGTGCTCGGCTCCGCGAGCGCCGCCTGCCTGCTGCTGTCGCTTGCGCTCGCGCGCGTCGTGGACAGCCGCCGGCCACTGCCCTGGGTGGTGTGGCCGAGCTTTCTCGCGCGCGGAATGTTCCTGCTCGTGCCGTTCATCGAGCGGCCGTGGTCGTTCGTCAGCGTGCTGGTGACGGTGACGCTCCTCGGGACACTGGTGACGCCGGCGCAGACCGCGCTCGTCGAGCAGGTCTACCCGCGCGCCGAGCGCGGGCGCGCCCTCGGCAGCGTGCGTGTCGCCGGCGCCCTGGTCGGCATCGGCCTCGCCGCGCTCGCCGGCCAGATCCTGGGCTGGATCTCGTGGCGCTGGGTGTTTCCCGCCGCCGCGCTGATCGGCATGGCGGCCAGCCTCCGAGCCCGCAAGCTGCCCGTTCCCGACACGACGCAGGAGCCGATCGGCGACCGTCCCACGCTCACCGACGCCTGGCGCGCCATCCGCGACGACGCCGGCTATCGGCGCCTGCTGCTGTCGGCGTTCGTGTTCGGCTCGGGCGTCTGGCTCATGCAGCCCGCCACGCCGATCATGCTGGCCGACGTCGTGCGCGCGAGCACCGGCCAGGTCGGCCTGCTCTCCGGCGCGGGCGCGGTGGCGGCCATCATCGGCAACCTCTTGTGGGGCCGGCTCGTCGACCGACGCCACAGCGTCTCGGCGCTCCGCGTGGTGTACCTCGTCGGCATGCTGGCGCCGGCGACGTACGCGTTCTGCGCGGATCATCCTTCGCTCATCGTCGGCGCGGCGGTGGCCGAGTCGCTCATGGCGACCGGGCTCGACCTCGTCTGGATGCTCGCGGTGATCGAGTTCGCCGGTCCCGGCCGCACCGCGCAGTACGCGGCCATCGCCAGCACCCTGGCCGGCATCCGCGGCGTGCTCGGCCCGCTGCTCGGCGCCATGCTCATCGAGACGCTCGGCTTGCAGGCGCTCTACTTCGCGTCGGCCGCGCTCATGGGCGCCGGCGCGATCATGATCGGCTGCCAGGCCCGGACGTTCGTCGCGCGCGCGCATCAGAAGACTCCCCGGTACATCGAGCAGCCGCTGCAGACGTCCGGCGGGCTGTCGGTGGTCAGGGCCGCGCGGAACGCCTCGTAAGCCGGCCCGCGCCAGATCGCCGGGAACGACTCGGCGGCGAGGTCGCCGAGGAGCGCGCGGTCGCCGCCCATGACCATGCAGCAGGGCTGGACCTTGCCGTCGTGTCGCACGTACGCCGAGCGCCATGGCCAGTCGCAGCCGCGGCCGTCGCGCCTTACCGGCGCGGCGGCCTCGAGGTGCGGCAGCCGCAGCGCCACGCCGAGGCTGCCGGCGACCGTGCGCGCCTCCTCGAGCCGGGCGGCGTCGGCGGCCGAGGGCGAGCGCCACAGCGCTTCCCGCTCGGCGAACTCGCGGATCTCCCGGTAATCGCCGGCGGGATCGGTGTCGCTGAACGAGTGGGACAGGTTCTGCACGCGTAGCGTCGGAATCCCCCACGCGGCGGCGAGGCGCACCAGGTCGGGAAGCTCGGCCAGATTGCGTCGCATCGCGACGAAGACCAGCGAGAGCCGCGGCCGCTCGGCGTTGCGCGCGCGCATCACCTCCACGAGGCCGCGGACGTTCCGCCCGACCTTCTCGAAGTTGCTGCCGTCGCGGATCGACTCGTACGTCGCCGCGGTGGCGCCGTCGAGGGAGACGTGCAGCCATTCCAGCCGCGCGTCGACGAGGCGCTCGGCCAGGGCACGCGTCAGCAGCGTGGCGTTGGTGTTGAACCCCATGCGCAGGCCGCGCGCGGCGCCGTACTCGAGCATGCGGAACAGATCCGGCGCCATGAGCGGCTCGCCGAGCCCCTGCAGCGTGACCGTGTCGAGGTCCGGCAGCGCGTCCACGAGCGCCTTGAAGCGCTCGAAGCCGAGGCTCGCCTGACGCCGGTCGAGCGGCTCGCGGTAGCGCACGAGACACATCTGGCAGCGCAGGTTGCAGGCGCCGGTGACCTCGAGCTGCAGCTCGCGGGGCAGCGCGGGCGCCGTCATGCCGCCACCGCGTCGAGCTCGTGCAGCGCGGCGAGCACGTCGCCGACCTCGATCCGCGCGAGCCCCGGATCGAGCCGCTCGGCATGCGGGTCGCCGACGATCCCGGCCCAGAGCGCGCGGTGCCACGACCGCGCCGCCGGCGGCCCCCAGCGCGAGGGCGGGGTCGGCCCGAAGAGGACAACCGACGGCGTGCGGAGCGCGGTGGCGAGATGCGCGACGCCGGTGTCGCCGCAGACGACGCGCGCGGCCGCCGCCACCAGCGCGGCGACCTCGAGCACGGAGGTGCCGCCCGCCTGAACGGCATCGCGCGCGAGTCCCGCCTGGAGCGCCACGGCGTGCGCCAGCTCGATCTCGCTCGCGCCGCCGGTGACGATGACGCGCCGACCCGCGCGCCGCTCGGCCCGCGCCACCGCCGCGAAACGCTCCGGCGGCCACCGGCGCGCGGCGCTGGCCGCACCGGGATGGATGAGCGTGGCGCCCACGGCGTCGCGCGGCGCGGCGGCCGGCAGCCGCGCGCCCGGCGGCAGCAGGTCGAGCCGGTCGGCGTCGACCGGAATGCCGGACAGCTCGAGCAGGCGGCACCAGCGCAGCACCTCGTGCTCGTCCTCGCGCCAGCGCGGCGCGCCGGCGGTGACGCCGATCTCGGGGTGCTGAAACGCGATGAGGCGCACGGGCCGAAGTCGCAGCAGCACGCGGTGACTTTGCGGGCCCCGGCCGTGGAGATTCACCGCCACCGCGGGCGCGGCGTCGATTCCGGCCAGCGGTGCGAGCGGCGCGGCGTCGAGGATCTCGTCGGCCACGCCGGCGACGTGCGCGAGGGGCGCCAGCGCGCGCGGCATCGCGAGCAGGCGGCGGTGCGTCGGGAAGGTTTCCGCGAGCGCGCGGAGCGCGGGCAGCGCGGTGAGGAAGTCGCCCAGACCCAGCGCGCGGAGCACGACGATGGTATCCGCGGTCATCGCGCGACCTCCGACAGCACGCGATCCCAGTCGGACAGGAATCGCCGCAGGCCGTAGCGGGCGAGCGCCGCCGCGCGCGCGGCTTGGCCCATGGCCCGGGCGCGCGCGGGGTCGTTCACGAGCTCGCGCAGTGCTCGCGCCAGCACGTCCACCCGCGTCGACAGCACGCCCGCCTCGGGCGGCACCGCCGCCGGCACTTCCGTCGTCGCCAGCGCGACCACCGGCATGCCGAGATGCATCGCCTCCAGCAGCGAGAGTCCGAGCGAGGTCCACCGGATCGGATGCAGGTAGACGCGCCGACGCGCCATCTCGCGGTGCAGCACGGCCTGTGGAGGATTCTCGTAGCCGCCGAG
>DATAOC010000122.1:0-62897 GCA_036265915.1 Candidatus Methylomirabilota bacterium | reverse complement strand
CGCCCAGAGGAGCCACCATGGCGAGGCTCGACGCCTTCTTCAAGCTGATGTTCGACTCCGGCGCGTCCGACCTGCACATCACGTCGGGACAACCGCCGATCCTGCGCGTCCACGGTGAGCTCGAGCGCGTCAAGTACGACCCCATGGACGACGAGACGCTCCGCGCCATGCTCTACGAGATTGCCCCGGAGCAGAAGATCAAGCAGTTCGAGGAGACGGGCGACGTCGATTTCGGTTACGAGATCCCGGGCGTGGCCCGGTTCCGCGCCAACTACTTCATGCAGAAGTACGGCTGCGGGGCCGTGTTCCGCCAGATTCCCACGAAGGTCCTGACCGCCGACGAGCTCGGGCTGCCGCCCATCCTCAAGAAGACGGGCATGCTGCACAAGGGCCTGGTGCTGGTCACCGGTCCCACGGGCTCCGGCAAGTCGACCACGCTGGCGGCCATGGTCGACCACGCCAACAAGCACCGCAAGGACCACATCATCACCATCGAGGATCCGATCGAGTTCGTGCACCAGAGCCAGGGCTGCCTCATCAACCAGCGGGAAGTTCACATGCACACCAAGTCGTTCGCGGCCGCGCTGCGCGGCGCGCTCCGCGAGGACCCCGACATCATCCTGGTCGGTGAGATGCGCGACCTGGAGACGATCCGCCTGGCGCTCGAGGCGTCGAACACCGGTCACCTCGTGTTCGGCACCCTGCACACGACCAGCGCCGCCAAGACCATCGACCGCGTGATCGAGGTGTTCCCGGCCGAGGAGCAGGCGCAGGTTCGCAACAGCCTGTCGACCGGTCTCAAGGTCGTGGTGGCGCAGAACCTGTTCAAGCGCATCGACAAGCGCGGCCGCTGCGCGGCGCTGGAGATCCTGGTCTGCACGGCCGGCGTCGGCAACCTCATCCGGGAAGGAAAGACGGTGCAGATCCCGTCCGCGATCCAGACCGGCAAGCAGTACGGCATGCAGACGCTCGACGACGCGATCATGGCCGTGCTGCAGAAGGGCTGGATCAGCGCGGAGGAGGCGTACGACAAGGGCATCGACAAGCAGAAGTTCCGGCCGCTGCTCAAGACGGCGCCGGACGAGCTGAACTCCTAGGAGCCGGGCATGCGCAAGTCAGAGATCGATGACCTGCTCACCACGATGCTCGACTCGCACGACAACGTGTCCGACCTGAACATCACGGTGGACCGTCCGCTGCAGGTGGAGTCGGCCGGCGAGCTCATCGGCGTCGCCGTCGATCCGACCATCGACAGCCTGACGCCGTTCCAGACCGAGGTGTTCGCGCTGAACCTCATCAACAACGACCGTCGGCTCTCCGAGCACCTGCTCCGGCAGGGCTCCTGCGACTCGTCGTACTCGCTGCCGGGGAAGGCGCGCTTTCGCGTCAACATCTTCTCGCAGCGCGGCAGCTTCTCGATCGTCCTCCGGAAGCTCGAGACGCGCATCCCGAGCATCGAGGAGCTGAAGCTGCCCGAGGCCTTCAAGAAGATGCCGGGCGAGAAGAACGGGCTGATCCTCATCACGGGCGCCACCGGCTCCGGCAAGACCACGTCGCTGGCCGCGCTGCTCAACGAGATCAACAACACGAAGTCGGTGCACGTGGTCACCCTCGAGGATCCCGTCGAGTACGTGCACCCGCCGCGCAAGGCGACCTTCAACCAGCGCGAGCTCGGCCTCGATTACGACTCGTTCTCCAGCGGCCTGCGCGCCGCGCTGCGGCAGGCGCCCAAGGTCATCCTGGTCGGCGAGATGCGCGATCGCGAGACGGCGGAGCTGGCGCTCAAGGCCTCGGAGACCGGCCACCTCGTGCTGTCCACGCTTCACACCGTGAACGCGGGCCAGGCCATCGACCGCATCATCGGCATGTTCGACCAGGAGGAGGAGAAGCAGATCCGCCAGCGACTGTCGGAGACGGTGCGGTGGATCGTGGGCCAGCGCCTGGTGCCCAAGATCGGCGGCGGCCGCTGGGCCGTCCACGACATCCTCTGCAACACCATTCGCACCAACGAGCTGATCCTCACCGGTGAGAACGAAGGCAAGAGCTTCTACGACATCCAGGAAGTCGGAGATCCGTATTTCATGATGACGTTCGACCAGGCGCTGCTGAAGTCCTTCCAGGACGGCCTCGTCACCGAGGAGACGGCGGTCGCCTACGCGACCCGGAAGGCCGTCGTGCAGCGGGGTCTGGATCAGATCAAGCAGAAGCGTGGCGAGAAGACGACCGACATCCAGGGCCTCACGCTCGACGCCGACTACAACCGGCGCGTGGGTATGAAGCGCTAGCCATGGCCGACGCCACGTCCCCTCAGGAGTTCGCGACGCAGCGCCTGGTCCTGGTCTGCGTGGACGCGCCGGAGCGGCAGGCGGTGATCAAGGCCGCGCTCGAGCAGCTCGGGTTCACCATGCACGCGGCGAAGACGGTGGAGGACGCCGTGGAGCGGCTCCGGCGCGAGACGTTCGAGATCGCCATCATCGACGAGTCGTTCCAGGGCGGCAGCGCGCTCGACAACGAGGTCCTCAAGGCGCTGGACAGCATGCCGATGTCGACCCGACGCTACGTGTTCGTGGCGCTGCTCGGGCGGACGTACAAGACGTTCGACAACATGCTGGCCTTTGCGCGCTCGGTGAACGTCGTGGTCAACCTCAACGACCTTCCGCATCTGCCCGCCATCCTGCGCAAGGGCGTCACCGAGAACAACGAGTTCTACCGGGTCTTCCGCGAGATGCTGGCCGAGGTCGGCAAGCGCTGAGGCGAGGCTAGGCGCGTCGCGGCGCGAACGGTGAGGGCTTCGCGGCCGCCTGCTTCCCCGCATCGACCTTGCCGAGCGCGGCCTTCGGCTTCAGCGTCACCGCCAGCTCGTAGCGCTTCTCGGTGTTCGGGTCGGAGTTGAAGATGGCCACCAGCACTCCGCGGTAGTCCTTGCCCAGCCCCTCGATGGCGGTACCCGCCGCGCGATGGCGCTTCGCCGCCTCGGGCTTGCCCGACATCGGCAGCTGAACGAGCCACGCCTTGTCCGACGCCGTGTCGTTCTCCTTCAGCTTGATCTCGACGTCCGGCGCTTGCTTGAGCTTGTCGGCGGTGATCGCGAAGACGCGCGTCGTCAACGGCCCGGCCGTCACGCTGAACGTCGGCTCCGCGCCCTTCTCGCGCGTGATCGGCATCTTGCGCGTGTCGTCGACGGCGCTGCCCGGCGTGGCGCCGTTCGTCACGACGAGCGCCTCGTCGTCGGTCAGCGTGACGCTGCCCTGCAGCCAGATCCCGGGCGTCGGCAGGACCAGCGTCAGGACGTCCTTGAGGAACTCGGGAAATGCCTTGTAGAGCCGGCCCTGGGCGACGACGTACAGGTACAGCTCCTGGCCGAGTGGGTAGGTCTCGGTGCGGCCGCCGGTCGTGAACTGGGGATTGAGACGTGTGAGCGCCGTCTCGACGAACCCGGCCTCCTCCTTCTCGATGCGCTGCAAGAGGATCGCGTAGCCTTCGGCGAGCCGGCCGCCCGCGAACTCGGCCGACTTCTGCAGCGGCACCGACAGCAGGAACGGATACTTCTCGAGCGTCTCGCGGACGGCGTTCGCGAAGGAGACGTCGCGCTTGGCGAGCGCGTTGTACGCGGTGCGCGCGCGGATCCACCACTGCGCGCTCTTGGACGCCAGCCGCTCCAGCAGCGCCTCGCGCTCGCGGCGCTCCTCCGGCGTCTCCACGTGCACCTGATCGGTGTTCAGGCGGATCTCGACCTCGGCGGGGAGTTCGGGCTGCGCGGGCGGCGGCGGTGGTGGTGCGGCCGGCGTGGCCGCCCACGGCTCCTCGAACTTGGGCGGCGGCGTCACGTCGAGCACCGGCGGAATCGCCATCGCCGGCGGCGCCGGCGGCATGACCGGCGGCGGGGCCGCACCGGGAAGGGGGATCGGCGCCTCGACCGGCGCCGGGATCAGCGGCTCGGCCGGCGCGGGAATCGGCGCCTCGACCGGCGCCGCCTCGGCCGCCACCGCCTGCGTGGCCGCCGCGGCGCTGAACAGGCGGGCCGGTGTGTCGGCCGTGGCTCGCTCCGGCTCCGGCGCCGCCGCGGCAACCGTGTCGCCCTCGTGACCGAGCTTGCCCCTGAGCGCGGCCAGACCGAGCGGCCGTCCGAACGCGCGGCCGACGAGATCTTGCAGGGACGCGCATCGCTCGTCGTCCAGCCGGTTCCAGCCCTCCACGAGCGTGACCAGCGCCGAGAAGGGTCGCAGCAGCGCGTCGAGGGTCGTGGCCTGCTGCACGGGATCCGCGGGTGCCGGGCCGGAGACGGCGGCGCGAAGCTCGCGCGCCCTCGCGTGGCATTCCGTGAGCCCGGGGAAGTCCTTGTCCTCGCGGTGGATCACGGTCAGCACCCGGTCGAGCACCACGAGCGCGTTCTCCCGCGCAACGTCCCAGATGGCCAGCTTGGCGCGGTCTTCCTCGGCCGCGATTACGGCCGCCGTCACCGCCTCGAGGTCGCGCAAGCGCATGATCGACGAGCCAGCGGGTGGTCGTGGCAGCACGGAGGCTTCCTCGAGGACCGCCGCGCGAAGCAGCGCGAACTCGGCGCCGACGGCCGTCAGATCCTGGAGCAGCCGCTCGGGTGGGGGGGTGGTGGCCGCGAGCGCGCGAGAGGCGGCGGCGGCGCGAGCGCCGACGTCGGCGAAACGACTGCGAAGGGCGGCGAGGCGCCGCTTCAGGTCGTCGTGCGCCTGCTTCACGTGACGATCGAGCCCATGGTCGCCAGCGGAACTAGTATAAGCGGACGGTCCTGCGAACCCAATGATCGGAACGTCAGCCGTGACAAGCGGTTGGGCGTTCGCATAGACTTGGGTCGGCATCGTGAGACCCCGGCAGAGGCAGGCGGTATGACGGTCGAGATTGTCCACGGCGTGACGGCCGTGATGCCGCTGCTCGCCATCCTGACACCGCTGACGACGGCGTGGGCAGGGAAGCGAGAGGGTCGATTGGCCGAGCGGCGCGGCGCCATCCGTCGCATCGTCACGACGGCGTCGCAGAAGAAGTGACCCAGGTCTCCCCACACGACATCGCGAGGCGGATCGCCGCCAACCTCGCGACCGTCATGCGGGGGCAGGACGTCGCCATCCGCCGCCTGCTGGCGGCGTTCGCGAGCGGCGGCCACGTCCTGCTGGAGGACTACCCCGGGACCGGCAAGACGACGCTGGCCAAGGCCCTCGCGCGCTCGGTGGGGGCCTCGTTCAAGCGGATCCAGTTCACTCCGGACCTGCTGCCCTCGGACATCCTCGGCGTGTCGATCTACGACCAGCGCGATCACACCTTCCGCTTCTACGAGGGGCCGATCTTCACGCACGTGCTGCTGGCCGACGAGATCAACCGCGCGTCGCCCCGCACCCAGTCGGCGCTGCTGGAGGCCATGGGCGAGGGGCAGGTGACCGTGGACGGCACGTCGTACCGGCTACCGGAGCTGTTCTTCGTCATCGCCACCCAGAATCCCGTGGAATTCCGGGGAACGTATCCGCTGCCCGAGGCGCAGATGGACCGATTTGCGCTGCAGTTCGGCCTCGGCTACGTCGATCCCGAGGACGAGGTGGCCATCATCGCCGCCCAGGAGCAGGGGCACCCGATCGACACGCTGACCGCGTGCGCGACCCTCGATGACGTGCTGGCGCTGCGGCGCGCGGCGCGCGCGGTGCGGGTGAGCCACGACGTCCGGCGCTATGTGGTCGATCTCGCGCGCGCCACCCGGCTGTCGCCCGGCGTGCAGCTCGGGGCCAGCCCGCGCGCCTCGCTGGCGCTGATGGCGGCATCGCAGGCGCTCGCACTGCTCGACGGACAGGCGTTCGTCTCGCCCGAGCACGTGCAGGAGGTGGCCGGGCCGGTGCTGGCGCACCGGCTCGCCATCGATCCCCAGGCGCGGTTCGCCGGCCGCAGCACCGACGCGATCGTCGAGGAGATCGTGAAGACGGTTCCCGTGCCCGCCTGACCGATGGTGCGGCGGTTCTTCTACCGCCAGTTCCGGCTCGCGTCGCGCATCCAGTGGTCGCTGGGCCGGCGTCTCACTCCCGCCGGGCGTCTCGTCGCGGGCGCGCTCATGGCCTCGGTGGTGTTCGGGCCCAACACCCGGCTCACCGTGGGCTACCAGGCCTTCGCGCTGCTCGCCGCGCTGCTCGCCGTCAGCGTCGCGTGCGCGCTGGTCCCGCCGCGGCCGCTCGCTGTGCGCCGCCGGCTGCCGAAATATGCGACGGCCGGCGAGAGCGTTGCCTACGACATCGTGCTCACCAATCGTGGCGCGCGCCGGCGTGCGGCCGTGTCGCTGATCGAGGATGTGGCCGACCCGCGTCCATCATTCGAGGCGTTCGCCTCGACGCCGGAGCCGGACGAGAGCCGGCGCAACTGGTTCGACCGCAAGGTCGCCTGGCATCGCTGGGTGTGGCTGCTCGGGCTGAACCGCCACCTGGACGTCGCCGAGCCCCCCGCCGTGGACGTGCCGCCGCACGGCGAGACGCGCGTCGCCGTCACCGCGCGCGCGGGCGGCCGTGGGCACGTGCGGTTCCGGGCGGTGACCCTCGCGCGCACGGATCCGCTCGGGCTGGTGCGCGCGCTGCGGCGCATGACCGCGCCCGACACGCTCCTCGTGCTGCCGCGGCGGTTCCCGCTGCCGCCGCTCGCGCTTCCGGGAGCGCGTCGCTACCAGCCGGGCGGCATCGCGCTGGCCTCGTCGGTCGGCGACTCCGAGGAGTTCATGTCGCTCCGCGAGTACCGACCCGGCGACCCGCTCAAGCGGATCCACTGGCGCTCGTCGGCCCGCGTGGGCCGGCCGGTGGTGCGCGAGTACCAGGACGAGTTCTTCGTCAGGCACGGCCTCGTGCTCGACACCTTCCTGCCCGTGAGCGTCAGCGAGGTGTTCGAGGACGCGGTGTCGGTGGCCGCGTCGTTCGCGGCCGGCGTGCGGCCGCACGACTCGCTCCTCGACCTGATGTTCGTGGGGCCGGACGCGTACGTCTTCACGGCCGGCCGCGGGCTCGGCCAGCAGGAGCGCATGCTCGAGGTCCTGGCGGAGGTGCGTCCGTGCGTCGACCGGCCCTTCGCGCATCTCCACCGGCTGGTGGCCGAGCGGCACCACGCGCTGAGCGGCGTCATCTGCGTCCTCGTCGCCTGGGACGACGAGCGCCGTGCGCTCGTGCGGCATCTGGCCGCGCTCGCCATCCCCGCGCTCGTGTTACTGGTCACCGAGGAGACGGCCACGCTCGACGAGGACGAGCTCGACGCCAGCGGGGTCCGCCGCCTGCGGCGCGGCCGCATCGCCGAAGGTCTGGCGCGGCTGTGACGCCACCCCCCGGTCTCATCGGTCTCGCGCTCCTCTTCTGGGGCTGGCAGACAGGCTTTCTCGTCGTCGCGGTCGCACTCGCCACCGTCATCGAGATCCGCGGGTTGGTCCGCGTGCGCTGGGATCTCTCGCGCACCGACTTCAACCGCGTCTCCGATGTGAGCGCGGTGATCCTGGCCCTGATCGCGGCGTACCAGATCGTCGGGACCGACTCGGCGCGGGCCGTGCTCGGCATCTTGCAGTGGCTGCCACTCACGGTCGCGCCGCTGCTCGTGTGCCAGCTCTACAGCGTCGCCGGCGTGCTCGACGCGTCGATCTTTTTCTGGAGCCTGCGACGCCGGGCCAACGAGCACCCCGACGCGCCGCGCGTTCCCGTCGACCTCTCGTATCCGTTCGTCGCGCTCACGCTGCTGTCGGCGAGCGCCGGCAACGTGCGCACCGGCGTGTACTTCGCCGGCTTCGCCGCCTTCGTCGTCTGGGCGCTGTGGACGGTCCGTCCGCGGCGGTATCCGGCCGCGGCGTGGGCGCTGGTGGTGGCGGGCGCCATCGGGCTCGGGTGGGCCGGCCACGTCGGCCTCGCGGAGGGCCAGCGCGCGCTCGAGCGCATGGCGTCCGCGTGGTTTCTCGATTACCTGCGTCGGGACACCGATCCGTTCCGGTCGTCGACGGCGCTCGGTGACGTCGGGGAGCTGAAGCTCTCGCCGCGCATCGTCCTGCGCGTCGAGACGCCACCGGGCGTCCGGCCGCCGCCGCTGCTGCGCGAGGCCGCCTACAACGTCTTCACCGCGCCGACGTGGTACGCGGTCGACGCGCCGTTCCGGCGCGTGCTGCCGAGCGGCGACGGCATGACGTGGCGGCTGGCGTCCGGGACTCCGCTGGCGGGCCCGGTCACCGTGTGGGCGTACCTGCGGGGCGGTCGCGGGATGCTGGCCGCGCCCAACGGCGCCCTTCAGCTCGACGGTCTGCTCGCGCTGGAGGTCGGGACGAACCGGATGGGCGCCATCCGCGTGGACGAAGGCCTCGGCCTGGTGCGCTATGGCGTGCGCTACACCGCCGGCGCCTGGGACGATCGCCCGACGCGGATGGACCTGCTGGTGCCGCGGCACGAGACGGCCGCCGTCGCCCGCGTGGCCGAGCAGCTGCGCCTGGCCGCGACGACGCCGGCCGAGGCCGTGCAGGCGGTGCGGACGTACTTCCGCAGCGGCTTCGGTTACTCGCG
The DNA here is from genome assembly GCA_036265915.1 of Candidatus Methylomirabilota bacterium. Lineage (GTDB taxonomy): Bacteria > Methylomirabilota > Methylomirabilia > Rokubacteriales > CSP1-6 > AR12. The sequence goes on along the minus strand of DATAOC010000122.1, from coordinate 54,375 downwards.
CTTCCTCGCGAGCCCGCCGCGCGGCGGCTCGGCGCTCGAGGATTTCTTGTTCCGCACGCGCCGGGGCCACTGCGAGTACTACGCGACGGCCACCGCGCTGCTGCTCCGCGCCGCCGGGATTCCGACCCGGTACGCGGTCGGCTACGCCGTGCACGAGTGGAGCGCGCTCGAGCGGCGCTGGGTGGTGCGGGCCAACGACGCCCACGCGTGGGTGATGGTGTGGCTGGACGGCGCGTGGCGTGAGCTCGACACGACGCCCGCGGAGTGGGTCGACGCCGAGCGGGACGCGCTGTCGTCGTTCGGCGCGCTCGGTGATCTCTGGTCATGGGCCGGGTATGTCTTCTCACGCTGGCGGTGGAGCGAGCGCGAGGACCGCCTGCCGGGCGGAGTCGCCTGGCTCGTGATCCCGCTCGCCGCGCTGCTCGGCTGGCGCCTCTACTCGCGACGCCGCGTGCGCAGCGGCGGCGCCGCGACGCGTGACGCGCGCCGGGCGCCGCGCGCGGGCGCGGACTCGGAGTTTTACCAGGTGGAGCGCGCGCTCGCCCGCCTGGCCTTTCCGCGGGCGGACGCGGAGTCCCTGTCGGCGTGGCTCGCGCGGGTCGACGCCGCTCCGCCGCCGGCCGTGGACACGAGGCCGCTGCGCGGATTGCTGGCGCTGCACTACCGCTATCGGTTCGATCCCGATGGTCTGGCGCCGGCGGAGCGGGCCGCGCTCAGCGCCGAGTCGCGCGCCTGGCTCGCCGAGCACGCGGCGATCGGGCGACGCTGAGTCCTCGAGCCAGCGCCTGCTTGGCCGCGCGCGGCAACCGCTTGAGCGCCGCCTCGCGCCGCGAGGCGGTCGACCGATCGGGCGCCGGCTCGACCCAGACCAGGCGCACCGGCCGGCGCGCCCGCGTATACTTCGACGCGACGCCGCGATTGTGGCGCTCCACCCGACGGTCGAGCGCGTTGGTGATGCCCGCGTAGAGCGAGCCGTCGGCGCACTCGACGAGGTAACAGCACCAGCGATCGCGAGAACGTCGCGCCATGCGCCGCCTGCATCCTAGCAAAGCCCCGCTGCCGGCCTCGCATCTCGCGGCGGCGCGCGAGCGTAACTTCCGTCGCCGCGCGTCGCTACGCGTGCGCTCGGGCGCCGCGGCGGCGCGGTTCGTCGACGCCATCGGCTTCTGCTCGACGTTCTACTGCTTTCCCGAGGGTGTGCCGTGTCTGTGGGAGGCGGTGGTGGGCCGCGCGCACCCGCGCTGGCCGCAGCGCTCGCACCACGATCCCGGCATCGGTCTGACGTGGCGGCTCAAGGACGAGCTCCCGGCCGCCCGGCGCGTCTACTACGGCAAGCTGCTGAAAGGCCGGCCGCTGCTCGTGTCCCTCGCGCTCTTCCCCGCCTTCTACGCCCTCGCCCGTGGGCGACAGCGCGCCCGGGATTACGCCGACGAGTACGCGGCCGGGCGCCTCTCGCACACCGCGCGCCGGCTCATGGACGCCCTTCGCCGCGAGCATCCGCAGTACACGCGCGAGCTGCGTGGCAACACGTTCATGCTGGAGCCGTCCAGGACGCGCGAGTTCGAGCGCGCGATGGCCGAGCTGCAGCAGGGGCTCTGGGTGGTGAAGACGGAGGAGCGCTACGAGCCGACGTTCTCGTACCGCTGGGACCTGCTGGAGGCGTGGCTGCCGGACGCCGTCGCCGCCGGCCGACGCCTGTCGCGCGCGGCAGCGCTCGAGATGCTGCTCGCCGCCCATGTGCACGCCGCCGTCTACAGCCGCTCGCTGCTGTTCGCGCGCCTCTTCGGCGTCCCGGCCCCGGAGACGGAGGCCGCCGTCGCGCGGCTGACCGATCGCGGCGTCGTCGACGAGTGCGAGGTCGCCGGCTGGCCGGGTCGCTGGCTCGTGGACGCCGCGACGGCAGCGCGCTTGCTATAGCGCAAAGACCCCGGGTCCGGGAGGGCGACGATGAGACGGATGGCGACGCTTCTGATGCCGATTGTGCTGCTCGCCGCCGCCGAGGCCGCGGGTCCCGTCAATGGCCCGCGCGTCGGCGATACCGCGCAGGATCCGGGCGATGCGCACGTGAATCGACACGTCGAAGCGCATGTCGGCGCGATCGAAGGCGGCGACACGCCGAATACCGGCGACGACCGCTCGTGGCGCGCACGCCGCGGCACGGACCTGACGCGAGGCGCGACTCCGACCCCGCTGCCCGTGCCACCGTTCGCCGGCCAGCCGCTGCGTGACCGACGGTTCTGATCGCCGTCCGCGGCGCCCGTTTCCAGAATTTACATCGGCGCGGCTGCTGGCACGCGATTCGCTCGTCTCATCCGTATGAAACCAAAGAGACCCGCCCGGAACAAACGTCCGCCGAGAGAACGCGATCCCAAGGACGGTCAGGAGATCGCGGAGCGATCCGCCGAGCATGGGGTACCGGAGGAGGAATTGCAGGGTCCGCCCGCGCGCGAGACCGTCCTCATGCGGTCCGAGGCGGAGATCCGATCGGACGAGGAGACTCGGGAGGCGCGGTTGACCGCGGGTGACGTGGACGCCGACTGGCAGCGCGCGGGCGACGTCGGCGAAGAGGCGGCCGGAGGCTCGGTGGCCACGCCGGATCAGGATCGCGTCGACGAGATCGGCCGCGCGCTCGGCGTCCCGCAGGGACCGGACGCGGAAGTCCGAACGTCCGCGGAGATTCTCGAGGGACGAGACCGCAATCGCTGGGAGCAGGAACCGTCACCAGGGGGTGAGGCATGAGAGGAACCATGGCGCTGGTGGGTGGCGCCGGTCTCGGAGCCGGCCTGATGTACCTCTTGGATCCCGATCGCGGCGAGCGCCGCCGCGCGCGCCTCGGCGACGTGGTGAACGAGGCAGCGGAGCGACTGGGCAATCACGACGTCGTCGAGAATGTTCGCCAGGCAGGCAGCCGCCTCGCGGTGTCGGGTGGCGCGCTCTCACGGCTCAATCCCTCGGGCATGATGTCGGGCGTGCGCCGCGCCGGCGCCCGCCTGGAAGCGCCGCGCCTGGTCTCCGAGATCGCCGGCGTGGCGCGCAATCCGCGCTCGATGCGCCCGGCGTGGCGCAAGGGCCGCCTGACGCTCCAGCGCCGCACCCCGGTTGCCGCGTTCCTCGACGAGTACCGGTGGTCGCTGCTCGGGGTCGCCGCCGGCGTTCTGGCCGCCGGCGTGTGGGGGCTGTGGCGCCGCGAGCCCGGCGACGTGCACGAGTCGATCACCGTCACTGCGGCGCCCGAGCGCGTGTACGAGGCATGGAACCGCTTCGAGGATTTCCCGCGCTTCATGCCGGCCGTGCGCGAGGTGCGCGCCGCCGGACCCGACCGCACGCACTGGGTCGTCAGCGGTCCCGCCGGCGCGCCGGTCGAGTTCGAGTCGATCGTCACCCGCCGCGAGCCGCCGAATACGCTGGCGTGGCGCACGGTGGAGGGCGCGCTGGTCTCGCACGGCGGCACCGCGCGGTTCCGGGCGGCGGGCGAGGGACAGACGCGGATCGACGTGGTGATGTGGTGGAGGCCTGCCGCGGGCGGGATCGGCGAAGGGGTGGCCGCCGTCTCGGGCATCGATCCCGCGCACGTGCTGCGCGAGGGACTCCAGCGGTTCAAGGGGGAGCTGGAGCGGGAGCGACATGGCGCCAAACGGTAACGTCGTGCGGGTGGCCGCCGTGGCCGACCTGCACTGCGCCAAGGCCATGGCGGCCGGAACCTTTCAGCCGCTGTTCTCGCAGGTCGCCGAGCGGGCGGACGTGCTCGTGCTCGCCGGCGACCTGACCGACTACGGCCTGGCGGAGGAGGCGCGTCTGCTCGCGCGCGAGCTGGCCGTCGCCAAGGTGCCGGTGGTCGCGGTGTTCGGCAATCACGACTATGAGTCCGAGCGCGCCGACGAGGTGAAGCAGATCCTCACCGACGCCGGCGTCAAGCTGCTCGACGGAGACTCGTGCGAGATCCATGGCGTCGGCTTCGCCGGCGTGAAAGGCTTCGCCGGCGGCTTCGGGGAGCGGGCGCTGCAGTCCTGGGGCGAGCCGATTCTCAAGCGATTCGTGCGCGAGGCGGTCGACGAGGCGCTCAAGCTCGAGGCCGCGCTCGCGCGGCTCCGCACGCCGCACCGGATCGCGGTCATGCACTACTCGCCGATCCGCAGCACCGTCGAGTGCGAGTCGCCCGAGATCGCCCCGTTCCTGGGCTCGAGCCGTCTCGAGGACCCGATCAACCGGTATCCGGTCCTGGCCGTCGTCCATGGGCACGCGCACCGCGGGACGCCCGAGGGTCGCACCTCGGGCGGCGTGCCCGTCTACAACGTCGCGCTGCCGCTGCTGCGGCGGCATTTCCCCGACCAGCCGCCGTTCCGCGTGCTGGAGGTGCCGGTGCACCCCGAGGCCGATCGCGCGGCGCCACCGGTCGGCGTGCACTCGGGCGCAGGCCTCGGAGCGACCGTGCCATGACAACGCTCGAGCTTCCCGCGGAGACCCTGGCCTTCTACCAGCGCGCGATGGCGGCGCTCGATGCCGCCGGGGTGCCGTTCCTGGTCGGCGGCGCGTACGCGTTCGAGCGCTACACGGGCATCGCCCGGCACACGAAGGACTTCGACATCTTCGTGCATCCGCGTGACGTCGACCGGGTGCTCGGCACGCTCGGCGCCGAGGGCTGCGAGACGGACGTGCCGTTCCCGCACTGGCTCGGCAAGGCGCGCTGCGGTGACGACTTCGTCGACGTGATCTTCAGCTCGGGCAACGGGGTGGCCGTCGTCGACGACGACTGGTTCCGTCACAGTGTCGAGGCCACCGTGTTCGAGCGTCCGGTCCGACTCATCCCGGCCGAGGAGATGATCTGGTCGAAGGCCTTCATCATGGAGCGCGAGCGCTTCGATGGAGCCGACGTCGCGCACATCCTGCGCGCCTCCGCCGAGCGCATCGACTGGTCCCGTCTGGTCGCGCGCTTCGGGGACTACTGGCGCGTGCTGATGAGCCATCTCGTGCTGTTCGGGTTCATCTATCCGGGCGAGCGTCATCGCATTCCGACGGGCGTGCTCAGCGAGCTCTCCACGCGCCTGCAGCGCGAGCTCGGAACGCCGGCGGCGGGCGAGCGCGCGTGTCGCGGGACGATCATCTCCCGCGCGCAGTACCTGGTCGACGTCGAGCGCTGGGGCTACACCGATCCGCGGCTGGCGCCGCACGGCAACCTCACCGAGCGCGAGGCGAAGATCTGGACGGACGGCATCGCCGACGACGGGCCTCCGGAGGCGCTCCGCGCGGCCTGATCACCGGACGGGCTCGGCCTGCAGCTGCCGTGCTCACCCACCCAGACTGGCTCATCGTGCTCGCGGCGATCGCCGTGCGGCAGGCGCGACGAGGGCGCCCAGATTGAAGCGACCGCGGCGGGCGTCGGCGGTGACCGGCGCCCACAGGTCGCCGATCGCGCGCACCCGGGCCGGCACGTTGTCGATCCGGAAATCCGTGATCGTGACGGTCGGGAGCTCGTCCCACGTCACCGGCGTCGACACCGGGGCCCGGGGCCGCGGGCGCACGGAGTAGACGCTCGCGAGCGTTCGCCCCCACGCGTTCTGGTTGAAGTCCACGTGGACGCGATCGCGCGGGCGCGCCTCCTTGCGGTAGATCGCGGTCGCCAGCCGCGGGTGCCGGCGCGCGATGTCGATGGAGATCGTCTTCGCCACCGTCCACACGGCCTTCTGCGTCGGGCCGCGCACGATGGGCACGTACACGTGCACGCCGCGGCTGCCGGTCGTCTTGACGTGCGTCGTCATTCCGAGACCGCCCAGCGTCTCGTTCACGACCTGCGCGGTCTCGACCACCTGCGGCCACGCGACCTCCTCGCCGGGATCGAGGTCGAAGTGCAGGTAGTCGGGTCGGTCGACGTCGTCGCAGCGCGCGTACCACTCGTTCAGGTCGATGCAGCCGAGGTTGATCACCCACAGCAGCGCCGCGAGGTCGTTGATGACCGGGAAGTCGATGACGTTGCCGGACGAGTGCTCGATGGCGCACGTCTCGATCCAGGCCGGCCGCGGTGTCGGCGCACGCTTCATGAAGAAGAAGTCGCCGCCGGCGCCGTTGGGATAGCGCTTCATGACCATGGCACGGTCGCGGATGTGGGGCAGCAGCGCCGGCGCCATCTCGGCGTAGTACCGGAGCAGGTCGCCCTTCGTGATGCGCTCGGCGTCCCAGAACACCTTGCGCAGGTTGGTGAGCTTCACCGTGCGATCGCCCACCCTCACGTCGATGTCGTCGACGTCCGGCGGAATCTCCACGCGTGTCGCCGTGGCCGCCGCCGGCGCGCGCGTCCGCGTGGCGGGATGGTAGTCGCGTGTCGGCGTGCGGCGGGCACGCGCCCGCGGAGCGCGCGCCATCAGCGCGCGCGCTCGAGCCGCGGCGGGCGGGCGCCGTGTCGCACGGCGCCCGCAACCGGCACGTAGTCGAGCTCGCGGCCGGCGCGGACGGATCGCAGCAGCAGACCGCCGCGGCTCATGTCGCCGCGGCCGACGAAGTCGATGGGGAAGGTGAGCCGCTCGCCGAAGATCCCGAGCAGCACCCTCACGTACTTGTCCGAGGCGATCGAGCCGAGCAGGGTCACCGAGTCGTCCTCGCCGAGGAGCGAGGCGACCGCCCGCGCCGATTCCTCCAGGGGACGGCGATAGCGCGGGTTGGCGGCGTCGATGTCGATGCGCGCGCTGGCGCGCAGCGAGGCGAGCGTGATCGGCGTGTCGGCCGGACGCAGCCCGGCGTCGGCGGTGATGACGAGCGGGATGCCGAAGGTCGCCGCGTACGTGAGCTTGCCCCGGAAGTAGAGGCCCGACACGAACGTCATGACCTCGCCGAGCGGCGCGCCGGACGCGGTCCGCAGCCGCCGCGCGAGCGGGGAGCCGGCGCCGGGCGCCAGCAGTAGCTGGGCGCGCTCGCCACCGCAGTTCGCCGGGGAGAGCAGGAACACGCGGGGCATCAGACGCGGTCGCTCACGGGTCGCTGCAGTCGTCGTACGCGCCGCAGGTGCGGCACACGACCTTGCACTTGCGCTCTTCCATGGCGTCGCCGCAGCGCGGGCACACGCGCGCGGCCGGGGACCCGTCGGTCGGAGAGGTCGCGGGTGCGATCATGCCGCTACGATACACTCGATCCATGCCGGAATGGTCGGATCACCAGTTCCTGAAAACGGTCTTCGACGAGACGCGCGTGCTGCGCACGCCGCTGCGCGGCATCATCAGCGGCTATCACGTGCTGCCGTACGTGCTCGTCGGGCCGTCCGCCTACGAGGACGCCGGCAAGGCGGTCGAGGTGCGCGGGCGCATCCGTGTGTCGCCCCGGCTGATCCTCGGCGGCGCCCCCCCGACGTACGGGGAGCTGTTCGGGGAGCACGAGCTCATGGACGGCCGCATCGAGGCCCGGCTGTTCAGCTTCCGCTACGCGTCACGGGTGAGCCTCGAGTCCGAGGATCTGCGCATCCGGCGCTACGAGCGCGAGGTTCCCGCGCAGCTGGACCGGGTCCTCGAGGAGCTTTCGCAGCGGGAGATCATCGACACGGCCGTGATCGCCTCGCCCGACGCGCGGTTCTACCCGGTGTCGCTCGACCGGTTCATTCGCGAGATCCTGGACCAGGAATTCCCTGGCGGGCGAGGAGGCGAGTGAGCTCCTCCGGATCGACGGGCTTCACCACGTGCGCGTCGAAGCCCGCTTCTTCGGCGCGCCGCCGATCCTCGGGGTCGCTGTAGCCGGTGAGCGCGACGAGGAACGATCGAGAGCCCGCGAGCGCGCGCAGCCGCCGGGCGACCTCGTAGCCGTCGATGCCGGGCAGCCCGATGTCGATCAGCGCGACCGCCGGTGTCTTGCCTCGGGCAATCTCGAGACCCTGCGGACCGTCGGCGGCGGCTTCGACGTCGTAGCCATCGAGCTCGAGGAGCACGCGAAGCGCCTCGCGCGCGTCGTCGTTGTCTTCGATGAGGAGTACCAGGGACATGTCGCGACTCCACCCTATCATGCGAACCGGCTCCGCGCCTTGACACGACAATTCGCGAGATGGTAAAGATCATGCGCATTTACGCCGAGGAGGTTTTCCCATGACACCCAGAGCGCTCACCGCGCTCCTCATCGCGCTCATCCTCGTGACCGGCAGCCTGCCGGTCGCCGCGCAGGGACCCATTCGGATCGGCGCCTCGCTGTCGCTCACCGGCACGTACGCGCAGCCCGGGCGCTACCAGCACGAGGGCTACCAGCTGTGCCAGAAGGATCTCAACGCCAAGGGCGGCGTGCTGAATCGTCCTGTGGAGTTCGTCGTCTACGACGATCAGTCGAACCCCGCCACCGGCGTGCGACTCTACGAGAAGCTCATCACCGAGGACAAGGTCGACGGCGTGATGGGGCCATACTCGTCGGCCATCAGCGAGGCGGTCGCCAACGTCACCGAGAAGTATCACAAGGTCAACGTCTCGCCGCTCGCCGCGACCACGTCGATCTTCCGCAAGGGCCGCAAGTACATGTTCATGGTCATCTCCCCGGCCGAGGTGTACCTGGAGGGGCTCATCGACATCGCGGCCAAGCGCGGGCTCAAGACCGTCGCGATCATCAACGAGGACACGCTGTTCCCGAAGACGTCGGCACAGGGCACGGCCGAGCTGGCGAAGAAGGCCGGCCTGCAGGTCGTGTTCACGGAGGCGTACCCGAAGGGCAACCAGGACTTCTCGGCGTTGCTGACGAAGCTGAAGGCCGCCAATGCCGACGTGCTCGCGGCGGCCACCTACTTCGACGACGCCGTCGCCATCGCGCGCCAGATGAAGGAACTGTCGGTGAACCCCAAGATGTTTGGCGTCACCGTGGGCGGCGACATCCCGAAGTTCCAGGAGCTGCTGAAGGCCACCGCCGACTACATCTACGGCTCGAGCCAGTGGGAAGCCAGCCTGCCGTATCCGGGCGCCCGGGAGTTCCACGATGCGTACGTGAAGCAGTTCAGCCAGGAGCCGAGCTACCACTCGGCGGCGGGGTACGCGGGCTGCATGCTGTACGCCGAGGGTGTGAAGAAAGCCGGCTCGCTGGACGCCGACAAGGTGCGTGAAGCGCTGCTGGCGCTCAAGACCCGCACGATGTTCGGCGACTACCAGGTCGACAAGGACGGCTTCCAGGTCGCGCACAAGATGGTCCTGCTGCAGTGGCAGGACGGCAAGCGGGTCGTCGTGTGGCCGGACGATCTCGCGAACGCCAAGCCGCGGTTCCCGACGCCCCCCTGGAACGCGCGATAAGCGGCCTCGCGCGGGCAGGGCGCGCGGCGGCCATGCGCCGCTGACCGATGGCCGTCGCGCTCACGCCGGCGATGCTGGGGCAGGTCGTCGTCTCCGGCCTGCTCGCCGGCGCGCTCTACGCGATGGTGGCGCTGGGGCTCGCGCTGATCTTCGGCGTGATGCGCGTCATCAACATCGCGCACGGGCCGATGCTGATGCTCGGCGCCTACACGACCTGGCTCCTGTTCGACCGCTTCGGCATGAACCCGTACCTGACGCTGCCGGTGTCGGCGGCCGCCATGTTCGTGCTGGGCGCGCTGCTGCAGCGCACGCTGGTGTTCCGCGTGGTCGACGCGCCGGAGCTGTCGTCGCTGCTCCTCACCTTCGGCGTGTCGATCGCGCTCGTGAACGTGGCCCAGCTGCTGTTCACCTCCGATCTCCGCTCGGTCGAGTTCCTGACGGGCTCCATCGCGCTGGGACCGATCGCGATCTCGAAATCGCGCGCGATCGCCTGCGCGTTCGCGGCCGCCATCACCGGCCTCGCGTTCCTCTTCCTGCAGCACACCAAGCTCGGCAAGGCCATCCGCGCGACGTCGCAGAGCCGCGAGGTGGCGCTCGTGTGCGGCATCGACGTGCAGCGGATCCACCTCATCGCCTTCGGCCTGGCCTCCGCGCTCGCCGCCTGCGGCGGCACGCTGGTCGCCGTCATGGTCGCCATCCAGCCCGAGATGGGCCAGATCTGGACGTTCAAGTCGTTCCTGGTGATCGTGCTCGGCGGCGCCGGCAATTACCCCGGCGCCCTGCTCGGCGGTCTCCTGCTGGGACTGGTCGAGCAGCTGGCCTCGCTGTTCCTCACGACGCAGCTGTCCGAGGCCGTCGCCTACGTCCTGCTTGTGCTCGCGCTGCTGGTGCGGCCGAGCGGCCTGCTCGGCGGACGCCAGACGTGACGCGCGTGGGGGCGGCCGTCGCCGTGCTGCTCGTCGTGCTGGCGGCGCTGGCCGCCTACCCGCTCGTCGGCACCGGCTACGGCGTGCGCGCGATGCTGCAGCTGTTCATGTGGATCGCGCTCGCCGCCTCGTGGAATCTGATCTCGGGCCTCACGGGCTACGTCTCCTTCGGCCACGTCGCGTTCTTCGGCGCCGGGGCCTACGCCACCGGCATCCTCGTCAGCACGGCGGGATGGCCATGGCCACCCGCCGCCCTCGCGGGCGGCGTCGCGGGCGCCGCGCTTGCGTTCCTCATCGGCGTGCCGTGCCTGAGGCTGAAGGGGCCGTACTTCGCCATCGCGATGCTCGGGCTGAACGAGGTGCTGCGCGCGCTGATCTCGTACTTCGAGGGCCTCACCGGCGGCGGCAACGGCCTCTCGCTGCCCACGCTGCAGGCGACGACTCCCGTGTACTACGCGATGGGACTCACCGCTCTCCTCGTGGTCGCGCTCACGCATGCCGTCATCACGTCGCGGTTTGGGCTGCGGCTCATGACCATCCGCGAGGACGAGGTGGCCGCGGAGGCCATGGGCATCGACACGTTCCGTCACAAGCTCTACGCGTTCCTGCTGTCCGCCGTCGGACCGGGGATCGTGGGCGGGCTCGCCGCCCGCGACCAGGGCTACATCGAGCCGATGAGCGTGTTTCCCCTGGCGACGACGATCACGATGATCGTCATGGTGCTCTTCGGCGGCAAGGGCACCGTCTGGGGGCCGGTCCTCGGCGCCGTGGTGCTGTTCGTGTTCCAGGAAGCCGTCTGGGCCCGCTTCATCTATCTCCACCAGCTGCTGTTCGGCGCGATCATCGTCGCCGTGGTGCTGTTGATGCCGCGCGGCGTGCTCGGGCTGCTGCAGATGCGCTACCGGCTGCCGCGGACGATCTAGTGCCGCTGCTGGAGATTGCGCGCGTGCGCAAGCACTTCGGCGGGGTGACCGCGGTCAACGATGTGTCGCTCGCGCTGGAGCCGGGCCGGATCTACGGCCTCATCGGCCCCAACGGCTCCGGCAAGACGACGCTGTTCAACTGCATCACCGGGCTCGAGCGCCCGGACGCCGGGACCATCGTCTTCGACGGCCAGCGCATCGATGGCCGCAAGCCCAATCGCATCGCGCGGCGGGGCATCGGGCGCACGTTCCAGGTGATCCGCGTCTTTCCCGAGCTCACCGCGCTCGAGAACCTCGTCGTCGTCACCCGCGGCGCGCGCGCGGAGGCGGAGGCGCGGGCCGTCGAGCTGCTGCGCCTGGTCAAGCTGGAGCGGCTGGCCGGCGAGTTCGCCGGCAACCTCTCCTACGGACAGCAGAAGCTGGTCGAGTTCGTGCGGGTGCTGATGCCCGATCCCTCGCTCATCCTCCTCGACGAGCCGGCCGCCGGCGTGAACCGCACGCTGCTCAACGACCTCCTGCAGGCCGTCGCCCGGCTGCGCGACCGCGGCAAGACGGTGCTCCTCGTCGAGCACGACATGAAGGTCGTCATGGGACTGTGCGAGACGGTGTTCGTGCTCGACCACGGCGACAAGATCGCCGAAGGCCCGCCCGGGGCCATCCAGAGCGACGAGCGGGTCATTGAGGCGTATTTCGGTCGCTAGCCCGATCCTCGTGGGCGCGTTCGCGGCGCTGACGGCCATGCTCGCATGGCGCTCGCGCGACTGGCCGCTCGTCCACGACGCGCCGATCCTGCATTACATCGCCTGGCGCATCGGCGAGGGTGCCACGCCGTATCGCGACCTGTTCGACATGAACCAGCCGGGCGTGTACCTGCTGCACCTGGCCGTGCTCAAGACGCTCGGGGCCGGCGACCTCGCGTGGCGCGCGTTCGATCTCGGCTGGCTCGCGGTCGGCGCGCTTGCCGTGGCCGCCTTCGCGGCGCCGTGGGGCCGGGTGGCGGCCGCCGGTGGCGCGCTCGTCTTCGCGCTCTACCATCTCGCCGGCGGCGCCTGGCAAGCGGGTCAGCGCGATTTCCTGCTGTGCCCGTTCCTCCTCGTCGGCGCGCTCGGGGTGGCACGGTGGCTGGAATCGCGCGGTGGGCTGGCGCGGCTCGCGTGGTCGGGCGCGGCCATGGGTGCCGCGGTCACCCTGAAGCCGCACGCCGGCCTCCTGGCGCTGGTCCTCGGCGCCGTCGTGGTCGTGGTCGCGGCCGCGCGTGGTGGGCTCGCAACCGCCGCGCCCGCCGCGCTCGTGTACGCGGGGGCGGTCGCGCTCGCGCCGGGGGCGATGCTCGGCTGGCTCGCCGTCGCGGGCGCTCTCGGCGCGTGGCGGGAGACGGTATTCGGCTATCTGCTGCCGCTGTACTCGCGGCTCGGCCGCGAGGCGCCGTGGACGATCTATCGCTGGCAGGCGTGGCTCGCGCTCGCCGCGGCCGGCGCGCTGGCCGTCGTCGAGGCGGTGCGCCGGCGCCGATTCGGGGCGCGGCACGCGGTGGCGCTCACCGGTGTGGCCTACGGCGTCGTGCATTACGTCGGTCAGGGGAAAGGGTGGGAGTACCACCTCTACCCGCTGGCGGCCTTCGCCAGCGCGCTGGCGTTCGCGGGCCTGGCGTCCGCGCTGGCCGGACGGCGGCTCATCGCGGTGCCGATGGCCGCCGCGCTGCTGGCGACGCTCATCGTGCTCGGGCAAAAGGGCGTGGAGGCGTCATCGGCGCGCTGGGAGCGCGACAAGGCGGCGCGCGTGAGCGAGCTGGTGCAGACGCTGCGCGCGCGGCTGTCGCCCGGCGACACCGTGCAGATGCTCGACACGAGCGACGGCGGCGCGCACGCCCTGCTGCGTCTCGGCCTGCGCCAGCCGACGCGCTTCGTGTACGACTTCCACTTCTTCCACGACGTCGACTCGCCGGTCGTGCGCGGGCTGCGCAGCGAGCTCGTGCACGCACTGGACGCGCAGCCGCCGCGCTTCATCGTGCTCTTCGAGCACGGCTGGCCCGCCGGCGGCTACGAGCGCATCGGCGGCTTTCCGGAGCTGGCGGCGCAGCTGGCCACGCGCTACGCGGCGCCCGAGGCGCACGCGGGGTTTCGTCTCTATGCGAAGCGACACGATCCGTAAGATCGTCGGTGCCTACGACGATCCGATCATTCGCGCGTACGGCCGCGTGCGCTTCGCCATCCTGCGCCAGCGCTTCCTGGACGAGATCGGCCAGTATCTGCCGGCGACCGGCGTCGTGCTCGACATCGGCTGCGGCTTCGGGCTCTTCTCGCTCTACTACGCGGCCACGGCGCCCGGGCGCTTCGTGCACGGTCTCGACGTGAACGCGCGGCGCATCGGCCTGGCGCGCGGGGCGGCCGCGCGCCTCGGCATCGAGAACGTCCAGTACGAGCACGCCGACGCGCGCGACTTCAAGGGCGACGCCGAGGTGGCCGCCGCCTACATGCTCGACATCGTGCACCACGTGCCAGAGGCCGCCGTCCCGCCGCTGCTGGCGAGCCTGCGCCGCGCGCTGCCCCCGCGCGGCCGGCTGCTGATCAAGGACGTCGACACGCGGCCGGCGCCGAAGCGCTGGTTCACCTGGGCGCTCGATCGCCTGATGGCACCGACAACGCCCGTGCGCTACTGGAGCGCCGACGAGCTGGCGGCCGCCATCGACGCGGCCGGCTTCGACGTGCGGCGGCATCTGATGGTCGACATCCTGCCGTACCCGCACATCCTCTACATCTGCGAGGCGCGCCCGTGAGCCCCGAGACGGCGCCGCTGCTGAGCGCGCACGGCCTGACGGCCGGCTACGGCAAGATCGACATCCTCCACGACGTCTCGCTCGACGTGCACGCGGGGGAGATCGTCAGCATCATCGGGCCCAACGGCGCGGGAAAGTCCACCGCATTCAAGACCATCGTGGGATTCCTGACGCCGCGGCAGGGCACGGTGCTCTTCGACGGCGCCGACATCACCGGCGTTCGTCCCGATCGCGTGCTGCGTCGAGGGCTCGCCTATGTGCCGCAGGGGCGGATCGTGTTCCCGCAGATGACGGTCCGCGAAAACCTCGAGATGGGCGCGTACATCGAGACGAGCCGCGCCCGCGTCGCGGCGGCGCTGGAGCGCGTCCACGCGCTCTTTCCGATCCTTCGCGAGCGCGGCGGGCAGCGCGCGGGCACGATGTCCGGCGGCGAGCAGCAGATGGTGGCCATCGGTCGCGCGCTCATGACGTCGCCGCGGCTCATCATGCTGGACGAGCCGTCGCTCGGGCTGTCGCCCAAGTTCGTGACGCTGATCTTCGACAAGCTGGTCGAGATGAAGCGGGCCGGATTCACGCTGATGGTGGTCGAGCAGAACGCCGTGCGCGCGCTCGGTGTCGCCGATCGCGCCTACGTGCTGGAGCTCGGGCGCAACCGGTTCGAGGGCTCCGGCCAGCGCCTGCTGATGGACCCGGAGGTGAAGCGACTCTACCTCGGCGGCTGATGTTACGATGTGCGACGGAGCACCTGTGAAACACGCCCTGGCTCACATCGACGGAGCCCGTTGTGCCGTGGCCATCGGGGCGTCGGCGGGGGGCGTCTCCGCGCTCCGCGCCCTCGTGCACGCGCTGCCCGCGGATCTTCCGGCGGCGGTGTTCATCGTCCTTCATCTCGATCCGCGCGCGCCCAGCCTGCTGCCGATGCTCCTCGCCGCCGCCACCTCGCTGCGGTCCGGCGATGTACGGCAAGAGAGCCTCGCCGTCGAGCGGACGGTCTACGTTGCGGTGCCCGACTATCATCTGCTCGTGACCAACGATCGTCGTGTCCGCCTCTGCAGCTCGGCGCCGACGCATCACCTGCGGCCGTCGGTCGATGCGCTCTTCGAGTCGGTCGCTCTGGCATGGGAGGCGGCCGCCGTGGGCGTCGTCCTCACCGGCAGCGGACGCGACGGGGCACAGGGCATGGCCGCCATCAAACGAAACGGCGGCTCGACGATCGCGCAGGATCCGGCCGAGGCGGAGTACTCGGGGATGCCGCGCGCGGCCATCGCCACCGGCTTCGTCGACGCCGTGGCGCCGCTGGCGGCCATCGCCGCGGCCATCAGCCGCGCGGCGACGGCGGCTGCGGCGCGGCAGTCTGATGAGCTCCGCGCCCGACGAGCTCGATGACGTGGCGGACGTGCCGGCGGCCGACCGCGCGGGCTTCCGCCGGCTGCTCGACATGCTGTACACCGAGCACCACTTCGATTTCCGTGAGTACAAGCCCGCGTCGCTGTGGCGGCGCATGCGGGCGCGGATGGCGCAGGTGCGCGTGGAGGGCTTCGACACGTACATCGACTACCTGCGGCTGCACGCCACGGAGCCGACGGCCTTGTTCAACACCGTCCTCATCAACGTCACGGGGTTCTTCCGCGACGCCGAGGCGTGGGGGACGCTCCGGACGGAAGCGCTGCCCCCGGTCATCGCCGCCGCCACCGCGGCCGGTCGCCTGCGGGTGTGGTCCGCGGGCTGCTCGACCGGGGAGGAGACGTACTCGGCCGCCATCGTGATCGCCGATGCCCTCGGGCCCCAGGCGGCCGCCGTCGACGTGAAGATCTACGCGACGGACATCGACGAGGAGGCGCTGGTGACCGCGCGGCAAGGCGTCTTCCGTGCGGACCAGCTCAAGGACGTGTCGAACGACGTGCTGGAGCGACAGTTCGTCCGCGACGGGCACTTCTTCCGGGTCCGTCGCGAGCTGCGCCGCTGGTGCATCTTCGGGCGGCACAACATCGCGCAGGACCCGCCGCTGCCGCAGATCAGCCTGCTGATCTGCCGCAACGTGCTCATCTATTTCCGGGCTCCGCTGCAAGAGCGGCTCATCGCGCGGTTCCACTACGCGCTCCGCGAGGGCGGCGTCCTGTTCCTCGGACGGTCGGAGTCGTCTATGGCCCGCTGGCGGGGCTTCGTCCCCGTCAGCCAGAAGTGGCGCCTGTTTCGACGCTCGAGCGACCACGCGATGCTGTCCGACGCGGTCGCGATGCGCCAGGAGGGAGTGGCCATGGGGGAGGGGCGACCGGCTCCGGCTGCCATCGGCGACACGGCTCGGATCACGGCCGGCGGCATCATCCGCGCGCTGCCGTATCCCGTCATGCTGATCGGTCTCGACGACGCCGTCCGCGAGTGGAACGAGCCCGCGAGCGCGCTCTACGAGATCCCGGCCGAGAACGCCGTGGGTCGTCAGTTCCGCGATCTGGACATCAGCTACCGCGCCGAGGGTCTGCGCGCCCGCATCGAGGACGTCAAGCGCGCCGCGGGCAGCGTGCGCCTCGACAACGTCGTGTTCAACCGGCGGTCGGGGGAGGCGGTGCACGTCGACTTCTGGATCGCCCGCGTGTACGACGAGCGCAGCCGGTCGGCGGCCATCATCGTGGCCGGCTGGGACGGGACCGCGGCGGCGCGCTTCCGGGACGAGATCGTCCGCTTGGGCGAGCAGCATGCGACGGCGACGGAGGAGCTGCAGTCGACGAACGAAGAGCTGGAGACCACGAACGAGGAGCTGCAGTCGACCAACGAAGAGCTGGAGACGATGAACGAGGAGCTGCAGTCCACCAACGAGGAGCTGGTCACCACCGTCGACGAGCTGCAGGCGGCGAACGCCGAGCTGGCCGAGCGGTCCGCCGATCTCCGCCGAATCTTGCTCTATCACGCCTCGGTGGTGAACAGCGTGCAGGATCCGATCATCGTCCTCGACCAGAGATTCGTCGTCACCTCCTGGAACCCGGCCGCCGAGCGGCTCTTCGGGGTGCCGGCCACCGCCGCCATCTCGCGCGATTTCTTCTCGCTCGCGCTGGGGACGCCGGCCCGCACGGCGCGCGCGGCGCTGACACGGCTGAGCGGTGACGGTGAGTCGCTCTCGGAGGAGATCCAGTTCGACGTGCCCCGGCCCGACGGCGGCACCCGAGCCGAGACGCTGCGCTTCGTGCCGTTGTTCGACAACGAGCGCGCACTGCAGGGTTTTCTCGGCGTGCGCCAGTCCGGCTAGGCGGCCGTCCGGAATCCGTTCGCCAGCGCGCGACTCAGCACGTCGGGGTCCACCGGCTTGACCAGGTGGGCGTCGAAGCCGGCCTCGCGGGTGCGACGCCGGTCCTCGCTCTGGCCGTAGCCGGTGAGCGCCACCAGGGTGACCCGGTCGCCGAGCACGACGCGGAGACGCCGCGCGACCGCGTAGCCGTCGAGTCCGGGCAGGCCGAGGTCGATCAGGATGACGTCCGGCCGCGTGCGGATCGCCGTCTCGACGCCGGTGACGCCGTCGGCGGCCGTCTCGACGCGATGACCCTCGAGCTCGAGCGCGATCCGGAGCATGTCTCGGGCATCGGCATTGTCCTCGATGACCATGACGTGCCGGCCGGCCGGTGGCGTGGCGCGGGCCTCGCCGGCGGGCGCGTCGGCGGCGCCGACCGGCAGCCGTACCGTGAACTCCGTCCCGCGCTCGCGTCCCTCGCTCGCCACCGAGATCGATCCGCCGTGGAGCTCGACGAGGCTGCGGACGAGGCTCAGGCCCAGCCCGAGGCCGCCGAGAGTGCGCGCGATCGGCGCGTCGACCTGCGTGAAGAGGTCGAAGATCCGTCCCTGCATGTCGGGCGGGATGCCGATCCCCGTGTCGCGGACGCGGAGGACCACGGCGTTGCCGTCGCGCTCGGCGTGCACGTCGATCTGGCCGCCGGGATTCGTGTACTTCGCCGCGTTGTCGAGCAGGTTGGTGACGATCTGGGTGAGCCGGGTCGGGTCGGCCTGGACCGACAGCGGCGTGTCGGGCACGACCACCGACAGCGTGTGGCCGCGTCCATCGATCATGGGCCGCGTGGCCTCCACCGCCGCCGCGACCGCGGCGCGGACATCGACGGCGGTCTTCCGCAGCGTGATGCGGCCGCGCGTGATGCGCGAGACGTCCAGGAGATCGTCGAGCAGGCGCGCCTGGTGGCGGACCTGGCGCTCCACGACCTCGCGCGCGCGCTGCACGACGTCCTCGTTGTCGGGATGGCGGCGGATGACCTGCATGGCGCTGAGGATCGGGGCGAGTGGGTTCCGCAGCTCGTGCGCGAGCATCGCGAGGAAGTCGTCCTTGTGGCGGCTGATCTCCAGCGCGTCGCGCAGCTCGGCCAGCCGCGCTTCGAGCTGGTCGTTGGTGACCTGCAGCTCTTCGTTCGCCGTCTTGAGCTCGGCATTGGCCGTGTCCATGTCGGCCCGGCTCACCCGCAAGTCTTCCTCGAGCAGGCGCACCTGCGTTCGCAGCGCGGTGACGTCCGCGCGATCCTCGGCGGTGACCAGCAGCGCGCGCTGATCGCCGAGCGACAGGACGCTCACCCGGCACAGGACTCCGGCGCCCGTTGCGTCGACGGTCTCCAGTGGCTCGGTCTGCTGCCCGGCCATCGCCTGCTCGATCGTCGGATTGAGATCGGCAATGTGCCGGGCCAGCTCCCGGAACGGCACGCCGGTGACCGCGCCGTCGCACCCGAATGTACGTTCGGCAATCGCATTGCAGGCGAGGACCGTACCGGACGGGTCGATCACGGCGGCGGCGACCGGCAGGGCGGCGACAAACGGCGAGATGATGTCGGCGAGCGCCCCCATGGACCAGGCCAAGTGCAAACGCCAGGCCCTTTGCGCGCCGACCGAGCAGTCGGTGGCCCGTGGAATGCTCAGCCATAGAGCATGACGCTCCCGCTGCGCATCCCCGATGGGCGGCAGCCGGCGCTCGTCTGTCCGGACTGTGGCGGCGCCATCTCCGTCAACACGGAAGGCGCCGCCGACTATCTCGTCTTCACGTGCCAGGTCGGGCACGCATACTCCGCGGCCACGCTGATCGCGGGCAAGGAAGAGCGCGTCGAGCAGGCGCTGTGGTCGGCCATCTACCTGCTCGAAGAGCTGGCGCGGCTGCTCGGCAGCCTTGCCGAGCGCGGCGGTCCGGACGGCCGACAGCCGAGCTGGCCGGCGGCGCGTCAGCGCATCGAGCAGCTCCGCACGCACGCGGCGGCGGTGCGCCGTGTGCTCGACGACGAGAAGCCCATCGACCTCTGCGGCGGCACGGTAGCGGAGCGCGATCCGTCGTGAGCGCCGTGCTCAACGCCGAACGGATCCGGAGGGACGTCGTCGTCCTGGGCGCATCCGCCGGCGGTGTCAGCCCGCTGCGCGAGCTGCTCGCCAAGCTGCCCGCCGACATCGAGGCCGCCATCGCCGTGGTGCTGCACCGCAGCCCCGTCGTCGCGTCGGCGCTGGCGGCGGTCCTCGGCTGGCGCTCGGCCCTGCCCACGCATGACGCGGTCGACGGCGCCGCCTTGACGCCGGGACGCGTGTTCATCGCGCCGCGCGATCAGCACCTCATCATGGACGACGGCATCCTGCGCCTGTCACGCGGGCCGAAGGAGCACCACACGCGGCCCGCCATCGATCCCCTGTTCAGATCCGCGGCCCGATCGTATGCCAGGCGCGTGGTCGGCGTGCTGCTGAGCGGCACCGGCGATGACGGCGTCTCCGGACTGATCGCTATCACGGCCGCGGGCGGCATCACGCTGGTGCAGGACCCCGCCGAGGCCGCCTATCCGCAGATGCCGCGCAGCGGCATCCTGAACGACCGCGTGCAGGCGGCGCTCGGTGTCGGCGAGATCGCCGACACGCTCACGGCCTTGTCGCGCGGCGAGTCGGTGACGCTCGTGCAGCGACCGGCCTGACGTTCAGGTGCCGCCGCGGGAGCCGAGCGCGGCGGCGAGCTGCTCGGGCGTCACCGGCTTCACCAGATGCACGTCGAAGCCCGCGTCCCGCGAGCGACGCCGATCCTCCGGCTGCCCGTAGCCCGTCAGCGCGATGAGGAGCGGCGAGGATCCGAGCGACGCGCGCAGCCGGCGCGCGACCTCGAAGCCGTCGAGGCCCGGCAGGCCGATGTCGACGAGGACGACCTCCGGCCGCAGGATCGCAGCGCGCTCGACTGCCTCCAGCCCGTCCGCCGCTTCCTCGACCTGGTGACCGTCGAGCTCGAGCACCCGACGCAGCGTGTCGCGCGTGTCCGTGTTGTCTTCCACGACGAGCACGCGCGCCGCCCGACCCGGATCGGTGGTGAGGACCGGCGCGTCGTCGCGGCTTGCCGTCGCCACCGTCGGCAGCCTCACCTCGAACTCGCTGCCGTGTCCGGGGCCGCCGCTGCGCGCGACGACACTGCCGCCGTGGAGCTCGGTGAGGTTCTTCACGAGCGTGAGGCCGATGCCGAGCCCGCCCTGCGCGCGAGGGGTGGCCGGCTCGATCTGCGCGAACGGCTCGAAGATGCGCGACAGCATCTCGCGCGGGATACCCCGACCATCGTCGCGCACGATGACGACGGCCTCGGCACCTTCCCCACGGCACGAGATCCCGAGTCGACCGCCGGGGTGCGTGTACTTCGTCGCATTGTTCAGGAGGTTCACGAGGATCTGCGTGAGCCGCGTGGGGTCAGCGTCGACGAACAGCGGCTGCTCCGGAAGCGCCACCGCGATGCGCTGCGACTTGGCCTGCATGAGACCGCGCGTCGCTTCCAGCGCCTCGCTCACGGCGGCGGCCAGGCTCACCGTGCGGCGCCGCAGCTCGAGCTTGCCGCGCGTGATGCGCGAGACATCGAGGAGGTCGTCGAGCAGGCGCGCCTGGTGCAAGGCCTGGCGCTCCACCACCTCACGCGCGCGCTGGACCATGGGGTTGTCGAGCGCCTGCCGCTTGAGGATCTGCGCCGCGCTCAGGATCGGGGCGAGCGGCGTGCGCAGCTCATGCGCGAGCATCGCGAGGAACTGGTCCTTGTAGCGCTCGGCCGTCGCCGCCGCGTTGAGATCCTCGAGGCGTTGCTGGAGATCGTCGTTGGCAGTCTGCAGCTCCTCGGTGATCGTCACCGCCTCGGCCGCCGCCCGCTCGAGCTCGCGTCGCGTGGCCTCGAGCTCGGCGCGGATTGTCGCGACCTCGGCCGTGGACGACTCATCGGTGCTCGTGGCCGAACGGCGGATGACGAAGCCTGCGACGCGACTGCCGGTGAGCAGCGGGGCCACCGTGACCGCGCCATCCGGCGTGTCGACGGCGATGGGCCGCACGCCGGCTTCACCGCGGACCGCGTCGATGCCCTTGCGAATGCCACCGACACGCTGAGGAAGGCCGGACTCGGCCAGGGGCCGACCGACGACGTCGACCGTCTTCCACACCGCCCGGGCGGCGGCGTTGCAGGCGAGGATGCGCTCCGCGGCGTCGAGCACCACGGTCGCGCACGCGTCGTGCGCGATCAGGGCCTCGCACAGTGCCTGCATCGACGGTGTTGGCTGATCCATCTGTCGCCGGAACGGGAAGTCTAGCGCCCGGACGAGACGACTGCAAGGGTGACGCGGGAAAAGATGGTGGAGCTGAGGGGATTCGAACCCCTGACCCCAAGACTGCCAGCCTTGTGCTCTCCCAACTGAGCTACAGCCCCACGCGAGGGCCCACGGTACAGGCGCCGGGTTCGGCCTGTCAAGGCTGGGAGTTGGTGGGGGCGAGGGGAGTCGAACCCCTACGCCCTTGCGGGCAACGGATTTTGAGTCCGTCGTGTATCGCCAGTTCCACCACGCCCCCGCAGCAGGATACCCCGGCGCCACGCCGAAGCAAACGCCAAGCAAACGCGCAGGAAACGTTTGACGCCGGTGTCGCCGTCTTCGTACACTGCGTGACCCCACCTCGCGTGCGGGGCGCTCGTACAACCTATCGAGGAGAGAGCAGGTGGACGACGCGCTGGTCCGTGAACGCGTGCGCGAGATGCTGGCCGCGCGCCGCCTCCCGAGCGACGACCCCGTGAAGCTGTGGGCGGGGCCGAGCATGGGCAAGCCGTGCACCGCGTGCGGCGAGACGATCGGCAGCACCACCGAGTACGAGCTCGACTTCCCGGGCAACGTCACCGTGCTGTTGCATCCGCGCTGCTACGCGATCTGGAACGAGGAGCGCCGACGCGGCGGGGACGCCGCGCCGGCCGAGCACGCGTCGTGAGAGCATAGGGCATGGCCGAGCGATCGTTCGCGGCCGACGTCAAGCAGCTCGCCTACGGCGCCGGTCAGGTGCTCCGCGGCGAGGGCATTCTCGCCATCACGAAGGCGCTCCTGCAATCCGGCGTGAGCTACGTCGGCGGCTATCCCGGCGCCCCCATCTCCCATCTCCTCGACGTGATGGCCGACGCGAACGAGTCGCTCCTGCGGCCGATGGGGATCTACTTCGAGCTCTCGGGGAGCGAGGCGGCGGCGGCGGCGCTGCTCGGCGCGTCGATCAACTATCCCGTGCGCGGCGCGGTCACGTGGAAGTCCGTGGTCGGCACCAACGTCGCGTCCGACGCGCTGTCGCACGTGGCGTCGGCCGGCGTGACGGGCGGCGCCATCGTCGTCATCGGCGAGGACTACGGCGAGGGCGCGTCCATCTTGCAGGAGCGCACGCACTCGGCGGCGCTGAAGTCGTCGATGCCGCTCCTGGATCCGCGCAACAGCCTGGCGTCGTTCGCGCGGTTCGTCGAGGAGGGGTTCGCGCTGTCGGAGGCGTGCAACGAGCCCGTCTTCTTCTCGATCCGCATCCGCGCCTGCCACATGCGGGGCACCCTCGTGTGCAAGGACAACGTGCGGCCGGCGGTCAGCATGCGGGCGCCGCTCGCCGCACCCTCGTTCAGCCTCGAGCGGATCAACCTGCCACCGTTCACGTACGCGATGGAGGCGAAGAAGTTCGAGGCGCGCCTGCCCGCCGCCCGCCGGTTCATCACCGAGCGGCGCCTGAACGAGTCGCTGCCGGGCTCGGAGTCGCACCTCGGCATCGTGATGCAGGGCGGTCTGTGGAACACGACCGTGCGCGCGCTGCACCTGCTCGGCATGGCCGACGTCCACGGCCGCACGCCGATCCCATTGCTCGTGCTGAACGCCATCCATCCGCTCGTCCCCGAAGAGCTGATCGCGTTCCTGCGCGGCAAGAAGCGCGTGCTCGTGGTCGAGGAGGGGATGCCGAACTACATCGAGCGCGAGCTGAAGGCGGTGGCCCACGAGGCGCGGCTGGACGTCGAGATCCAGGGCAAGGAGCTGCTCTCGCCGCACGGCGAGTACGTGCCGGCACTGGTGACCGGCGGCCTTCGTCGGTTCCTTGCCTCGTCGCGGCCGGCCAGCCAGACGGTGACGGCGATCGAGGACCGGTACGCGGCCCTCGTCGGTCACCTCGACACCGTGCGCGCCGGCATCCGCCGGCCCATCGCCAAGCGGCCGCCGTCGTTCTGCACCGGCTGTCCCGAGCGTCCGGTGTTCAGCGCGATGAAGATCCTGCGCGCCCGCTCGCCCGAGATCGGCGACACGCACGTGTCGGCCGACATCGGCTGCCACACGTTCTCGACGCAGGCGCCGTTCAACGTCGGCAACTCCGTCCTCGGCTACGGCATGGGTCTGGCGTCTTCGAGCGCGGTGGCACCGCTGTTCGGCAAGCGCGTGGTGTCGGTGATGGGCGACGGCGGCTTCTGGCACAACGGACTGACGAACGGCGTGGCCAATGCGACGTACAACCACCAGGACTCCGTGCTCGTCATCCTCGACAACTTCTACACCTCGGCCACCGGCCAGCATCACAACCCCTCGACCGGCACCAACGCGCGGAAGGAGCCGACGGGGATGACCATCCCGGCCGCGCTGCGCGGCGTCGGCGTGAAGTGGATTCGCACCGTGGACTCGTACGACGTCGGCGCCATGCTGCGCACGCTGCGGACGGCGCTCACGACGCGCGCCAAGGGACTGAAGGTGATCATCGCGCGCGGCGAGTGCCAGCTCGAGCGCCAGCGCCGTCTGCGGCCAGAGCAGCGTCGGCGCGCGGCCGCCGGCGCCACCGTCGTGCAGCCCCGGTTCGGCGTCGATCCGGACGTCTGCACCGGCGACCACTCCTGCATGCGCGTGAACGGCTGTCCCTCGCTGACCCTGCGCGAGAGCCCCGATCCGCTGCGCGAGGATCCGATCGCGCACGTCGACGAGACGTGCGTCGGCTGCGGCGTCTGCGGCGAGGTCGCCCACGCCGCGGTGCTCTGCCCGTCCTTCTACGAGGTGCGGGTGATCACGAACGCCGGGCGCTGGCGACGGCTGCTGGGGCGCGCGCGTCGGGCGGTCATCGACGCGCTGGCGCCGGCGTGAGCGCCACCGGCGTCGGGGGTGCGCCGTCGGTGACGGCCGCCGACGGCGTGCTGTCGATTCTGATTCCGGCCGTCGGCGGTCAGGGCGGCGGTGTCCTCTCCGAGTGGATCGTCGAGGCGGCCGCGCTCGACGGCTACCGCGTTCACGGCACGTCCATTCCCGGCGTGGCGCAGCGGACCGGCTCGACCACGTACTATGTCGAGCTCGCGGTCGATCGCGACGCCGCCGAGGAGCCGGCCTTCTGCCTCTATCCCGTGCCGGGCGCGCTCGACGTGCTCGTGGCCCCCGAGTTCCTCGAGGTGGGCCGCATGGCGGAGGCAGGCTTCGTGTCGCCGTCACGCACGACGGTCGTGTGCAGCACGCATCGCCTGTACTCGATCCACGAGAAGATCGCCACCGGCCGTGCCGTCTATCCGCCGGACGAGCTCGAGGCGCTGGCCCGGGCGGCGGCGCGCCGTCTGGTCGCCTTCGACGCGCTCGCGCTTGCCCGCGAGGGTCGCACCGAGGTGAACGCGGTCCTGCTCGGCGCGCTCGCTGGCAGCGGCGCGCTGCCCGTCGCGGTCGACGCCTTTCGCAAGGCGATCGAGGCGCGCGGCGTGGCCGTCGCCTCGAACGTCGCTGGCTTCGAGCTCGGCCGCGGCATCGCCGAGGGAACGTCCACGCCGCACGTGGTGACGGCGCCGGCGCCGCGCGCGGCCGCCGTTCCGGCCGCGTTCGTGCAGGAGCTCGCCGCGCTTCCGCCGGCGGTGCGCGCCGTGTGCGAGCACGCGATCCCGCGGCTGCTCGATTACCAGGACGCCGCCTACGCTCGCCGCTATCTCGAGCGCCTGCGTCCGTTCCTGGAGCAGCCCGCGGTGGCGGCCGTCGTGGCCCGTCACCTCGCGCTGTGGATGACGTACGAGGACGCCATCCGCGTCGCCCAGGCGAAGACGCGCGCGAGTCGCTTCGCGCGGATCCGCGCCGAGGCGCGCGCCGGCGACGCCGAGATCGAGGTGATCGACTACCTGAAGCCGGACCTCGACGAGATCTGGGGAGTGCTGCCGCATCGCCTCGTGGCGCCGTTCGCGCGGTGGGCGCAGCGTCGGTGGCCGCACGGCCGTCCCACCCTCGGCCAGCACGTGCGCACGACGACCGTCACCGGATTTCTGCGCGTCTGGCTGCTCACGCGCCTGAAGCCCCTGCGGCCGGTGTCATGGCGCGCACACGAAGAGCACGCGCGGATGGAGCGATGGCTGCTCGGCGTGCGCCGGTCGTGCGCCCGCGACGGCGAGCTCGCGTCCGAGGTGGCGCGGCTGGCGCAGCTCGTGAAGGGCTACGGCGACGTGCGCCGCCGCCTCGTCGCCGTGTTCGACGTGGCGCTTTCGGTCGTGCTCGAGGCGGCGGCGGCGCCCGGCGAGCCGCGTTTCGCGGCGTCGCTGGCGGCGCGCCTCCGCACGCTCGTCCTCGAGGGGCCGGATGGTGAGGCGCGGGCCGAGGCGCTCGCGCGTGCGGTGCACGAGCGCCTGGCCGCCGGTGACGTCGCCGGCGCCCGCGCGGCGGCGGCGGGCTAGCGACCCCTCAGCGCCGCGGGTCGACGTCGAGGCCGAGCCGCTCCAGCGTCGTGCACGCGTCGCCCCGATACTCGAGCGTCGCGATCATCGGTGTCTGCCGGGCGATTTCCTTCATGCGGTACGCACAGGCGACGTTCTGCCACGTGCGCGCTTGCTTGCGCTGCTCGTAGCCCCACGCCACCGGCAGCACGATGAGGCTGATGAGGGTGGCGATGGCGACCATCTTCAGCGCCGTCTCGACCTCGGAGCGAAAGAACCCCATACCGAGTCCTCCGCCCCGCGTGGAATAGCATTTCCGCTGCCAGAGCTCGCTCGTGGAACCCGCGTCGAACACGGCGGCGCGGATCGTCGAGCGGGTGACACCACGGTAAGGAGAGGAAAAGCGTCGCGACAATGGCCAAGCAGTTTCCATCGTGGGTCTTCTATCGGCCGAGACGCCGGACGAGCTCGGCGAGACGGCTGTGCTCGTGGACCGGGAGATTGACGAATGACAGGACGGTCCCGGAGCCGTCGCTGCGGAGGACGAGCGAGATCACGTCGATGGCTTCGCCGCCGTCGCCGGGGTGGAAGCCACACCTGACGGCGGTGCCGCGCGAGAGCGGCGCCGCCGTGCGCACCTTCATCCCGTTCAGGGAGAGCTCGACGCACGTGCCGTCCCAGGCCGCGCCGCGATATTCGCGCAGCGACACGGCGAACTCGGCGCGCACGCGCGGAGACTGCCGGCGCTCGGGGCGCTCGTGCACCCGGTCGCGCGTGCGCTGCAGCGCGTGGGGCTCCAGGTACGTGAGGACGTCCTGCAGGCGCTCGAGCGGCACCGGCTTGCCGACGAAATCGAGCGCGCCGAGGCGCAGGCACTCGCGCGCCTGACTCTCGGTGACGATGCCCGAGACGGCGACGATGGGCAGCCCTGACTCGCGGATCCGGCGCAGCTGCATGAAGTCGAGGCCGCTCATGCCCGGCAGGTGGATGTCGAGAATGATCGCGTCCGGCCGCTCGCTCTCGAGCGTCCCGAGTGCCGCCTCCGCGCTCCGCACGAGGACCGGCTGATGGCCGAGCTCGGTGAGGAAATCGCGGAAGAGCTCGCCGAGATCCTGCTCGTCTTCCACCACCAGGACGCGCATCGCGCGGGAGTCTAGCACGACGGCTTCGAGGGCGGCCACGCCCGCCGGAGGGCCGCGCCGGGCATGGCGCTGCGCACGAGCGGCCTGGCGCCGCGGAAGAACGCCGCCCAGAAGCCGCGTGGCGCGGGGGCCGTCATCGCGTTTCCCAGCAGCGCGTCGGCCGAGAACCGGTGCGCCGCCCGATACGCGAAGCTGTAGAACGCCACGATCGAGCGCGGCGTGAGCTCGCCGTTGAACAGCAGGTCGAGGCCGAGGTGCATGAGGCCACCGACCAGATAACCGGCCAGCCACGGCGACTGCACCCACCACGCGGCGAGGAGCAGCGCCGCGAACAATTCGTAGGAGTGCAGCGCGAGCACGAGGCGTCGCGTGCGTCCCTCGAGGTAGTACCGCAGGAACGCGCCGGGACGGAGGTCGCGCTGGCGCTCGAAGAGGACGTAGTCGATGGCGTGATCGACGTCGATGAGGAAGCCGCCGGCCGCGACGGCCGCGGTCAGGGCGACGTCGCCCGTCATGGCAGCCGTGGTGGCGCAGGCGACGGCGGTGGTGACAAGGTGTCCGCCGGGACTCACGCCCCCTTCAAAGGCAAGCGACATGCCCGGCGCAAGTGCGCGCGGTGCGGTGGGAGACGCGGCCGAGTGAGTAGCGAGTTTCCTCGAATGAGGCGGCGGGTTCCGACGAAAATCGCGTGCTATACTCGCCTCTTGGGTCGATTTGTCGAAGGAGGTTCCATGGTATCCGGGTATGTCCCGGTAGCCATCTTCGCGGTGTTGATCGTCGGTTTTGGCGTGGTGTCTCTTGCGGCCGCGCAACTTTTGCGGCCCAGCCGCCCGGACATCGTGAAGCTGATGAATTACGAATGCGGTGCCGAGCCGATCGGCCCGGCCTGGATCCAGTTTCCCGTCGGGTTCTACCTCGTGGCCCTGGTGTTCATCGTGTTCGACGCGCTCGCCGTGTTCCTCGTGCCGTGGCTCCTGGTGCTCCGGGGACTCGGGATGCCGGCGTTCTGGACGATGGCCGCCTTCGTCGGGATCATCGGGCTCGGCTGGCTGTACGCCTACCGCGAAGGAGTGCTCGAGTGGAAGTGAAGCCGCCGGTGCCCGAAGTGCCGCCGCCGGTCTGGACGGAGTTCAAGGATCTCCAGGAGTTCGAGAAGTACCGGCAGCAGCGGACCGACGACGACAAGACGTCGAACACGCTGGCCTCCATCGCCGACGCCATCCATCACATGCCGGGCGGCTGGATCGTGACCACGTCGACCGACAAGGTGTTCAACTGGGCGCGCAAGTCGTCGATCTGGCCGGTGACGTTCGGCCTGGCGTGCTGCGCCATCGAGATGATGGCCACCTTCGCCTCCCGGTTCGACGTCGAGCGCTTCGGCATGGTGCCCTGGGCGTCGCCGCGGCACTCCGATCTCATGATCGTCTCCGGCACGGTGACCATTAAGATGGCGCCGATGCTCAAGCGCATCTACGACCAGATGGCCGATCCCAAGTGGGTCGTGTCGATGGGCTCCTGCGCAAACTCCGGCGGACCCTTCCGACACGGCTATCACGTCGTCAAGGGAGTGGACCGGGTGGTGCCGGTCGACGTCTACGTCCCTGGGTGTCCGCCCACCCCCGACTCGCTGATGTACGGGCTGCTGAAGCTGCAGGAACAGGTGGCCGAGTTCCAGAAGACCGGCACGAAGTGACCGCGCTCGCCGCGTCCGACGCCGCAGCGCGGCTGCGCCAGGAGCTCAATCTCGATTCCACCGTCGACGGGCAGACGCTCACCGCCACCGTTCCCACCGAGCGGTGGCAGGCCGCCGGCTCGTTCGTCCGCGACGCGCTCGGCTGCCGGTTCTTCAACTTCCTGACGGCGATCGACTGGAAGGAGCAGGGCCTCGAAGTGCTGTGCCGGGTCGACAACCTCGACGCCCGGCTGGCCGTGATGCTGCGCACGCGGCTCGGCAGCGCCTCGTGTCCGACGCTGACCGGCGTGTGGCGCGGCGCCGACTGGATGGAGCGCGAGTGCTACGACATGTTCGGCATCACGTTCGAGGGGCATCCCGACCATCGTCGCATCCTCCTCGGCGACGACTGGGAGGGACATCCGCTTCGCAAGGACTACGCCGTCGACACGCCGCACACGCCGTATCGATAACGCCGTACCGACAGGAGTGGAGCCATGATCTACGAGCTGCGCACCTACACGCTGCAACCGGGCACGCAGGCGCAGTACGTCAAGCAGTCGGGTGAGGTGGGGCGGAAGATCCGCGGCGACAAGTACGGCACCTTCCAGGGCGGCTGGACGACGGAGTTCGGCACGCTCAACCAGTACGTGCATCTGTGGGCGTTCGCCGACCTGAACGAGCGCGAGCGCCTGCGCGGCGAGCTCGCCAGGAACGAGGCGTGGGCCAAGGAGTACCTGCCGATCTCGCGGCCGCTGATGCTCGCGCAAGAGAACAAGCTGCTGAAGCCGGTGGTGCCGGTGACGCCGCCGGCGGATACCGGCAACATCTACGAGCTGCGCTGGTACCGCGCGCACGTCGGCCGTGCCGCCGAATGGCTGGAGATGTTCAAGGCCGTCCTTCCCACGCGTGACAAGTACACGCGCCGCGTGGGTCTGTGGTCGACCGAGTCGGGTCAGCTCAACGAAGTCGTCCACATGTGGGTCTACAAGGATCTCAACGACCGGGCCGCCTCGCGGGCGCGCATGGCGCAAGATCCACAATGGCAGGCGTTCATCGCAAAGTCGCCGGCCCTGCTGCAGCAGATGCAGTCCGTCGTCCTGATTCCGGTCCCGCACTCCCCGATGAAATAGCGTGACGGACACGCTGCAGCGCACGACCGTCGAGATCGGCTACGGGGGCAGCGAGCGCCTCACGATGAACATGGGGCCGCAGCACCCGTCCGCTCACGGTGTCTTTCGCGCCATCCTCACCCTCGAGGGCGAGACGGTCGTCGCCATCGACGCCGTCATCGGCTATCTCCATCGCTGTCACGAGAAGCTGGCGGAGAGCCTGACCTACGTGCAGTACCCGACCATCGCGTCCAAGACCGATTACGTCGCCGCGATGACGGCCGAGCTCGCGTACGTGGCCGCGGTGGAGCTGGTCGGCAAGATCGACGTTCCCAAGCGCGCGCAGTACCTGCGGGTGATCTGCGCCGAGCTGCAGCGGATCGCCTCGCACTGCCTGTGGCTCGGCACCTGGTGCATGGACATGGGCGGCGCCCTGGGCGGCGGCGCCACCATCTTCCTCTACGCGATCCGCGAGCGGGAGGCGGTGCTGGACCTGTTCGAGTCGCTCACGGGCGCGCGGCTGCTCTACGGATTCCACCAGGTGGGCGGCACCCGCTACGACCTGCCGGCCGGCTGGGCGCAGCGCTGCCGCGAGACGCTCGACGTCATCGACCGGCGACTCGACGAGTACGAGGCGATGCTCGAGGACAACCCGTTCTTTCTCGTGCGCACCCAGGGCGTGGGCGTGGTCTCGCGCGAGCTGGCGGAGAGCGTTGGCGTGGCCGGGCCGCTGCTGCGCGGCTCGGGCGTCGACTATGATCTGCGCCGGGCGGCGCCGTACTCCTCGTACGAGGATTTCGACGTCCGCGTGCCCGTCCAGCAGGCCGGCGACTGCTACGCGCGCTACCGCGTGCGCATGGCGGAGTTCCGGGAGTCCATTCGCCTCGTGCGCCAGGCGCTCGACGGACTGCCGGAGGGCCCCATCTCGTCGCGCCCCGGCGTGAAGTCGGTCGGCCAGGTGCGCATTCCGAAGGGCGAGGGCTACTCGCGCATCGAAGGCGCCCGGGGCGAGCTCGGCTGCTATCTGGTCGCCGACGGCGGCGCCAAGCCCTATCGCCTGAAGTGGCGCGGCGCCTCCTTCTCCAATCTGGCCGTGCTGCCGCACATCATCCCCGGCCACAAGGTCGCCGACGTCGTCGCCATCATGGGCTCCGTCGATCCCGTCTTCGGCGAGGTCGACCGATGAGCGCCATCGCCTACCACGCGCTGGTCGCCTTCATCGTGCTGAACGTCGTGGTCGGGATGGTGACCTACGTGACGCTGCTCGAGCGGAAGTTCGCGGCGCGAATGCAGTCGCGCATCGGACCCTACTACGTGGGACCGCGGGGGCTGCTGCAGCCGATCGCCGACGCGCTGAAGCTGATGCTGAAGGAAGACGTGGTGCCCACCGCCGCCGACCGGCTGGTCTACAACCTCGCACCGATCGTGTTCCTGGTCCCGTGCATCCTCATCTTCGCCTCGCTGCCGTTCGCGCCGGGGCTCGGCGTCGCCGACCTGAACATCGGCGTGCTCTTCTTCCTCGCCGTCTCGTCGCTGGAGATCATCGGACTGTTCATGGGCGGGTGGGGAAGCAACAACAAGTACGCGCTGCTGTCCGCGATGCGGGCGGTCAATCAAATCATCTCGTACGACCTGCCGTTCGTGTTCGCGGCCTTCGTGCCCGTCGTCCTCGCCGGCTCGCTGCAGATGTCGACCATCGTCGACGCGCAGCGCGGGCTGTGGTTCGTCGCCTACCCGATCATCGGTCAGCTCGCGTTCCTGGCCTTCGTGGTGGCGACGCTGGCCGCCGAGAACCGCGTGCCGTTCGACATCCTGGAGGCCGAATCGGAGCTCGTGGCCGGCTTTCGCGTCGAGTACAGCGGGATGAAATTCGCGCTGATCCAGCTCGGCGAGTACGCGCACATGATCGGCACCTCCTTCCTGGGCGCGCTGCTGTTCCTGGGCGGCTGGCTCGGTCCCGGCTCCGACGCCCCGATGGTGGGCGCGCTGTGGTTCTTGCTGAAGGCGATGCTGATCTTCCTGCTCGTCACGTGGGTGCGCTGGAGCTTCGTGCGGATCCGCGTGGACCAGATCCTGGCGATCTCGTGGAAGCTGCTGCTTCCCCTGACCGTCGGGCTCCTGCTCGTCACGGCGGCCTGGGTCGCCGCGCGGGGCGGTCATGCCGGCTGAGACGCGACCGTCTTTCTGGACGGAGACCGCGCAGCTGGCGCGCGCTGTCGGCCGCGCCATGGGCGTGACGTTCAGGAACCTGCTGCGCCGGCCCATCACGGTGCGCTATCCGACCGTCAAGCGCGTCTATCCCGAGCGCTTTCGCGGCATCCTCGCCCTCACCTACGACAAGGAGACGGGTGAGGAGAACTGCATCGGCTGCCGGCTGTGCGAGTACATCTGTCCGCCGCAGGTCATCAAGGTCGAGATGCTGAAGGCGGAGAAGCGCAACTGGGCCAAGACCTTCACGCTGGAGCTCTACTCGTGCGAGTTCTGCGAGCTCTGCGTGCAGGTGTGCCCCACCGACGCGATCGTCATGCTGCGCTCGTTCGATCTCGCCACGGCCGACCGCCGCGAGCTCCTGCTCGACAAGGATCGCCTCCACGCGCTCGGGCTGTCGTACGAGCCGTCGTGGGCGACGGGCAACCGCCTGCGTGACATGCAGGCGCCCCCGAAGCCCGCCAAACCTGCCGCCGAGCCGGCCGCGGCGGCGGCCGGCTCGGCGGCAAAGGTGTCCGCGATTGCCGCCGCGCAATCGACGTCCGACCGTCGAGCGCCGGAGCCCGGCGACGGCGCTCCGACGGCGCCTCCGAAATGACGGCCGAGATCGCCGGCTTCTGGGTGGCCGCGCTGGTGCTGGTCGGCGGCGGTCTCGGCGTGGTGCTGACGCCGAATTTGTTCCACGCCGCCGTCCTCTATCTCCCGGCGGCGCTGGTGGCCACCGGTGCGATCTTCTGGCTGCTGGACTCGCCGTTTCTGTTCGGCGTCCAGCTGCTGCTCTACGCGGGTGGCGTGGTGACGATCGTGGTGTTCGCCATCATGCTGACCGAGCGGCTCGTCGGCGAGTCGATCCGACAGTCGAGCCGCTTCGTCTTCAACGGCGCCGTGCTCGCGCTGGCGGTGTTCGTCGGCGTCGCCGGGTTCATCGTGCAGCGCGCGCCGACGCCGCCGGCGGCGGCGCCGGCCGGCGAGCCCATGCTGGCCATCGGTCGCGCGCTGGTGGGACCCTTCGGCTTCGTGCTGGAGCTGCTCGGCGTCCTTCTCGTCGTATCGCTCCTGGGCGCGCTCTATTTCGCGCGAACCGAGGACTAGCCGGTGCCGCTGCAGGCGTACCTCGTGCTGGGGGCGCTCGTGTTCGCCATCGGCCTCTTCGGCGTGCTCACGCGGCGGAACGCCGTCGGCATCCTCCTCGGCATCGAGCTGATGCTCAACGCCGTCAACATCAACCTCGTGGCCTTCGCCCGCTTCCGCGGCGATACGACCGGCCTGGTGTTCACGATGTTCACCATCGCGATCACGGTGGCCGAGGTGGCGGTCGGGCTGGCCATCGTGATCGACATCTTCCGCGTCCGGCGGACGATCGAGGCCGATCATCTCGATCTCCTGCGAGGCTAGCGGGTGCTGATCGGGTCGCCGGCGCTCGCCCTGCTCGTGCTCGGCCTGCCGGCCGGCAGTTTCCTCGCAATCGCGCTGCTCCGCCCGCTTCGCCGCCATGGCCACGCCGCCGCCGCCGTCTCGGTGGCGGCCATCGGCACCGCGCTCGCCGCCGCCATCGCGACGCGGCTGCGTGCCGTCGGTGTCGCCGGCGCCGTGAATCCTGCCGTGACGTGGTCGTGGCTGCCCGGCGACGGCGGACCGATGGCGACCGTCGGCGTGCTCGTCGACGAGCTGTCGATGTCGATGCTGCTGCTGGTGACGCTCATCTCGTTCCTCGTACAGGTGTACTCCTACGCCTATCTCCACGACGAGACGCCGCCCGCGCTCGGCCGGTACTACGCGTACCAGTCGTTGTTCGTGTTCTCCATGCTCGGGCTCGTGCTCGCACCGGGCTTCCTGCAGATGTTCGTCTTCTGGGAGCTGGTCGGTCTGTGCTCGTATCTGCTCATCGGCTTCTGGTACGAGAAGCCTTCGGCCGCGCGCGCCGCCGTGAAGGCGTTCTGGATCACCAAGCTCGGCGACGTCGGCTTCATCGCAGGCATCGCCATGCTGTGGGCCGCCACGGGGACGTTCGACTTCTGGACGCTCTTCGGGCTGGCCGATTCGGGCGCGCTGGCGACGGTGGCCGGGCTGCCGACGATCATGTTCCTGATCTACCTGGGGGCCGTCGGCAAGTCCGCCCAGTTCCCGCTGCACGTCTGGCTGCCGGACGCGATGGAAGGCCCGACCCCGGTTTCCGCGCTCATCCACGCGGCGACCATGGTCACGGCCGGCGTCTACATGGTGGCCCGCGCCTTTCCGCTCTTCGCCCTGACGCCCGACGTGCTCGTCCTGATCGGCTGGGTGGGGGCGTTCACCGCGCTGCTCGCGGCCACCATGGCGTGCGTCGAGTCCGACATCAAGCGGGTGCTCGCCTACTCGACGGTCTCGCAGCTCGGCTACATGATGGCGGCCGCCGGCGCGGGCGACCCGCACGCGAGCGTGGGCCACCTGCTGACCCACGGGATCTTCAAGGCGCTGCTGTTCCTCGGCGCCGGCGTGGTGATCCACGCGTTCCACACCAACGACATGTTCAGGATGGGCGGCCTCTTCGGACGACTGCCGTGGGTCGGCGTGGCATTCCTGGTGGCGACGCTGGCGCTGGCCGGCATTCCGCCGTTTCCCGGGTTCTTCTCGAAAGAGGCGGTCCTGCTCGCCGTGCTGAACGGCGGCTTCCGGGTGCCCTTCGCGATGCTGCTGCTCACGTCGTTCCTCACCGCGTTCTACATGTTCCGCGCCGTGTTCCTGGTCTTCTTCGCGCGGCCGCTCGGCCACGTCGACACGCACGGCGTGCCGGTGGCCATGGACGGCGTGTGCCGGCTCCTGGCCGCACTGACGATCGTGTACGGCGTCGTCCTCGCACTCGGCGGCCACCACGGCGAAGGGCCGGCATGGCTGCCGTGGGTGTCGATGGCGGTGGCCGGCGCCGGCATCGCCCTGGCCTGGGCGACGTACCAGCGCGGGC
The DNA here is from genome assembly GCA_036265915.1 of Candidatus Methylomirabilota bacterium. GTDB lineage: Bacteria > Methylomirabilota > Methylomirabilia > Rokubacteriales > CSP1-6 > AR12. The sequence goes on along the minus strand of DATAOC010000122.1, from coordinate 19,543 downwards.
TGATCGATGCCGCGCGACTCGCGTCGCTGCTGGCGCCGATCGACTTCCTGGCGCGCCGTCGGTACGGCATCGACGCGCTCTACGGGGCCCTCTACCGCGTGGTGCTGCTCGGGCTGTCGCGCGTGATTGGCTGGGTCGATCGCTACCTCGTCGACGGCGTGCTGAACGTGCTCAGCGCCTCCGCCCTGCGCGCCGGCGACGCGCTGCGCCGGCTGCAGACCGGCCAGCCGCAAGACTACGTCTACGGCGTCGCCCTCGGCGTGCTCCTGCTGCTCGTGTGGGCTCACCTGAGATAGATGCGCTTCCCCATTCTCTCCGTCATCACGTGGATGCCGTTCGTGGGCGCGCTGCTGATCATGTTCACGGCGCGGCGCAGCCCGCTGGCGGTGAGGCTCATCGCCACCGCCACCACCGGCATCTCGGTCGCGCTCTCGCTGGTGCTGTACGTCGTCTACGATCGGGACGCGGCGCTGCAGGGCACCGGCTTTCAGTTCTACGAGAAGGTGCCGCTGGTGCCGCCGCTCGGCATCAACTACGAGCTCGCGGTCGACGGTATCAGCCTGCTCATGGTGCTGCTGACGTCCGTCATCATCCTTGCGGGCGTCTTCGCGTCGTGGACGGTCGCGGTCCGCAGTCAGGAGTTCTACGCACTGCTGCTGGCGCTCGTGACCGGCGTCTACGGCGTGTTCGTGTCGCTCGACCTCTTCGTCTTCTTCCTCTTCTACGAGCTGGCCGTGCTGCCGATGTACCTGCTCATCGGCATCTGGGGGTCGAGCGGCGAGGTCCGCCCGCGAGGCGTGTTCGCGTGGGCGTTCCGCGAGACGGGTGTCGGCACCAAGGAATACGCCGCCATGAAGCTGACGCTGTACCTGCTGTTCGGCTCGGCGTTCATCCTGGTCGGCATCTTCGCCCTGTACGTGAGCGCGGGCACCGCGTCGTTCTCCTTCCTCGAGCTGGAGGGCGTGGCCTTCGACCGCGGACTGCAGCGCTGGGCGTTCCTCGCGTTCTACGTCGGCTTCGGCATCCTGGCCGGCATCTGGCCGCTGCATACGTGGTCGCCCGACGGCCACGCCTCCGCACCGACCGCGGTCTCGATGCTGCACGCCGGCGTGCTGATGAAGCTCGGCGCGTATGGCGTCGTACGGCTGGGTATGGGGCTACTGCCCGAGGGCGCCGCCGACCTCGCGTGGCTGGTGGGCGGCATCGCGTGCATCAACGTCGTCTACGGCGCGCTCTCGGCCATGGCGCAGGTCGATCTGAAATACGTCATCGCGTACTCGTCGGTCTCGCACATGGGACTGGTGATGCTCGGCGCGGCCACGCTCACGGAAGCCGGCCTGAACGGCTCCGTGTTCCAGATGTTCGCCCACGGCGTGATGACCGGTCTCTTCTTCGCGCTGGTCGGGCTCGTGTACGAGAAGGCGCACTCGCGCGAGATCGGCAAGATGGGCGGCTTCGGCCGCGTCATGCCCGGCATCGCCACCGCCTTCACCATCGGCGGCCTCTCCTCGCTGGGCCTGCCCGGCACGTCCGGCTTCGTGGCCGAGATCCTGACGTTCATGGGCACGTGGCGGTCGGCCAACCGGTGGTGGCTGGTGCCGGCGGTGGCCGGCACGTTCCTGACCGCGGTGTACGTCCTGCGCGTCGTGAAGCAGATCTTCTGGGGACCGCCCTCGCCGCACTTCCATCACCTGGAGGATGCGCGGGGGACGGAGTGGGTGGCGATCGTGCTCCTCGTGCTCGTGCTCGTGCTCTTCGGCGTCGCTCCCGGGATCGGGCTGGCGCCCGTCGATAGCGCGACCGTCCCGCTGCTGTCGCGGATCCTCACGCCGTGACCGCGCCGCCGCTCGTCCTCGAGGCGGGCACGGGCGCGCTGATGCTCGTCGTCTTCGTGGTCGGCCTGCTCGGCCGCGGCCGCGACCGCCGCGCGGCCGGCGTGGTGGCGACGGCCGGCGTGCTGCTCCTCCTCGCCGCGGCCATGGTGCTGGCGCCGTCGGGGCCGGCGTTGCGCGGGATGTTCGTGCAGGACGGGCTGGCCATCTTCGTCAAGCGCGTCTTCCTCGCCGCGACGTTCATCGGTCTGCTGGCCGGCCTGTCCTCGCCGCGGTTCTCCGCCCGCAGCGCGGAATATCACCTGCTCATTCTCGCGTCGCTGCTCGGCATGCTGACGCTCGCCTCCGCCCGTGACATCGTGCTGCTCTTCGTCGCATTCGAGCTCATGTCGATCCCGCTCTACGTCCTGGCCGGCTTCGCCAAGCGGGCGCCGGAGGCCATCGAGGCCTCGCTCAAGTTCTTCCTGGTTGGGTCCGTGTCCTCGGCCGTCATGGCGTATGGCCTGTCGTTCGTGTACGGCGCGACCGGGAGCACGAGCCTGGCCACCATCGCGCGGGCGCCCGCGGACCCGCTCCTCACGGTGGGGCTGATCGCCGTGCTGACGGGCGTCGCGTTCAAGATCGCGGCGTTCCCGTTTCACATGTGGGTCCCGGATACCTACGAGGCGGCGTCGACGCCGTTCGTCGCCTGGCTCAGCGTGGCACCGAAGGCGGCGGGATTCGTGACGCTGTTCCGCATCTACTTCGAGGGGGCGGGCGAGCGCGCCGCGGTGTGGGGCGTGGCCGCGGCGGGGCTCGCCACGCTCACGATGCTGGCCGGCAACCTCATGGCGCTGCCCCAGAAGAACACCAAGCGGCTTCTCGCGTACTCCGGCATCGCCCAGATCGGCTACATGCTGGTCGGCATCGCGGCCGCCTCCGCGTCTGGAACGGCGATGGTCCTCTTCTATCTCGTCGCGTATGTCTTCGGGAACATGGGCGCGTTTCTGGTCGTGGAGGCCGTGTCACGGTCGGAGGGATCGGAATCGACGTCGGCGTTCCGGGGCCTCGCGCAGCGCTCGCCCCTGCTGGCGCTGGCCATGCTGCTGTTCCTGCTCTCGCTGGGCGGGATACCGTTCGTGGCCGGCTTCTGGGCCAAGCTCTACGTGTTCTGGGCGGCCGCCGAGCGCGGACTCTACTGGCTCGTGCTTGTGGGCGCCCTCCTCACGGTGGTCGCGCTCTTCTACTATCTGGTCATCGCCAAGAGCATGTACATCGAGGCGCCGGAGCGCCCCGACCGCGTCCGCGTCGCCCCAGCATTGGCGGTCTCGCTCGCTCTCTGCGTGCTCGGCATCGTGATCCTCGGCGTCTATCCCAAGCCGGTGATCATGGCCGCGCTTCGCGTCGCAGCGCCGCTGTTCTGAGCCTCCAGGGCTCGTAATCGTTGCCGTCTCGCCATCTCTTGACGCACGGCGTCTTCGCGAGTAGCTTGTGTACCGACTGGTTGGTACAGCGATGAGCACGACACGAACTCCTTCCGCGCCGGCACGCCCCCGCGACGGCCGCAACACGCGCGACACCATCGTCTCCGCGGCCACGCGGCTGATCCACGTCCACGGCTACCACGCGACCTCGCTGGACGACGTCCTGCGCGAGAGCGGAGTCGGAAAGGGCAATTTTTACTACTACTTCAAGAGCAAGGAAGACCTCGGTTACGCCATCCTCGACAAGATTGTCGACGGGTTCCTCGATCGGACGCTGGAGCCATGCTTCGCCGACACGAGCGCGGCGCCGCTGGGACAGATTCGCTGCTTCCTGGACCGCGTGGTGCAGGCGCAGCGCGAGCGCAACTGCGTGGGTGGCTGCGTGATGGGCAACCTCGCCTCCGAGCTGTCGGACGTGCACGAGGGCTTCCGCACACGGCTCGCCACGCTGTTCACGGCGTGGCAGGCGAGGCTCGCGGGCGCGCTCGAGTCCGCGCGACGACGCGGGGAGCTGAGCCCCGACGCCGAGCCGGAGATGCTGGCGCGGTTCCTGGTGGCCTCGCTGGAGGGCGCCATCCTGCTCGCGAAGCTCTCCAAAGACGTGAGGGTCATGGAGCAGTGCGTCGCCGAGCTGAAGCGCTACCTGGCGCTTCACGAGGTGCGGTCATGACGGTATCGCCCGGAACGCGAGTCGACGCGGACGCGGATCTGGTGGAGGCCCTTCGCCGGGAAGACCCCGACGCGGCCGAGCACCTCGTCGAGCGCTTCGGTGACCGCGTGTACCGTCTCGCCATGCGAATCACCGGCCTCAAGGAGGACGCGGAGGAGGCGGCGCAGGACGCGCTGTGGACGGCCGCCCGCAAGATCCACACATTCAAGGGCGAGTCCGCGTTCGGCAGCTGGCTCTACCGCATCGCCGCCAACGCCGCGTACCAGAAGCTGCGCACGCGGCGCGCCAAGTCCAAGGAGATCGCGCTCGATGAGGTGCTGCCGCCGCTCGACGACGACGGCCGCCACTTCGAGCCGATGGCCGACTGGTCGTCGCGCGTGGACGAGCAGGCGTTGACGGGCGAGCTGCGCGAGGTCCTCGCCAAGGCCATCGATGGTCTGCCGGCCGACTACCGCACGGCGCTGGTGATGCACGACGTCGAGGGGTTGTCGAATCCCGACATCGCCGAGACGCTCGGCATCAGCCTGCCCGCGGTGAAATCCCGGGTGCACCGCTCGCGGCTGTTCGTGCGCAAGCAGCTCGCCGAGTACATGGGCACCGACGGGCACCCCTCGAGTTGACGGCCGCACGGACCGTGTGGTCTTATAAACGGCCGTCGACCGACGGCAACTAAGGAGACAGCGTGGAAGCGGTGATCGCGACGGGGGGAAAGCAGTATCGCGTGACGCCGGGCGCCGTCATCGCCATCGAGAAGATGGCGGGAGACAAGGGGGCGCCGGTGGAGTTCCGATCGGTGCTGCTCGTGAACCGCGACGGCGAGGTCCTGGCCGGCGACAAGGTCGCCCGCGCGCGGGTCTCGGGCGAGGTCGTCACGCAAGGCCGGAGCCGGAAGGTCGAGATCGTGAAGTTCAAGCGGCGCAAGAACTATCGGCGCCACCGCGGCCACCGGCAGGCGGTCACGAACGTGCGCATCACGAAGATCGAGGTCTAGAGACGTCATGGCTCACAAGAAGGGCGTCGGCAGCTCGCGGAACGGTCGCGACTCGAACCCGCAGATGCTCGGGGTCAAGCGCTTCGGCGGCCAGTTCGTCACCGGAGGCAGCATCCTGGTCCGCCAGCGGGGCACCCGCTTCCGGCCGGGGCTGAATGTCGGCCTCGGGTCCGACGACACGCTGTTCGCCAAGATCGACGGCTACGTGCGGTTCGAGCGACGGGGCGACAACCGCTACGTGAGCATCGTCACCCAGCCGGCCTGACGCATCGCGGGCCCCCCGCCCGCGAGGCATCCGGGATGTTCGTCGACGAGATCGACATCTTCGTGAAGGGCGGCGACGGGGGCGCCGGCTGCGTGAGCTTCCGTCGCGAAAAATACGTGCCGCGCGGCGGCCCGGACGGCGGCGATGGTGGCGACGGCGGCTCGGTGTACCTCGAGGCGGATCCCGCGCTCACCACGCTTCTCGACTTCCACTACCAGCGCCACTATCACGCCGAGCGTGGTCAGCACGGCCAGGGGAGCAACTGCTCGGGCGCGAGCGGCAACGACCTCGTCCTCCGGGTGCCGGTCGGCACCGTCGTGACCGACCGGGACACCGGTGAAGTGCTGAGCGATCTCGCGGCGCCCGGCCAGCGCGTCCTCGCCATCGGCGGCGCGCGCGGCGGCCGCGGCAACGCGCGCTTCGCGTCGTCGACGAACCAGGCGCCGCGTCGCGCGGACCTCGGGCGGCCGGGCCCGGAGCGCTGGCTGCACCTCGAGCTCAAGCTGCTCGCCGACGTGGGCGTCATCGGCTTTCCGAACGCCGGCAAATCGACGCTGGTGTCGCGCCTGTCGGCGGCGAAGCCGAAGATCGCCGACTATCCCTTCACGACGCTGGCGCCGACGCTTGGCATCGCGCGGGCCGACGGCGATCGCTCCTTCGTCATCGCGGACCTGCCCGGGCTGATCCCCGGCGCGGCCGAGGGCAAGGGTCTCGGGCACCAGTTCCTGCGCCACACCGAGCGCACGCGGGTGCTGGTGCACCTGCTCGATCCCGATCCGCACACCGGGCGCGACCTCGTCGAGGATCTCGAGGCCGTGAACGCCGAGCTGGCCGCGTACTCGCGGGAGCTCGCCGCACGACCGCAGATCGTGGCCGTGAACAAGGCGGATCTGCTGGAGGGCGCGGCGCCGGAGGTCGTGGCAGCCGTCGAGCGCGTGCGCCGCCGCTGCAGCGACCTCGGCCAGCCGCTGCTCGTCATCTCGGCCGCCACCGGCCGCGGGCTCACCGAGCTCGTTCGTGCGATCGCCGCGCGTCTGGACACGACGGGATGGCTGCGCGCCGCCAGCTAGGCCGCGTCCGCCGGCTCGTCGTGAAGGTCGGCACCGGGCTGATCACGCAGCCCCAGCTCGGACCGGATTCCGACCGCATCGCGGCCCTCGCCGGCGAGATCGCCGGCGTGCGAGAGGGACGCGAGATCGTCCTGGTGAGCTCGGGCGCCATCGCCACCGGCATGGCGCGGCTCACGCTCGGCGAGCGGCCGCGCTCCATCCCGGAGAAGCAGGCGGCGGCCGCCGTCGGGCAATCCGCGCTCATGTGGCACTACGAGCACGCGTTCAAGCGCCACGGCATTCCCGTCGGTCAGGTGCTGCTCACCGCGCAGGACATCGCCGATCGCGCGCGCTACCTCAACGCCCGCAACACGCTGCTGGCGCTGCTCGCCTTCGGCGTGCTGCCCGTGGTGAACGAGAACGACACGGTGGCCGTGGAAGAGATCAAGGTGGGCGACAACGACAACCTCAGCGCGCTGGTCGCTTCGCTGATCGAGGCCGACCTGCTGGTCATCCTCACCGACGTCGACGGCCTCTACACGAGCGACCCCGGGCGCGACCCGGCGGCCACCAAGATCGACGCGGTGGACACGATCACGCCGGAGATCGAGCGCCTCGTCTGGCGCGGCGCGGGCGTCGGCTCCGTCGGCGGCATGGCCACCAAGCTGCAGGCGGCGCAGAAGGCGGCGGCGGCCGGCGTGCCGATGGTCATCGCCAGCGGCCGCAAGCAGGGCGTGCTCGCGCGCATCCTGAAAGGCGAGCCGGCGGGAACGTATTTCGCGCCGAAGGCGGATCGCCTCGGCGCGCGCAAGCGGTGGATCGCGTTTGCGGCGGCGCCGCAGGGGCGTCTCACCGTCGACGCCGGCGCCGTGGAGGCGCTGACCCGCCGTGGCAAGAGCCTGCTACCCTCGGGCGTCGTGAAGGTGGACGGCGAGTTCGCGGTCGGTGAGCTGGTGGGCCTGGTGGGCGACGGCGACGGGCGCGAGTTCGCTCGCGGGCTCGTGAACTTCGACGCCGACGAGCTGCGGAAGATCCAGGGCGCCAAGACGCGCGAGATTCCCCAGCGGCTCGGCTACAAGAGCTTCGACGAAGTGATCCACCGCGACAATCTCGTCGTGCTGTAACGCGGAAGAGGACAGGCATGGGCGTTCGAGAGCTGGTCGAAGGCAAGGCGCGCGCCGCGCGGCAGGCGGCCGACACGCTGGCGCTGTGCAGCACCCGGGTCAAGGACGAGGCGCTCGCCCAGATGGCGCGCGCGCTCGAGGAGAAGACGCCGGCGCTGCTCGAGGCCAACCGGGCCGACGTCGAGCGCGGGCGAGGCAAGGGGCTCACACGCGCCTTCCTCGATCGCCTCACGCTGACGGAGGCACGCGTCGAGCAGATGGCGCAGGGCCTGCGCGAGATCGCCGCGTTCTCCGACCCGGTGGGCGAGGTGGTGGAATCGTGGCGCCGGCCGAACGGCATCGAGATCGCGCGGGTGGCGGTGCCGCTCGGTGTCATCGGCTTCATCTACGAGTCGCGCCCGAACGTGACCGCCGATGCGGCGGGGCTGTGCCTGAAGTCGGGCAACGCCGTGCTGCTGCGCGGCGGCAGCGAGGCGATCGAGTCGAACACGCTGATCGCCAGCGTGCTGGCCAAGGCCCTCGAGAAGACCGGCGCGCCGCCGGACGCGATCCAGTTCCTCGACGTCACCGATCGCGAGGCGGTGGCCGTGATGCTCGAGCAGGATCGCACGCTCGATCTGATCATCCCGCGCGGCGGTGAGGACTTCGTGCGCTGGGTCGCCGAGCGCTCCCGCGTGCCGATCCTCAAGCACGACAAGGGCCTCGTGCACGTGTTCGTGGATGCCGCCGCCGATCTCGACATGGCGACCGCCATCGTGCTCAATGCCAAGGCGCAGCGACCGTCGGTCTGCAACGCGCTCGAGACGCTGCTCGTCGATCGCGTCGTCGCCGAGCGCTTCCTGCCCGCGGTGGCCGCGCGGCTCGCCGCGGCCGGCGTCGAGCTGCGCGGCTGCCCGCGCACCTGCGCCCTGGTGCCGGCTGCGCGCGCGGCGACCGAGGCCGACTGGGACGAGGAGTATCTCGATCTCATCCTCGCCATCCGGGTCGTCGACGATCTCGACGAGGCGCTCGCGCACATCCGCCGCCACGGCACGGGCCTGGCCGAGGCCATCGTCACCAACGATCGTGCGCGCGCGCGGCGGTTCACGCGCGAGGTGGACGCCGCCGGCGTGCTGGTGAACGCCTCCACGCGCCTGCTCGACGGCCAGCAGTTCGGCATGGGAGCCGAGATGGGCATCTCCACCTCGCGCGTGCATGCGCGAGGGCCCGTCGGTGTCCGGGCGCTGACGACGACCAAGTTCGTCGTGCAGGGCGACGGTCAGGTGCGGGACTAGCTGTTGGCCCGGACCGCGGTGTTCGGCGGCTCGTTCAATCCCATCCACTACGGGCATCTGCTGCTTGCGGACGATCTGCTCGAGATCCTCGGGCTCGACCGCGTGCTCTTCGTCCCCGCCAAGCATCCGCCGCACAAGGATCCCACCCGGCTCGCGCCGGCGGAGGATCGGCTGGCGATGGTGCGGCTGGCCACGGCCGGGCGGCGCGGCTTCGAGGTCTCGGACATCGAGCTCACGCGGCCGGGGCCGTCGTACACGATCGACACCCTGGCCGCGCTGGCGCGTCCGGGGGAGACGCTGTACCTGATCGTCGGCTCGGAGACGTTTCTCGATCTCCTCTCGTGGCGCGAGCCGCGGCGCGTGGCGCAGCTGGCGCGGCTCGTGATCGTGCCGCGCGTGGGCAGCCCGTTCGACGCCGACAGCGAGCCGGCGCAGAAGGTGCTCCGTGAGCTCGGCGTCGAGGGCGGCTTCACTCACGTCGACGGCGACGGGCGCGTGCCGGCACGCGGCGTGATCGTGTCGCGGGCGGCCTCGATGCCGATCTCCGCGTCCGAGCTGCGGCGCCGCGTGCGCGAAGGCCGCTCGCTCGCGTTCCGGCTGCCGCCGGCGGTGGCGCAGTACATCGCCGACCATCACCTCTACCAGGACCGCGCCGGGTGATGTCACCGCGAACATCGGCGGAGCACAAGGCGCGACGTGCGGCCCGCGCCGCTCTCGACAAGAAGGCGATCGACCTGACGGTGCTCGACGTGCAGGGCGTGTCGACGGTGACCGACTACTTCCTGGTGTGCAGCGGCCGCTCGGCCCCGCACGTGAAGACCATCGCCGACGCGATCCGCGACGCGCTCAAGGACGCCGGCGTGCGTCCGCTGCACGCCGAGGGACAGGCCGAGAGCGGCTGGGTGCTCCTCGACTACGGCGACGTGCTGATGCACGTCTTTCTGGAGGACACGCGCGCCTACTACGCGCTCGAGCGGCTCTGGGGCGACGCGCCGTCTGTTCCCGTCGACGGTGTCTGAGACGAGACGTGCGCGCGGCCACACGATGCTCCTGCGCGCTCGTGCGAGGCGTGCGAACGACGCCGCGAGTATCTTGCGCGCTCCTGCGGTGCATGCTAGCGTACGGAAACTCGCCGCGCCGGTGACGCGAAGAGGAGGCCCGATGCGCAAAGATAAGCTGGCACAGTTCAGGAAACGTCTGGTCGAAAAGCAGCGCCAGCTATCCGAAGAGGTTGGTCGCACCGCGCTCTACGTGAAGGATCAGGAAGACGATTCCATCAAGGACCTCGGTGATCAGGCCAACACCGCCTACACGCGCGAGTTCTTCTTCGAGCTCGGTAACGGCGACCGCCGCTTGCTGCGCGATGTCGTCTCCGCGCTGCAGAAAATCGACGACGGCTCGTTCGGCACCTGCGAGCGGTGCAGCGAGGACATCGCCGACAAGCGTCTCGACGCGCTGCCGTTCGCGCGCTACTGCATCGACTGCCAGCGGCTGATCGAGCAGGAGGAAAGGATGGCGGCCGGGTAGACGCGCGCCCCGCCTGCCGCGGCCCGGTCCGCTCTCATCGATGTCGCTCAGTCTTCGCTCCACCCTTGGCACGCTCACCACGCTCGGCCACCGCGCGCTGCGCGCGGCCGGCTTCGAGCGTCCGCCCGCCACCGGCGAGCAGGATCCCCAGGCCATCGAGGCCATGCAGCGCGCGCAAGAGGCGCGCCGCACCGGGCGCGTCGACGAGGCCCGCACGCTGTTCCGGTACGTCGCGCAGCGCTGGCCCGCGCACCGGGGCGCGCTGCACGAGTTGCGCGATCTCGCCGTCGAGGCGCGCCAGTGGGACGAAGCCATCGCCGTCCAGCAGCAGCTGATGGCGCTGGCGCCACCGGCGGACCGCGCGACGGAGGCGGCATGGCTCGCCGTGGAGTACTACGAGCTCGGCCGGCTCGAGCTCGCGCGCGGCGAGGCGCCGGCCGCCCTCACGCACTTCAAGGCGGCGCTGCGCGCCGACGCCCGGTTCACGCCGGCCGTGGTCGCGCTCGGCGACGCGCACGAGGCGGCGGGGGACGCGCGCGAGGCGCTGCGCACCTGGGAGCGCGCGGTGGAGTCGCAGCCCTCGCTGCCGCTGCTGGCGCGGCTCGAGCGCGCGTATCGCGAGCAGGGCCGCCCGAGCCGGATGATCGCGCTCTACCGGACGGCCTCGGAGCGCGCGCCGGACGATCTCGCGCTCGCCGCCGCCCTCGGCCGCGTCTACTTCGAGCTCGAGATGCTGGACGAGGCGGCCGATCAGTTCGAGAAGCTCGAGGTCCGCGCCCCGGACCTGCCCGTCGTGCACGCGTTCCTCGGCGCGGTGTTCGAGCGGCGCGGGGAGACGCGCGAGGCGTTCGAGGAGTACCGCCGCGCGCTTCGACTCGGCCACGCGTTCGACTGGCCGCATCGCTGCCAGGCGTGCGGCGCCGTGGCCGTCCGCTGGCAGGACCGCTGCCCCGGCTGTCGCCGGTGGAATACGCTGCGTCCCAGCCAGAGCCGCTGAGCGCGCCGCTGCGCGCGTGGGTCGTCGCCGCCCTCGACCTCGTCTTTCCCGCGCGCTGCGCCGTGTGCGAGGCGACGCTGGGCGCCGCGCGGCGCGACCCGCTGTGCGGCGCGTGCTGGCAGGCCATCGAGCGCATCGCGCCGCCGCTCTGCGCGGCGTGCGGCCTTCCGTTCCCGGGGCTCGTGCGTCACGGCATCGAGCAACGCTGCGGCGCGTGCGTGGCCGCTCCGCCCGCGTTCGACTGGGCGCGCGCGGCGGGCGTCTATGCGGGAGGCCTGCGGGAGGCGGTGCAGCGGCTCAAGTTCGGGCGCACGCCGGCGCTCGCGCGTCCGCTCGCGGCGCTGATGCTCGAGCAGTGGGGCGCATCGCTCGGCGACGTCGATGCGCTGCTGCCGGTGCCGCTGGGCCGGGCGCGCCAGCGCGAGCGCGGCTTCAACCAGGCGGCCCTGCTCGCCGAGCGCGTGGCGCGCGGGGCCGGCACGCGGATGCACGCTCACTGGCTCGTCCGGGCCCGCGAGACGCAGCCGCAGACCGACCTCGACGTCATCGCCCGGCGCGCGAACGTCCGCGGCGCGTTCGCCGCGTCGTCGGCGGTGGCCGGCCTGCACGTCGCGCTCGTGGACGACGTGCTCACGACCGGCGCGACGACCTCCGAGTGCGCGCGCGTGCTGCGCGCGGCCGGCGCGCGACGGGTCGGGGTGCTGACAGTTGCTCGTGTCCTGTAAGTGGCCGTATAATTTCGTCTGATCCCAGCCAAAGGAGCCTTCCATGAGTATTCGAGTCGGCGTCAACGGATTCGGCCGCATCGGGCGCGTGTTCTTTCGCACCGCGCTCGAGGCGAGCGGCGACATCGAGGTGGTAGGCGTCAACGACCTCGCCGACGCCAAGACCCTGGCCCATCTGCTCAAGCACGACTCCGTGCACGGCAATCTGAAAGCGGAAGTCACGTCCAAGGGCGAGGCCATCTTCGTCAACGGACGGGAGATCCGCGTGTGTGCGATCAAGGATCCAGCCTCGCTGCCGTGGAAGGAGCTCGGCGTCGACGTGGTGGTGGAGTCGACCGGCATCTTCCGCGACACGGCGACAGCCAGCAAGCACATCGCCGCCGGCGCCAAGAAGGTCATCATCACCGCGCCCGCGAAGGACCCCGACGTCACGGTCGTGCTCGGCGTCAACGAGAAGACGTACGATCCGGCCAAGCACCGCATCATCTCGAACGCTTCGTGCACGACCAACTGCCTGGCCACCACCGCGAAGGTTCTCGACGACCGGTTCGGCATCAAGCGCGGCTTCATGACCACGGTGCACTCGTACACGAACGATCAGCCGATCCACGACTTCCCGCACAAGGACCTGCGCCGCGCGCGCGCCGGCGCCGTGAGCATGATCCCCACGACGACGGGCGCGGCCACCGCCGTCGGCCTCGTGCTGCCCAAGCTGAAGGGCAAGCTGGACGGCATCTCGATCCGCGTGCCGACGGCGAACGTCTCCGTGGTCGACCTCGTGGCCGAGCTCGACAAGCCGGCAACGCCGCAGGCGGTGAACGACGCGTTCCGCGAGGCGGCCGCCGGCGCGCTGCGCGGCATCCTCGACGCCACCGACGAGGAGCTCGTCTCTCACGACTTCAACGGCAACGCGCACTCGTCGATCGTCGACCTGCCGTCGACGGCGTTCATCGACGGCAACCTGATCAAGGTCCTCGCCTGGTACGACAACGAGTGGGGCTACTCCTCGCGCGTGCGCGACCTGATCAAGTACATCGGCAAGACGTTGTAACTTGCCCAAGCTGACGATCGACCGGCTGCCGCTCGCGGGCAAGCGCGTGTTCGTTCGCGCCGACCTCAACGCGCCGCTCGAGGACGGACAGGTCTCGGACGACACGCGCCTGCGCGCGGTGCTGCCGACGCTGCGGCTGGCGCTCGACGCCGGCGCCGCCGTCGTCCTGGCCTCCCACCTGGGGCGGCCGAAGGGCGGTCCCGATCCGAAATACTCGCTGCGACCGGTGGCCGAGCGGCTGGCGGCGCTCCTCGACCGGCCGGTCCCGCTGGCGCCCGACTGCATCGGTGAGCCGACGCGCAGCCAGGCGCTGGGTCTCAAGCCGGGTGAGCTCCTGCTGCTGGAAAACCTGCGCTTCCATCCGGAGGAGGAGAAGAACGACGACGGCTTCGCGCGTCAGCTCGCCGAGCTGGCCGACTGCTACGTGGACGACGCCTTTGCCGCCGCCCACCGCGCGCACGCCTCCATCGACGCCATCACGCGACACCTGCAGCCGGCGGCGGCGGGACTGCTCATGCAGCGCGAGCTCCAGGCGCTCGGCCGCATCCTCGAGGCGCCCGAGCGACCGCTCGTGGCGGTGCTCGGCGGCGCCAAGGTCTCCGACAAGGTCGCCCTGGTGGAGCATCTGCTCGCCAGGGTCGACGCGCTGCTGATCGGCGGCGGCATGGCGTTCACGTTCCTGCGCGCGCTGGGCCACACGATCGGCCGCTCGCTGGTCGAGCCGGACCGGATCGAGACTGCGCGGGCGGCGCTGGAGGCGGCGCGCCGGCGGGGCGTGCACCTCGCGCTGCCGGTCGACGCCGTCGTGGCCGATGGCCTGGACAGCGCGTCCGGGCGCGCGGTCGGAATCCGCGAAATTCCCGACGGGCAGATGGGGCTCGACATCGGCCCGCGCACCATCGAGCGGTTCACGGCGCTGCTGAAGACCGCGCGGACGATCGTCTGGAACGGGCCGATGGGGGTCTTCGAGAAGCCGCCATTCGCCGAAGGCACGCTGGCCGTGGCGCGCGCGGTGGCCGACGCCTCCGCGTTTTCGGTCATCGGCGGCGGTGACACGATCGCGGCCGTCAACATGGCCGGCGTCGCCGACCGCATCGGCTACATCTCGACGGCGGGCGGCGCGTTCCTCGAGTTCCTCGAGGGCCGCGCGCTGCCCGGGGTCGATGCGCTCACGGAGGCCGCGTGATGCGAACCCCGCTCGTGGTCGGCAACTGGAAGATGCACGGAACGGTGGCCGAGGCGCGCGCGCTGGCGACGGCGATTCGCGACGGCCTCAAGCGCCCGCGTGGCGTGGAGGTCGCTGTCTGTCCGCCGTTCACCGCGCTCATGGCCGTGTCCGAGATCCTCGCCGGCACGCCGATCGGCCTCGGCGCGCAGACGTGTCATCACGAGTCATCCGGCGCCCACACCGGCGAGATCGCGCCGCCGATGCTCGTGGAGCTGGGCTGCCGCATGGTCCTCGTGGGCCACTCCGAGCGTCGGCGCGAGATGGGCGAGACCGACGAGCACGTCAACCGCAAGCTCGTGGCCGCGCTCGCGCACGGGCTCACGCCGGTGCTCTGCGTCGGCGAGACGGCCGACGAGCGGCGGCAGGGCCTGACCTTCACCACCGTGGAAGGCCAGCTGCGGGCGGGACTGGCTGGCGTGGAGTCGGCGGGACTCGGCAAGGTCGTCCTCGCGTATGAGCCGGTGTGGGCCATCGGCACCGGCGTCAACGCCACTCCGGCGCAGGCGGCTGAGGTCCACGGCTATCTGCGCGGGCTGGTGTCCGAGCTCGCCTCCAAGGAGCTGGCGCAGAGCGTTCGGATCCTGTATGGCGGCAGCGTGAAGGCCGACAACGTGGATGCGCTCGCGGCCGAGACCGACATCGACGGGGCACTGGTGGGCGGCGCCAGCCTCGTGGCGCAGGGATTCATCGCCATCGTGCGAAAGGCGGCACGCGCCGCCAGGGGAGAGTAGATGGTCATCGCGCTCACTGTCATCCACGTGCTGATGTGCCTCGCCATCATCGCCATCGTGCTGCTGCAGGCGGGCAAGGGCGCAGACATCGGCTCGGCCTTCGGCGGCGCGGGCAGCCAGGCCGTGTTCGGCTCGATGGGCACGCCGACGGTGCTCGGCAAGATCACGGGCGCCATCGCCATCGTCTTCACGATCACGTCGTTCTCGCTCGCGCTGCTCGGCGGTCGGGGCGGCAGCTCCGTGGTCCGCGAGCCCGCGGCCGCGCCACCCGCCGCCACCGCACCGGCCCCCGCGGCACCCGCCGCGCCGGCGCCGGCGCAACCGAAGTAGCGCCGGACGCCGTGTCGCTTCGCATCCGGGGCCGGCGCGCGATCGGCGTGGCCCTGCTGGCCGCTCTCGCGGGCGGGTGCGCCGCCGACGGGGACACCGCCGAGCGTCCGACGGTGGCGAACGCCACCCCGGCCTACGGCGACACGTACATCGACTCGCTGCTCGGCGACATCTCGAGCCTGGTGCCGACCGTGACCAGTGACGGCTCGTCGCACGCGGTCGGGTCGCTGATCTACAACGGCCTCGTGCGCTACGACCGAAACCTGGCCCCGGAGGGCGATCTCGCCGAGTCGTGGAGCTTCAGCCCGGACTGCCGGCGGCTCACCTTCCGGCTCCGCCCCGGTGTGAAGTGGCACGACGGCGCGGCGTTCACGGCGGACGATGTCGTCTTCACGTGGCAGACCATCGTCGACGCGCGCGTCCCGAGCCCGTACAAGGCCGACTATGGCGACGTCGAGCGCGTCGAGGCGGACGGGCCCGGTGTGGTGCACGTGTACTACCGGCATCCGTATGCCAAGGCGCTCGCGAGCTGGGGAACGTGGATGCTGCCGCGCCACCTCCTGGAGTCGTACGTGCGCGAGGGGCGGATCCGCGAGGCGCCACAGAACTGGAACGCGCCCATCGGGACGGGACCGTACCGCTTCGTCTCCCGCCGCGCGGGGGAGCGGATCGTGCTGGTCGCAAATCCCGACTACTGGGAGGGTAAACCCAACCTCTCGCGCGTCGTCTATCGGGTGATCCCCAGCCAGGCCACGACCTTCCTCGAGCTGAAGGCCAAGGGCGTCGACTCGGCATCGCTCACCGCGCTGCAGTACAAGCGGCAGACCGACTATCCGGCGTTCAAGCGCGCGTACAACAAGTACGACTATCCGAGCAACTCGTACACCTACGTCGGCTTCAACCTCAAGGACCCGCGCTTCGCCGACAAGCGCGTGCGCCAGGCGTTCGCCTATGCCATCAACAAGCGGGAGATCATCGACGGCGTCATCCTGGGCATGGGCCGCGAGGCCACGGGCCCCTACAAGCCGGGGAGCTGGGCCTATACGGACGAGGTGAAGAAGTACCCATACGACCTGGGCAAGGCCCGGCGGCTGCTCGCCGACGCCGGCTGGAAGGAGCGCGACGCCGACGGCCTGCTGGTCAAGGACGGCAAGCCGTTCACGTTCGAGCTCCTGACCAACCAGGGCAACGACGAGCGGAAGAAGATCGCGGAGATCGTCCAGTCCGAGCTGCGCGAGCTCGGCGTCGGCGTCGAGATCCGGATCATCGAGTGGGCGGCCCTGCTGAAGGAGTACATCCGCAAGCGCCGCTTCGAGGCCATCGTGCTCGGCTGGGGCACGGGGTTCGATCCCGATCAGTACGTGATCTGGCACTCCTCCCAGACGGGCCCCGACCAGATGAACCACATCGGCTACGCCAACCCCGAGGCCGACGAGATGCTCGAGCGCGGCCGGGCCTCCTGCGTACAGAGCGAGCGCGTCCGCTACTACCGTCGGCTGCAGGAGATCCTGGCCGAGGACGAGCCGCTCGTCTTCCTGTACTTCCGGGATGCGCTGCCCGTCGTGTCGTCGCGCATCTACGGCATCGAGCCGAGTCCCAACGGAATCACGTTCAACTTCACCAAGTGGTTCGTGCCCAAGCAGCTGCAACGGTACACGGCGGGCTAGGCGCTGCTCGGCTACGCGGTCCGCCGACTGCTGTTGGCCATCCCGCTGCTCATCGGCATCACGTTCATCTCGTTTCTCGTGATCCACCTGGCGCCCGGCGATCCCACCGAGCTCATCGGGGGTGACGATCCGGTGCAGCTGCAGTCGATCGAGCAGCTGCGCAAGCTGTACGGGCTCGACCAGCCGATGCACGTGCAATACCTCGGCTGGCTCAAGCGCGTGGCGTTCCTCGACTTCGGCCGCTCGTTCCAGCCGGACGGACGCCCCGTGCTCGACAAGATCCGCGAGCGGCTGCCCGTCACGCTGCTGCTGAACCTGATCGAGATGACGATCATCCTGATGATCGCGATCCCGATCGGCGTGCGCTCGGCCACGCACCAGTACTCGGCGTTCGACAAGATCACGACGCTGTTCGTGTTCGTCGGCTTCGCCACGCCCGATTTCTGGCTGGCCGTCCTGCTGCAGATCCTGTTCGGCGTGCATCTCGGCTGGCTGCCGATGTCGCAGCTGCGCAATCCGATGTGGGAATATCTGCCGTTCTGGAAGCAGCAGTGGGACTTCGTCAGCCACCTCGTGCTGCCCATCGGCGTGGCGACCTTCGGCGGCCTCGCCGGCTTCTCGCGCTACATGCGGCAGTCGATGCTGGAGGTGATCCGGCAGGACTACATCCAGTCGGCGCGTGCGAAGGGGCTCGACGAGCGCAAAGTCATCGGCAAGCACGCGCTGCGCAACGCGCTCATGCCGATCGTCACCATCCTCGGGCTGTCGCTGCCGGGGCTCATCGGCGGCAGCGTGATCGTCGAGACGATCTTCGCCATCCCCGGCATGGGCCTGCTGATGGTGCAGTCCGTGTTCGCGCGCGACTATCCGGTCATCATGGGCAACCTCGTCATCGTGTCGTCGCTCACGCTGTTCGCCAACCTCGTGGCCGATCTCACGTACAGCCTCGTCGACCCCCGCATCCGGGTGGGGCGGCGGGGGCGCCGCTGACGCCGTGAAGGCGTTCTGGCGGGCGTTCCGGCGCAACAAGCTCGCCCTCATCGGCGGCGTCGTCGTCGCGTGCCTCTTCGTGGTCGCCATCGCCGCCCCGTGGCTGGCGCCGTGGGATCCGCACCGGCCCGACATCAAGCGGATCCTCGAGCCGCCGTCGCGCGCGCACTGGCTCGGGACGGACCAGATCGGGCGCGACGTCCTCTCGCGCATGCTCTACGGCTCGCGCGTCTCGCTCGCGGTCGGATTCGTGTCGGTGGGCATCGCGACGGCGATTGGCATCCTGCTCGGCGCCGCCGCCGGCTACCACGGCGGGTGGGTCGATGGCTCGGTGATGCGGCTGGTGGACCTGATGCTCGTGTTTCCGCGCTTCTTCCTGCTGCTGGCGGTGCTCGCCTTCCTGAAGCCGTCGATCTGGACCATCATGGCGGTCATCGGGCTCACCGGCTGGATGGGCGTGGCGCGGCTGGTCCGCGCGGAATTCCTGGCGCTGAAGGAGCGCGAGTTCGTGCTCTGGTCGCAGTCGATCGGCGCCAGCGCCACCCGGATCATCTGGCGTCACATCCTGCCCAACGCGCTCGGCCCCGTGCTGGTGGCGATGACGCTCGGCATCCCGGCCGCCATCCTCACGGAGTCCGGCCTGTCTTTTCTCGGGCTCGGCGTGCGGCCCCCGTACGCGACGTGGGGCAACATCCTCAACGAGGGCCGCGACGCCATCGAGCTGGCCTGGTGGCAATCGCTGTATCCCGGGCTGGCCATCCTCGTCACCGTGCTGTCCTACAACCTGCTCGGCGAGGGCATCCGCGACGCGCTCGATCCGCGCCTGCGACAGAGCGTCGGCCGGTTTGGCGGCCGTGGGCGTTGAGGTATACTGCGTCGCTGTCCCGGGCCGAAGTGGCGGAACTGGCAGACGCGCACGTTTGAGGGGCGTGTGGGGCAACCCGTGGGGGTTCGAGTCCCCCCTTCGGCACCAGTGATGTTCCGAGCGCACCTTCCTCCGCTCGCTCCGGCGCTCCTCCGTCTCCTCTGACTCGCGCTCGGCTTCGTGAGCGGCGGGACGTTCACGATCGATGGAGTGCCGGGAATCTGCGGGGGGATCGACATGGATAGCGTAGCCGCTCGGCTCGCTCGCGTCGCGGCGACGCGCACGTGTCGGCTCACGCATCGCGGTCGGCAGAGCGGTCGGGCCTTCGAAGTGACCATCTGGTTTCTCGTCGACGGCGACGTCGTGTACCTGGCCACCATGAACATGAAGCGGCAGTGGACGCGGAACGTACAGGTGAACCACGACGTCGTGATTCGAATCGGTCCCGAGACCTTCAACGGCGAAGCCCGCGTCGTGAGCGAGCCGACGGAGCTCGCGCGGGTCGTGCAGCTGCTGAAACGGAAGTACTGGCTGGCCCGGCCTTACCTCTGGCTCAAGAAGCGGCCTGACGGAGCATTTCGAGTCCGCGTCAGCTCGTAAGCCAGCATCAGTGCTGTGGCGCGTGCGGCGATGTGGTCTGGTCTAACGCATGTGCCGTCACGTCGCCACCGACGGACACGCCACGTCGCGGTAGCGCAGGAACAGCGCGTCCCGATCACGCTGCGGGACGGGGTAGCCGACGTATCCCGTGGCCGCGATGGCCG
>DATAOC010000121.1:0-67077 GCA_036265915.1 Candidatus Methylomirabilota bacterium | reverse complement strand
GAGCGACGTCATCCTGGCCAGCGAGAAAGGCGAGGTCGGCATCCATCTGGCCGAGCACGCCTTCGCGCTGCTGCTCGGCCTCACGCGCGGGCTCCACACCGCGCTGCGCGAGCCCGACTTCCGCCTGCGCGAGCCGATCCGGAAGGACCAGCGCGAGCTGTGGGAGCAGACGATGGGCATCGTCGGCTTCGGCGGCACGGGACGCGCGGTGGCGCGGCGCGCGCTGGGCTTCGGCATGCGCGTGGTCGCGGTCGACATCGAGGACGTGCCGCCCGAGCCCGGCATGGACGCCGTCTGGAAGACCGAGCGCCTGCACGACCTGCTCGCCGTCTCCGACGTCGTCGTCATCGCGCTGCCGCTCACGAAGGCCACCCATCACCTCTTCACGCGCGACCTGTTCCGCCGGATGCAGCGCCACGCGATTCTCGTCAACGTCACGCGCGGCGAGATCGTGTACGGCGACGATCTGATGACGGCGCTCGAGGAAGGGCTCATCTGGGGCGCGGGCCTCGACGTCACCGACCCCGAGCCGCTGCCGTCCGGCCACCCGCTCTGGCGGCATCCTCGCGTCATCGTCACGCCGCACACGGCCGGCGGCTCGCCGCGCCGGGCCGGCCGCGCCATCGCCACCTTCTGCGAGAATCTCCGGCGACTGGCCGACGGCCGTCCCCTGCTGGCGCTCATCGACAAGCGCAAAGGCTACTGAGCGCGGCCGAGCGCGGCTACTCCGCGGCGGGCAGCCCTTCGACGCGGCTGTCGGCGCCGGCCGGCCCCGGCTCGGTGCGGATGCGGCGCATGAACGGCAGCACAAGGACGATGGCGAAGAAGAACGTCGAGAGAATCCAGAACTCGTCCGCGTAGGCCAGCACGTTGGCCTGGGCCACCGTGTCGTTGTACAGCATGACCGTCGCGCGACGTCCCGCGGTGAAGGTATCGGCGCCCTGCGCCACGAAGTGGCGCGTCCAGTCGGCGAGCCGCTGCGCGGTCTCCGGGCTCCACACGTCGACGTGTCCGACCAGCGTCGACTGGTGGTACTGGCTGCGGCGCGCCAGGTACGTCGTGGCCAGCGCGATGCCGATGGAGCCGCCGATGTTGCGCACCACGTTGAAGGCGGCCGTGGCGTTCCCGAGCCGGTCCTTCGGCACCGTGGCCAGCGCCAGCGTGGTGAGCGGCACGAAGGTGAAGCCGAGCCCGAGACCCTGCACGAACCGCGGGATGGTGAGCGTCCAGTAGTCGATGCTCAGCGTGAGGTTCGACATCATCATGAGGCCGATGGCGTTCAGGATGCAGCCGACGCCGAGCATCATCCGCTGGTCGACACGCGCCACGAGCCGGCCCGCGATCACCAGCGAGATCATGTTGCCGATGCCGCCGGGGGCGAGCACGAGCCCGGCGTTCCAGGCGTCGTAGCTGAGCAGCTTCTGCGTGTACAGCGCCACCAGCAGCATGCTCGCGTAGAGCCCGAAGGCGCTGAGCGCCACCAGGCCCGAGCCGAGCGTGAAGTTGCGGTCGAGGAACACGGAGAAGTCGAGGATCGGGTGGGCGGTCACGAGCTCGCGAATCAGGAAGCCCGCGAGCGCGCACACGGCCACGACGGCCAGCGCGATGATGAAGCCGGAGTCGAACCACTCCTCGCGCTCGCCGCGGTCGAGCACGTACTGCATCGAGGCGAACCCGACGACCATGAGGACGAGCCCGAGGCCGTCGATCCGCGACGGACGCTTGATGTGCTCGGGATCGAACAGGAAGGCGCTGGCGGCGATGAACCCGAGCACGCCGATCGGCAGATTGATGTAGAAGATCCAGCGCCACGACCAGTTGTCCGCGATCCAGCCGCCCACCGTCGGCCCGAGGATCGGGCCCATCATGATGCCGATGCCCCACACCGCCATCGCGGTGCCGCGCTGCTGCAGCGGAAAGATCTCCCACATGATGGCCTGGGAGATCGGGATCATCGGCCCACCGCCGAGTCCCTGCAGGATCCGCATGGCGACGAGGAACTCGAGCGACGGCGCGATCCCCGACAGGAACGACGAGACGGTGAAGAGGATCGTGCAGATCAGGAAGAAGCGCTTGCGCCCGAGCAGGCCGGAGAGCCACCCCGTGGCCGGGATGATCACGGCGTTGGCGGCCAGGTAGGACGTCAGGACCCAGGCGATCTCGTCGACGCTCGCGGAGAGCGAGCCCTGCATGTGCGGCAGCGCGACGTTGGTGACCGAGGTGTCCAGCACCTGCATCACCGTCACCAGCATCACGGACAGGGTGATCGCCCACTTGCGGGCGGGCGACAGCTCCACCTACCTGACCTTGATGGTGACGACCGCCGACATGCCGGCACGGAGTGGCTGCGGATTGTCGAGCTCGCGGGGGTCGAGCTGGATCTTCACCGGCACGCGCTGGACCACCTTCACCCAGTTGCCGGTGGCATTTTCGGGGGGCAGCAGCGAGAAGCGCGAGCCCGTGCCCGCGCTGATCGAGTCCACGACGCCGGGGAAGATGCGGCCGGGGTAGCCATCGACCTCGACGTCGACCTTCATGCCCGGCCGCACCCGCGAGAGCTGCGTCTCCTTGAAGTTCGCCAGCACCCACACCTCGTGCAGCGGCACGATGGCGAGGAGCGGCTGGCCCACCTGCGCCACCTGGCCCACCTCCACCGAGCGCTTCGAGATGACGCCATCGGTGGGCGCGCGCACCTCGGTGTACGCCATCTGCAGCTCCCCGAGCGCGACATCGGCCTGCGCCTGCTTCAGCGCGGCTTCCGCGCGCAGGATCTCGGCCTCCTTCACCGGCACCTGGTGCAGCTGGCTCTCGGCCCGCGCGACGGTGCCGCGTCCCTCGGCCACCTTCTGGCGCGCCACGTCGATCGCGTGGCCGCGCGCGGCCAGCTCCGCCTCTACCTGCTGCTCCTCGCGCTCGGCCTCGGAGAGCCGACGGCGCGAGGCGTCGAGCAGCGCGGTCGCGTTGTCGAAGGCGGCCTGGGCATCGTCGTGCTCACGCCGCGAGACGTAGTCGTCCTTCATCAGGCGACGCATCCGGTCGAGCTCGAGCGTCGTCCGGCGGACCGCGGACTCGGCCGCCGCCACCTCGGCCCGGCGCGCGCCCACCGCCGCGCGACGCGCCTCGAGCCGGGCGCGCGACTCGTCGGCCGCCGACTCGCTGCTACGCACCATGCCCTGCAGCGCCTCCAGCGACGCGCGGGTCTCCACAACCTGCGCGCGGGACGTGTCGCGCGCCAGCGGCAGCTCCGAGCGCGCGGCGCGGAGGTTCGCCTCGGCAACGGCCACGGCCGCGCGGGCCTGTTCCAGCCGCGCCTGGAAGTCCCGCGGGTCGATGCGCAGCAGCAGCTCGCCGCGGCGGACGGCCTGGTTGTCGCGAACCAGCATCTCGACCACGTGCCCGCCCACCTTGGCGCTGACCGGCGTGATCGTGCCCTCGACGTAGGCGTCGTCGGTCGAGACACGCGTGAACGAGGCGTACCAGGCGGTGCCGCCCCAGCCGATCGCCCCCAGGGCGGCGACCAGCGCGACGACGACGACGATCCGGCGACCGGAGGGTCCCCTCAAACGAGCCGTCCGGCCGCGTCGAACGGCAGCGGGCTCGCCTCCCCGATCGGCGAGAGGTCGGGGTGCTTCGCGAGCTCGGCCGTGTACGCCTCCGACACCTCGATCTCGCCCAGCATGAGCGTGTTCTTGATGCGGATGACACGCGCGCGCTCGGGCGGCGTGAGACCGATGCAGGAGAGCGCCGTCTCGATCGCCTCGCGGTCGGTGTCGTAGGTGGCGGGGACCTTCGCGCCGCCGGGCGCGCAGGCGGTGATGGCGTTGATCAGCGTCGGCTTCATGTCGATCTTGTCCACCAGCCGACGCGTGGTGAAGTCGGCGTTGCCGATGCCGACGGCGTTTCCATAGCTCTCGTCCGTCAGATCGAGCGCCACGATCCACAAGATCTTGGGATCGCTCGGAAACGGCTCGTGCGGGTTCGACGGCCGGCCGATGACGTTGGTGTCCATGCCGGAGCCGGAGATGTTCTTGCCGATCTGCTCCACGATGAGGACGTCGATCGGCGAGAACGGCAGGCGGGCCATCCAGTCGCGCGCGCTCTTGAGCAGCCTGCGCTCGCCGGCTTCGAGATCGTCGGGACGGAAGACCTCGATGTGGGCGGTCTCGTCGTAGCCGTTCTCCACGATGCCGACGCCGAATCCGATGCGAGCTTTGGCCAGCATCTCGCGCCCCACCGTGGTGATCACCGTCTCGTAGCCGTGGTGGATGTTGGCGCGGTGATACTGGATGGCGCCGCGGTGCTTGCCGAGGCCGATCGTCATCATCTTGAAGAGACCGGACTCGATCGAGCCTTTGAAGTCGGTGTGCGGCTTGATGCGGTTCACGATGCCGATCGAGTCCGCTTCCGACGCGAGCTTGTCCAGCCAGACCGGTAGGCCGAGCGCCTCACCGACCTGCACCACCTCCATGGTCGCTCGCACCGGGCACCCCATGGTGGTCTCGGTGATGCCGTAGTGCTCCAGGACGGACAGCTGTCCTTCCGCGGTGCCGCCGCCGTGGCTACCCATGGCCGGGAACACGAACGGCCGCGCCCCCATATCCTTCAACCAGCGAACGGTGGCTCCGACGACCACGTCGATGTTCGCGATCCCGCGACTCCCGGCGCCCACGGCGACCGTATCGCCGCGCTTGACGCGCAGCGCTGCGGCCCCGAGGCCCTCGAGGACCGTTTTCGGGATGTCGGCGACGCGTGGACGGGAAAACGTCTGACGGACTCGGATCATTCTGGGCAGTGCCATGGCAGGACCTCTCAGCCTCTCGCGGGGAGGGCGATCATCTGCGACCGGCCGGGACACACGCGCCCGGCGGCAAACCCGGAATGGTAATACCGGGCCAGCCTGGCGAAGTCAAAGGATTTTTGGGACTTGAAATATGCTATATCCTCTGGACGATGTTTCGCGCCCTCACCCTCTTTCTCCTTCTCGTCACCGGCGGCTGCTCGTGGCTCCGCCCGGCGCCGACGCCGATTCTGCCCGCCGAGGAGCTCTACCAGCTGGGCGAGACAGAGCTCGAGAAGAAGCGGTTTCCCGAGGCGCGCGAGCAGTTCCGCAAGGTCGTGGAGCGGCATCCGAACTCATCCTACGCTCCCCGGGCGCGCTTCCTGATCGGCGAGGCGTTCTACCGCGAGGCCGAGTTCGAGAAGGCGACCAAGGAGTTCGACGCGTTCCTGTCGTTCTACCCGCGCCACGAGATCGCGGACCTCGTGCAGTACCGGCTTGCGATGTCGTACTACGACCAGATCAAGCCGATCGAACAGGACCAGGGTCTCGCCGCCAAGGCCATGGATCAGTTCAAGAAGCTGGTGAAGGACTATCCCGAGAGCCGGTACGCGACGGACGGACTCGCCAAGATCGAAGTGTGCCGCGGGCGTCTCGCGCAGAAGGAAGTGTGGGTCGCCGCGTGGTACATCGGCCAGGGCAATCCGAGCGGCGCGCGGCCGCGGCTCGAGAAGGTCATCAAGGACTATCCGCGCGCTCCGGTGATACCGGAGGCGCTGTCGCTGCTCGCCGACGTGAACTTCAGCGAAGGCCGCAACGCGGACGCGCTCACGCTGCTGCGCCAGGTCGCCACCGAATACGGCTACACCGAATGGGGCAAGCGGGCCGCCCAGCGGCTGCGCGTGCAGAGGTAGATCCCGTGCACGACATCGTCGATCTCCGCTCCGACACGCTGACCCTTCCCACCCCCGAAATGCGCGAGGCCATGGCCCGCGCCGACGTCGGCGACGACGTCTGGGGCGAGGATCCGACGATCCAGCGCCTCGAGTCGCTGGCCGCCTCGCGGCTCGGCAAGGAGGCCGGCCTCTTCGTCACCTCCGGCACCCAGGGCAACCTGGTCTCGGTCGTCGCCCATACCCGCGCCGGCCAGGAGGTCATCCTCGATCTCGACTCCCACATCTACAACTACGAGGTGGCCGGGGCGGCGATGATCGGCCACCTGCAGATGCGGCCGGCCAAGACCGCGCGCGGCTTCCTCTCGCCCGAGCAGGTGCGGGAGGCGATCCGTCCGGCCAACATCCATCTCCCGGAGACCGGACTCGTCTGTCTGGAGAACACGCACAACCGCCACGGCGGCACCTGTGCCACGCCGGAGGAGCTCCAGGCCGTGGCCGACGCGGCTCACCAGGCCGGCGTGCCCGTGCACCTGGACGGCGCGCGTCTCTTCAACGCCGCGATCGCGCTCCGACGGCCGGCGGCCGACTTCGCACGGCCGGTCGATTCGGTGACGTTCTGCCTGTCGAAGGGTCTCGGCGCGCCGGTCGGATCCGTCGTCTGCGGCTCCGCCGAGTTCATCGGGCGCGCCCGCCGCGTCCGGAAGATGCTCGGCGGCGGCATGCGGCAAGCGGGTATCATCGCCGCCGCCGGCATCGTCGCCCTCGAGCGCATGGTCGATCGGCTGGCGGACGACCACGTCAACGCCCGGCGGCTGGCCGAGGGGCTGGCCGCGCTGCCGGAACTCAGCGTGGATCTGGCGACGGTGCAGACGAACATCGTGATCGTGCGCGTCGAGCGCGGTGCGGCGGCGGCGGCCGAGCTCGTGACGGGCTGCGCCGCCCGCAAGGTCAAGGTCCACGCGATGGGCCCGGGAGCGATCCGCTGTGTCACGCACAAGGACGTGGACGGAGACGACATCGCGCGCGCGCTCGACGCGTTCCGCGAGCTGACGAGTCGCTGGTAGGTCCGAACGGGAGGCGCCATGGCCGAACGGCTCCTTGAAGTCAAAGGATTGAAGACGCACTTCTTCACCGACGAAGGCGTCGTGCGCGCCGTCGACGGCGTGGACCTCTACATCAACAAGGGCGAGACGCTCGGCATCGTGGGCGAGTCGGGCTCGGGCAAGTCGGTCACCGCGCTGTCCGTGATGCGGCTCATCCCCCAGCCTCCCGGCCGCATCGTGCAGGGTCAAATCCTCTACAACGGTCGCAACCTCCTCGAGTTGAGCCCGGCCCAGATGCGGAAGATCCGCGGCAAGGAAATCGCGATGATCTTCCAGGAGCCGATGACCTCGCTGAACCCCGTGTTCACGGTGGGCGAGCAGATCGCGGAGGCCATCCGGCTGCACGAAGGCCTGGGCCGCCGCGACGCCATGGACAAGACGGTGGACATGCTGAAGCTCGTCCACATCCCGAACGCCGAGCGGCGTGTGCGGGAGTATCCGCATCAGCTCTCGGGCGGCATGCGCCAGCGGATCATGATCGCCATGGCCCTCTCGTGCAATCCCAACCTCCTCATCGCGGACGAGCCGACCACCGCCCTCGACGTCACGATCCAGGCGCAGATCCTCGAGCTGCTCAACGAGCTCAAGGCCAAGCTCGGCATGGCCATCATGCTGATCACGCATGACATGGGCGTCATTGCCGAGACCGCGCAGCGCGTCGTCGTCATGTACGGCGCCCAGGTGGTGGAGGAGGCGGCCGTCGGCGAGCTCTTCAAGGAGCCGCTGCATCCGTACACGCAAGGACTGCTGCGCTCCATTCCGAGAATCGACGTGGCGGCCACCAAGAAGCAGAAGCTGGAGCCGATTCCGGGCACGGTGCCGACGCTGCGCGGCGACGCCAGGCCCGGCTGCCGGTTCGCACCGCGCTGCGCGCTCGCCAAACCCATGCACTTCGACAACACGCCGCCGCTCAAGGAAGTGCGGCCAGGCCACAAGGTGGCCTGCTTCCTCTACTGAGGGCCATCCCATGGCAGAGCCCCTCCTCAAGGTCCGGAACCTCAAGAAGTACTTCCCGATCCGTGGCGGGCTGCTGTCGCGCGAGGTCGCGCGCGTTCACGCGGTGGACGACGTGTCCTTCGAGGTCATGCCGGGCGAGACGCTGGGTCTCGTGGGCGAGTCGGGCTGCGGGAAGTCGACGACGGGCCGCACCATCCTCCGTCTGATCGAGCCGACGTCGGGCGAGATCTGGTTTCAGGACAAGAACGTCACCACCCTGGACAAGCGGTCGCTGCGCGCGCTCCGAAAAGAGATGCAGATCATCTTCCAGGATCCGTACGCGTCGCTGAATCCGCGGATGACGGTCGGCTCCATCATCGGTGAGGCGCTGGTCATTCACAAGCTGGCGCCGACGCGCAGGGCGCGCGAGGAGCGCGTCGTGCAGCTGCTCGAGACGGTCGGGCTCTCGGCCGACCACCTGCGCCGGTACCCGCACGAGTTCTCGGGCGGCCAGCGCCAGCGCATCGGGATCGCGCGCGCACTGGCGGTCAGCCCCAAGCTGATCATCGCCGACGAACCGGTGTCGGCGCTCGACGTGTCGATCCAGGCGCAGATCATCAACCTGCTCGAGGACCTGCAGGCCAAGTTCGGCCTCACCTACATCTTCATCGCGCACGATCTCTCCGTCGTGGAGCATATCTCCACGCGCGTGGCCGTCATGTACCTCGGCAAGATCGTCGAGATCGCGCCCGCCAAGGAGCTCTACACGAACCCGAAGCATCCGTACACGGAAGCGCTCCTGTCGGCGGTCCCGATCCCGGATCCCACGATGAAGCGCAAGCGGATCCTGCTCGAAGGCGACGTGCCCAGTCCCATCAATCCGCCGTCGGGTTGCCGGTTCCACACGCGGTGCGGGCTGCGCGTGCCGTCGTGCTCCCAGAACGAGCAGCTGCTGAAGCAGATCACGCCGGGCCACTGGGTCGCCTGCCAGGTGCGCACCGGCGTGGCCATCGGCTAGCGCGGTCGCGTCCGCTCCTGCATGCCGAAGGCACGCGTCCGCGATCTCGAGATGTTCTACATCGACGTCGGGAGCGGCGCCCCCGTCGTTCTCATCATGGGCTTTGGCGGCGACCATCTGGCCTGGGGGCTGCAGACGCCGGCGTTCGCCGCGACCCACCGCGTGATCGCCTTCGACAACCGCGGGGTGGGCCAGACGGACTCGCCGGACATCCCCTACACGACCGCGATGATGGCCGACGACACCGTTGGCCTGCTCGACGTGCTCGGCATCGCGCGCGTCCACGTGTGCGGTGTCTCGATGGGCGGGATGATCGCGCAGGAGGTCGCGCTGCGGCATCCCGAGCGCGTCCTCACGTTGCAGCTGCACGCAACGCTCGCGCGCCCGGACAACTACATGCGTGCCCTCAGCGCCGCCTGGCGTGCGCTGCGTCCCGGGCTTGCGCGCGAGGAGTGGATGCGGACACTCGCGCTGTGGCTGTTCGCGCCGATCACGTTCGAGACGCGTCCGGAGTTCGTCGAGATGGTGATTCAGAACGCGCTGCAGAACCCGTATCCGCAGTCGCTGACCGGCTTCATTCGCCAGGGCGACGCGGTGCTGAGCCACGACGCCCTCGACCGGCTGGCGCAGGTCCGGTGTCCCACGCTCGTCAGCGTCGCCGAGCACGACATCCTCGTGCCGCCACGTTTCTCGCACGAGATCGTTCGCCGGCTCGTCGCCGCCGAGTTCAAGACCGTCGCCGACGCCGGACACGCGTACATGTGGGAGCGCCCCGACGTCTTCAACGCCATGTGCCTCGACTTCGTCGCGCGTCACGCGTCGTAGTTTCTGCTCTCGCCGTTCGCGCCGCCGTCTGGCGCCGTGATCTGTCAGCATCGGTCCAACCAGCGAACGCCGTGAGGAGCGAAGTTGCCCTGCCCGACGCCGAGCCCGTGCGCGCGCGGCGTGGCGCGCTGGTGGCGTCGGCCTTGCACCCGATCTGCGCTTTCGCGGCGACGGGCGTCGCCGCATCAACGTGGGGGACAGCATGAACGGACCGGATCGTCTCTCGGAGCTCTTCCGCGGCGGCCGCATGCAATGGACGGGCAACGGCTGGCTGGCGGAGCCGGAAGAAGTCGTCGAGGCGCTGGCGCGCGACGGATTCCAGGAGTGCAAGCGCGAGGTCGCGCGCAACCCCGGCGACCGGCGCCAGGCCGGTGGTGTCTGGCAGGGCCTCAACAACCAGACGGGCGCCGTCGCGTCAGCGGTGTGGGTGAAGTCGCCGGATCAGTCGCTGGTCTTCATCGAAATCGACGGGCGGCCCGTGGCCGACAGCTAGCGAGGGAGAGGCGGAGGCTCAGTCCCAGAGGTATGCGCGGGGATTGACCGGCTGGCCCTTCACGAAGATCTCGTAGTGCAGGTGCGGGCCGGAGGAGCGGCCGGTGTTGCCGGAGAAGGCCAGCAGCGTGCCGCGCTCGACCTTTTCGCCCACCTTCACCGAGATCTTCGAGAGATGGCCGTACAGCGTCTTGATGTCGTGACCGTGATCGAGCATCACCGCCGTGCCGTATTCGTGCGCGGCCCCGGCGACGACGACGGTGCCGGCCGCCGGCGCGTGAACCGGCGTGCCCATCTGGGCCCGGATGTCGATGCCGCTGTGGAACTCGACCGACTGGGTCCACGGTGAGGGACGACGCCCGAACTCGGAGTTCACGGAGCCGCGCACGGGCCAGCGTGACGGCAGCGTGGCGAGCGCCTTCGACGCGCGCGCCATCAGGCGGTCGAGCGAGCGGAGGTTGTCGCCCTCCTCCTTGATCGTTTCACTCAGGCGCTGCAGCTCGTCCGCGGGAGCGATCGTGGCGAAGCGTTCCGGCCCCGTCGTCGCACCGCCGATGCCCCGGTCGCGACTGCCGCGCCCGGCCTCGGGTCCGAACGGCTCCTGGATGCGCGCGTGCATCTCGCGCCAGCCGGCCACCTCCGTGCGCAGCAGCGCGATCTTGTGATTGGTCGCCTCGATCGTGGCGCGCTGCTGAGCGATCGTGTTGGCGAACGTCACGGCCTCGCGCGTGAGCTCCCGGAGCTTGAGCCAGTCCCCGAGGAGAAGGCCGACCAGCGACACGCTGAGAGCGAGGCTCACGGCCACACCGAGCGCGGCCGGCCGTGCGAAGTTGAACCGCAGCACGCGCTCACCGTCGCCACGAAGGATGACAAGGCTGAACGTCGCGCGACGACCGCTGCCGGAATGGCGGCGACTGACCTCGGAGACAGCCTTCAGCGCGGCCGCGCTCGGCCGCCAGCCGTTCGGCACGCTGCGCGCAGGACGCGGCGCGGCGTCGACGGTCATGGTGCCCCCGGGCACGTCGCTCATGGCGCCCCAGGGACCGGCAAGTGACGTGCCGGAACGCCGGCGTTCTAAATCAATCGCTTAGATGGTCTGTCCGGCGACAGATCGGCACCCGGCCGATCCCGGGCGTGCCCGGCTGGCCCGGCGCGACACACGCTATCGTCGCGTAACTACGCGGGATGTCTCGGTTCGTTGACACTTTGCGCAACGCTTCGGTATCATCGCGAGGCCGGTCGCATCACCTCGGGCAGCCTGGAAGGAGCTGGATGGACGAGTTCTATCGGATCAAGCGTCTGCCGCCCTACGTGTTCGCGATCGTCAACGATCTGAAGACCAAAGCACGCGCGCGCGGCGAGGACGTCATCGATCTCGGCATGGGGAATCCCGACATGCCGACGCCCAAGCACATCGTCGACAAGCTCGTCGAGGCCGCCCGCAATCCCAAGAACCATCGCTACTCGGCGTCCCGCGGCATCACCCGCCTGCGCAAGGCGATGACGACGTGGTACCGCGACCGCTATGCCGTGGAGCTCGACCCCGACTCGGAAGTGATCGCCACCATCGGCGCGAAGGAAGGCATGGCGCACCTGGCACTCGCGGTGCTCCAGCCTGGCGACGGCGCGCTGGTGCCGAACCCGACGTATCCCATCCATTCGTACTCGGTCGTCATCGCCGACGGCGACCTGCGCTCCGTGCCGCTCACGCCCGACGGCGACTTCTTCGGCCGGCTCCAGGAGACGGCGCGGCTGGCGTGGCCGAAGGCCAAGCTGCTGATCCTGTCGTTCCCGCACAATCCCACGACGATGTGCGTCGATCGCGACTTCTTCGTCAAGGTGGTGGACTTCGCGCGCGAGCATCGTCTGATGGTCGTGCACGACTTCGCGTACGCCGATTTCGCCTTCGACGGCTACCGGCCGCCGTCGTTCCTCGAGGTGCCAGGCGCCAAGGACGTGGGCGTCGAGATCTTCTCGACGTCCAAGTCGTACAACATGCCGGGCTGGCGGCTCGGCTTCGTCTGCGGCAACGCGCGGATGATTCACGCGCTGGCGCGCATCAAGTCGTACCTCGACTACGGCGCCTTCCAGCCGATCCAGATCGCCGGCATCATCGCGCTCGAAGGCGACCAGAAGGTCGTCGACGAGATCGTCGATCTGCATCGCCGGCGCCGCGATGTGCTGGTCGATGGGCTCAACAAGCTCGGCTGGCGGGTGGAGAAGCCCAGGGGCACCATGTTCGTGTGGGCCCCGATTCCCGACGCGTTCCGCAGCCTCGGCTCGCTCGAGTTCTCCAAGCTCCTGATCCAGGAGGCCAAGGTCGCCGTCTCGCCCGGCATCGGCTTCGGCGAATACGGCGAAGGCTTCGTGCGCTTCGCGCTCGTGGAAAACGAGCAGCGGATCAAGCAAGCGCTGCGCGGCCTGAAGCATCTCCACCGCTGAGCCGCCGGCGCGGATTGCTCTCATGAGCGCGGTCGGCGAGGTTCGCATCGGTCTCCTCGGCCTCGGCACCGTCGGCGCTGGCGTCGTCAAGATCTTGCACGCGCAGCGGGCCTCGCTGGAGGAGCGCGCGGGCTGCAAGCTGACGCTCGCCGCCATCGCCGACACGGACCTGGCCCGGCCTCGCGAGGGTCTCGACCTCGCAGCGCTGCCGCTGACCGGTGATGCGGCGCGCGTGCTGGCAAGCCCGGACGTCCACGTCGTGATCGAGCTCGTCGGTGGACTGGAGCCGGCCCGGACCTTCATTCTCCGCGCGCTCGCGGCCGGCAAGCACGTCGTGACCGCGAACAAGGCGCTGCTCGCGCACCACGGCGCCGAGCTCTACGAGGAGGCTCGCCGCCGCGGCGTCACCCTGGCCTTCGAAGCCGCGGTGGCGGGCGGAATTCCGCTGATCCGCGCGGTGAAGGAAGGACTGCCGGCCAACCGCATCCTCGGCCTGGCCGGTATCGTCAACGGCACCTGCAATTACATCCTCTCGAAGATGACGGACGAGAATCTCGACTTCTCCGTGGTGCTGAAGGAGGCGCAAGCGCACGGCTACGCGGAGGCCGACCCGACGCTCGACATCGAGGGCATGGACTCGGCGCACAAGCTGCAGATCCTCGTCTCCCTGGCATTCCGGACGTTCGTGGACCTGAAAGACATCCACACCGAGGGCATCACGCGGGTGACCTCGGCGGACATCGCCTACGCGCGCGAGCTCGGGTATCGCATCAAGCTCCTCGCCATCGCGAAGGCGGTCGACGGCGGGGTCGAGGTCCGCGTGCACCCGACGATGATCCCGGCCGCCTCGCCGCTGGCCGCGGTGGCCGGCGTGTTCAACGCCGTGTTCATCACCGGCGACGCCGTCGGCGATCTGATGTTCTACGGGCGCGGCGCCGGCCAGATGCCGACGGCGTCCGCGGTATGGTCCGACGTGCTGGAGATCGCGCGCAACATCGCGCACGGCATTCCCGCACTGGCGCTCGAGCTGCCGTCCGTGGGTCCGATCGCGCTGCCGCTGCGTCCCATGGACGCCGTGCGCTGCTGCTATTACCTGCGCGTCATGGTGCACGACAAGCCCGGCGTCCTGTCGCGCGTCGCCGGCGTCCTCGGCGACAACGACATCTCGATCGCCAACGTCATCCAGAAGGGCCGCGGCACGCGCGAGGCGGTGCCGGTCGTCATGATGACCCACGAGGCGCGAGAGAAGAACATGCGCGTCGCGCTGGCCGCCATCGACAGGATGACCGACGTCGCCATGCCCACCACGATGATCCGCGTCGAGGGAGGCCCGAGCTGATGCCCGCGGCGTGGCCGGGCGTGATCGAGACGTATCGCAAATACCTGCCGGTGACCGAGCGGACGCCGGTGGTGACGCTGCACGAGGGCAACACGCCGCTCGTGCCCGCTCCCCGGCTGGCGGAGGCGACGGATCCGAGCCTCGCCATCTATCTCAAGTGCGAGGGCTTCAATCCCACCGGCTCGTTCAAGGACCGGGGGATGACGATGGCGATGTCCAAGGCCGTCGAAGCCGGGTCGCGCGCCGTCATCTGCGCCTCGACCGGCAACACGTCGGCCTCGGCGGCCGCGTTCGCCGCGCGCGCGGGGCTGCGCGCGTTCGTGATGGTGCCACGCGGCGCCATCGCGCTCGGCAAGCTCTCCCAGGCGGCCATCCACGGGGCGAAAGTCCTCACCGTCGACGGCAACTTCGATCAGGCGCTGTCCATCGTGCGGCAGATCGCGGAGACGCATCCCGTCACCCTCGTGAACTCCGTCAATCCCTTCCGGCTGGAGGGACAGAAGACCGCCGCCTTCGAGGTCGTCGACCAGCTCGGTCGCGCGCCCGACTACCATCTGATCCCGGTCGGCAACGCCGGCAACATCTCGGCGTACTGGCGCGGCTACCGCGAGTATCATCGCGACGGCAAGATCAAGGATCTCCCGCGCATGGTGGGCTTCCAGGCCGCCGGTGCCGCGCCGATCTACGAGAACCGCGTGATCGAGGAGCCGCGCACGGTGGCCACCGCGATCAAGATAGGCAACCCTGCGTCGTGGGGGCTCGCGCTCGAAGCGATGCAGGACAGCCGTGGCTGGATCGAGGTCGTGACCGACGAGGAGATCCTGCGCGCGTACCGGCTGCTGGCGCGCGAGGAAGGCATCTTCATGGAGCCGGCGTCCGCCGCGACCGTGGCCGGCCTGGTGAAGATGGTGAAGGCGGGCCGCTTCGAGCCAGGATCCACGCTCGTGCTCACGCTCACCGGCCACGGTCTGAAGGACCCGGACACGGCACTGGAGTCGGCCACCCGGCCGACCACCGTTCCCGCCTCGATCGACGCGGTCCTGGCGCAGCTGGGCCTCTGAGCCGGCAGCTGCGCGTCGTCCTCGGGATCGCGATCAGCGCGGTGCTGTTCGCGGTCCTGCTTCGCAGCGTCGACGTCCACGAGCTCGGCGCGCAGCTGGCGCACACGCACTGGGGATGGGCGCTCACGAGCGTCGTGCTCGGCCTCGCCGGCCTCTACGCGCGCGCGTTCCGCTGGCGATGGCTCTTCCCGCCCGGCCCCGAGCCGCCCGGCATCGTGTCCGCCACCATGATCGGCTACATGGCGAACAACGTGCTGCCGCTCCGCGCGGGCGAGGTCGTTCGGATCTACGCCGCCGCGCGCCGGCTGCGCGAGGTCGAGCCGCTGACGCCGAGTCAGGCGTTCTGGCTGGTGGCGGCCACCGTCCTCGTCGAGCGCGTGCTCGACAGCCTGGCCCTCGTCCTCGTGCTCGCCGCGTTGCTGTTCACCATCCCCGTGCCCGCCGGCGTGCAGTGGGGCGCCGCCGTCCTGCTGGCGATCGATGTGGTCGGTGTCGCCGTGCTCGTCGTCGTCGTGCGTGCGCCGGAGAAAGGCCGGCGGCTCGTCGCGCGGCTCACCGGCCGGTGGCCGAGCGCCGAGCGCATCGCACTCGCCATGCTCGACACCGCGCTGCGCGGCCTCGACGGCATCCGGACGCCGGCCAACGCGCTGCGGGTGGCCGCCTGGACCCTGCTCGTCTGGCTGCTGCCGGCCTCGGCGGCGTGGACGATGCTGCGCGCGGTGCATCTCGACCTGCCGTTCGTGGCCGGCTGGGTCGTGCTCGCGTTCGTCGGCCTCGGCATCAGCGTGCCGTCGGCGCCCGGGTATCTCGGCGTCTGGCACTTCGCGGCGAAGCTGGCGCTCGAGATCTTCGGCGTGGCGCCATCGGTTGCCGTCGCCTACGCCATCATCTATCACGCGAGCGCGGTCGTGCCGATCACGCTCCTCGGCTGGCTCTATCTCGTGCGCGCGCAGGTCAGCCTCGGCGAGGCTCGCCGCGCGCCCACGCCGGCGACCTGAGCGCGTGGCTTGCGACGGCGCGCGCCGCTCGGGTAGATTGCGAAGGCCATGCTGATCGTCCAGAAATACGGCGGCTCGTCGGTGGCCGATCCGGAGAAGATCAAGAACGTGGCGCGACGCGTGGGCGAGAGCGCCGCCGAGCACCGGGTCGTCGTGGTCGTCTCCGCGATGGGCAAGACCACCGACGGCCTGCTGTCGCTCGCCGGGCAGATCTCGCCCACGCCGGAGCCGCGCGAGATGGACATGCTGCTCGCCACCGGCGAGCAGGTGACCATCGCGCTGCTCGCGATGGCCCTGCATGCGCGCGGGCTGAAGGCACGCTCGCTCACCGGGCCACAGGTCGGCCTGCGGACCGATCGCGGCCACACCAAGGCCCGCATCCGGCAGATCAACGCCGAGCGCGCGCACGCCGCGCTCGAGGCCGGCGAGGTGGTGGTGGTGGCGGGGTTCCAGGGACTCTCGGATGCCGACGAGATCACCACGCTCGGCCGCGGCGGCTCCGACCTCACGGCGGTGGCGCTGGCGGCGGCGTTGAAGGCCGACGTGTGCGAGATCTACACCGACGTCGACGGCGTCTACACGGCCGATCCCAACATCGTGCCCGACGCCCGCAAGCTGCCGCGCGTGGCGTACGACGAGATGCTGGAGATGGCGAGCCTCGGCGCCAAAGTCTTGCAGGCGCGCTCGGTCGAGTTTGCCAAGAAGTACGGCGTCACCGTGCACGTCCGCTCGACGTTCAAGCCGGATCCCGGCACGCTGGTCACGAAAGAGGAGAGCGTGATGGAAGAGGCCGTCGTCACCGGGATCACCCACGATCGCAGCCAGGCCAAGATCTCGCTGCTCCGGGTCCCCGACCGGCCGGGCATCGCGGCGCAGGTCTTCGGCGCCGTGGCCGCGCGGAACGTCGTCGTGGACATGATCGTGCAGAACATCAGCCGTGACGGCTTCACCGACATCTCGTTCACGCTGCCTCGCGGCGACCACCCGCGCGCGCAGGCCGCGCTCGAGGAGATCGCCCGGCAGGTCGGCGCCGAGGGCATCTCGCACGACGAGCGCGTGGCCAAGGTGTCGATCGTCGGCGTCGGCATGCGGAGCCACTCCGGCGTCGCCGCGCAGATGTTCACCGCTCTCTCCAAGGAAGGCATCAACATCCAGATGATCTCCACGTCCGAGATCGCGGTCTCGTGCGTGATCGAGGACAAGTACGCGGAGCTGGCCGTCCGGGCGCTGCACGACGCGTTCGGCCTCGGCCGCCAGCGGTAGAAGGAGCAGCGTTCATGGCCAGCACGGGCAAGGCCGCGGTGTTCTTCGGACCGGGCAAGCCGTTCGAGATCCGAGACGTCAAGCTGCCGGAGATCGAGCCGGACGCGGTGCTCATCAAGGTGTCGCTCGCCAACGTGTGCGGCTCCGATCTGCACTTCTGGCGGGGGGACGCGCCGCTGCGGCTACCGGAGGACGGCTGGATCTTCGGCCACGAGATGATGGGACGCGTGGCCAAGCTCGGCAAGAACGTCAAGACCGACTCGCTCGGCCGGCCGCTGCGCGAGGGCGATCGTGTCGCGTACACCTATTTCTACCCGTGCGGCCGGTGCTACGTCTGCCTGAACAAGCAGCCGGCGGCCTGCCCGGCGAAGATCGAGCGGCCGCGCGGCCCCTCGGAGTTCCCGCACTTCAACGGCGCGTTCGCGGAGTACTACTATCTGCGGCCGGGCGGGGCCATCTTCGGCGTCCCCGACGCGCTGGCGGACGAGCTCGTGTCCCCGGTGAACTGCGCGCTGTCGCAGGTCATCTTCGGCTTGCACGAGGTCAAGCTGGAGTTCGGTGGCAGCGTGGTCATCCAGGGCGCCGGCGGTCTCGGCGTGCAGGCGGCGGCGGTGGCCAAGGACATGGGCGCGGCCACCGTCATCGTGGTCGACCAGCTGCCGGGGCGGCTCGAGCTGGCGCGCGCATTCGGCGCCGACCACGTGATCAACGTCAAGGAGATCACCGAGCGGAAGGACCGCGTCGCGCTGGTCCGCAAGTGGACGGGCGGCATGGGCGCCGACGTGGCCTGCGACTTCGTCGGCTTCCCCGAGGTGATCCCGGAAGGCATCGACATGCTGCGGCCCGGTGGGACCTATCTCGAGATCGGCACCATCTCCCGCGGCGCGAAGCTCGACTTCGAGCCGGCGCAGCTGGTCTGGGGCGCCAAGAAGATCGTCGGCGTGATCATGTACGACGCGTGGGTGATTCCCCGCGCCCTCGACTTCCTCGTCCGGAATCGTGAGCGGTTTCCGTTCGAGCGGCTGATCTCGCACAAGTACCCGCTCGAGCAGATCAACAAGGCCTTCACCGAGTCCGAGTGGCACAACCGCGAGACGACGTCGATCAGCCGCGCCGCGCTCGTCCCGTGACGCGGACGATGCGACGCCAGCGTGCAAGCGAGTTCCCATGTGCACCCATTCGGTTCACAGGCGGAGGCCGCGATGGCACCGGAGCGCCCTGACATGCGTCGCGCGCTGTACTATTCGTCGGCCGACGGCTTCAACATCAAGCGGTCGCCCGTGCCGGCGCGGACGTTCACCGCCGAGCGCGATGCCGCCCTGGACGCGACCGCACCGACCGGCCTGATTCCCCTGGACCTCAAGACCGACCTCGGCGTCGACTTCGCCGCGACCACGCCGCTGCTCCTGGCGCGCTACGCGCGAATCCGGGCCGGCGAGACGCTGGCCACACGCTTCGCCGCAAGCGGCGAGATCTACTACGTCATCGCCGGCCGGGGCGAGACGACGCAAGGCAGCGATGCGTTCGGCTGGGCCGCCGGCGACGCCTTCTGCCTGCCCGGCGGCATCGACGCGGTGCACGCCGCAGGGGGCGAGGACTGCGCGCTCTGGGTGGTGACCAACGAGCCGGCGCTCGCGTTCGAGCGAGCGCGGCCCCCCGCACCGGGCACCGCCAGCGTCGTCGCCGTCCACTATCCCGCGGCTGACATCCGTCGCGAGCTCGAGCGCATCCACCGGCTGCCCGCGGAGCAGACGGCGACGGGGAAGGCCGTCACGCTGAGCCAAACCGCGCTGGAGCGCGAGCGTACGTGTCTGCCGTCGCTCACGCTGGCGATGAACTCGCTGCTGCCCGGAGAAGGACAGCGCCCGCACCGTCACAACGCCGTGGCCGTCACGCTCATCGTCCAGGGCGCGCGGTGCCACTCCCGCGTGGACGGGCGACGCATGGAGTGGCAACGGTTCGCCACGATGATCACGCCGCCCGGCGCGTCGCACTCGCACCACAACGACGGCGACGAGCTCGCGCTGTTTCTGATCGTCCAGGACGGCGGGCTGCACTACCATGCGCGCACGATGGGCTTCGCATACACCGACGGTTAAAGCGCTTTTTACAACTGCGCGTGTGGCACGTGCCTTGCCACGTTCGCACTCGACAATGAGCGCGTTCCGGTTCACGCTTCCTCGCGCGTCGGGCACCAGCGAATTGGCAGAGCGCCGCTTCCGGGACCTCGTTCACGACGTCGACGGCATCGTATGGGAGCTCGAGCCGGCGACGCAGCGCTTCACCTTCGTCAGCCGTCGCGCCGAAGAGCTGCTGGGCCATCCCATCGAGCGCTGGCTGGCCGCCCGGGATTTCTCCTCGACGCTGATCGACGCGCGCGATCGCGAGCGCGCGCACGCCGCCTACGCGGACGCCGCGCGCGGGGCGGGTGTGGTCGATCACGAGTTCCGCGCGACGGCCGCCGATGGGCGCATCGTCTGGCTGCGCGACCGCGTGCATCGCACGGAGTCCGGTCGGCTGCGCGGGCTCATGGTCGACGTCACCGAGCAGAAGCGACTCGAGCAGGAGCGCGACGAGCTGCTGCTGCGCGAGCAGATGGCCCGAGCCGAGGTGGAGGCCGCGGTCGGCATGGTGCAGCGCCTGTGGTCGATCACCGAGGCCGCGCTCACCCACCGCAGTCTCGACGAGCTCGTCAAGACGATCCTCGAGCGCATCCGCGACGTCGTCGAGGCGGACACCACGGTGATCCTGCTGCCGACGGACGACGGCGCCCATCTGGCCGTGGCCGGCGCCATCGGCCTCGAGCCCGACCTCACCGTCGCCCTGCGGGTGCCGATCAACGGCGACCTGACCGGACGCATCGCGGCCGGCGGTGAGCCGCTGGTCGTCGACGATCCCGCCACCGAGCTGGACATCCCGGCGCTGCGCGACTCACGGGTGCGGTCGCAGGTGCGCGTCTGGCTGTCCGCGGACGGCGATTTCGTCGGCATCGTCCACGCCGCCCGACGGGGACAGCGCGCATTCACCGCCGAGGAAGCGCGGCTGCTGCAACTCGTGGGCGATCGCGTCGGCACCGCCATCCGCAACGCGCGCCTGCACGACCACGCGCAGCGGATCAGGCAGCGGACCGCGTTCCTGGCCGACGCCACCACCGCACTGTTCAACGCGCGCACGCCGGCCTCGGCGCTCGACGCCGTCGCCCGGCTGGCGGTGCCGCTCGTGGCCGACTGGTGCGTCGTCGACCTGCGCGAGCGCGACGGCGGCTACCGGCGTGTCACCCTCGCCCATCGCGATGCCGACGCCGAGCGGGCCGCGGCACCGCTGCTCGGCACGCTGGCATCGGCGCCTGCGGCGAGCGGGGCGCTGGCGCGCGCGCTGCGCGAGCGCAGTGCGCAGTGGTGTCCCGCCGGCGCGGCGGTCGGCGAGCTCGAGACGCGGGGCGGATCGGACGAGCGCGCGGTGCTCGCGCAGCTCGGTGTCGGCGGGTACGTGTGCGTCCCACTCGTCGCGCGGCGGCGCGTGCTGGGTGCGATGACGCTGGTCCGCGCCCACGGCCAGCGGCGCTTCGAGGACGACGACGTCAGGCTCGCGAGCGAGCTGGCGCGCCGCGCCGCGGTCGCGGTCGACGAGCGCCGGCGCCGCCGCGAGACGCGCGAGCTGCTGCGGCTGTCGGCCCGCCTCGTGAGCGGCGCGCTCGAGCTCGCCCGCGCACCGCTGTCCCTCGTCGAGGTCGTGCAGGCCGCGGCGCGCGCGGTGACCGCGGAAGCGCGCGCCAAGAACGTCGGGATCGAGCTGCACGACGGCGCCAACGATTTGAACCACGTGCGCGTCAGCGGGGACGAGCGCCGCTTGCGCCAGGTCTGCCAGCGCCTTCTCGAGGGCGCGCTGCGCGTGGCGCCGACCGATGGGCGAGTTCGCGTCGGGCTGGCGCGCGACGCGGGATTCGCCGTGCTGTCCGTCAGCACCGGCCCGGCGTCCGGAGGACTCCTGGCCGGCATGCGGCTCGCGATCGTGCGCCGTCTCGTCGAGCTGCACGGCGGGACCGCAACGATGACGCGCGCGGAGGATGGCACCCGGACCGTCCGCATGCGACTGCCGCTGCTCGCCTAGCGTCGCCGCCAGGCGACACCCGAGCGTCTCGATTCTTCCACTCTGGCGGGCGACTCGCGCGCGTGCCATCGTCACCACGTGGATCGCTACACACGCCGCCAGCTCGTTCTCCTCCTCGGTGTCGTCCTCGTGGCCGGTGCCGGCCTCGGCATCGATCGCTGGCGACGGACGCACGCCGAGCTGACGGATCGTCTCGAGACCTTCGACCACGCGCCGGCACCGGCCGCCGAGCCGCGGTACGCCGTCCCGCGGCCGCCCGCGGCGCCCCGACCTCCGCGGCAGCTCGACGCGCCGGCGACGCCCCTCGAGCTGAACGACGCCAGCGTCGACGACCTCGATCGCCTGCCGGGCGTGAGCCACGGCCTGGCCACGCGGATCGTGGAGAGCCGCATGCGCAGTGGCCCCTTCGCTGCCGTCGACGACTTGCGCCGCGTTCGCGGCATCGGCCGCGCCACGCTCGCTCGACTGCGGCACCTCGTCGCCGTCACCCGGCCACCGTGACGCGGCTGGCGATGCCGCTGGCGCCCGTGGCCGCGGCGTTCGCAGCCGGGATCGCGGTGGCGCCATGGACCAGCGCGCGTGGTGTCGCCGCCATCACCGTCGCGGCGGTGGCATCGGCGACGCTGGTGCTGGTCGTCGGCCATGCCGGCCACGCGATCGGTCCACTGCTGGCGGCGGTCGCCGCCCTCGGTGCGCTCCGCGCGCTACCGGCGCCGTTACCCTCCGCCGACGTCGGACGCCTCGACGTCCCAATGTCGGCCCGCGTCGAAGGACGGCTCGCGGAGATGCCGATGCGCCGGGCGGCGGATCGCAGCCGGCTCGTGATCGACGTGGAGCGCGTCGACGACGTCACGCGCTCGGGACGGCTGCCGATCGCGGTGTACGGCGTGTTGCCGCCGCTGGTGGAAGGCCAGCGCGTCGTGGTCGACGCGCGGCTCGATCGACCCGTCGGGTTTCGCAATCCCGGCGGCGTCGACAGCGCCGAGCGTCTCGCCCGTGCCGGCGTTCACGTCACCGGCAACGCGCGCGCCGAGCGTGTCGTGGCCCTCGACGCACCGGCCGCCCCCTGGCCCGCGCGCGCCCGACGCGCCGCGCTCGACGCCATGGCGGAACGGCTGCCGCCCGCCTCCGCGGCGCTGCTCGGCGGATTGCTGCTCGGCGAGCGGAGCGATCTGCCGCCGGAGATCGACGACGCCTTCCGGCGCGCCGGCGTCTATCACGTGCTCGCCGTCTCCGGCTTCAACGTCGCGCTGCTCGCGGGCGCCGTGTGGACGCTGCTGCGCGGGGTCGGCGCCTCACAGCGCGCGGCCGCAGCCGCGGCCATCGCCGCCGTCCTCGGATTCGCGGCCGTCGTCGGGCCGGAGCCTTCGGTGCTTCGCGCGACCATCATGGCGGTACTCGTGC
Source organism: Candidatus Methylomirabilota bacterium (assembly GCA_036265915.1). GTDB lineage: Bacteria > Methylomirabilota > Methylomirabilia > Rokubacteriales > CSP1-6 > AR12. Next base: position 44,413 of record DATAOC010000121.1, on the reverse strand, counting down.
TGACGGCGGTCGTGCTCGAGCGCCAGGCGTCCGTGACGAACAGCCTGGCGATCGCCGCGCTCCTCATCCTGGCCGCACGTCCGGGCGATCTGCTCGACCCGGGCTTCCAGCTCTCGTTCGCCGCCACGGCCGGGATCGTGGCCGCACCCCTGCCGCGCGGCCTCGTGACGGGCGCGCTGGGCGTCAGCGTGGCCGCCCAGCTCGCGGTGCTGCCGATCGCGCTCGTGCACTTCAACCAGCTGTCGACGATCGGGGTCGTGGCCAACCTCGCCGTCGTGCCGCTGGCCGGCGTCGCCACGGTGCTCGGTCTGCTCGGCGTGGCCGCTGCCGCCGTCACGGACTGGCTCGCGACGGCGGCATTCGGCACCGTGTGGCCGGTGCTCCTCGCGCTCCGCGGCGTGGTGGCGCTGGCGGCGGCGATCCCCGGCGCCACCATGCACCTTCCCGCCCCGGGGCCAGCGAGCTGCGCGTGCTATGTGGCCGGACTCGCGTTGGCGCTCGCCGCCTGGCACATGCGCGACGACGCGCGCCGAGGTCGCCGCGTGGCGAGCGTGGCCGTCGCGCTGCTCGGCGGCGCCGTCGCGTTATGGGCCTGGCCGATGATGGCGCCGTCGCCGGGCACGCTTCGCGTCACCGTGCTCGACGTCGGCCAGGGCGATGCGATCGTCATCCAGGCGCCGGATGGCCGTGCCATGGTCGTGGACGCAGGGACCGGCGGGCCGTGGCGTCTCGACGTGGGCGAGCGGGTCGTGGCGCCGTTTCTGTGGAACCGCGGCGTCCTGCGACTCGAGGCGGCGCTCACCACGCACGCCGACATCGATCATGCGGGCGGGATGGGCGCGGTGCAGCGACTGATCGGCGTGCGCGAGCCATGGGAAGCGCAGACCCCCCGCGCGTTCGGCGGCGCCTGGCTCACGCCGCTCACCGTGGACACGGACAGCCGGCGCACCAACGACCACGCGCTCGTCCTCCGTGTCGAGCTCGGCCTGGCGTCGATCCTGCTCGCCTCCGACATCGAGACGGCGGCCGAGCACGCGCTCGTCGCAGCCCGTGCGCCGCTGGCGGCCACCGTGCTGAAGGTCGCGCATCACGGCGGCGCCACGTCGAGCACGCCGGCCTTTCTCGCGGCGGTGCGCCCCGCGCTGGCCGTCGTCTCCGTCGGCGCGCGAAACGCGTATGGACATCCGGACCCCGGTACGCTGGCCCGCCTGGCCGCCGCCGGCGCCCGCGTCTACCGGACGGATCGGGACGGCGCCATCCTGATCGAGACCGACGGCCGATCACTGAGCATCACCCGCTGGGCCGATCGCCGGGTCGAGCGCCTCTGCCTCGACCCGGAGTCGGTTTGCTAGAATCGCGGCACTGCCAGCGACAGGGGAGAGCGCCGTGGCGAGGATCAACGACCACTACCTAGGGCTCAAGAGCAGTTACCTGTTCACCGAGATCGCCCGGAGGGTGAAGGCATTCCAGGCGGCGCATCCGGAGGCGAACATCATCCGCCTCGGCATCGGCGACGTCACGCAGCCGTTGCCGCCCGCGATCATCCGCGGGCTTCACGACGCGGTGGAAGACATGGCGCGCGCGGAGACGTTCCGGGGCTACGGACCGGAGCCCGGCTACGAGTTCCTCACCGAGCTCATCGCCAGACACGACTACGGCGCCCGCGGTGTCAGCATCGCCGTCGACGAGATCTTCGTCAGCGACGGGGCCAAGAGCGACACCGGCAACTTCCAGGAGCTGTTCAGCGCGGACGCCCTCGTCGCGCTGACCGATCCCGTGTACCCCGTCTACGTCGACAGCAACGTGATGGCGGGACGGGCCGGTCCGCTGGAGGACAGCGGTCGCTACCGTCGTCTCGTGTACCTCCCCTGCGTGGCGGAAAACGGCTTCGAGCCGCCCCTGCCCGACCGGCCGGTGGACCTCGTGTATCTCTGCTTTCCCAATAATCCGACGGGCGCGGTGCTTCGACGCGCCTCGCTCGCGCGCTGGGTCGACTGGGCGCGGCGCACCGGCGCCGTGCTGCTCTACGACGCGGCGTACGAGGCGTACATCCAGGACGCGGACATCCCGCACTCGATCTACGAGATCGAGGGCGCGCGCGAGGTTGCCGTCGAGTTCCGGTCGTTCTCGAAGACGGCCGGCTTCACCGGCACGCGCTGCGCGTTCACGGTGGTGCCGAAGGAGCTCCACGGCCGCTCCACCGCCGGCGAGCTCGTGAGCCTCAACGCGCTGTGGCTGCGCCGGCAGTCGACGAAGTTCAACGGCGTGCCGTACATCATCCAGAAGGGCGCGGCGGCGATGTACACCCCGGAGGGACAGAAGCAGGTGCGGGCGACGATCGAGTACTACATGGACAACGCCCGCGTGATCCGCGAGGGGCTCGAAGCCACCGGTCTCACGGTGTACGGCGCGCGGAACGCGCCGTACATCTGGATCAAGACGCCGCCCGGCATCGACTCGTGGGGTTTCTTCGACAAGCTGCTCAACGAGGCTCACGTGGTCGGCACGCCCGGGGCGGGATTCGGTCCGAGCGGCGAGGGTTACTTCCGGCTGACGGGGTTCGGCCGCAAAGAGCAGACGCAGCAGGCCGTCGAGCGCATCAAGCAGCGGCTCTCGCGCTGAGCCTGGCGATCAGCAGGCGGGCGACCGGCGAAGCGCCGGCCGCCCACCCAGGTGTGCTACGCCTCGTAGGCGCGCTCGTACTGCGAGCGCAGCCGCTCGAGCTCCTCGGGATCGAGCCGCATGCCGAGCGACAGGCCCATCTCCCCGAGGATTGTCTTGATCTCGTTGAGCGACTTCTTGCCGAAGTTCTTCGTCTTCAGCAGCTCGGACTCGCTCTTCTGAACGAGATCCGCGATCGTGCGGATGTTGGCCGTCTTCAGGCAGTTCGAGGCGCGCACGGACAGCTCCAGCTCGTCGACGTTCCGGAAGAGATTGTCGTTGAGCTCCGCACCCGGCCGCGTCTCGCCGCGCTCGCCCTCGTCCTCCTCCTGCAGCACGACCTCGGGGAAGTCGGTCAGCAGATTGAAGTGGTCCTGCAGGATACGCGACGCCTCGCCCACCGCCTGTTGCGGCGTCACGCTGCCGTCCGTCCACACCTCGAGCACGAGCCGCTCGGGGCCCGGGCGCTCGCTCTTGGCTTCGATCGGCTCGACGTGAAAGTTCACGCGCTTCACCGGTGAGAAGTCCGCGTCGAGCAGGATGGCGTTGATCGGCAGCGCTTCGGGCTCACGCTTCTCGGCCGGGACGTAGCCGCGCCCGCGCTCGATGCACACCTCCATCTCGAGCATGCCGTCCTTGTCGAGGGTGGCGAGGGTGACGTCGGGCGTGAGGACCTGGATGTCGGCGTCCGGCTCGAAGTCACCGGCCTTGACGGCCTTCGTGCCCTGGCTCTTGAGCCGCAGGATCTTGGGTCGGTTGACGTGGAGGGCGAACGTCACCTTGCGCAGGTTCATCATGATGTCGAGCGTGTCTTCCTGGACTCCGGGCAGATGGGAGAACTCGTGAAGGACGTTCTCGATCTTCACCCACGTGGGGGCGGCGCCGTGGATGGCGGAGAGGAGCACGCGCCGGTAGGCGATGCCCACCGTGAGCGCGAAGCCCGGCTCGAACGGCTCGATGATGATCTTGCCGTAGACGGCCTCGGTGGCGTTCCAGTCGTGACGAGTGGGGAGCTGCAGCTCCTGCATGCGGACCTCCGTGACAGAGTAAAGGGCGGAAAACCCCAGGCCCGACAGTATACCAAAGCGATGAGGGCGGGCCTATTCGGGCGCCGCCGGCAGCTTTTCGGAGGGCGGCGAGCCGCGGAGTAGACTCGAATCGACATGAAGTTGCGCTGGCTCGTCCTCTTGCTCCTGCTCGTCGGCGCGTGCGCGCTCGGCTGGATGGCGTTCACGCCCTCGAGCGCGCTGCGCCAGGGCCCGCTGATCGTGTTCGTCCCGCCCCACCAGGGCATCGTCAGCATCGCCAACCGCCTGGCCGAGGCCGACGTGGTCCGCAGCCGCCTGGCTTTCGTCGCCACCGCCGGCGCGCGCGGCGTCCCGCGCAGCCTCAAGGCCGGCGAGTACGAGGTGCCTCAGAACGCGACCACCTGGGAGGTGGTGACGCTGCTCGAGAGCGGCCGTGTCCGGCACCGCGCGATCCTCCACCCCGAGGGCGCCACGGTGGCCGAGCTCGCGCGCGTGCTCGAGAGCGAGGAACTCGCCCCGGCCGACGCCGTGGCCAGAGTCGCGGCGGATCGGGCGTTCCTCGCCGCCCACGGCGTGGAGGCGGCCAGCGTCGAGGGCTACCTCTTCCCGGACACTTATCAGTTCGTCCGGGGGATGACGCCGGAGGAGATGCTCGGGAAGATGGTGCAGCGCATGCGCGCCAAGCTCACGCCGGAGCTGCGGGCCAAGGCCCGCGAGCGCGGCATGTCGGTGCACGAGCTGCTTACGCTGGCCTCCATCGTGGAGCGCGAGGCGGTCGTGAAGGACGAGCAGCGACTCATCGCGGCCGTCTTCCTGAACCGCCTGCGGATCGGCATGCCGCTGCAGGCCGACCCGACCGTGCAGTACGCGGTGGCCAAGGAGCGGCGGGCCCTGAGCCGGAACGACCTGCTGTTCGACCACCCCTATAACACCTACGTGCGTCCCGGCCTGCCGCCCGGCCCCATCGCCAGCCCCGGGCTGGGGGCCATCGAGGCGACCCTCGATCCCGCGCCGGTCAAGTACCTGTATTTCGTGGCGCAAGACGACACGCGCCACCATTTCTCGATCAGCATCGAGGAGCACAACCAGGCCGTCGCCCGGTATCGTCGTCTCGCCCGCCGTCGCTAGCGCGCCCGCGAGGGCCGTGCTATAAGAACCCGCCATGTCGCGCTCGCCCGCGCTGTCCCCGACACGTACCGTCGGTCGAGCGGCGCCACGCTTTCCCCTCCTCTACCGCAGCCTGCGCGCCGGCGTGCGGGCGGCGCTGCTGCGGTGGTTCGACTTGCGCGTCGAGGGACTCGAGCACCTGCCGCCTGATGGTCCGTACATCGTCGCCGCCAACCATCACAACTATCTCGACGGCGTTGTGCTCGCCGCCAGCCTGCCGGGGCCCATCGCCTTCATCGTCATGCCGCGTGTGTGGCGCGCGACGCCGCTGCATCCGCCGTTTCACCGCCACATCGGCTCGATCCCGATCAATCTCGAGCGGCCCGATATCGGCGCCCTGCGGCGGGCGCTGGCCCACCTCGACGACGGCGGCGTGGTCGGTATTTTTCCCGAGGGCCCGTTCAGCGTCCGCGGGCGGCTCGAGCGTGGACTCCCGGGGGTGGCGTTGCTCGCGCTCAAATCCGGCGTGCCGGTGGTGCCGGCCGCCCTCGATGGCACCTACCAGGCGCTCCACCGGCGTCGCTTCTACGTGCCGCGCGCCGTCCCGCTGCGTGTGCGGTTCGGCCCCCCGCGCCGGTTCTCGCAGGACGGCACGCGCGCGCGGGACGCGCGGCTCGGCGTCACCGAGCGCATCATGACCGACATCGCCGCGCTGTTGCCGTGAAGCCCTGGGGCGGGCGCTTCACGCGGGGCGCCGACCCGACCGCCGAGCGCTTCACCGCCTCGCTTCGCTTCGATCAGCGGCTGTGGCCCCAGGACATCACGGGGAGCATCGCGTGGGCGCGCGCTCTCGCGCGCGCGCGCCTGCTCACCGAGGCCGAGCGTGACGCGATCGTGAAAGGTCTGGACGCCGTGCGAGCCGAGCTCGAGGCCGGGACCTTTCCGTTCCGCCCGGAGCTCGAGGACATCCACATGAACGTCGAGCGCCGGCTCCAGGAGCTGGTCGGCGACGTCGGCGGCAAGCTGCATACCGGGCGCTCCCGCAACGATCAGATCGCGCTCGACGAGCGGCTCTACCTGAAGGACGTCGTCCGCCTCACGCGCGATGGCCTGCAACAGGTGCAGCGGGTGCTGGTGGACCGCGCGACCGAGACGGCGGAGGCGCCGATGCCCGGCTACACGCACCTGCAGCGGGCGCAGCCGGTGGTGCTCGGCCATCACCTGCTGGCGTACGTCTTCATGCTGGAGCGCGATCGCGAGCGGCTGGCCGGCGCCGCCGGCCGCGCCGACACGCTGCCCCTCGGCGCCGCCGCGCTGGCGGGGACGGCGTACCCGATCGATCGCGAGGCGCTCGCGCGGGATCTCGGGTTCGCCACGGTCACCGCCAACAGCCTGGATGCGGTGAGCGACCGCGACTACGTGCTCGAATTTCTCGCGGCGGCCGCCATCGTCGGCATGCATCTCTCGCGGCTGGCCGCGGACCTCACGCTGTGGGCGACGGCGGAGTTCGGCTTCGTCGAGTTCTCCGACGCCTTCGCGACGGGCTCGTCCATCATGCCGCAGAAGAAGAACCCCGACGTGGCCGAGCTGATTCGCGGCAAGAGCGGGCGGCTCTACGGCAATCTCGTGTCCGTGCTCACGACGATGAAGGGCCTGCCGCTGACGTACAACTCGGACATGCAGGAAGACAAGGAGCCGTTCTTCGACTCCGTCGACACGCTCGACGCGATGCTCACCGTGCTGCCGCCGCTGCTCGCGTCGCTGACGTTCCGCCTCGACCGCATGCGGGCCGCGGCGGGCGAGCACTACGCGACCGCAACCGATCTGGCAGACTATCTCGTGCGCAAGGGGTTGCCCTTCCGCCAGGCTCACGAGGTCGTCGGCCGGGTCGTTCGCCACGCGCTCGAGACCGGCCGCTCGCTCGAGGAGCTGCCGCTCGAGACGCTGCGCCGCTTCTCGCCGCTCATCGAGGCGGACGTGAGCCAGGCGCTCACCGTCGACGCCTCCCTGCGCGCGCGATCGGTCACCGGCGGCACCGCGCCGGCGGCGGTCCAGCGCGCGCTCGCCCAGGCACGCGCGCTCCTGGTCCCGTGAGGTCGCGCGCGTGCCGGCGTGCGGGCGCGCTCGCCGCCGCCGTGCTGGCGCTGGCCGCGTGCGGCAAGGCCGGCCGACCGGTCGCGCCGCAGATCCGGGTCCCGCGCGTCGTGGCCGACCTGTCGGCCGCCGCCCGCGAGAACGCCATCGAGCTCACGTGGACGGTGCCGCGCCGACGTGTCGACGGCTCGCCGATCTACGAGCTCGGCGTCGCGCGGCTGTACCGCACCGAGGATGCGGGCACCGGTGAGCCCCGGGCGGCCCTCCGCGTGGACGACCGCGTTCCCGGCTACGCCGAGATCGCGCGCTTTCCGCTCCAGGAGCCCGTCGCACCCGAGCTGAGGGGCAACCGCATCACGTACGCCGACCGGCGCGACCTCGTCGTCGGTCGCCGCTACACGTACGTCACCACCACCACCGACGCCGAGGGGCGCACGAGCGTGCCGTCGGCGCGTGTGTCGATCCGGTACATCGCGGCGCCGGAGCCGCCGGCCGCGCTGCGCGTCGCGGCCGGCGACGCGGAGGTGCGCCTCACGTGGGAGCCGCCGCCGGGGCTGGTCGGCGGCGCGCCGCTCAGCGGCGCACTGGCGTACGAGATCTTGCGCGCGCCCGATGCGGTCGCCGAGCCGAGCGTGATCGCCCGGACGGGCGGCGAGACGACGTACGTCGACCGCGGCCTGAGCAACGACCACACCTACCAGTACGCCGTCCGCGCGGTCCGCACCGACGGCGACGCCCACGTCACCGGCGCTCCCACCGCGCGCGTCGCCGCGACGCCCGCGAAGACGACCGCGCCGCCTTCCCCGACCGACCTCGTCGCCATCGCCTCGCGCGGCGAGGTGCGGCTGTCGTGGAAGCCGAGCGCGGCACCGGACGTCGCCGCCTACATCGTCTATCGCGCCGGCCCGGCCGGTGGCTTCATGCGGGTGGGCTCCGTTCGGCCGCCCGCGACGACGTTCGTCGACCGAGGCGTGCCGGCTGGCCGCTACCGCTACGTCGTGACCGCGCAGGACGCCAGCGTGCGGGCCAACGAGAGCGAACGGTCGAACGAAGTGGCCGTGGCCGTACCTTGACTTCACGCGCGAAAAGGGCAACGATCTCCTGCACATGACCCCGACACCGCGGCGCGTCGAGGTCCTCGTTGACCGCCGCTTCACGATCGTCCGCCACCGGGGAGACACCGAGGACCCGGCGGCGAGGGAGACCATGGCATGAACCCGATCTTCACCGGTTCCTACGTCGCGCTCGTGACCCCGTTCCGCAATGGCAAGGTGGACGAGGCGAAGCTGCGCGAGCTGGTCGAGATGCACGCGGCCAACGGGACCGATGGCCTGGTCCCGTGCGGCACGACCGGCGAGTCGCCGACGCTGTCCCACGACGAGCACAAGCGGGTGGTCGAGGTCGTGATCGAGGCGGCGCGCAAGCGGATGAAGATCCTGGCCGGCACCGGCTCGAACTCCACCAGCGAGGCCATCGAGCTGACCCGGCACGCGGAGAAGGCGGGCGCCGACGGCGCGCTCGTGGTCAACCCGTACTACAACAAGCCGACCCAGGAGGGACTCTACCGCCACTTCCGCGCCGTGGCCGAGTCGGTCGTGATGCCGATCGTCGTGTACAACATCCAGAGCCGCACGGCCGTGAACATCGAGACGTCGACGATGGCGCGGCTCGTGAAGGACGTGAAGAACATCAAGGGCGTGAAGGAAGCGTCCGGCTCGCTCGATCAGATGAGCCAGGTCATCGCCGCGTGCGGACCCGGGTTCTCCGTACTCTCGGGCGACGACAACATCACGCTGCCGCTGATGGCGATCGGCGGCCACGGCGTCGTCTCGGTCATCGCGAACATCGTCCCGCGTGAGACCGCCGACCTGGTGCACGCCGCTCTCGAGGGCGACATCAAGCGGGCGCGCGAGATCCACTACCGGATCTTCCCGCTGGCGCGCGCGGCGTTCCTGGAGACGAACCCCATCCCGATCAAGGAAGCCATGGCGATGGCCGGCATGCTCGAGCCGGAGTTCCGCCTGCCGATGTGCCGCATGGGCGACGCGAACCGCGAGACGCTGCGGGCGATCCTCCGGCAGTCCGGCGTCGTGAAGTAGATCGCGGCAGCCATGAGCGCTGGCTCGCCGGCCGGCGCCCCGACGACCGATCTCGTCGTGGGCGGTGCGGCCGGTCGGATGGGAACACGGATCGTCGCCCTGCTGCGCGAGGCGCCCGGCCTGCGGCTCGCGGGGGCGGTGGAAGCGCCGGCACACGCCTCGCTCGGACGCGACGCGGGCGAGGTGGCCGGTGTCGGCGCGCTCGGCGTTCCGATCGTCGCCGACATGAAATCGGCGCTCACGCGCGATCGCATGCTGGTCGAGTTCTCCGTGCCCGCGGCCTCACTCGAGCATCTGCGTCTCGCCGCCGACGCCGGCGCACGCGCGGTGATCGGGACGACGGGCTTCTCGGCCGCGCAGCGCGACGAGATCGCCGCGCTCGCGCGCCGGGCGCCGATTCTCGTGGCCCCGAACATGTCCGTCGGCGTGACGCTCGCGTTCAAGGTGCTGGCGCTCATGGCCAAGGCCCTGGGCGACGACTACGACGTCGAGATCACCGAGATGCATCATCGATTCAAGAAGGACGCGCCGAGCGGAACGGCGGTGCGCATGGCGGAGGTGATCGCGGAGGCGCTCGGGCGCGATCTGGCGCAGGTCTCCGTGTACGGCCGGCAGGGGCTGCCCGGCGAGCGCACCGGCAAGGAGATCGGCGTGATGTCGCTGCGCTCCGGCGACGTGGTCGGCGAGCACACCGTCTCCTTCGGCACCCTCGGCGAGCGCCTGGAGCTCACCCATCGCGCGCACAGTCGCGACACCTTCGCGCGCGGCGCGCTCCGCGCGGCGCGCTGGATGGCGGCCCGGCCGCCCGGGCTCTACTCGATGCACGACGTGCTCGGGATCGCGTGATGGATCGCCTGCACCTCGAGGACGTCCGCTTCTATGGCCACCACGGCGTGTCGAAGGCCGAGCAGACGGTCGGCATCTGGTTCTCGGTCGACGCCGAGCTCGCGGTGGACCTGGCGCCGGCCGCCACGTCCGACGACCTCGCCAGCGCGATCGACTATGGCATCGTGGCTCGACGCATCGTCGAGATCGGCACGCACGGCCGCGTGAACCTCATCGAGCGGCTGGCCGGACAGATCGCACAGGCGCTGCTGCGCGAGTTTCCCGCGCAGGAGGTCCGTGTGCGCGTGCGCAAGCTGACGCCGCCCCTGCAGGGGCTCGTCGGCACGCCGTCGGTGGAGCTGACACGGAGGCGCACGCCGTGACCCGCGTCTACCTGAGCCTCGGCTCGAACCTGGGCGACCGTCTGGCGCTGCTGCGCGCGGCCGTGCAGCGACTGCGGGAGTCCGCCGACGTCGACGTCGTCGCCGCCTCCCCGCTCTACGAGTCGGAGCCCTGGGAGGCCGAGCCCGGCCGCGCCGGCAGCGAGCAGCGCTGGTACCTGAACTGTGTCGTCGCCGTCGACACCGGCCTGCCGCCGCGGGCGCTGCTCGACCGTGTGCGCGGCATCGAGGATGCCCTGGGGCGTGTGCGGCCGCCCGGGACACCGGAAGCCCGGCGGTTTGCACCACGGACGGTCGACATCGACATCCTGTTCTACGGCAACGAGGTGATCAGCGGGCCCGACGACCTGCACGTGCCTCATCTGATGCTCGCCGAGCGCGCGTTCGTGCTGCGGCCGCTGGCCGACGTCGCCCCCGAGCTCGAGCACCCGACGCTCTACGCGACGGTGCGCGAGATGGTCGAGGAGCTGGCCGACGACCACACGGTGAGGCCGGGTGACTACCCGGCGCGCTGGTTCGAGGACTGAGCGCGATGGCCGACACCGAGTTCCAGCGCGAAGCCCTCCAGCACCTGAACGCGCTCTATAACTTCGCGGTCTATCTGACACGAAACCCGCCGGAGGCGGACGACCTCGTCCAGGAGACCTACCTCCGGGCCTTCCGGTTCTCCCACCGGTTCCAGCCGGGAACCCACCTGCGGGCCTGGTTGTTCCAGATCCTGAGGAACACGTTCCTCACGTTTTACCGGCTGCGTGAGCGTGAGGCGGCGATCGCGGAGGACGGGGTCCCCGACTGGGACACGCCCATGTTCCACGACACGCCGCTCGACGAGGGCAGCGCCATGGAGGCGCACACGGACCTCGAGCGCGCCATGCGTCGGCTGCCCGAGGAGTTCCGCACGGTGCTTCTGCTCGCGGAAGTCGAGGGCATGCCACTGGAGGAGGTGGCCCGGGTGATGGCGTGCCCGGTCGGGACGGTGAAGTCGCGCATCTTCCGAGCCAAGGAGCGGCTGCGCGGCTTGCTCAAGGACTACGACTCGAAATGAACGATCACGTCTCGGACGCCGACGAGCACCTGGGGCGTCGCCTGGCCGCGGAGCTGCCCCGCTACACCGCGCCGGCCTCGCTGCGCGTGGCCATCGTGCAGGCGCTGGATCCCGCCCCGTCGCGCCGTCCCGCGTGGCTGTCGCCCCTGCTCGCGGCCGCGGCCACGGCCATGGTGCTGGCCATGGTCATGCTGCCGCTGCTCCCGCGCATGGTACCGTCCGACCCGTCGGACCAGATGCTCCGCGCCGTCGTCAGCGAGCACTCGCGCGCCCTCATGTGGGGCTCGCGCCAGTCGCAGGTCATTCCGGCCGCGCTGCCGTGGCTGCAGGAGCAGTCGGGGATCGAGCTGTCGAGCACCTTCGTCGGCGACGACCTGCTCACCTTCGTCAGCGCGGAACCAGTCTATCTCCTGCGCCAGCGCGGCCTGGCCGTCCACTACCGCGACACGGACGGGCATCTGATCACGTACATCGCGCTGCCGGGCGGTGATCTGAAAGTTCCCGACCGCTCGCGCGTGCAGATCGAGCGTTACCGTCCGGCGCTGGTGCGCGACAGCGGCTTCGTCACCTGGGTGTGGAAGCAGCGCGACGTCGCCTGCTTCCTCGTCTCCGACATGGTCTCCACCGACGACCTCGAGCGCTTCAAGGACTACTTCGTCCGCGTGCGGGCGTCGACCGAGCCGTCGCTCGCCTACTGACGACGTGGCTGCCCCACGCGCGGCGCAAGCCACCGCGCGAGCGTCTCGCCGATGACCTGGTGTCCGACCGCATTGAGATGGCCGTCGACGACGAAATACGGCCGACGGCCACGCTGATGGGCCTCGCGAAGCGCCGCCACCGCCTCGACGTGAGGGACGCCTCCACGATCGAACGCCTCGACGAAGCTACGTTCGAGGCGGTCCATGTCCGTGGCGCCCGACGTCGCCGCCTCCGTCACCTGGACCTTGGAGGGAATCGTCAGGACGAGAAGCTCGGAGCCGAGGCGGTGCGCCTCCGCGCGGGTCATCCGCACGAGCGCTTCGGTCATGCGGTACGCACGACGGCTCTCCTCCGACGGCGCGGGATCGACCACAGCAATCGACGGCGCCCGCCGCTCCAGGATGCCGACCTGCGACAGCAGCGGCGTCGACACCAGGGCCTTCAGACGCACGGTCGTGAACACGTAGAGATGACTCATGCGCGCGATTGACACCTTGGTGCCGAGGACGAGGCGATGCAGCGGCGAGAACCGATGTGCGACGAGGCGCACGCCGCCCGCGTCTTCCGTGACGAGCGGCAGCCGCACGTTGTCGGCGAGATCGTTGTCGGGATAGAAGCCGAGAATCACCCAGTCCGGCTTCACACGCTCTCCATAGCGCTTCAGCGTCAGCAGCTCCTGATGCGTTCCGTACGCGGAGACGGCCAGATTCACCACCTCGACGCGCCGGCCCGGCAGCGCCGCCTCGAGCTCGCGTCGCAGCACCGAACCGTACGTCTGGTCGAACGCCACTTGCAGTCCCTCCGTCTGCGAGTCGCCGACCAGCAGGATCCGCAGGGTTCCGGGCGCCGCGGGCGTCTCGGGGACGGGGCCGCGAAATCCCCAGGCGTTGAACGTCACCGGAATCGAATACTCCCCGGCGCGCGCGTAGGTGAATCGCGCCGCCGGCTGGTTCACGAAGTACAGCGCGTCGTCGAGCTGAATATGCTGCAGCGGCTGGGGCTCGAGCCATCGGACGGTCATCTCGGCGAGCAGCAGGGCGACGGCCAGGCTGGCGCCGACGACGCCGAGCCGCGTCGCAACGGCTGACAGCGTCGCCTTCACAGTCCCCGCATTCGCGCCCGCCGTGGCCGTGCCGCCAGGATGAGATCGCACAGCTCGCGCACTGCGCCATGCCCCGGCCGGGCGCGCGTGACGTACACGGCCTGACGTCGCACCACCGGCACCGCATCCGCCACCGCGATCGGCAATCCCACCAGCTTCATCGCGGGCAGGTCGCCGACGTCGTCGCCGACATAGGCGGTCTCGGCGGCGGCGAGGCCGCGTCGCGCCAGCAGAGACTCGAGCACGGCGCGCTTGTCGGCTGCGCCCTGGTGCACCTCGACGATGCCGAGCTCGTCGGCGCGCCGCTCGACGATCTCCGAGCGGCGGCGCGTGATGACGGCGGTGAGGACGCCGGCCTGGCGCAGGAGCACGAGTCCCTGGCCGTCGCGGACGTCGAAGCGCTTCACCTCGTCCCCGCGCTCGGTGTAGTAGATGCCGCCGTCGGTGAGCACGCCGTCCACGTCCATGACGAGCAGCCGGACGGCGCCGAAGCGCCGCCGCTCGGTGGCGCGGGTCACGTCGCCGCCCATTCGCGCTCGACGATCAGCGGCAAAGCCATCACGCTGAGGGCGACCAGCAGCACTTCCGTGTCGCCGAAGTTGTACTCGAAGAGGCCGGCGACCAGGAACGCGGCGACGGCGGCGATGCCGCCGGCGACGAGCGCGCGGTCAGCGGCGGCGTCCGCGGGCAGGCGGCGCCAGGTCCGGACGGCGCGCGCGAAGAACGCGGCGAAGAGCCAGAGCCAGAGCGCCAGGCCCACGAGACCGCGCTCGACCGCGATCTGAAGCGGGGTGTCGTGCAAATGGCTCGTGTGCCGCCGCACGGCGTACGCCGGCGCGTACTCGGGATACAGCCGCTTGACACCGCCCGGCCCGATCCCGGCGACGGGATGCTCGCGCAGCAGCGTGAGACCGGCCGAGAGCATCGCCATCCGCTCGCGCGCGGTTGGATCGCCGGGATCCGCCATGGACGCCGCTCGGTGGCGGACACCAGGCACGGCCAGCAAGGCGGCGCCGACCACCAGCACGCCCGCAAAGACGACCACCTGACGCCGCATGGTGCCGGCGAGAAGGAGCACGCCGGCCCCGAAGCCGAGCCAGGCGCCGCGCACCAGCGTGAGAGCCAGGGCCAGCGCACCCACGACCCAGCCGGCCGCCGCCAGCGCGCGGTGACGCAGCGTCGGCAGCCGCGGCAGCATCAGAGTCAGCACGATCGTGAGCACGCCCGCCAGGGTCATGTAGATGCTGAAGAACCCGTGCGCCCGCTCGCACTTGCTGAAGAACGAGCCGAGCACGGGCGGAAGGCCCACGGCCTTCGCGTAGAGTCGGTCGGCGCTGCACGTCTGCACCTGCACGATCGACAGCGCGGAGACGGCAACGAGCGCGGCGAAGAGCGCGCCCGCGAACCACCTCGCGCGCGCCGCCGTACCGATCGCGTTCACGACGACCCAGAGCGTGGCGAGCAGGAACAGCGGCCGCGCCGCGGCAAGGCTGGTGCGCGGCTCGCCCGACAGCGCGGCGGCGATGAGCGTCCACGCGGCGAACGCGAGCACCGGCGTCGCCAGCGGCCACGACAGCGTGGCGTGGCGGCGGAGTGACTGCCACACGAGCCAGGCGCCGAGGACGATCAGCATCGTTTCCGACAGCGTGATGGACGCGGCGAGCCCGATCACCAGCAGCGCCAGCGCCACGCCGCGTGCGCCGCCGAGCCGCTCGCCGAGGGCGGCGCCGCCGGCGCCCAGCGTCAGTACGCGTTGCGGTTCTTGAAGCCGAGCCACAGCGTTTGCAGGAGGATGGAGAGGTCGAAGGCGAGCGACCAGCGCTCGATGTAGTAGAGGTCGTACTCGATGCGGCGCTCGATGGACGTGTTCCCACGCCAGCCGTTGATCTGCGCCCAGCCGGTGATGCCGGCCTTGACCTTGTGGCGCAGCATGTAGCCCGGCACGCGACGGCGAAATTCCTCCACGAAGCTCGGACGCTCGGGCCGCGGCCCCACCAGACTCATCTCGCCGCGCAGGACGTTGATGAGCTGCGGCAGCTCGTCGAGGCTGAAGCGACGCAGAAAGGCGCCGGCGGCCGTGCGCCGTGGATCACCCGGCACCGCCCACGTCGGCCCGGTCGCCGACTCGGCGTCCGGCCGCATCGTACGGAACTTCAGCATCTGGAAACGACGGCCGTCCAGTCCCATGCGCTCCTGTCGATAGAGGATCGGCCCGGACGACGTGGCCCGCACCACGGCGGCGATGGCAGCCATCACCGGCAGCGCGACCACGAGCGCGGCGGTGCCCAGCACCACGTCGAACGCGCGCTTGAGCACGAGGTTCCACCCGTACAGCGGGGACTCGCGCAGGTGGATGATCGGCAGCGTCTCGAACTCCTCGATGCCCCCGCGCAGCGAGGCCAGGCTGAAGATGTCCGGGACGAGGTGGATGGCCACCGGCTCGTCGCCGATCTCGCTGAGGATGCCGGTGATCCTCGGATAGTCGGCGTGCGGCAGCGCGATGATGACGATGTCGACCTGCTGCGCGTCGAGCACGCTACGGATCTCCTCCGGCGCCGCCAGCCGGCGCGCGCCCTCGACACCGGGCTCGTGCTTGTCGCCGAGCACGCCGAGCACGCGGATGCCGACGTCGGGCCGGCGCCGGAGCACCCGGATGACCTCGGTCGCGGGCTCGCCGCCGCCGACGATGATGGCGTAGCGCTGGTTGTAGCCGCGGCGCCGCGCGAATCGCAGCCCCTCGCGGAACACCGCGCGCGAGAAGCTGGCGGCGACGATCGACATCGCCCAGAACAGCACGATGACGAGCCGCGAGTAGTCGTAGCTGCGGAAGGCAAACGTCATCAGCGTGATCAGCACGAGGGCGCCCAGCGTCGACGCCTTGGCGATGTCGAACCACTCCGACAGGTGCGACGCGAGCCGGTGCGGGCGATAGAGGTCGAACGCCTTGAAGGCGAAGCCCCACACGAGCAGGATCGGCAGCAGCTGGAGCGCATAGCCGTCGAACGGCGGGATGTCCGGAACGCGGAGCACGTGGAACCGGAACGCGTAGGCGGCGACCCAGCAGCCGGCGATGAGCACGAGATCGGAGACCAGGATCAGCTGCTCGAACACGCGCGAGTGCGCCTTCAGCACGCGCGGCGCTCCACGAACTGCCGCCAGCGCGTCTCGACGTAGTCGCGCAGCCGGGTGCTGAACACGGGTCGGTCGAAGCGTGCCGCGTGCGCGCGCATGGCCGCCGGATCGAAGCGCCCGGCCGCATCCTCGAGCGCGAGCATCGCGTCCGCGAGCGCCGTCTCGGTCTGCTCGTGGAAGAACACCGCCGTCGGCGAGGCGCCGGTGGCCTCGAGTCCCACCATCGTCTCGAGCGCGCCGCCGCGCGCCAGCGCGATGGTCGGCCGGCCGGCGGCGGCGGCCTCCAGCGGCACGATGCCGTAGTCCTCCACCGCGGGAAAGAGCACCGCGCGGCAGCGCGCGTACAGCGCGGCGACCTCGGCGTCCGAGCGCCAGCCGAGGAATTCCACGCATGGCGCCGCCTGCGCGCGGAGTCGCTGAGCTTCGGGTCCCGTCCCGACGATGACGAGCCGCCGTCCGAGACGGTTCGCCGCCGCCACCGCGAGGTCGACGCGCTTGTACGGCACCAGCGCCGAGACGACGAGATAGTAGTCACCGGGGGTCGGCGCCGGGCGGAAGCGCGCCACGTCGACCGGCGGATAGATCACGCTCGCGTGGCGGCCGTACACGCGCTCGATCCGGTCCTTGATGTGCCGGGAGATCGCCACGAAGTCGTCGACGCCGTCGGTGCGCCGGTCCCAGGCTCGGAGGCCGGCCGCCACCGGCGGCATCAGCCAGCGCGTCAGCCGCGGCGCGCGACGCCCGAAGTAGTCATCGTAGAGATCCCAGATGTAGCGCATGGGGCTGAAGCAGTACGACAGGTGCAGCGCGCCGGCCGGGCGCCGCACGGCCTTGGCCGCGCAGTGGCTCATCGAGAGGATGAGATCGTAGCCCGACAGATCGAACCGGCGCACCGCCGCGGGAAACAGCGGCAGATAGTGACGATAGCGCGCCGCCGCGTCCGGCAGCCGCTGGATGAACGAGGTGACGATGCGGCGTCGCTCGATGACCGGTGAGACGCTGCCCGGCACGTGGAGCAGCGTGTAGAGCGGCGCGTCCGGGAAGAGCTCGCAGGCGACCTCGAGACACCGCTCGCCGCCGCGCATGCCGGTGAGCCAGTCGTGCACCAGCGCCACGCGCGGCGCGCGTGCGCCGGGATGCGCAGGCCTCGACGCTAGCGCTGCTGGCGCTGGATCTGCCGTCGCCAATAGTCGAGGAGGTCGACGAGGGTTCGCTCGAGCGGGATGCGCGGCGTCCAGCCGACCGCCTCGCGGATCTTGTCGGCGCTTCCGCGCAGCACGGGGACATCCGACGGCCGCAGCCGCCCGGCATCCGGGCGGATCTCCACGCGCTCCAGCTTGGAGTGCGCGAGAAGGAAGTTCAGGATGCGCTCGATGGACCAGTCGACGCCCGAACAGAGGTTGTAGACCTCACCGGCCGGGCCGTGCTCCAGCAGCGCCCAGTAGCCGCGGACGATGTCGCGCACGTCGGAGAAGTCGCGCGTCGGCTTGAGATCGCCGACCTCGACGTACGGCTCCCGCAGCCCCGCCTCCGCCTCGGCGATCTGCTTGGCGAAGCTCGAGGTCGCGAAGGCGTCCCCGCGGCGCGGCCCGTCGTGATTGAAGGCGCGCGCGCGAACGATGTCGAGGCCGTAGCTCTTCCAGTACTGGAAGCCCATGAGGTCCTGCGTGACCTTGCTGACGGCATACGGCGAGAGTGGCCGCAGCGGATTCGTCTCCCGGATCGGAAGCTCGTCGGGATACACGAGCCCATACTCCTCGCTGGAGCCGATGACCAGGAAGCGGGCCTTGGCGCCGAGCTGGCGGATGGCCTCGAAGAGGTTCATCTGGCTCACGGCGTTGGTGAGCAGCGTCTCCATCGGCGTTTCCCAGGAGGCGCCGACGAAGCTCTGCGCGGCGAGGTGAACGATGTAGTCGGCGCGCGCCTGCTCCAGGAGCGTGCGAACCGAGGACAGATCGCGCAGGTCGGAATTGACGAGCTGGATGCGGTCGCGCAGGTGCTCGATGTGCTCGGTGTTGCTCCGCCAGCGGACGGACCCGACGACGTCGGCGCCCTGCGCCAGGGCCCACTCGGCGAGATGGCTGCCGACGAAGCCCGTGATCCCCGTGATGAGGACGCGCATCCCCCCGATACTACTACACGTTCAGGACGTCGCCGTAGCGCGCAACACCTCGTCGTACAGCGCCGCGACGGCATCGACCATCGCCACCGCGTCGAACTCGCTGCACGCACGCGTGCGATTGTGTTCGCCGAGCGCGAGGCGAGCGGCGGCGTCGCGCGCCAGCATCCCGAGCGCCCTGGTGAAGCCCTCCACGGTGCCCGGCGCCAGCCCCGCCGACGTCGCGCCGAGCACCTCACGGTGCGCCGGGATGTCGCTCGCCACGATCGGTAAGCCGACAGCCATCGCCTCCAGGATGGCGAGCGGCATCCCTTCCTTGCGGGACGCGCTCGCGTACACATCGAACGCGCGCAGCAGACGCGCAGCGTCCTGGCATTCGCCGGCGAACACGACTCGCGATCCGAGCCGCCGTGCGGCCGCCAGCGCGCGCAGCCGCGGCGCCTCTTCGCCGTCGCCCACCAGGACGAGGGTCGCCTCCGGCTCGCGCGCGGTCGCCTCGATCAGCACATCGAGCCGCTTGACCGGATCGAAGCGCGCGATGGTGCCGACGATCAGGCGGCCGGACGGCAGCGCGAGTCGGACGCGCGCCGCGTCGCGGTCCAGCGCCTCCGCGCCGAGACGCGCGATGTCCACGCCGTTTGCGATCACGCGACTCTGCCGCGCCTCGAAGAGTCGCAGCGCGAGGCCCTCGGTCTCCTGCGCGCGCGAGACATTCACGATGCGCGCCGTCCACGCCGAGAGCCGCCGCTCCAGCGCGAGATACCCGACGCGCGCGACCGCCCGGTAGGTCTCGAAGTGGAGGCCGTGGAAGGTGTGAACGGCGGGAATGCCGCTCAGCCGCGCGACGAGGCGGCCGTAGAGTCCCGCGCCCTTGCCGTGCGAGTGAACGAGCGCGATGCCGCGCGTGCGCACCAGGCGGAGCAGCTGGAACAGCGGGGCCGGCGTGAGCCGATTCGTCGCAACTTCGACGGTCTCGATGCCGCTCGTCCGGAACGCGTCGAACAGAACGCCGTCGGCCGGCCCGGCCACGACGAGCGGCCAGCCCCGTGCGCGCAGTCCCCGCGCCAGCGTGGCGACGTGCTGCGGACCGCCGCCGGGCTTGGTGGAGACGAGGAGCTGGAGGACGGGGCGGCGCGGCGGCCGCTCCGTCACTGCTGGCGGCCGGCGAGCACGGAGCGCGCGGCGCGCCGGATCGGCGTCGGCAGCAGCAGCGCGCCGAGCGGCTTGACCATGAACACCGCGGACCACGGCGGTATCGTCCCCGTGCGCACGGCGCGGAGCTTGGCGACGAGCTCATCGCGCAGCCGCGTGCTGTCGCGGGCGCTCGACAGGCGCCCCGGCGCCAGGCGGCGCAGCACGAGCGGCTCGGGCAGGTTCGCCAGCCGCGTCACGCGACTCATGCGCAGCCACAGCTCGTAGTCCTGGGCGACCGCGAACGACTCGTCGTACAGGCCGACGCGGTCGATGGTCGACCTGCGGAACATCACCGAGGAGTGGATGAACGGGTTGGCGCGCATCAGCGCCCGCCTGATGTCCCGGTCCTCGCACGGCGGCGTGAGCGTCTCGACCACGCCGCCCGACGGCGCGATCTCTCGCGCGGCGGTCCCGAGCAATCCCACCTCGTGATGCGCCGACAAGAACGCCGCCTGCCGCGCGAGGCGCTCGGGAAGCGCCACGTCGTCCGCGTCGATGCGCGCCACCAGCGGCGCGCGGGCCGCGCGGAGCGCGCGATTCAGCGCCGCCGTCTGGCCCCCGCGCGATTGCTTCAAGACCGACAACCGCGGATCGCGGATCGCCGCCAGCCGCTCGGCGGTGCCGTCCGTGGAGCCGTCGTCGACGACGATGAGCTCGAGATCCTTCAGCGACTGCTCCAGCACGCTGCCGAGCGCCTCGCCGAGCCACGGCTCGCCGTTGTAGACGGCCATCAGCACCGAGACTGACGGCGCGCTCACCGCTTCACCGCCACGAGCAGGATCATGTGACCGAACGCATGCAGGGCCGGACGCGTGTAGAGCAGACGCCGCACGAGGCCGAGGACGCGATGCGATGCCGGCGCGGCCGCCGCGCCACGCAGCGGCTCGCGGGTCGCGCGCAGTGACGTGTCGGCGTGCGCGGCGGGCCGTGTGGCAGCGGCGGGTCGCTCATGCCGCCGCTGGAGCCGACGCCACGCGCCGCGCAAGACGCGCGCCGGGTCGTAGGGCGTCGCGCCGATCACGCGGAATCCCGCGCGCTCGACCGCCGCCTTCACTTCGCCGCGCGAGAAGGCGAACTGGTAGAAGGTCCCGCCGGCGGCACGGACTCGCTCGTTCGCCCGCCTGATGCGCCGCGCGCCCAGGCGCCGCACCAGGTTGACGTACGGCACCGACAGCAGCAGCGTGCCGCCGTCCGCCAGGACACGATGCGCCTCCGCGAGGATCCGGCCGGGGCCAGCCGGGTCGTGCTCCACCACGCCGAGCGAGACGTACGCCGCGAACGCACCGCTGGCGAAGCCGAGCTGACCCAGGTCCATGGCGGCCAGCGGCGTGTCCTTGGCCCACGCGCGGCACGCGTGCAAGGAGTCGGTCGCCCAGTCGACGCCGACCGCGCGATAGCCGCGCTCGCGCAGCAGCACGACATACTGGCCGAGTCCGCACCCCGCTTCGAGCACGGTCGCACCCGGCGGCGGGAGATTCCGGGCGAGCAGGTCCGTGAGCGGCGACGTCGCCGCCACGCGCGCCAGCGCCGCCGGCGAGTGGCCGCCCCAGTGCTCCGCCCAGAACGCCTGCGTCGCCGCGCGCGAGTAGTACGTCAGCGTCATCGGCGGAGCGCGAGCGAGCGCAACAGGTCGATCTCGCGCTGCACGATGGCGCCGATGTCGTTGCGCTCCACGATCTGCCGCCGGGCCGCATCTCCCAGCTCGCGAGCGAGCTCGCGATCGACGAGAACGCGCTCGATGGCGTCGGCGATGGCGCCGGGATCCCCGGGATCGACCAGCATCCCGGTGCGTCCGTCGGCAACGACCTCGCGGTTGCCGGCGACGTTGGACGCCACGCACGGCAGCCCGCACGCCATGGCCTCGAGCAGCACCTTCGGATGCCCTTCGACGAGCGATGGCAGGACGAACACGTCGGCGGCGCCATAGACGGCCGGCAGGCGGCCGTGGTCGACCACGCCGATGAGCTCCAGCGGCACGCCGGCGCGCGTCGCCTCCCGCGCCAGCTCCTCGCGCAGCGCTCCCTCGCCCGCGAAGCGCAGCGAGATCTCGCGGCGGCCGCGTAGCTTGGCCGCCGCCGCAATGAGCGCATGCAGGTTCTTCTGCGGCGAGAGGCGACCGACGTAGAGCACCGTCGGCACGGATGCCCGACGTCGCGAGACGGGACGGAAGGCCGCCGTGTCGACGGCGTTGGGCAGCAGATGCACGGCCTGCGGCGAGCGCGCTCGTGGCCTGACGTAGTCGGCGAGCTCCGGCGTGGTGACGATGACGGCATCGGCCGCGGCCAGGCCCACACGCTCCAGACGTCGATGCAGCCACGCCGTCGCGCGCGTGCGCGCGAACCGGTCGTAACGGAACCCGTAGGTCGTCGCGAATGGCACTCCGGACCGCCGGCGCGCGATGAGCGCGGGGAGCACGCCGGTGAGCTGGAAGACGCGCAGGACGGCGCACTCCGCGAGCGCGCGGCCGTGCAGGAACCCGAGCGCCGTCGTGTACAGCCACGGATGCCAGCCGCGGCCTGGCACGAGGCGCACGCGCGACGCCAGCGTGGCGTCGCGCGTGAAGTCCGCCAGGGACTCCGGGCGGTAGCTGAAGTACCGCGTCTCGGCGAAGGCGCGCGCGTACGGGCGCAGGTAGCTGTCGATGAAGCGCGTGTGCTGGCCGCTCTCCGCGAGAGCGCCGAGGCCACCGCTCAGCTCGGGCAGCAGACCGAGGATCACGCGCCGTCCACCGCCGGTCGCGCCACCACGCGAAAGCCGATCGACTCCTGCGGGTGACGGAGTGCGGCCGCCCGCTTCCAGCGCACGAGCCGGGCGTAGGGCCCGAGCGCGAGGCCGCCCACGACGTCGATGAGCCCGGCCATCGGCGTGTCGTACACGACCGGCATGAGCGGCTCGACGGGCACGAAGCCGCCGGCGGCCAGCTCGGCCAGCAGGTCGTCTCGGCTGTACTCCGTCTTGTGGTCCACGTCGGAGAACGCGAACAGCCCCGCCGCGCGCAGCCGACGGCGCCACGAGGTGTCGCGATGTGGCGCCGAGAGGAGCAGACGGCCGTCCGATTTCAGCACGCGGCGGATCTCGCGCAGCACGGCCACGCGCGGCTCCAGATGCTCGATGACGTCGAGGAACAGCACCGCGTCGAAGGCGGCGGCCGGGAACGGAAACGCCGTCGTCACGTCCCAGCCGAGCAGCTGCACGTTCGCGACGCGGCCCCGTCGGGCGCCCGCGGCCGCGATGCGGAGCTGCGTGACGTCGGCGTCCATCCCGATCACACGCCGAGCGCGGGCGGCCGCGGCCAGCGTGTGGGCGCCGTTGGCGCAGCCGACGTCGAGCACGACGTCGCTCGCCTGCAGATAGTCCAGGTACCAGTGATGCCACGGCGCCTCGACCAGGTGCTTGGGATGGATCGGCTCACGGCTCTTGCCCGTGTACTTCACGAGCCGCACGGCGACGGCGCCGCCGCGGCGGTCGAGCGAGTCGACGGCGGCCACCAGTGGCCGCGGCCACCACGCCGTCATCGCGCGGCTCGCCACGCCTCGAGCACCTCCTCGTACACGCGCGCCGTCGCCGCCGCGCAGACGTCCCAGCGGAAGAGCCGCTCCACACGCTCGCGGTTCGCCGTGCCGAACCGCCGGCGGAGCGCGGCGTCGGCGAGGAGCGTCAGGATGCCGCGGACGAAGGCGTCGCGATCGGTCGGCTCGGCCAGCAGCGCGCCCGCGGCCGGCACGGCCAGCTCCGGCAGTGACCCGCGATCGGAGACGAGCACCGGCAGCCCGCAGGACATCGCCTCCGCGACGACGAGGCCGAAGCCTTCCATCGTCGAAGGAAAGACGAGCATGTCCGCCAGGCGGTAGTAGTCGAGCTTCTCCGCCGCCGGCACCCGCCCGGGGAACACGACCGAGCCATCGACGCCAAGCGTGCGGGCGCGGGCTCGCAGGTCTCCGAGCAACGGTCCGCCGCCCGCGATGACCAGCCGCGCGTCCGGACGCGCACGCGCGACCTCGCGCCACACCTCGAGCAGGAACGCCAGGTTCTTGCGCGCCTCCAGCGAGCCGAGGAACAGCACGACGTGCGTATCGCTCACGCCGAGCCGACGCGCGAGCGCTTCGGGCTTCGGCCCCGGCGACAGCGCGCGGTCCACGCCGTACGGGACGACCGTGAGCTTCTCGGCGGGGACGCCGAGCTCGCTCACCGCCTGGCGGCGGGCGAACTCGCTGCCCACGATCACCCGCTCGACGCCGCGCATGACGCGCCCCTCGATGAGCGGATTCAGCGGGCTCGGATCCAGATGGTGATGGTGGGCGACGATCGGGACCTCGACGCCGTACCATGCACGCGCGATCAGCGCGGCCGGACCGATGTAGCGCAGCGAGTGCGCGCGCAGCACGTCGAAGCGCGTCCTTTTCCACACGCGCCTGATGTACGGCGGCAGCAGCACCGCCGCCACCGGCCACCGCAGCCCGCGCCCCACCGCCAGCCGATGCACTGTCCAGTTCGGTACGCCCTCGGGATAGCGCTTGTGCCGCGCGAGCAGGATGTCGAACACCACGCCGCGCGCGGCCATCTCGCGCAGGACCTCGACCTCGTACATCTCGCCGCCGAGCCGGGTCTCCGGGTCGAGGCCGCAGTGGGGCGTGCAGATACGCAGGGTGGCGCGGCGGACGGTGGTGGTCTGCACGTGCGCTACCGGATATCGCGTGTCATCGCCGCATACCGGTCGGGATCGAAGACGGCTTCCACGAAGAGCGGTCCCTCGGACCAGCGCCAGCGCGCCAGCGCCGCGAGCAGGCCGTCGACGTCCTTCACCTGATGGCCCGGGCAGTCCATCGCCTCCGCCACGCGGAACCACGACGCACCCGCCACGCGCGTCGCGCGACGGCTCAGCGCGGGGTCGGTGGCCACGCTGCCCAGTCGTCCGTCTGACAGCAGGAGGAACAGGGCCGGCAGTCGCTCCTCCACCGCCAGACGCAGGTCCGCGATGTACATCCGCACGCCGCCGTCGCCCATCGCACATATCGTCGGTCGTCCGCGATCGGCGAGTGCAGCACCGATGGCCATGGGCAATCCCGTGCCCATCGAGCGGCCGTTGGCGCTCGCCAGAAACGCGTCCGCCGCGGGCGCGGGCCACAGGTGCTCGGCGATCGTGCAGAACCAGCCGGTGTCGGCGACGAAGCAGCCGATGTCCGGGACGGCCTCACGGAGCGCCTCGAATGCACGGGCCGGCAGCCACGCATCCGCCAGCAGCCGTCGACGCATCGCACCGACCGCCTCGGCAACGCGGGCCGCGCCCCACTCCCGTGTCGCGAGCACCGCGAGCGCGGCGTCGAAGTCCCCGTCGGCCGCGTGGGAGACGATGTGGGTGGTACCGAGCCCGGGATCGCCGGGGACGGCGTCGAGGATCAGCACCGGACAGGGGCACGACGGCGACCGTAGAATCTCGCCCGCGCGCAGGCCGAGCCCGACGACGAGATCAGCCTCCGGCAACAACACGCGCTCCGGTGCCAGCCCTTTGCCGTCTCCCGTGAACACGCCCGCTGCGTAGGGCCCGCGCTCATCCACGACCCCCTTCGCGGTGAAGGTCGTGAACACCGGAAGGCGAAGCGCGCCCAGCCGTGCGCCCCACGACCTCCGGGTTGCAAGACTGCCCGCGATCACCACGGGCCGGCGCGACTGCTCGAGAAGCCGGCGGACGCGATCGTCGAGGCGCGGTGCCGGCGTCCGGGGCACCGGCGTGCGGAGGACAACGGGGTCGCCGGCGCACAGATCGAGATGCACGGGTCCGGGGATCTCGTCACGTGCGGCACTCGCCAGCGCGTGGACGGTCGCGGCGGGATCACCGAGTGTCGCGTACGCTTTCACGACGGTCGCGGCGGCGGCGGCGTGGTCGAGACGCTTGTGCGCGGCCGTCGACGTCTCGGCGATGCTCAGCGTCGCGCGGTTCTCGTAGTGATTGGTCAGCACGCCCGCGAGCGTGTTGCCGAGCCCGGGACCACGGATGGACACCGAGCAGCCGAGCGTCCGCGACCGCTTGCCGAAGGCGCCGGCCATGATGGCCGCGGAGGCCTCGTGCGATGCCCCGTAGAACGGCACGCCGCGGCCCTCCAACCGCGTGATCAGCTGCAGCGACGGTCCACTGCCCGGGATACCGAAGATCGCGCGCACGCCCTCGACGGCCAGCGCATCGGCCAGCGCGGCCAGCTCGACGTTCACCGCGTGTCCTCGAAATGGGCGCGGATGCGGCTTGCCGAGAAGCGCAGCACGGCGGCGACCGCGTCCGGGCTGTAGCCGCCGATATGCGGCGTGATGATCAGGTTACCGTGCCCGGCCGCATAACGGCGCAGCGGATGCTCCGCGATGTCCGGCTCCCCGGTGAGGACGTCGAGGCCTGCGCCGCGCAGACGGCCGTGCCGAAGCGCCTCGAGCAGCGCCGCCTCGTCGATCAGCTCACCGCGCGACGTGTTCACGAACACCGCGCCCGGCTTCATCGCCTGGAAGTGCTCGCGCCGGAGCAAGCCGCGCGTCGCCTCGGTGAGGTGCACGTGGAGCGTCACGAAATCTGCGGCGGCGAGCAGCTCCGGCAGCTCGGTGCGGATGAGGTGATCCGGCCACACCGTCAGGTACGGATCGTATCCGCGGCAGGTCATGCCAAACGCCTGCCCGTACCGGGCCATCCACTGTCCGATCCGTCCGCAGCCGATGATGCCGAGCGTCCGGCCGCGCAACATCACGCCGGGGAACAGTGTGCGATCCCAGCCGCCGTCGACGACGTGCGCACGCGCCGCCGGAAGGCTTCGCGCGCACGCCAGGAGCAGCAGCCACGAATGCTCGGCCGCCGGCGTGAGCGAATTCAGCACGGCCGACTGCCCTTTGAGCGTGAGGAGCGGGATGTGCCGCCGGGTCAGCGCGTCGGCGTCGATGTGATCGGCACCGGTGGTGGCGGTGACGATGAGCGCGAGGTCGGGCGCATCCGCCACCATGGCGGCGGTGATGCGCACGCGCATGGAGGCGTCGAGGAACACCGTGGCGTCGCGGAGCGCCTTGGCGACGGCGTCGTCTTCGGGCGCCACCCAGCGAACGGTGAAGCGCGCACCGAGCTCGTCGCGGACGATGCCTTCCAGATCCCGCGGCCCCGAGTAGACGGCGAGCGGTGCGCCGCTCACGCGCCCGCTGCCGCGTCGCGTGCGACCGCGATGCCCGACTGGATCCGCTGCGCGTATGCCTCGCACATGGCGTCGCCCGACGGCGCGCGCTCGAGCACGGCGCGGCGTAGCTCGTCGTATCGCACGCGCATCGCGTGGACGGCGCCGGCCACGTCATCGCGAAATCCGATGCCGAAGCGCTCGCCCACCTCGGGCGTGCCCCCTCCGTCTTCGTGATACAGCAATGGCAGGCCGCACTGTGCACCCTCCACGAAGTGCATCCCGCCCGGCTCCGACAGCGAAGCCGTCACGTAGACGTGGCATTGCCGGAGGAGATCGGCGAGCGCGGCGCCGTGCGTGGGCTCGAACGTGCGCGCCGCTGTCCACTGGAGATCGCGCGGCCAGCGGCCGATCACCCGCAGCTCGGTGTCCTTCAGGTCGCCGCTCGCGATCAGCCGGTCGATCGTCTGGTACACCGCGAAGCCCTTGCGCCAGTTGTCGGACCAGTGATGCGTGACGACGCGCAGGACACCGCCCGGCTGGAAGCGGGTGCTTCCCACGGGATGAAAGACGCGCGGATCGGCGGCATTCGGGATGACGGCGTGCGGCCGTCGCGTGTCGAACCACCTTTGCGCATGATAGTCGCGCAGCCAGCGCGACACGAACACCGTGTCGTCGGCGACACGATTCGCCTCCGCGAGGAGACGGTCGACGCCGTCCGTGCCCTTACGGGCGTCGTTCTCGTTCACGCGGTGCAGGCAGCGCGAGGCCGGCCGGCGCGCGCGATGCCGCGCGATGTCTTCGGGCCCGAACGTCACGAGGCCGCCCGGCCGCGGGTCGACCAGCACGATCCAGTCGACGTCGTCCCGCAGCTCGAAGCCGACATCGTAGCGACGGTCGGCGAGATAGCGCGTGATCTGCGCCACCCACTGACTGCCCCCGCCCCACGCGGACCGCGCCGGACGCATGTTGATGGCGACACGACCGATGACCTCGGGCGTCGCCGATGACCGGCGCCGTCGTCCCCGCCAGCCGATCATCGTCCGGGCTCGATGCCGGCCGCTCGCAGCCGCGGTTCGAGCCTGGCGTGAAGCCGCGCCAGCGCCGGCCCCTCGAGTGTCTTCTGCTTGCACGTGTCACACGGCGGCGCCTTTGTCCCCACGCCGGCCAAGGTGCGACGCCAGGCGGTGAGCTCCGGTCCGGCGTAGACGTCGAAGATGCTGGTGCTGGCCGCGGTGAGGTCGCCGACAACGAACCCGCGGTGCTCCGGATGATCCGACCTCAGGTTGCAGCACGGCATGACCTTGCCGTTGAAATCGACGGTGAAGTTCGAGAAGACGAGAAAGCACGGCGACCGCCGGACGTACGTGCGATCGACGAGCTTGTCCAGGAGCTGGCCGCGGTCATAGCCGACTTCATCGAAGTTGTGCGAGAAGGCGACGATCTCCAGATCCGGATACGTGAACACAGCCCCGACGGACGTCGCGGTGGCGTCGGTCCATCGGGGCGCCAGCCCCATCCGCTTGCCAACGCGGCCGATCTCCTCGCGCGCGGCATCCGGACTCCACGCCACGTTCCGTCGCATGTACACGCTGATCCGCAGAATCGACAACCCGGCGGCCGCCAGCCGGGCGAGCGCTTCGGACGTCAGGTAGTCACCGTTGCTGACGATGTCGATGACGGCGCTCGGCAGCCGCCGGCGCGCGCGGGCGACCATCTCGAAGATGTGGTCGTGCGCCATCGGCTCCGAGTACCGCGCCAGCCGCAACACACGGTCGTAGTCGATCGAGGCGAGGTCGTCGAGCAGCGCGTCGTACAGCGCGCTGTCGAAGTGCTCGGTGACCGTCAGCCGGTCGATGATGCTGTTGGGGCAGAACGAGCACGTGCGGTTGCAATACGCATGCGGCTCGACTTCGACCAGCTCGACGTTGCGCTTGAACAGGGCGCGCTTGCCGGCGGCATCGAGGGCGGGGTCGTGGACCAGGCTGGCGCGGTCGGCGACGGCGACGAGATGCGTCCAGTGATCCCGCGCGGGTCGCACCGTCCGGTAGAGCCGCCGTGCGAGCTCGGTGAACGTCATAGTCGCGCCTCGATCAGCGCGGCGAGCTCGGTCGCCATCCTGCGCTCCGAAAAATGCTCCACGACCGTCGCCCGCGCCGCCACGCCGAGGCGCGCGCACGCCGCGGGATCGTCCCAGAGCGCGCGGATCGCACGGCCGAGCGCGCCGGCGTCGCCCGGAGGAACGACGACGCAGTTGTCACCATCGACGAGTCGGTTCTCGCCCCACCAGCCTCGCGTCCGCGTGAGCACGACCGCCTGGCCGCACGCCATCGCCTGGAGCGCCGCGCTCTGCCCGGACGGTTGGCTCCGGTCGACGAGTGGAATGACGGTGAAGCGTGCCGCCGAGTACAGATCGCGGAGCTCCGTCGACGTGTGCGTGGTGGTCCGGACGACGCGCGGGTATTGCGACACCTCGATCGGCAACGCGGTGACCACGTGCACCGGGAGGTCGCAGGCCGCGGCCGCGGCGAGCAGCGTCGGATAGTCTCGTCCGTCATCGGAACCGACGCTCAGAATCTCTCCCGGCCCGCGGCGTTCCGGGCCGGTGTTGCGCCAGAAGTCGCCGTCGATGCCGAACGGCACCACTCTCACCCGCTCGCGCGGCACCCCGAGCCAGGCGGCCAGCGCGGCACCGGCCCCCGCGCTCAGCGTGACGAGCTCGTCGACACCGAGGAGCAGCCGACGGTAGAGACGTGTGAGCCACCGCTGTGCCCCGTAGGCCGCCACCCGGTCGCTCAGACCCTGACTGATGTAGATCAGCGGGGGGCGGAGCACGCCGAGCTTCTTGAGAAGCGCGAGTGGCAAGCCGCACGTGTCGACGGTCGACACGACGGCCCGCGCCTGGTTCAGCGTGTGCAGGTGGCGCAGCGCCAGGTCGAGCGCAAAGCCCATGCCGATGCGGCGGGCGATGAGTCGCTCGATCGGATACCACGGGCGGGCGACGGTACGACGCGTCTCGTCCTCGACGAACGCGACCCGATAGCGGTCGCGCAGCGTCGGCAACCCGTAGAAGAATTCGCTCGAGGTCTCTCCCCGCCCCCACTGCTCGAGCCACTCCCGCCGCCGCCGCCGAAACACCCAGATCACATCGGCGCATGTGGTCGTCGTCAGCGTACCGTCATCGGCCAGCGTGCGTGCGCTCACAGCGGGCGCTCGCCGCGCGGCCGGCACGCCAGCGCGCCCTGCGTCCAGTAGACGCCGAGCGGGCTTCCGAGCCGATCGAGCACCTCGACGCCGGTCACGAGATGAACGAGGTTCGCCAGGATGGCGACGGGCTTGACGCGGCCGCGGCCCCAGCACATCAGATCCACCAGCCACGCCGGATGGAGACGTGACATCTGCACGTCCTCGAAAAAACGCTCCAGCAGCGCGCGGAGCTCCTGCGGCCAGAATTCGTGGACGTGATGCCGGTCGAGCGGGCGCTCGAGGAGCCGCACCGGCGTCGTCAGCACGAGACGCCCGTCCGAGGTGAGCAGCTTCGCCGCCGCCGCCAGCGCGCCCGCCGCATCGTCGAGATGCTCGATGACCTCGGCGAGCACGATCGCGTCGAAGCACTGGTGCTTGACGAAACGGAGGTCGGGGTGAAGCTCCGCGCGCAGTCCACGACGTGAGAGCATCGTCGCCGCGAGCCCGAGCGCACGGTCGTCGCGGTCGATACCGGTGACCTCGTGCCCGGCAGCGGCGAGACGCCCGAGCAGCGCGCCATCGCCGCAGCCGATCTCGAGCACGCGCTTGCTGCCGCGACAGTGCCGCACGACCCATGCCATCCGGGAGCGGGTGTATGGCCAGCCGTAGAGCACATGCCGGGATGCCTCGCGCCAGTGATACGCGTCACCCTGGTCGTACTTGGCGAACGCGACACTCATCGGCCGATGCCCGGCGGCCGCCGCTGTCGACACAGCTCATCGATCAGCGTGTCGAGGCGCTCGGCGTACGCCACCCCGGTCGTGTCGGCAAAGAAGCCGCACTGTCGTCGCAGCGTGTCCCCGACCGCGGCATCGCGTGCGCGTTCCAGCAGCCGCCGGCAATCGGCCACGAGCGAGGCGGGATCTTCACAGCGCAGGCAGTCCACGCGCGCGAAGAAGTCGCGGAAGTGCACCGTCTTCGCCATGCTGAACATCGCGGCATTCTGCTGCATGTCTTCGTCGGGCAGGTAGGCCAGCATCGGCTTGCCGTGGAGGCCGGCCTCCAGCAGGATTGTCGACAGCGGCGACACGACGGCGTCGACGGCGCTGAGCGTCACGTGCGTCTCGTCGTAGTCGGCGAGATAGATGGCCGTCTCACCCGCGCGGTGCCGGCGATAGTAGTCCGCCATGTCCGGCGCCATCATGACGTGCCGCCACCGGCGCGCATAGAAGTCTTCTTCGGTGTCCACGCGCGCGCGCCAGGGATGCGGCCGATAGAGCACGGTGCAGCGTGGCACATGTCCCGACGCCACGGCGGCGTCGAGCGCGCGAAGATGCGCCGTCTCGTCGAGTCCCTTGCTGGACCCGGCATACAGCAGCAACGGCTGGCCGACCGGAATCCCGAGGCGTGCTCGATACGCCGCCGGCGCCTCGCGGGGCGGCCGACGATAGACCTCGAACTGGGCGGCGCCGAACGTCAGGATGTCGGAGAGCGGCATACCGAGCCGTTCGTGCGCGAGACGGCGAGAATGCTCGCCCCACACGACGAGCCGGCTCGGAGCGCCGACGGTCATCGCCTTGACCGCCGGGTTGTCCCACGAGTTCATGAGGAACACGGTCGGGATCTCCCGGGCGCGACCCACGTGCACGAGGTCGGACACGAACAGGCCCTCGAGCACCGTCGGGTGAAGGATCACGTCCGGCTTCTCCTCATCGACGAGCGCGGTGACCGCTTCGGGCTCCCCGATTCTCGCGAGCATTCGTCTGCGGTATAGCTGATAGCTGCCGGGCCAGGACATCATCCAGCTCGCGGAAAAGGCGCGCAGCCCCAGCACCTCGCGCCAGAACGCGAAGATGGCCCGCTGGTCGGGAGTCCCGCGCAGCATGCGCAGCACCGAGGCGTGATAGAGGCGCCGGTATCCATGCAGGCGCGCCTCGGAGATCGACACCGTGCGATGGCGCCCGATCGGGAGGCTGCTTGGATCGTGCGTCACGCGCCGATGACGGTCGGGAAACACCCAGACGACGTCGTGCTCGTCCTCCAGCGCTCGGAGGACGCCCGTGATCACGAAGTGCCGCAGCGTGATGTCGTGATCGATGAAGATGAGAATCTTTGCCACGCCTAGGCCTTCCTGGCGTACGCGTAGAGGTAGTCGGCGCGGCCGGTGCTCTCCACGACGCTGCGGTAGACGGGGTCGGCGTCGCGCAGCGTCGGAAGCCCACCGATGCCGGTGGGTCGCTTGTCGCGCAGCCACAGCACGGCGTTGGAGAGGTCGAACCGGTGCACGTAGCGCACGCTCACCTCGCGGAAGCCGGCACGGTGGAGAAGCGTGGTGAGCGACGCTGAGTCGAAGTACCAGAGGTGGACCAGCCGGTAGAAGAATCGCGCATAGTCCTCGGGCAGCAGTTCCAGGAGCAGGTCGCGGCGGTTCGGCGTGCTGATCAGAAGGCGGCCGCCGGGGCACAAC
Source organism: Candidatus Methylomirabilota bacterium (assembly GCA_036265915.1). Classification (GTDB taxonomy): domain Bacteria; phylum Methylomirabilota; class Methylomirabilia; order Rokubacteriales; family CSP1-6; genus AR12. The sequence continues at coordinate 12,118 of DATAOC010000121.1, read as the reverse complement.
AGCCGCGCGACATCTCGGAGCAACGCCGCCGGGTCCTCGACGTGCTCGATGATGCTGAACGCCACGGCCACGTCCACGCGCCCTGCCCACTCCGCCGGCACGTCGGCACAGTAGGCGAAAGCCAGATGCCCGGCCTCGCGCACGGCACGCCGGAGCGACGTCGCCGGCTCCACGCCGATCGTCGTCCGCGCGAACCCTCTGACGAGGTCGAGGAAGGCCCCGCCCCCGCATCCGACGTCCATGACAACGCGGTCGCGGAGCTCGGACGTTCCGAGCATCCTCAGCTTCTCGGGCTGCTCGCCATCGTGCGTTCGTCGAAACGCGTCGACGGTATCGGCCGTGTCGACGAGCATCCGGTATTCGGAGGTCTCGTAGTCGACCGAGGACACGGGCAGCCGTCCCGCACCACACTCGACGCACCGCCACACCGTCTCGGGCTCCGCGCTGTACGAGCCGAAACCGCCGACGCGTATGGGCCCGTGGTACAGCACCTCGTGCGCCTTGCCCTCACAGATCGCGCACCGGGCAGGCGCCGCGCGGCGATGAGTCACAACGACCTCCCGATCTCGTAGCCGTCGTCCTGCCCGAGCGTGTAATAGACACTCGCTCGGCGTTCCACGGGCCGGGTCGCTATGAAGGCGGCTCGGGCCAGCGCCAGCGCGCGCGAGACCGGACGATGGCATCGCGAAGTCATGACCTCGTCGAAACCCACCATCTGCAGCCAGGCGGCGATGGCACGCGCGGACGGCAGGTGCGTGATGTTCGCGCTGATGTGGTACTTCCGCTTCAGGGCAGCCGACGGCGGATAGAGGATCTCGACGCACGACGCGTCGCGAAGGCGCGGATTGCGCGTGGTGGCGGACTCGAGCACGAGCACACCGCCTGGCATCAGCAAGTCGTGCAACAGCCGGATCATGCGGAGCTGCTCCGGGTTGTGGTAGAGGACGCCCGTGCACCAGACGAGATCGTACGGAGGCAGTGCGCGCACCACGTCGCTGTACATCAAGTTCGCGGAAATGTACTCGATGGCCGGCGAGTCGATCCGGGCCAGCCACACACGGTTCGCCGCCTCGGCACGCGGCAAGTCGATCAGTGTGAGCTGCTTCGGCTCCAGACCGAGCAGCCGGCGCGTGTCGACGCCGTCCTTGGGGCCGATCTCGACGATTCGCGAGGGTCGACGGCCCGCCAGGTACGCCCGCAGCTCGTCGAAGAGGACCGCACGATAGTCGGGCGGCGCTGGCCACCCGATCGCGCGGCCGGCGGCCCGTGCCAGGCGCCGGATCACCGGCCGTTCTCGGCCGGCACGAGCCGACGCGCCTCGTCGAGATCCTCGGGCGTGTCGATGTTCACCAGCGGCGCGGTGATGACGATCGCCCGCGGTGATGGACCGAACACCGACCGGTGCGCGCGGAACATGGCCGTCTTGAACGCGTAGACGGCGCCGTTCTGCACGTAGGTCTCGGTCAGCTCCTGGCGACGCACCGGCATGGTCAGCTCCGCTGCCACGCGGCGCGCCCAGCCGTCGGCGTCGACCCAGAACTGCTTTCTCGGGTGGAAGCGAACCGGCACGGGTGAGACGGTGAACACGGCCTCGGCGTCGCCGAGGCGGTCGAGGACGTCGCGCACCATCTCAGGCGTGCGGAGCGGGCTCGTCGGCTCCAGGAGGGCAACGGTCTCGGCGGTGACGTCCTCTCCGGCGAGGACGTCGAGCGCATGCATGATGACGTCGACGACGTCCGCGGTGTCCGACGCGAGGGCCACCGGGCGACGGATCACTTGAGCACCCTCGCGGCGTGCTTCCGCCGCGATCCCGTCGCTATCGGTCGTCACCACGATGCGCGCGAACCGGCCCGTCTCGCGCGCACACCTGACCGCGCGCGCGGTCAGCGTCAGGTCGCCGACGCGACAGAGGTTCTTGTCGGGAATGCCCTTGCTGCCACCGCGGGCCGGAATCAAGGCCACCGTCGTGTCGAGGGTCATGACGTCCCGTACGCCAGCCGCTTCTGGACCGACAGCGGCGCCGTGGCCAGGACGTCCGCGATCCGCTTGCCGGCCGATCCGTCGCCGAACAGCGTGCTGCGCTCGTACTTGCCGTGCGCGACCTGCTTGCCGATGGCCTCGAGGATATCGTCGGCGCGGTAGTCCGCGTGCATCACGTTCGGCCCGTGCTCGCGCCCCTGCTGCCGCGTTCCGATGTCGACGGCCGGAACGCCGAGGAACGCGCCCTCTCTGAGCGCCGAGCTCGAGTTGCCGACCACGCACGCCGCGTTGTCGATCAGGCGCGCGTAGTCCTCCACCGCGAAATTCCGGTAGAAATGCAGATTCTTCGGATGATGCTTCTCGCGATACATCCGCAGCCCTTTCGAGATGTCATCCGAGCCCGCGTCGACGTTGGGCCACAGCCACACGGTCTGCATCCCGGACGCGGTCACCGCCTCGAGCGTCTCGTTGATCTGCTCGAATCCGCGACCGTACTCGGTCGTGACCGGGTGCTGCAGCACCACGAGGTATGGCCGGGTCTGGTCGATCTCGCTCCCGACACCGAGGTAGCGCTTGAAGATGTCCCGGGGCAGCGAGAGATCGAGCGTGGCCACGATGTCGATCGAGGGGCAGCCGGTGCAGAATACGGCGGCCGGGTCCTCGCCCATCCGGATCACGTTCTCGGCCGCCAGCTCGGTGGCCGGAAAATGAAGGTGGGCGAGCTTGGTGACCGCATGACGCACGCTCTCGTCGATCGAGCCTGTCACCTCACCGCCCTGCGTGTGCGCGAGCGGGATGTTCATGTAGCTGGCGGCGACGGCAGTCGCCATCGTCTCGAAGCGGTCGGCGACGGTGAGCACGATGTCCGGCTTCAAGTTCTCGAAGAGCGTCGCGAGCTCGAGGATGGCGAGCCCCGTCGACTTCGCCATCGTGGTCGGGGTCTCTCCCTCCACGATGGTGTAGACGGTCGCCGCCGGCGTGAATCCGTCCTGCTCGATGATCTGCCGCACGTTGCCGAAGCGGTACAGCAGCGCCGATGCCCCGAGGATCAGCTGCAGCTCGAGATCCGGACGCGCCTGCACGGCGGTCAGGACGGATTTGATCCGTCCGTAGTTGGCCCGGCTGTTCACGACCACACAGATCTTGCGCCGGGCGTTAGTCTGCGCCATTCAGGTCCTCCCACGTGAGCAGTTGATCGGGCGCGACGGCGCGCACGAGCGTGCGTCCCACCACCCGGTCGATGTCGCCGGCGGGAATCCCGTTCCCCGGCTTCTTCACGGCCAGATGGTCGCGACCGAGAATCGTGCCCGCCGGCAATGCCTCGCGGCTGACAACGCTCTTCGCGAACACGTCACGCAACGGACGGAGCTCGCGGGCCATGGCGTCCTTGTCCACGGGGCTTGCCTTCGCGCGCTCGATGAACCGGATGCCGTCGATCAGCTGCCGGAGCTCCCCGGTGGTGACCGAGGCCGGCACATCCGGTCCGAACATCTCGCGGCTCAGCGTGACGTGCACCTCCAGGAGGTCGCAGCCGAGCGTGACGGCGGCGAGCCCCGCGTAGATCGTCGCCGAGTGATCCGACAGCCCGACCGGACAGCCATAGCGATCGCGGTAGAGCGCGAGCATGTTCAACCCGAGCCGCTCCGGCGGACACGGATACGCGGTCGTGGCCTGCATCACCGCGAGCGCACAGCCGGCGCGGCGCACGAGGGCGACCGTCGCGTCGACCTCGTCGACCGGACTCATGCCGGTCGAGAGCAACATCGGCCGGCCGGTGGCGAGCATCCGCTCCAGCAGCGGGCGACTGGCGACTTCACCGGAGGCCACCTTCCACGCCGGCATGCCGATCCGGATCAGCAGATCGACCGCCTCGTTGGAGAACGGCGAGCTCAGGAACACCAGACCGCGCTCGTCGGCGTGCTCCTTGAGGCCCGTCCACTGCGGCTCCGTGAACTCCATGCGCCGCCAGTAGTCATACCGCGTCGCGTCCTGACGGCTGAAGCGTATGCGCCACGGCTCCGACGGCGTGCTCTCCGCGGCCGCGATGTGCGTCTGGAACTTGATGGCATCGGCACCGGCGGAGGCGATCGCGTCGATGAAGGCATGGGCCTGGCCGAGGCTGCCGTCGTGTGACTGGGCGACCTCGCCGATCACGAAGCAGGGCTGGCCGGGGCCAACCGTTCGCCCCGCGATGCCGAACGGCGCGCTCGCAGCCTCACGCATTCGCATCGGCGATCCGGCGGAAGAGATGATGCTGATCGATCAGCTCCGCGAACGTCCCGCGCCCGGCCAGCTGGCCGTCCTCCAGGACGAAGATCTCGTCACACGGCGCCACCGTGCTGACCCGATGCGCGATCGTGACCAGCATGACGCGACCGCGCAGGTTCGTGAGTGCGGCGTGGACCTCGCTCTCGCTGACCGAATCGAGCGCGCTCGTGGCCTCGTCGAGGACGAGCAGCTCGGGCCGGTTGTACAGGGCACGCGCGATGGCCACGCGCTGCCGCTGGCCGCCCGACAGCCGGGAGCCGCGCTCTCCGAGTCGCGTGTCGAGACCGCCCTCGAGCTGGTCCGGAAGCGCCGCAAGGTTCGCCATGCGCAGACACTCCAAGATCCAGGTGTCGTCGATGCTCGCGGCCGGCACGCCGAACGCCACGTTCGCCCGCAGCGTGTCGTCGGCGATGAACGGCGCCTGCGGCACATATCCGATGCGCCGCTGCCAGTCGCGCGCGTCGAGCGCGGCGGCGGGTTCACCATCGATCGACATGCATCCGGCGGTCGGCTCCAGCAGACGCACGAGCAGATCGACGAGCGTGCTCTTCCCCGCCGCCGACCGCCCGACGATGCCATAGGAGCCGTCGCGCTGCAGCTTCACAGAGAGGCCGCGGAGGGCCCACTCCGACGCACCGGGATAGCGATAGCCGACGTTGTCGAACCGGATCTCGCGCCAGTCACCGGCCGGCTTGCCGCCACGAGCCCGGTCGGCGGATGCGAGCTCGGCGGCCTCGATACTGTCGAACGCCTGCCGGATGGCGTCGATGTGCGGCATCGAGTTGACCAGGTTCCCGATCGCCGTCGACAGCGCGCTCACCGCCGGCGCGACCTTCGTGGTCACCACGAGCAACAGGGCGAGCTGGGTGGCGATCTGACCGCCGCCGATGCCCATGCGCCAGAATGCGAGGGCCAGGATGACGAGCGTGAGATGGGCGAGCAGACGCATGACCAGCGTCGGCGTCTCCTGCCACACGTTCAGCGCGGCGTGCGTGTCCGACACGGTGGAGTACGCGCCGTTGAAGAGCTCGGCGAAGTGCCGCTGCCTGCTCGTGAGCTTGACGTCCTTGATTCCCGCGAACGCCTGGTTCGCGAGCAACAGCGTGCGGTCGAGGGCGGCTCGCTTGTCGACGGCAAGCCGCGTCATCAGCGGACGGGTCAGCGACACGGAGACGGCACCGAGCACGGCCATGGCCAGCACCACCGCGATGCCCGTGCGCGGGGACAGCGCGAGGACCAGTGCCATCGCCATCACGACCACCAGCACGTCCTTCGTCATCATCAGCAGTCGCTGCACGAACGCGCGGCTCCAGATGACCACGTCGTCGTAGACCAGGCGTGACAGCGTGGTCGAATTGCGCGACAAGAACCACACGTACGGGGCCGCCAGCGCGCGCTCCAGCAGCTCGGTGGCCAGCCGGGTCTGGCATGACGCGGCGAATCGGTTCTGCGCCTGCAGGACGATCCAGCTGGCGGCCGAGCTCGCGACGGTCACGACGATGACGCCGGCGCCGACCAGAAATACGAAGTCGGAGACATTCGACACCCCGGACAGCTCGTACAGTCGGCTCAGCACGCGGTTGCTGGTGATCGAGGTGGGCTGGATGACGATGTTGATGAACGGCAACAGCGCCGCCACCGTGACGATCTCGAGCGCGCTCGCCACGAGGAGCGTCCCGGCGAGGTAAAGACCGCGCCGCGTCTCGGCCGGCGACAGCAGCCGTACGCCGGCCGCGATCCCGCCGGCGAAGCGACGCCACTGCGCGGCGGTGACGAGCGCCGCGCCTCGCACGCGCAGGCTGCCAACCGCGCGGTCCACGAGGCTAGACGGTGAAGTCATTCGCCAGACTCATCTTGAACGTGTGATAGTGCCGACGGCCGGAGGTGAACCACGCTCGGATCGTCTCCAGCTCTCGCGCCAGGGCGCGTGGGGACCCGGTGAGCAGCGCCGGCGCGGTGCGATAGATCTCCGCCTGACGAGGATCATCCTCGAAGACGAAGCGCTCGTGCCAGGCCGGGCGGCCGAAGTACCAGCCGGCGAACACCTGTGCACGACGGGCGGAGACGTCGAGATCGAGATCCTTCCACCAGTCGCCGGCCAGCGCGTCGACGTACTCCTCGCGCGTCCGCGGCGACCGGACGAAGCCGGCGTCGTCATACCAGCCGCGATCCGCGACGAGGACGGGCTTGCCGGCCGCGGCGAACTCGATGCCGGCCGTCCCGTGCACGGTCACGAGCCCGTCGACTGCGCGCAGCACGGCCGAGCCGTTCCATGCCGACGGCACGAGCCGCACATGCCGGTAGCGATCGAGGGGCGGGACCAGGTCGGACAGCGTCACGCCGCCGTACCACGCGTCGCACGGATGCGCCTTGAACAGCCAGTTCACGCGCCGATTGGCGATCGCGGCATCGAGCGTCGCGCGCATCCAGTCCAGGAAGTCCCGGAACTGCGTCATCCCGCACGGATGCGGAAAGTCGAACCAGTTCGACGCGTACACGGCGATGATCGGGCGTTCCCCGTCCCAGCCGAAATTCCGCACGATCGCATCACGCCCCGGCATGTCGGCGGCGCGCTGAAACGCGTACAGGGCGCCGAGGTCTTCGGTATGCCCCGCCAGGCGGCGCTCGATATACGCGCGGCCGGCCGCCGCGAGCCGGCTTGCACGGTCGCCGTCGAGGCCGTCCAGGTCGCGTCCGGTCGGCCGATCCACCGTGTTGTAGATGTCGCGCGGGCTGTCGAGCCTGACGAACCGCGACACGCCATAGCATCCCTGCACCAACAGCACCGGTATCCGGCGCCGCAGTGCAACCCACGCCAGGGATGCGAACTGGAAATTCACCGCGTGGGAAAGGACGACGGCGTCGACGCGGCGTGATTCGACGAGATGCCGCGCGGCGGCGAGGCTTTCGAGGGCCTCGGCGACGTGCTCCGGCAGCCGCGGGTCCTCGAGATCCACCACCGCCGCTCGCTGCCGCTTCAGCAGTCCGTCGTAGACGAAGTCGGGTGGAAATTCTTCGGGGAGCCGCCATTGCAGGATGTCGGCCGCGGTCGCAGTCGCTCCCAGCAGCCGCCTCGCCTCCGCGGACCTGTCCACGTCGGGGCGCCGGCGCGCATCGAGCCGCGCGGTCTCCGAAACACCGAGTCTGTGGAGCGTACGCCGCGCCTCGCGGCTCCTGTACGGGCCGAGGACGCCGACCTCCCCGCGCCAGCCCAGCGCGGCACGCAGGAGCGCGTAGCGGATCCAGTAATTGGGATTGTCGTACATCGCATCGACGAGCACCGAGCTCGGGGTCGTGGTCAGGCGTCCGGCGGCCGGGAGTGCCGCCAGCAGACGCTCCGTCTCGGCGCGCTGCCGGGCAACGCGCGCCCGCGCGATGAGCGCGGGTGGCGCGAGCTGCCGGACGCGGACGGCGAGACGCCGGCCGGCGCCGCGAACCCGTCGGACGACGCTGCGCCGAGTCACATCCAGCTCACGCGGTCGAAGCCCGGCTGCGCGGGGTCCGGCTTCTGAACCGCAAACACGTGCGCCGTCTGCTGTCCCCCGAGCGAATTGATCTTGTCGAATGCCTGATAGGCCGTGAGCCGCAAGCCGAGCCGCTTGAGCATCTCGCGGATCTCGGCGCCGGAAACGAGATTGCCCGGCCAGTCCCGGCTCTGCGGGAAGTACGTCGCGCCGAACACGAACCGTCCGCCCGGCGCCAGCACGCGAGCCATCTCGCCCAGGCACCGAAATGTGTCCTTCGCATACGACAGCGTGTTCGCCATGACGACGGCGTGAAACGCAGCGTCGCGAAACCCGACCGCCTCCATGTTCATCACCAGGATCTTGCGGTGCGTCGAATAGAGATCGATCCCGTGCATGTTGCGCCAGCGATAACCGTAGAGCCAGGCGATGTAGAGCTCCTGAATGTTGCGTGGCCCCACGATCAGCAGACGCTCGTGACGCACGTCCCGGGCCGGGGTCGTCAGCAGCTGGTACAGCGCTTCCGCGCGGCGGGTCGTGGTGACGACCTTGCGCTGTGTCACGCCGCTGTTGTAGTCCTTGACCTTCGTGAAGAACTCGTCGCCGGCGTCGCCATCATGGATGCGGTCCAGCCGCCGGATGTGACCCAGCTGCAGCGCAAGGGATACGAGATCGAATATCCTCGGCTGGCGGAGCAGTGTCCGCGACACGCCGACGCCGGCCGGCACGTCGGCCGGACGATGAACGGCGCGCACCAGGGCGGCGATGGGATTCACCGGCTCAGAATTCCGCGGCGGGATCCCGGGGGAAGTTACCGGCCTTCGCGATCCCGTCACGGCGGTAGCGCTCCCAGGGAGTGGGTCGGTCGGACGGGTACACATGGAATACGCACACGTACCGCGTACGACCGGCCGCAGGGTAACCGCCCTTGTGCACGATGTTGTTCCGGAACGGCAGGATCAGGCCCGCCCGACCGGTGGGCTGCTCGACCGCCGCGCGGTAGTGCGCCTCGATCTCGCGCCGGTAGTAGTCGCACCGGACGTCCCTTATCTCGTCACGCGTGGGCGTTCTGCCGTCGCGTCGGGTGCGGCCGAGGAACTCGCGAACGATCGCGAGCTCTCCGCGGTAGAGCTTGAGCGACAGCTCCCACGGCAAGCACTCCATCGCGCCGTCGGCGGCGTCGACGTCCTTCAGGTAGATCATGACGTTGATGCAGGTGCCCGGGCCGCCGTCGGCGTGCCACAGCTGCGAGCCGACCGGAGCGTCGCCGAGCCGCTCAGACTTGTAGAGCACGCCGAAGAAGATCTTGAAGTGCGCACGGTAAGTCGCCGTGAGGAACTGGCCGAGCGCGCCACGGAAGAAGCCTTCGATCTCGGGGAACGTCGTGTAGATCTCGCGCCGATAGCGGCGGTCACCGTCCCAGACGTCGCCGCCGCGGCGCTCCTCGTCCTGGATCCGCGCGAGCATGCTCGCCGCGCGGCGGCCGTCGTCCTCGGTCCTGAACGAGGTAAACCCGCGTCGGTCGAATTCCTGCACCGCGTGCGAGAGCTCGTCCGGAACGACATCGGCCGGAGAGACGGCGGCGCGGCAGCGCTCGAGATACTGGGTGTAGCGGGGAGCAAGATCGCGCCCGAGCTTGGAGCGATGCTTGACGATCGCGCGGTACTGCAGGTGATCGCCGAGCCGCTGCTTGAGAGCGGTCAAGCCTTGCATCGATGGCTCCCGATCACACCAGCTCGCCACGACAGCGCCAGACCTTCTGGATCGCACGGGCGACGTCGTCCATGTCCGACTCGGTGGCCGGCGGTCGTACGATGGCCAGCAGGACCATCGTCTGATTGTGCAGCCGCTCCACGGCGGGACAGATGCCCTCCTCGTAACGGGCGTCGCCGGAATACGACCGGAATGCCGTCGCACGGCGCTCCTGGTAGAGCGGTGACAGATACAGCGGCTTCACGTACCCGCCGCTGATGGGCACCCCCTCGGCATTGATGGCGGCCAGCACCTTTGCACGCGGCGCGCCCCACGCCGCCTCGTCGAAGAGCAAGGGATACACGTAATACACGTGCTCGACGTCGCCCCGCAGCGGCGGCACGCGCAAGCCCCGGACGCCTTCGAGGGCACGGGTCAGGTGGGCGGCGAGGCGCTGGCGCGCGCCATTCTGCTCGCCCAGCTGCGCGAGCTGCACACGGCCGAGGGCGGCTTCGAACTCCGTCATGCGGTAGTTCCAGCCGAGCACCTCGGCCTTGTACGAGCGGGCCTCGCCGGGCGCCACCGCGGCCTCGCCGTGATTCCGTAGCAATCGCGCGACGTCGGCGATCGTCGGATCGTTCGTGATGAGCATGCCGCCTTCGCCCGTCATCAGATTCTTCGTCTCCTGGAAGGAGAAGATGCCGCAATCACCGAGCGTGCCGACCTTGCGCCCCTTGTAGACGGCGCCGGGAGCCTGGGCGCAGTCTTCGACGACGCGCAGTCGATAGCGCCGCGCCACCTCGAGCAGCTCGTCCATCGCGGCCGGCTGACCGAAGAGATGAACCGGAATCATCACGCGGCTGCGCGACGACACCACGGTCTCGACGCTTTTCGGATCGAGGCAGAAGCCTTCCTCCTCGACGTCGGCAAAGACGGGGATGGCGCCGTGCATCAGCGCGCAGGTCGCCGTCGAGGTGAAGGTGTACGGAGGGACGATGACTTCTTCCCCTGGCTGCACACCACAGCCGACGACGGCGGCGTGCAATGCCGCGGTCGCCGAGTTGAAGGCCACCGCGTAGCGGACACCGTGGAAGTCCGCGAACTCGGCCTCGAACTGCCGGATGCGGCGGCCGCCGAGGAAGTGCTCGCCCGGGCTCGCGATGAACGTGCTGAGCCGTCCCTCGTCGAGCACGTCGATGATCGCGCGACGCTCCGCCTCGCCGATGACGGGATACGGCGGGAACGGCGTCGTCCGTGTCTTGGTGCCCCCGAGAAGCGCCAGGTCGCTCATGCCTGCCTCCCGAACCGTTTGGCGTGTGCGGCGTGCATGTCGGGGTAGTACTCCTCCCGCAGCACGGACATGCGGATCGCATCGTAGTAACGGCTATTGCGGTACAGCTCCTGCCGGAGTCGGCCTTCCTGACGGAAGCCGGCCTTCTCGTAGGCACGAAGGCCTCCCTTGTTGTCGTCGGTGACGCCGAGCCAGACCTTGTTCAGGTTCAGTCGGTCGAACCCGTAGAACGTCAGCGCCTCGGTCACCTCCGTGCCGTACCCCTTGTTCCAGAACTCACGCGCGCCGAGCAGTATCCGGAATTCCGCCTTCCGTGCCGTCGGATTGATGTCGTACAGACCGGCCGTTCCGACACCGGCACCCGAGACGCGATCACACACGAAGAAGACGACGTGCGCGGGATCCTCGGTCTGCCGTCGGAGCGACTCGGCCAGCTGGTCCACCGTCACCGGACGCTGGCCGGTGAACATGAAGTACGTGACGGCATCGTCGTTGACCCATGGCGCCATCACCGCCGCATCGCCGGAGGAGAGCGGCCGCAGAATCACATGCTCCGTCCCCAGGAACGTCGGCACCGGCGCCGTCATGGCCTGCGGAACACCGGCTCGACGGGCAGTCCCTCGAGGCGCGATCGTATATCGCCCCGGCGGATTGCGTCGGCAACGACGGGAAAGACCTCGCGGTAGACCCGGCAGGCGAACGCGACTTCCGGCTCGCCGTGGGCAAGGGCCATGTTGTGCGCGCCGCTGAAGAGCATTCCGCGGCGCACGCATTCCTGCAGGAACAGGCTCTTGAGCTCCCACCAGGGCTCACCGGCCGGCGTGAGGAAATTCATCACCGTCCGCGGGCCGAGTCCGGCGCAGCGAATCGCACCGTCGGTGCCCGCCGCCGTCGACAGCCGATTCACCTCGTCGCGGAGCCGCTGCCCGCGATCCCAGAGCTGAGCGATCGTGGACGTGCGCTGCATCTTGTCGATCGTGGCCAGACACGCCGCGAGCGACGCGAGCTCGCCACCGGCCGTGAAGGAGAAGAAGACGTCTTCGAGCAAGCGCATGACGTCCCGCCGCCCGACCAGCGCCGCCACCGGCAGGCCGTTCGACATCCCCTTGCCGAAGCAGGCGAGATCCGGCACGACGCCGAAGTACTCCTGTCCGCCCCCGAGCGCGAGCCGAAAGCCGGTGACGATCTCGTCGTAGATCAGGAGTGCACCGTGACGCCGGCACATATCGCGCACCGACTCCAGAAAGCCCGGCACCGGCGGCTCGATGCCGACCGGCTCCATGATGACGGCGGCCACCTGGCCGGGGTGAGCGTCGAAAATCTGCTCCAGCGTCTCGATCCGGTTGTACACGAACGTGTGGGTCAGCTCGCGGACCGCCTTGGGCACACCCAGGTTGCGCGTGGTGGCGCCGATGTACCAGTC
>DATAOC010000120.1:0-23030 GCA_036265915.1 Candidatus Methylomirabilota bacterium | reverse complement strand
CGAACGTCAACGTCGTCGTCGTCACCGGCGCCGGCCGCGCGTTCTGCACCGGCGTCGACCTCGACGCGCTGGCCGGCGGTGACGTCGGGCTGCCGGACTTCATCGCCTGGGAGGACGCAATGACGGCGATGGAGCGGATGGACAAGCTCTTCATCGCGGCCATCAACGGCCACTGTCTCGGCGGCGGTCTGCAGCTCGCCCTCGTCTGCGACTATCGCCTGGCCGCTGACACCGCGCGGCTGGGGTTGCCGGCCGTGAAGGAGTGTCTGATCCCGTCCATGTCGCTGTACCGCCTGCCTCGGCTGATCGGCGCGGCGCGCGCGCGTGAGCTGATCCTGCTCGGCGAGCCGATCGACGCGCCCACCGCCGAGCGCTACGGCCTGCTGAACCGCGTCGTGCCCGCGGGAGAGCTCACACTCGCGACGGAGCAAACGGTGCAGAAGTTCCTGGCGCTGCCGCCGACCAGCGCGCGGGCCGGCAAGCGACTGGCGTCGGCCGCGTTCGACCTCGACTTCGAGACGTTCCGCGGCGAGATGCAGGACGCGTTCAAGACCTGTCTCGACTCCAACGAGCACCGGCGCGCAATGGACGCCATCCGCGCCCGGCGCCGTCGATAGGAGGCCCCCATGCCCGTTCACGATCTCGTCCTCGATCTCGTCGTCCGTTACGGCTTCCAGGTGCTCGGCGCCTTCGCCATCCTGGCCGTCGGTTTGCTGGTTGCGCGGTGGGTGGGCAGTCTCACCGAGCGCCAGCTGCTCCGCCAGGACATGGAGCCGCCGATGCGCCAGCTCCTCGTGCGCGCCCTGCGCGTGGTCGTGCTGCTGTTCGCGCTGGTCGTCGCCCTCGACAAGTTCGGATTCCAGATCGCGCCGCTGGTGGCCGGCATCGGCGTGGCCGGCCTCGGACTCGGCATCGCGCTTCAGGGCGTGCTCGGCAACATGGTGGCCGGCCTCAGCATCATCCTGACCAAGCCGTTCCGGGTGGGTGAGCACATCGCGGTGGCCGGCGTGCACGGCGACGTCACCGCCATCGCGCTCGCGGCCACCACCCTGACCCACGCCGATCGCTCGCGCGTCATCATTCCGAATCGGAAGATCGTGGGCGAGATCCTGCACAACTTCGGCACCACGCGCCAGCTCGACCTGTCGGTGAGCGTCGCGCACCCCGGCGACGTGTCCGTGCTCCTGGCCGGCGTGCGGCAGGTCGTCATGCTGAACCCGCGCGTGCTGAAGGACCCGTCGCCAGTGATCGGGATCGTGCAGGTCACCGACGGCGGCGTGAAGGTCGCCGTGCAGCCGTGGGTGCGCGTCTCGGACGTCGGCGTCGCCGACGGCGAGCTGTACCAGGCGCTCCTGGAGCATCTCCGCGCGCGGGGCGTCAGCGGCGGGCCCACGCAGCTGCACGAGGTGCGCCTGGTGAACGGCGCGCGCGCCTAGCGATGCAGGGGCTGCCGACGCTGCCGACCTCGGTGGTGGGAAGTCACGGGCTGCCCGGCTGGGTCTGGCTCGCGCGCGAGGCGATGGAGGCCGGGCGCCTCGGTGTCGTCGATCTCCGCGAGCTCATGGAGGACGCCACCCAGGTCGCCCTGCTCGACCAGGAGCGCGCGGGCATCGACGTGGTGTCGACCGGGGAGATGATGCGCGTGCGCTTCATCATCGGCTTCTACGACCGGATGCGGGGGATCCGGGCGCTGCCGCCACCCCGGCGCCTCGGGCAGCCGCTGTGGGATACCAACACGCCGTTCGAGGTCACCGAGAAGCTCAGCGCGCCGCAAGGCCTCGGCATCGTCGAGGAGTTCAAGCTCGCGCGCGAGCTCACCGGCAAGCGGATCAAGGCCACCGTGCCCGGGCCCTACACGCTGCTGGTGCCGCTCAGGCTCGGCGCCGGTTACACGAGCAAGGACACGCTGCTCGCCGACCTGGTGGCCATCGTCAACGCGGAGTGTCGGGCGCTGGTGGCCGTCGGGGCGGATTTCATCCAGATCGACGAGCCGCATCACGGGATGTACCACGGCTCCGCGCATGACGTGAGTCAGGGCATCAACAAGGCGGTCGAGGGCGTGGAGGCCAAGATCGCCGTTCACGTCTGCTTCGGCAACCTCTACGGGCGGCCGTTCAGCGCCGTCCGCGACTACACGAACGTCTTTGCCACGCTGGACGAGCTGCACGCCGCGCAGGTGGTGCTCGAGTTCGCCAACCGCGGTCTCGACGACGCCGGGCACTGGAAGGACTTCCCGCGTGACAAGGAGCTCGGCGCCGGTGTCATCGACGTGAAGGCGTTCAAGGCGGAGACCGCGGAGGAGGTCGCCGCGCGCATCCGCGCCGTGCTGCGCTACGTCCCCGCCGAGCGGCTGTGGCTCAATCCGGACTGCGGATTCTGGGAGACGCCGCGCGGGGTCGTGCGGCAGAAGCTGAACGCGCTCGTGGCGGGCGTGCAGCTGGTCAGGAAAGAGCTCGTCTGACCTCGCCGAGCCGCGCGAAGGAGGCCAGCACCTTCGCGTGGTCGTTGGTGAAGTGACGGATGATCACCTCGGTGTAGCCCATGGACGCGAGCGCGCGGAACTGCTCGGTCACCTGTTCCACGTCGCCGGCAACGAGCGCCGCCGGATCGAATCCGCGATAGCCGCGGGCCACGGCCTGGCCGAGCATCGCCTCCGCGTCGGCCTTCGACTCGCCCACGTACACGTCACGCCGGATCGCGATGGCCGTCGGAACCCGACCGTGGGCCAGGCAGCGCTCACGATAGATCGCGCTCTTCGCCGCTGCCGCCGCCGGCGGCAACCCGGGCGACGCGAGCCAGGCGTCGCCGAGTCGCGCGGCGCGATCGATGGCGACGTTTGCAGTGGCGCCGATCCAGACGTCGACGGGCTCCGCGGGTCGCAGCGCCACGCGCGCGTTCTCGAAGGCAAAGCGCCCGCTGCCGCTGACCGACTCGCCCGCCAGGAGCCGGCGGATCGCCGCCAGCGACTCCTCGAACGCCGATGGCCGTGTCTTCAGCGCGGCGCCCATGGCCAGGAACTGCGCCTCGTCGTCGCCGAGTCCCACCTGCAGGATGAAGCGGCCGGTGGCGATGGCGGCCAGGGTGCCGACCTGCTCCGCGAGGAGGACGGGGTTCCACAGCGGCAGCAGGAACAGGCAGCCCGACGGTCGGTCGCTCCACTCGGCCAGCAGCCGGCCCATGATCGGCACGTTCTGGTAGTACGGCGTCGGCGTGGCGTGGTGGTCGCCGACGAAGAGCGAATCGAGCTCGGCGCGCCGCGCGGCCGCCGCCCGCTCGATCATCATGCGCGCCCCGGCACGCGGGTCGCCCGCCGGATACGCGCTCGTGAGGGACACGCCGACGGCTATTGTCGCGATGGCTCAGAGCGAGGCGGCAAGCGTGGGTCGCCGTCTTCGAGATGGACGGCGGCTCCGCTGCGCGGTCAACGATCGCTCCGTGCTCAATGGTGCGGAAGCATCGCGAGCAGTGGCTCGAGGTTCTTTGGATCGGGGCGGAGACGGGCGACGCCATGGGCGCGATAGAGCTCGACGGCTTTTTCGTTGAAGGGCGTCTTGATGCCGAGGCGGCGGCCCTCGGCCACCACGTAACCGTTGAGCTGCTCGATCTCGGTTCGGCGCCGGCGCATGACGTCCTGGAGCATCGAAGGGCGGCCGCCACCGCGCTTGCGGGCGGCGGCGCTGATGTCGGCCTCGACCTCCGCCAGCCCGCGGCCCTCGGCCGCGTCGACGAAGCGCCGGGCGGCGATGCCCATGATCGGCTCGACCTCGAAGCCGCACGCGCGGCCGACGCTGATGCATTCCGCCGCGAGGTACACCGACAGCCGCCGCGGTCCCGGCTCCGTCCGGCACTCGGAGGTGCCGAGGCCGCTGAGGCCGGCCAGCGGGTTCACCATGCAGTTGATCGAGAGCTTGGACCAGCGCTCGCCGAAAAGATTGGTCGTCACCTCGGTCGGCGCCACCCCGCTCAGCGTGCGGGCCAGCGCGCGCGCCCGCTCGGTGTCGCGTCCGTCGTGCTCGCCGATCTTGAACCCCACCTGGCCCGTGTCCGTGCGCATCGCGATGCCCGGCTCGTACATGCCGGCCCCGATGAGAATGACGGCGCCGAGGCTGCGCGCGGCGCCGGCCAGCGCGGCCACGCGATAGTCGTTGATGCCGTTCTGGAAGTCGACGACGTAGCCGCCCGGCGCGAGATATTGCAGCGCGAGCCGGGTGGCCCAGTCGGTGTCGTACGATTTGACGGCGATGAAGACGGCATCGAAGGGCTCGTCGATCGACTGCGCCTCGTGCAGGTGCAGCGCCTTCACGGCAATCGTGTGATCCCCGCAGGTGCCGGTGAGCGTGAGGCCCTTGCGGCGCATGCTCTCCACGTGCTCGGGCCACTGATCGATGAGCGTCACGTCCTCGCCGGCCTTCGTGAGCAGGCCGCCGACGACGGAGCCCACGGCGCCCGCACCGACGATGCCGATCCTTCCGTTCATGGCCGGAGAGCGTACACTAGATCGCCCGTGTCCGGAATCCAGCTCGACCACGTCGCGATCGCGACCCATCGACTGACCGACGCGCCCGCGCTGCTCGCGGGCGTCCTCGGTGGCGTGCCGTTCTTCGGCATGGACGCCGCCGTCTTCCGCTTCGGCCAGTGGGAGTTCGAGGGCGACGGCCGCATCGAGGTGCTGGAGCCGCGCGGCGCCGACGGCTTCCTGCATCGGTTCCTCGCCACCCGGGGTCCCGGCATCCACCACGTGACGTTCAAGGTGCCGAGCCTGCGCGACGTCTGCGACCGCGCGCGGGCGCTCGGCTACGCGATCGTCGGCTTCAACGACGCCAGCCCGTACTGGAAGGAAGCGTTTCTCCACCCCAAAGACGCGCTGGGCATCGTCGTGCAGCTGGCGCAGATGGCGGGCAAGGGCCCCACGCGCGGCAAGTGGCGCACGGCGCCGCCCGGTCCACCGGATCCGCCGCCGCCCGTTCGCATCCTCGGATTGCGGACGCGCGCGCACGCCGAGGCGCGCGCGGAGCGGCAGTGGGGCGAGCTGCTGCACGGCCGCGCGTCGCGAGAGGACGGCGTGCTCGTCTACCGGTGGCCGGACTCCCCGCTGCGAATCACCGTGGAGATCGACGCCACGGCCGACGAGGGGCCCGTTCACATCGACGTGGTGAGCCCGCGGCCGGTGCGGCCGCTCGATACCCCGCACACCGCGCTCGGCACCGTCTTCGTGGCGCAGGCGCCGCGATGAGCGAAAACATCGACGCGCGGGTCACGAGCTCGCTCGACCGGCTCGGGGTCGCTTACGAGGTCATGACGATCGACCCGGAGTTCGCGGACACCGCTCGATTCTGCGAGCGCTACGGCATCCCGCTCGAGAACTCCGCCAACACGATCATCGTGGCCTCCAAGAAGGAGCCGAAGCAGTACGGCGCGTGCGTGGTCAAGGCGACCACGCGGCTCGACGTCAACCATGCCGTGCGGAAGCTGATGAATGTCTCACGCGTGTCGTTCGCGACCGCGGAGGAGACGCAGGCGCTGACCGGCATGATGATCGGCGGCGTGACCGTGCTCGCGCTGCCGCCGGCGCTGCCGATCTACGTCGACGAGCGGCTCATGGCACTCGACTGGCTGATCCTCGGTGGTGGCAGCCGCTCGACCAAGATCAAGACGTCGCCCGAAATTTTCCGCCGCCTGCCGAGCACCACCGTGGTCGCCGGTCTCGCCACCGACCATGCCTGAGCTGCCCGAGGTCGAGGCCGCCCGGCGCGTCGTCGAGCGCGTGGCGCGGGGCCGGCGCATCGTCGACGTCGAGTGCGTCGAAGACCCGATCGTGTTCGAGAGGGTCTCGCCCGCGCGCTGGCGACGCGCGCTCGTCGGCCGGCGTGTGAAGGCGGTGCGCCGGCACGGCAAGCATCTGTGGCTGGAGCTCGACCGCCGGCCGTGGCCGTGCCTGCACTTCGGCATGACGGGCGGCTTCCACACGCCGGGCAAGGGAACGCTGCGGCTCGTCGCCCACGGCAAGCGAGGGCCGGGGCTGGCGTGGCCGCCGCGGTTCATGAAGCTGCGCCTGGCCTTCGACGACGGCGGCGAGCTCGCCTACGCCGACGCGCGCCGCCTGGGCCGCGTCCGGCTGCGGCACGACCCGGAGCGTGAGCCGCCGATCAGCCTGCTCGGGTTCGACGCCTTCCGCGAGCTGCCGTCACCGCGCGACTTCGCCGCGCTCGTTCGCGCGCGCTCGGCACCGATGAAGGCGCTGCTGCTCGATCAGTCGTTCGCGGCCGGCGTCGGCAACTGGATCGCCGACGAGGTGCTCTACCAGGCGCGCATCGATCCGCGACGTCGGGCGGGAACGCTGAACGACGAGGAGATCGGGCGGCTCCGCACCGCCCTCCGCCACGTGATGGACGTCTCCGTGCGCGCGCGCAACAACAGCGATCTCTACCCGCGCCGGTGGCTCTTCCACGATCGCTGGGGCCGCAACCCCAAGGCGTACACCTCGCGCGGCGAGAAGATCCGCCACGACACGATTGGCGGCCGCACGACGGCGTGGGTGCCGTCGGTGCAGCGCTGACGTCCGGCCGCGCGCTCGAGCCGCCGCTCAGACCGCCGCCGTCACCTCCACGCGCGCATCGAACGCCGCCTGTCCGGCCGCGAAGCCGAGGGCCTCGACCGCCGCGTCGGGCAGCACCGCGTCGCCGGCGGTCAGCGTGTTGAGGCCGGACCACCCGTCGCGCATCCACACGGTGCCGGGCGGCACGCGCGGCGTGACGTGTGCGCGCGCGCGCATCTCGCCCCGGCCGTTCGAGAGCACGACGGCATCGCCGTCGGCGACGGCGCGCGCCGCGGCATCCGACGGCGAGATCCAGAGCACCGGCGCGGGATCGGCGGCGGCCAGGGTTGGCAACGCGCGACCATGATCGTAGAAGCCATGAAAGTGCGTGAGTGTCCGCCCCTGTCGCAGCACGAGCGGATACGCATCGCCGGCCAGTGGCTCGAACACCGGCAGCGGCGGCAGACCGAGCGCGGCGGCGCGCTCGGAGTACAGCTCGAGCTTCCCCGACGGCGTCGGAAATTTCAGATCGGGGTGGGCCACGTGCGAGACACGCAAGGCCCGGATGCCGCCCTCCGCCCTCAGCGCCGCCACGGTGGCGTGGCCGCTGGCCGGGGCGTCGAGCAGCGCGTCGAGCAGGCCTTCGGAGTCGGCCCACGGATAGAAGTCGGCGAGGCCGAGCCGCGCGGCCAGCTCACGGAGCACCCACGGCACCGCGCGCGTCTCGCCCGGCGGCTCGAGGATCTGCGGCATCAGGTAGAGGTGCGTGTTGGTCGACTTGCAGCCGAGCTCTTCGAGCCAGCACGTCGCCGGCAACACGACGTCGGCAAAGCGCTCGGCCGTCTCGTTCATGAAGAGGTCATAGCTCACGACCAGATCCTGTCGCGCGAGCCCGACCGCGACGCGGTTGGCGTCGGCGAAGGAGGACAGCATGTCGGTGCCGAACAGCAGCAGCACGCGCACGCGGCGGTCGACGAGCGCTTCCGTGATGCGGGCCATCTGGTTCGGCACGTCGTCGCCGGGCGGCCTCCGCTCCGGCGCCACGATGCTGGCCAGCGCCTGGCCGTGGCTGCTCGCGCCGTGACGCGGGCCGAGACCGCCGCCCTGGATGCCGACATTGCCCGTCACCGCCGGCAAGCACGAGATGGCGCGGCCGGCGAGCCAGCCGTTGCTGCCCTTGTGCATCGACGAGCCGCCCATGACGATCATCGCGGGCCGCGTGGTCCCGTAGCGCCGCGCGAGCTCGACGATGCGCTCGGCCGGGATGCCCGTGATGCCGGCCGCCCACGCGGGGTCGTGCGGCGCCACGTGCGCCGCCAGGCGCTCGAAGCCCACCGTGTGGCGCGCGATGAACGCGCGATCGACGAGGTCCTCCTCGATCAGCACGTGCAGCATGGCGAGCGCGAGCGCGGCGTCGGTGCCCGGCCGGATCAGCAGCGTCTCGTCCGACTGGCCCCACGCTTCCGTCTCGCGGACGTCGATGGTGACCACGCGGGCACCCCGGCGCCGGGCGGCGGCGAGGTGACGGCCGGTGTTGGGCTGGCTCGCGAGGTTGGCGCCCCAGAGAATGACGAGCGAGGCGTGGGCCCCCATGTCCTCCTTCGTGTTCGGCTCGATGAGGCCGGTGAGCCCGAGCCCGTAGGCGCCCAGCGCCCAGCAGATGATCGCGGGACTCCACCATTGACAGCCATAGATGTTGGCGAATCGCCGCAGCAGATGCGAGTGCATCCGGGTCCCGTAGTTGTTCGCGAAGACGCCATGACCGGACCACGTGCCGACCGCCTCGCGTCCGGCGTCCCGCATCCGCTCCGCGATGAGGTCGAGTGCGGCGTCCCAGCTCACGCGCTGCCAGGCGCCGCCGCGGGCGGTCCGTCGCAGCGGATACAGGAGCCGCCGCGGGTTGTCCAGAATCTCGCGGGACGCCTGGCCGCGGATGCAGAGGAATCCGCGGCTGTCGGGGTTCTCCGGGTCGCCGCGCACCCCGGTGACCCGGCCGTGGTCGACATCGACGAGCATGCCGCACAGCGTGGGGTGGCAGTTCATCGGGCACATCGTGCGGTGGGTGGTGGCGCTCACGCGCGAATTCTCGCATAGAGCAGCTGATCGAGGACCCGGCCGTCCTTCAGCGCGCTCGAGCGGAGCACGCCTTCGAGCGTGAAGCCGGCCTTCTCCAGCACCCGCGCGGAGGCCGCGTTCTGCGCGAACGGCAGCGCGAAGACGCGCCGCAGATCGTGGCCGCCGAGAGCCAGGTCGGTGACCGCGCGGACGGCGGCGGTGGTGATCCCGCGCCCCCAGTACGCTTCACCCAGCCAGTAGCCGAGCTCGGCACCGATGCGCTCGACGTCCGTCTGGACGCGGAACGCGATGCCGCCCACCACGCCGCCGTCCACCTCGATGGCGAAGCTCGTCTCGGGTCGCGCGCCGACCACGGAGGCAAGGAACGCGCGGGCATCGCGGCGCGTGTAGGGATGCGGGAAGCGATCGCGCAGGTTGAGCCAGATCTTCCGGTTGTTCGCGTGCGCGACGATCGCGGCCGCGTCCGTCGGTCGCCATGACCGCACGTCGCACACGCCGAGCGGCAGCCGCATCGTGGCATAGTATGCCATCCCACAGGAGGTCAGCATGGCCGACCGGACGATTCCCTCGCAGGCCGACGTCGAGTCCTATTTCAAGCGCCTCAACAACTGGGGCCGCTGGGGTCACGACGACCAGCTCGGCACCGTGAACCTCGTCACGGACGCGCGCCGCGCCGCCGCGCGCGCGCTCGTGCGGAAGAACCGCACCGTCTCGCTGGCCCGCGACATCGTGCCGCAGCCGCACCTGCAATTCGGCTATCACGTGACGTTCCCCTCGAAGCGGGAGCGCGCGGACGTGGTGCTCGACCGCTTCGACCTCGTCTATCACGGCTACTGGGTCACCCATGTCGACGCGCTCTGCCACGTGGGCTGGGACGGCGAGCTCTACAACGGCCGGCCGTTCGGGACCAGTCTCACCACTGCCGGCGCCACCTGGTGCCCGATCGATCCGCTGCTCGACGGCATCCTGTCCCGCGGTGTGCTCCTCGACGTGGCCGCCGGGCGCAAGGAAGGCCACGTCACCGTGGACCATCCGGTGACGCCGAAGGAGCTCGACGAGACGGCGGCGCGCTTCGGCGTGCGCATCGAGCCCGGCGACGTGGTGGTCGTGCGCAGCGGCGACGAGGCATTCCGCCGCGCCCATCCCGAATGGGTGCCGCGGGTGTCGCCGCATCCCGGCCTGCAGATCTCGTGTCTCGAGTGGTTCCGCGAGAAGGACATCGCCGCCATCGCGTGGGACATGATGGACGAGCGGCCGATCGGCTACGCCGGCTTCGGCATGGGCGTTCACCTCGCGATTCCGTTCCTCGGCCTCGCCCTCGTCGACAACGTCAATCCGGAGCGGCTGGCGAAGGCATGCGCCGAGGAAGGCCGGTACGAGTTCCTGTTCACCGCCACGCCGATCCGGCTGGTGGGGGCGACCGGCGCGCCGGCGCACCCGCTCGCCATCTTCTGATGCGAACGGGCGCCGCGCTGCTGGTGGAGACGCTGGTGGCGGCGGGCGTGGAGCATCTCTTCACGCTGTCGGGCAACCAGATCCTCTCGATCTACGACGCCGCCATCGATACGCCGCTCCGGCTGTATCACACGCGGCACGAGGCGGCGGCCGTGCACATGGCCGATGCCTTCGCGCGGCTCACCGATCGCCCCGGCGTTGCCCTCGTCACCGCCGCGCCAGGCCACCTCAACGCGCTCTCCGCGCTGTACGGCGCGTTCATGGAAGAATCGCCGATCGTTCTGCTCAGCGGCGCCAGCCCGCGTGCGCAGCGTGGTCTCGGCGCCTTCCAGGAGCTCGACCAGGCGACCGCCGCGCGGCCGGTGACCAAGGCCGCGTGGACCGCTGAAGATGCCGAGCGCCTCGGCGACGACGTCGCGCGCGCGCTCACGCTGGCGACGTCCGGGCGTCCCGGCCCCGTGCATGTGAGTCTGCCGGGCGACCTCCTCGAGGCGCGCGTCGACGGCGTCATCGTGCCGCGGCTGGCGCCGCCGGCACGCGTCGCGACCGGCGACGCCGTCGTCGACCAGGTGCTGGAGCTCCTCGCCGAGGCCAAGCGGCCCGTGATCGTGCTCGGGCCCGGCATGGCGCGCGGCCGCCGGTGGACGGCGGCGCAGCGACTGGCGGCGACGGTCGGCGCGCCGGCGCTGCCCAGCGAGAGCCCGCGTGGGCTCAACGATCCGTGGCTGCATGGCGCCAACGCCTGCCTTGCGGACGCCGATGTGGTGTTGCTGCTCGGCAAGCCGCTCGATTTCTCGCTGCGCTTCGGACGCGCTCCCGCCTTTGCGCCGTCGTGCCGCTTCGTGCACGTGACGTCCGAACCCGCGCCGCCGAACCCGCGCCTGACGCTGACGATCGTGGCCGATCCCGGCATGGTCGCCGAGCAGCTCGCCGCCGCCGCGCACCGGCGCACCTGGCCGGCGACCGGCTGGGCCGAACAGGTCGGCCGCATGCGTGCGGCGACGCCGGCCGAGTGGCAAACGCTTCGTCGCGCGGAGCGAGCGCCCATGCATCCGCTCGCCGTGTGTGCGGCACTGCAGCCGCTCGTCGATGCCGGCGCCGTCCTGGTGGCCGACGGCGGCGAGTTCGGTCAGTGGGTGCAGGCGGGCGTGGAGGCGCCGGTGCGGCTCATCAACGGGCCCTCGGGATCGATCGGCAGCGCGATCCCGATGGCGATCGCGGCGCGGCTGGTCCATCCCGATCGCCCCGTCGTGGCCGCGCTCGGCGACGGCACGTTCGGCTTCCACGCGCTCGAGCTCGATACGGCGCTTCGCTACGCGCTTCCCATCGTCGTCGTGGTCGGCAACGACGCGCGCTGGAACGCCGAGCACCAGCTGCAGCTGCAGCACTATGGCGCCGACCGCGCCGTCGCCTGCACGCTGTTGCCGACTCGCTACGACGCGGTGGCCGCGGCGCTCGGCGGCCACGGCGAGCACGTCGAGCGACCGACGGAGCTCGGCGGCGCGCTGGAGCGCGCACTGCGCTCGGGTCGCCCGGCCGTCGTCAACGTGGTGATCGACGGCGTCGCCGCGCCCACGTTTTCTCCCGCGTCGCCGCACTGATGCCCGCTCACTCCACGCAGTGGCGCACCCAGACGTTGGGGTCCTCGTAGCGGACGAGGTCGCGCTCGCGATCGACGACGACGGGCTGCAGCGCACCCGGCACCACGTAGGGCCCGGAGTCGGGAAACTTCAGTGACGTCCAGCGCTCCCAGTCGGCCACGCTGCCCTCGATGACCAGGGTTCGCGGCGCCACCGCGAGCGTCTCGGCGCCCAGCCGGGCGTGGACGCGGAGCCACGGATCGAGCGGCAGTCCGTCGTCGTTTTCCCAGCGGACGTAGCGCTCCATCGGGGCCAGCGGGTAGGCGCTCTTCGCGGCCGGTCGTACCGGCGCCAGGAGCGAGCGCAGTCCCCGCGACCGCGCCAGGTCGATCATCGCGCGCACCGCGGCCGGGCTCATGCGCTGGCCGCGATAGCGCGGATCGACCATGGCCGCCAGGGCGCAGAGCGCCGTCGGCGCTCGGCCGGCGGCACGATCCTCGGCAGCGCGGCGCAGAATGTCGGCGATGCTCGACGGCAGATCATCCGCGGTGCCGGCCCACGCGAGCGGCACCGCATGGGTGACCGCGATGGTCGGTCCCATCCCGTCGATGAGCAGCAGTTGCCACTCGGCCCACGTGGTGAAGAGCTCCGGCCAGTAGGCGCCGTAGCCGAGCGCGTCGCGCTGGCGCAGGAAGGTCGGCCACGAGAGATCGGACAGGCGATCGAACTCGTCGGCGCGCTCGGGTCGCTCGCGCAGGCTGTAGACCTTGAACGGCACGGCGTCATGATACGGTGGCGGGCGAGATGGCGTCGCATCCGTTGCCGCCGCCGCTGCCCGAGCCGCTGCCGTCCGATCCCCTGCCGCTCGTCGCCGACTGGCTGCGGGAGGCGGCCGCCCGCGTTCGCAACTCGACGTCGATGGCGCTCGCGACGATCGATCCGGACGGCCGGCCCACCGCGCGCATGGTGATCTGTCGCGGCTTCGACACGCGCGCCGGGTGGCTCGTGTTCTACACCGATCGCCACAGCGACAAGGGCGCGGCGCTGGCGGCGCATCCGCGCGCGGCGGCCGTCTTCCACTGGGACGTCTTCGAGCGCCAGATTCGCGTGGAAGGCCCGGTGACGCAGGCGTCGGACGCCGACTCGGACGCGTACTGGGCCACGCGTCCGGTCGAGGCGCGCGTCGCCGCGAGCGCCAGCGAGCAGAGCCGGCCCATCGCCTCGCGCGCGGCGCTGCTGGCCCGTGTCGCCGACGCCGCCGCCGGCGGACCGGACGTGCCGCGGCCCAAGCGCTGGGGAGGCTATCGCATCTGGGCCGAGCGCCTGGAGCTGTGGGTCGGGCAGCCGGCCCGCGTGCACGACCGCGCGCGCTGGTCGCGCACGCTGACGCGCGACGGCGACGCATTTCTCGGCTCCCCGTGGTCCGGCACGCGGCTGATGCCATGACGACGTACCTGCCGGCGACCGACATGCCGCGGTTCGTGCGCGAGCTCATGGATTTCGTCGGCTTCGACGACCGCGATGCGGCGACCGTGCGGGCGAGCGCGCCGGTCGTCCTCGCCGCCGAAGAGCAGTTCACGACGGCGCTCTACGAGCACTTCCTTCGGTTTGCAGACTCGGCGCGCTTCTTTCTCGGCGAGGACGGCACGCCTGACCGCGCGCGTCTCGAGCGGCGCCGGCACAGTCTCGGACGCTGGCTGCGCGAGACCGCGCAGGCCGCGGTCACGCACGAGTCGTCGTACTACCTGCTCGCCGTCGGACTGTCGCACAGCCACCGCGCGACGGGGCCGGGCGGCGTGGTGCCGCTGCATCTGATGGTCAACGCGATGTCGCTGGCGCAAACGGCGCTGGCGCGGCTCTTCGCCGACGCGCTCGGCGACCCGGCGCGCGCGTTCGAGGCCAGTGTCGCCTGGAACAAGCTGCTGCTGGTCCACCTCAACGTGCTGCTGCTGGGCTACGTGCCGCCCGCCGCCCGGTGACCCCGCGCCAGCACGTCCCCCTCGCCGGCTACACGACGCTCGGCGTCGGCGGCCCGGCCCGATGGTTCGTCGACGCCGCCGACGAGGCGACCACGCTGCAGGCGCTGGCGTGGGCGCGCGCGCACGGCGTGCCGCTGCGCGTGCTCGGCGGCGGCTCCAATCTCGTCGTCGCCGACGCGGGCGTCGAGGCGCTCGTGGTGCGGCTCGGCGTGCGTGGCCTCCGCGTGTGCGAGACCGACCGCGCGGTGGAGGTCACCGCGGCGGCGGGTGAGCCCTGGGACGACGTCGTCCGGCACACGGTGGAGCGCGGCTGGGCGGGTCTCGAGTGCCTGAGCGGAATCCCGGGGCTCGTCGGCGCCACGCCGATCCAGAACGTCGGCGCCTACGGCCAGGAAGTGTCGGACACGATCGTGCGCGTGCGCGCGCTCGACACGCACGACGGCGCGATCGCGGAGGTGGCGGCCGCGGACTGCGGCTTCGCGTATCGCGACAGCGCCTTCAAGCGCGGCGAGCCCGGGCGCTTCGTCGTCCTCGCGGTGACCTATCGCCTGCGGCCCGGCGCCCCACCGGCGGTGCGCTACGCGGACGTCGAGCGAGACCTCGGCGAGCGCGGCGTTCGTCAGCCGCGGCTCGCCGACGTGCGCGACAGCGTGCTCGCCATCCGTCGCGCGAAGTCCATGGTGCTCGATGCCGCCGACGAGAACCGCCGCTCGTGCGGCTCGTTCTTCACCAACCCGATCGTGGCGGCCGGACGCGTGCACGAGATCGAGCGGCGCGTCGGTGACGCGGCGATGCCGCGCTGGTCGCAGCCCGACGGACGGGTCAAGCTCTCGGCGGCGTGGCTCATCGAGCGCGCCGGCTTTCGGCGCGGGCAACGAGACGGAACGGTGGGGCTGTCGTCCCGGCACGCGCTCGCGGTGGTCGCGCACGATGGCGCGCGCGCCGCGGACGTGGCGGCGTTCGCGCGGCGGATCCAGGACGCCGTGGACGCGCAGTTCGGCGTCCGGCTCACGCCGGAGCCGGTGTACTGGGGATTCGACGACGCCGCACCGCTCAGCGGCTCGCGGCCGCGAGCCGGCGTCCGACCCGGATGAGGTGCAGCCCGAGCCGCTGACGGAGCGGCCGTCGCCGCCGGATCGCGCGCACCAGCTCGTGCCGCGCGGCGGCGGCGCGCGCCTCGGACAGCCGGTCGCGCGCCAGGAAGTCGGCGTGATACTCGTTCAGGTCGCCGCCGTTCACAGCAGCCGCTCCATGACGATCACGTCGACCCAGCGGCCGTCGAGCAGGCCCTGCTCGCGGTACACGCCGACCTCCGAGAACCCGAGCCGGCGGTAGAGCGCCATCCCGGGCTTGTTCTCGGGGAAGGCGGCCAGCACCAGCTTGTGATAGCCGAGCGCGCGCGCCCGCGCCATCAGGGCCTCCAGCAGCGCGTGACCCACACCGCGGCCACGCGCCTGGCGCTCGACGTAGACCGACACGTCGGCGACGTGATCGTAGGCCGGGCGCGGATTGAATCGGTTGAGGCTGGCCCAGCCGAGCACGTCGCCGTCCGCCGGCGCGGCGGCGGTCGGGACGCGGGCGACCGCGCCCGTGGCTGCCGACAGCGCGACGAGGACCGGATGCCGGGCTTCGCGGGCCGCCAGCCACTCGGCGCGCTCGGCCCGGGTGCGCAGCGTCGTTTCCAGCGTGGCCACGCGGTCCTCGATGCCCTGGTTGTAGATGCGGCAGATCGCCTCGGCATCGGCCGTCGTCGCCTCCCGGATGACCAGATCGCGCGCGCCCATGGCCGCCTCCTTGCCCGCAACGTCGCATGGCGAAGCCGATGAGGGAAATGAATTGTCCGAATGCAACCGATTCGAGATACTTGCCCTCCATGGAGCTGGTTCCCGCGCACGTGCGCACGTTCCAGGAGATCGTCCGCCAGGCGTCGTTCTCGCGGGCGGCCGAGGCGCTGCATCTCAGCCAGCCCGCGGTGAGCCATCACATCCGTCATCTCGAGCACGCGCTGGGAGCCCGGCTGCTGGAGCGCGTGGGCCGCCGCGCTTTCCCGACCGCGGCCGGCGAGCTGCTCCTCACCCACGCCGGACGCGCGTTCGCGGAGCTCGAGGCGGCGCGGCAGTCGATCCAGCGACTGCGTGGTGTCGTCGCCGGCCGCGTGCGCGTGGGCACCGGCGCCACCGCGAGCATCTATCTGTTGCCGGACGCGCTGCGCCGGCTGCGCGCTCGCCACCCCGAGCTGGATCTGGCCGTGGTCACCGGAAACTCCGCCGATCTCGCGGCGGCGGTGGCGGGCAGCGAGCTCGACGTGGCCGTCCTCACGCTGCCCGTCGCCGGACGGCAGCTGCTCGCGACACCGTTCTGTGTCGACACGCAGGTCGCCATCGCGGCGCCGTCGCAGGCCTGGCCGCGCCGCGCGCTCCGCCCGAGCGACCTCGCGCGCGCGCCGCTGATCCTCTACGAGCGCGGCGGCACCATCCGGCGCGTGATCGACGCGTGGTTCCGGAAGAGCCGCGTCCAGCCGCGGGTGGCCATGGAGCTCGGCAACGCGGAGGCGATCAAGCGTCTCGTGGCCGCCGGCCTCGGCGTGTCGATCGTCTCCGCGGTGGCCGTGCGGAGCGAGACGCGTGCGCGGGTGCTGATCGCGCGGCCACTGGCGCCCCCGCTGCGCCGGCGCCTGGCCGTCGTGCGCCGCCGCGACAAGGCGCCGACGCCCGCGCTGGAGGCGGTGCTGGCCGCCCTGGACCGCGCGGCCGACCGTTGAGCATGCAAGCGCCGCGTCGCAGGCGCGCCGGGTTCGTGCAGAGCATCCAGGCGCGCAACGTCATCGGCGCGGTGCTCGCGTTTCTGTACTTCCGCGTGATCGATCCCATGTTCGCCGATCGTCCGGTGTCGTGGGCCGACGTCGCGTTCTTCGTGGTGGGGTTCACGCTGCTCGCCGGCAGCGGCGTGGTGCTCGGGCTCCGGCTCACGGCGCCGCTGCGCGATCCCGAGCGGCAGGCATCGGCCGCGGTGCGCAGGGCGGCGCTGCTCTATCCGTATCACATGACGGCGATCACGCTCATCGGCTGGGCGCTCGCGGGGCTGCTGTTCGGGTTGTTCTGGCCGTGGCTCACCGGCACGCTGACACCGCGCGGTGCCGTGCGCAGCCTGTTCGGCATCACCGTGATCGGCGGCGGGGTGACGGCAGCCTTCGTGTTCCTGTCGGCGGAGCGGCAGTGGCGCGAGGAGCTGCGTGCGTTGTTTCCGGCCGGCGATCTCGCGGCCGTGCGCGGCGTGCCGCGCCTCGGCGTCCGCGTCCGCCTGCTCGTCGTGTTCATGCTCACGAGCGTGGTGCCGCTGGTGCTGCTCGCCGTCGTCGCCTACCGGAGGACGAGCCTCGTGGCCGCGGACCCCGCCCGCGCGCCGGCGCTGCTGACGGAGATGCTGGTGATCGTCGTCTTCCTGGTGGCGGTCGGCCTCTGGGCCGCCATCGGACTGTCGGTGTTCGTCGCCGGCAGCGTGGCGGTGCCGCTGCGGGAGCTCGAGGCGGCCATGGGCAGGGTCGAGCACGGCGATCTCGACGCGCGCGTGCCGGTCGTCTCGAACGACGAGATCGGGGCCGTCGCCGATGGCTTCAACCGGATGCTGATCGGCCTCAAGGAGCGAGACTACGTCAAGGACACGTTTGGCAAGTACGTGACGCGCGAGATCCGCGACGAGATCCTGGCCGGACGCGTTGGCCTGGAAGGCGAGCAGCGCGAGGTGACGATCCTCTTCGCCGACCTGCGCGATTTCACGCCGTGGGTGGAGGCGACCGAGCCGCGCGAGGTCGTGCGCGACCTGAACACCTACTTCGGCGAGATGGAGGCGGCCATCCGCGGCCACGGTGGCCTGGTCTTGCAGTTCATCGGCGACGAGATCGAGGCCGTGTTCGGCGCGCCGGTGCCCGCCGCCGATCACGCCGGCCGGGCCGTGCGCGCGGCGCTCGACATGCGCGCGCGACTGGTTGCCCTGAACGAGGCGCGCCGGCGCGCCGGCAAGCCGCCACTGCGGCACGGGATCGGCGTGCACACCGGCACCGTGCTGGCCGGGAACATCGGCGCCTCGGAGCGCCTCTCCTACGCGCTCGTGGGCGACACCGTCAACCTGGCCTCCCGCATCCAGGATCTCACCAAGACGGCCGGCGTCGACATCCTCGTGTCCGCGACGACGCGGGCCGCCCTCGATGGGGAGGTCTCGGTGAGCGCGCTCGCCGCCACCCGCGTCAAGGGCCGCTCGGCCGAGGTGGAGGTGTTCGCAGTGGTACGCTGAAGTCACCGTACCCATGTGGCCCATGGACGAGATCGCCCGCGCCAATCCCGAGTACGTCGAGCAGCTCTACCGGGACTACCGCCGCGATCCGTCCGCGGTCGACGAGCGCTGGGCCATGGTCTTCGCCGGGTACGAGCTCGCCCAGCGCGCGGGCACGGCGGCCGGGCCCGACATCGCCCACCTCGTGCATTCCTACCGGGAGCTCGGTCACCTCGTCGCCGATCTCGATCCGCTCGGCGGCAGCGCGCGCGAGCACCCGCTGCTGCGCCTCTCCGAGCTCGGGTTCTCGGAGCGCGATCTCGACCGCGTCGTCGACTGGGCGCCGTTCAAAGGTGGCCGTCGCGGACCGCTGCGCGAGCTCGTCGCGGCGCTGGCGGCGACGTACGCGGGGCCGCTGGGCGTCGAGTACCTGTCCGTGGCCGACAAGACGCGCCGCGCGTGGCTGCAGGAGCGGATGGAGCCGTCGCGCAACCGCCCCGAGCTGACGCCGGAGCAGCGGCGCGGGATCCTCGAGCGGCTGGTGGCGGCGGAGATGTTCGAGCAGTTCCTGCAGCGGCGGTTCACGGGCCAGAAGCGGTACTCGCTCGAGGGCGGCGAGGCCCTCGTCCCGCTGCTCGACGCCCTGATCGAGGAATCGGTCCGGCACACGGCGGTCGAGATGGTGATCGGCATGCCGCATCGCGGCCGCCTCAACGTGCTCGCCCACATCCTCGACAAGCCGTACGAGATGATCTTCGCGGAGTTCGAGGGCGCGCGCCTCCCGGAGAGCGTGGCCGGTGACGGCGACGTGAAGTACCATCTCGGCCATTCGACCGACCGGCGGCTGGCGGATGGCCGCGCCATTCATCTCTCCCTCACGCCGAACCCGAGCCATCTCGAGGCCGTGAACCCGGTGGTCGAGGGCATCGTGCGCGCCAAGCAGGCGTACCGCGAAGACGCCGCTCGCACGCGCGTGGTGCCGGTGCTCTTGCACGGCGACGCGGCGTTCATGGGGCAGGGCATCGTCTACGAGACGCTCGCCCTCGGCTCGCTGCCGGCCTTCACCACGGGCGGCACGATCCACGTGATCGTGAACAACCAGATCGGCTTCACGACGGCGCCCGCCGACTACCTGTTCACGCCGTACCCGTCGGATCCGGCCCACGTCGTCCGCGCGCCGGTGTTCCACGTGAACGCGGACGACCCGGAGGCGGCCGTGCAGTCGGCGCGCCTCGCGGCCGGCTACCGCCAGACGTTCGGCACCGACGTCGTCATCGACTTCGTGTGCTACCGCCGGTACGGCCACAACGAGGTCGACGACCCGGTTGCCACGCAGCCGGTCATGTACGAGCAGATCCGCAATCACCCGACCGTGGTGGCCCGCTACACGAAGCGACTGGTGGAGGCGGGCGTGGTCGACGAGGGGCAGGTGGCCGAGATGCGCGCCCGGGTGCGCGCGGTGTTCGACGCCGCGCTGCAGGCGGCCCGGCGCGAGCAGCCCGCCCAGCGCGTCTACGCGTTCGGCGGCGTCTGGCGCGGGCTTGGCTGGGCCGGAGACGACTGGAGTGCCGACACGCGCGTGCCGGCCGAGCGCTTGCGCGCCCTCGGCGAGGCCGCCACGCGCCTGCCCGACGACTTCACGCCGAATCCGCGCGTGAAGAAGCTCCTCGAGGACCGGCGCGAGCGCGTGGCGCGCGGCGACGCCCTCGACTGGGGAACGGCCGAGACGCTGGCCTACGGAACTCTTCTCGTCGAGGGCACGCCGGTCCGCGTCAGCGGACAGGACGTCGTGCGGGGCACGTTCGGCCACCGCCACGCGGCGGTCTTCGAGGCCACGGACGGCCGTCCGTGGGTGCCGCTCAACCACGTGGCCGAGCGTCAGGCGACGCTCGAGGCCGTGAACAGCCCGCTGAGCGAGGAAGCCGTGCTGGGCTTCGAGTACGGCATGTCGAGCGGCGATCCGAGGCGGCTGGTGGTGTGGGAGGCGCAGTTCGGCGACTTCGTGAACGGCGCGCAGGTGATCATCGACCAGTTCATCACCAGTGCCGAGTCGAAGTGGCAGCGAATGAGCGGTCTCGTGATGCTGCTGCCGCATGGCTACGAGGGCCAGGGGCCCGAGCATTCGAGCGCGCGGCTCGAGCGCTTCCTGCAGCTGACCGCCGAGCGCAACATCCAGGTGATCGTTCCGACCACGCCGGCGCAGATCTTTCACGCGCTGCGGCGCCAGATGCGACGACCGTTCCGCAAGCCGCTCGTCGTCATGTCGCCCAAGAGCCTGCTACGCCACGCGGACGCCGTGTCCTCGCTGGCCGAGCTGGCAGACGGTGCATTCCGGCTCGTGATCGACGACGCCCGCGTGACGGCGCCGGACACCGTCCGACGCGTCGTGCTGTCCGCGGGCAAGATCTTCTACGCCCTCGACGCCGCCCGCCGCGAGCGCGGGCGCGGTGACCTGGCGCTCGTCCGCCTGGAGCAGCTCTATCCGTTTCCGACGGAGGACCTGCGCGCCGTGCTCGGCCGCTATCCGGGCGCGCGCGAGGTGTTCTGGGTCCAGGAAGAGCCGGCCAACCAGGGGGCGTGGTGGTTCGTGCTCCCGCTGATCTCGCCGCTCCTGCGGCCCGAGGTCACGTTCTCCTATATAGGACGCGCAGAGGCCGCCAGCCCGGCCACCGGGAATCACGAGGTGCACGAGGCCGAGGAGCACGCAATCCTCGAGCAGGCGCTGGAGGGCTGAGTGGCGACCGAGGTCCGGATTCCCGAGCTCGGGGAGTCGGTGAGCGAGGCGACGATCGTGCGCTGGCTCAAGGACGATGGCGCCACCGTCCAGGCCGACGAGCCGCTGCTGGAGCTCGAGACCGAGAAGGCGTCCATGGAGGTCGTGGCCGAAACGGCCGGTCGCCTGTCGATCGTCACGCCGGCCGGCGCGCGCGTGCATCCTGGCGCCGTCGTCGGTCGCATCGCCGCGGAGACTCGCGCAGAGGCGGCGCCGCCGCCGCCGCGCGTCGAGGCGCCGGCGCGTCCTGACTCGGCGCGGCCCGCGCGGCCGGAGCCGCCGGGCGAGCCGCCGCGGCCAGCCGTCGAGCGGCGCGAGGCGCCGCGGCCGGACACCGAGCGCCGGCCTTCGCCGGCGCGGGAGCCCGAGCGTCGCGAGGCGCCGACGCCGGTCGCCGCCGAGGCGCGGGTCGAGGTCGGGGACCGGCCGAAGGAGCCGGCGGCGCGGCCGCCGGCGGCGATGCCGGACGGCGACGGCGCCGCCGATGGCCGCGCCGCGGGCGCCGAGGCCGACGTCGAGCGCGTGCCGATGACGGCGCTGCGGCGCACCATCGCGGCGCGCCTCGTGCAGGCGCAGCGGAGCGCCGCCATCCTGACGACGTTCAACGAGGTGGATCTGGCCGAGCTCCTCGCGCTCCGCCGCCGGCATCGCGAGCGCTTCAAGGCTCGGCATGGCGTGGACCTCGGCTTCATGTCGCTCTTCGCGCGCGCGGTCGTGCACGCCCTGCGCGAGGTCCCGGTGGTCAACGCCAGCATCGACGGCGACGACATCGTGTACCACCGCCGCGTCCATCTCGGCATTGCCGTCAGCACGCCGCGCGGGCTGGTGGTGCCGGTGGTGCGGCAGGCGGATCGGCGGTCGCTGGCGGAGATCGAGCGCGCGGTCGCCGAGCTGGCCGAGCGGGCGCGCAACGGCAAGCTCGCGCCCGACGACCTGGCCGGCGGCACGTTCACGATCACCAACGGCGGGGTGTTCGGCTCGCTCCTGTCCACGCCGATCCTGAACCCACCGCAGTCCGGCATCCTCGGCATGCACAAGATCGAGGAGCGGCCGGTCGCGGTGAACGGTCAGGTCGTGATCCGTCCGATGATGTACGTGGCGCTCTCCTACGACCACCGGCTGGTGGACGGCGCGCAGGCGGTCACGTTCCTCGTGCGGGTCAAGGAGCAGCTCGAGGACCCGGCACGCATGGTGCTCGAGGTGTGAGCGAGCTCGCCGTCGCGCGGACGGGCGACGGGCCCCAGCCGCTCGCGCTGCTGCACGGCTTTCTCGGCTCGGCGCGCAATCTCGCCACGCTGGCGCAAGGTCTCACCGCCGGCGCGCCACAGTACTCGGTGTACGCGTTCGACCTTCCCGGCCATGGCGCGTCGGCGCCACTGCCCGCGGACGCCGACCTCGGGGCCGTCTCCCGCGATCTGATCGACAATCTCGACCGCCTCGGCACGCTGCCGTGGACGCTGGTGGGACACTCGCTCGGCGGTCGCGTCGCGCTCGCGGCCGCCGGGCTTGCGCCCGCGCGCGTCGCTCATCTGACGCTCCTCGACATCACGCCGTCGCGGGTGGCGCCCGGCGGGGAGACGGCGCGCGTGGTGGAGGCGCTCGTCGGCGCGCCGGACCGCGCAGAACGGCGCGAAGCGTTCCGGGCGTGGTTCGCCGAGGCCGGGCTGCCGCCGCCGATGATCGACTGGCTGCTCATGAACGTCGTCCGCGACGGCGACGAGCTGCGCTGGCGCATCGACCGACGCGCCCTCGCCGCCTTCTATCCGCGCATCAACGCCGACGACTTGTGGCCCGTCGTCGAGTCCTCCCGGCCCTATGCCGTGCAGCTCGTCCGCGGCGGCGCGTCGCCGTACGTCCCGGACGCGGATTGCCGGAGGCTCGAGGCGGCCGGCGCGCGGGTGGACACGGTCGACGGCGCCGGCCACTTCCTCCACGTGGATCGGCCTGCCGAGACGCTGGAGCGAATCTTGAAGGGCCTGCTGGCCTGAGGAGAAGCGGGATGGCGACGAGCGACAGCGACATCGAGCAGCTGCGGTCTCAGGTGACGACGACGATCAAGCGCGCGACCGACCTGCTCGGCGACCTCGCGGCCCTCGACGACCGGCTCGGCGTGCTGTTGCCCTCGCTCGAGGAGCTGCCGCAGTTGGAGCGCGAAGCATTCGTCGCCCGGCTCTGCGGCTATGATCCCGGCATGCGCGCGCGCCTCGCCGAGCTCGTCGAGGGCCTTGCCGACGTCGTGGCCGGTCTCACCGCGACCGATGGTGGCGCCGCCTGGCTGCGCCACCATCTCGATCGGCTCGCGCAGGGCGACGCGGAGGAAGCCGCGTAGCGTGACGGACGCCTTCTATGTGCCCGTCCGCGGC
>DATAOC010000119.1:0-10439 GCA_036265915.1 Candidatus Methylomirabilota bacterium | reverse complement strand
GTTCCATCGCGTCGCCACCGCCGGCGACGTTCCGGCCGTCGTGGAGCGCATCGCGCGCGAGCACGGCGCGCGTTCCGTGGTGACGTGGCCTGCCGCCGCGCTGGCCGTGGAGCTGGCGCCGACGCTGGCCGCGGCCGGTGTCTCCGTCGAAGCAATGCCGCGTGCCGTGCCGGCCGACGCCGAGCGTCGCCGGCTGCGCGAGGTGATCGCGCACGCCGGCCTGGGGATCACGGGCGCCGATCTCGCGATCGCGGAGACGGGCACGCTGGTGCTGCGCGCGGCCGCGGGTCGGCCGCGCTCGACGTCGCTGCTGCCACCGTGCCACGTCGCGGTCTTCGACCGGGCGGCGCTGATGGAGACGCTGGAGCAGGCGGGCATCGCGCTGGAGGCCTGGCATGACGGGCCGGCGTCGTCCGACGACGGCGCCGTCATCAACTTCATCACCGGCCCCAGCCGCACGGCCGACATCGAGCTCACCCTCACGCGCGGCGTGCATGGTCCAAAAGAAGTCCACGCGATCTTCGTCGACGCTGGCCTGCCGAGGACGGCGGGTGAGTGAGCACTTCGCGCCCGACGACGTCAACCGGCTCATCCCGAGCCTGGCGCCCGTGGTGGAGCGCGCGATGACGGCGCACGCCGAGGCCGCGCGCATCGCCGAGCGGCTCGAGGCCGAGCGCCAGCGCATCGGGATCGCGGGGGGCGGCATGATCGACCGCGCGGCGTGGCAGGCGGACACGGTGCGGCTGGCGACTCTCACCGACTCGGTTCGACAGGCGCTCGGCGAGATCGCCGCCATGGGCGGCGTCACCAAGGATCTCGCCCTCGGCCTCGTCGACTTTCCGCACGTCCGCGACGGCCGCGTGGTCAACCTCTGCTGGAAGCACGGCGAGAAGTCGGTGGGACACTGGCACGGCCTCGACGAGGGCTTC
This sequence comes from Candidatus Methylomirabilota bacterium, assembly GCA_036265915.1. GTDB lineage: Bacteria > Methylomirabilota > Methylomirabilia > Rokubacteriales > CSP1-6 > AR12. The sequence continues at coordinate 9,510 of DATAOC010000119.1, read as the reverse complement.
GCGAGCCGGAGGCCGCTCTGAGCGGCCGCTACCGCGCGATCTTCTTCGACCTCTTCGATACGCTCGTCCACTTCGATCGCGACCGCCTGCCGACGATCGAGGTGAACGGCCGCGTCGTCCGCTCCACGGCCGGCCACCTGCACGCGCTGCTGCAGGCGCACGCGCCGTCGGTGACGCTGCCCGCGTGCTACGACGCGCTGCTTGCGAGCTGGCAGGAGGCCGAGCGGCAGCGCGGCATCGATCACCGCGAGGTGAGCGCGATCGAGCGCTTCCGGGACTTCTTCACGCGCCTCACCCTCGAGCCCGCGCCCGCCGTGGCCCAGGCCCTCATCGATGCGCACCGCACGGCGCTGGCGGCAGCGGCCACGTTCCCGGCGCACTACGGGCCGCTGCTGCGGCGGCTGGCCCGGAGTCATCAGCTCGCCGTCGTCTCGAACTTCGACTACAGCCCCACCGCGCTGACCATCTTGCAAGCGGCGGGCGTGCGCGACCTGTTCGCGGCGATCGTGGTCTCGGACGAGGTCGGCTGGCGCAAGCCGCGAGCCGACATCTTCGAGCGCGCGATCGCGCTGACCGGCGCCTCGCCGGCCGAGACGCTCTTCGTCGGCGACAAGGCGGAGATCGACGTGGCCGGCGCTCACCGGGTCGGCATGGACGCCGCCTGGATCAACCCCGGGCGCGAGCCGTTGCCGGCCGGGGTGAAGCCGCCCGAGTACGAGATCCGCGACCTCGCCGAGCTCGAGACCATCGTGCGGCCGTAGCCGGCCGTCGGGCCGGCAGCGCCGGCCGCCCGGCGAAGCGGTGGGCATCCGATCTGCATCTCAAGGTGCGAGGGAGGGACAAGAGGCTATGTCCGCAGAGCGCAAGGTGATCATCATCGGGGGCGGGCCGGCCGGCTACACCGCCGCCATCTACACCGCGCGGGCGAACCTGGCACCGCTCATGATCTCCGGCGTGCAGGCGGGCGGCCAGCTGATGCTGACGACCTCCGTCGAGAACTACCCCGGATTCGTGGACGGCATCGACGGCCCCGACCTCATGGAGACGATGCGCAAGCAGGCCGAGCGGTTCGGGACGGAGATGATCGCCGAGGACGCCACGGCCGTCGACTTCGCCCGCCGGCCCTTTGTCGTGCGCTCCGGCGAGCAGACGTGGCAGGCGCACTCGGTGATCATCGCCACCGGCGCCTCCGCGAAGCTCCTCGGGCTGCCGTCGGAGCGGGCCCTCATGGGGCGCGGGGTGTCCACGTGCGCGACCTGCGACGGGTTCTTCTTCAAGGACAAGGACATCATGGTCGTGGGCGGCGGCGACACCGCGCTGGAGGAGGCGCTCTATCTCGGGCGGCTCGGGCGCAGCGTCTCGCTCGTCCACCGGCGCGACGCGCTGCGCGGCTCGAAGATCATGCAGGAGCGCGCGCGCGCGCATCCGAAGATCCAGTTCGTCTGGAACAGCGTCGTCGAGCAGGTGAACGACCCGGCGCGCGGCAAGGTCACCTCGGTCGTCCTGCGCGACGTGCAGACGGGCGCCAGGGCGGAGCGTCCCGTCGACGGCCTCTTCATCGCCATCGGCCACGAGCCCAACACGGCGCTCTTCCGCGGCCAGATCGACCTGCTGCCGAACGGCTACGTGAAGGTCGAGGCCGGGAGCACGCGGACGTCCGTCCCCGGGGTGTTCGCAGCCGGCGATGTGCAGGACTTCACGTGGCGGCAGGCCGTCACCGCGGCCGGCACCGGCTGCATGGCCGCGCTCGAGGCCGAGCGCTACCTCGAGGCCACGCACGCCGGCTGATCAGGTCCCGACGCGCAGGGGGGCGGCGAGGTCGCGGAGCAGGGCGATCGTCGACAGGTAGGAGAGTCGTCCCGTGCGCGGGTTCTCGGACGGAACGTTCTCGATCTCGATCCGCAGCGCGCCGAACTCCCCCTCGATGCGGATGCGATGCGTGTTGCGCGCGAGCCCCGGCACCGCGTAGATCTTCGTGCGGGTCCGCTCGGGGCCGATGCCGGCCAGCGAGAGCGCGGCGAGCACGTTGACGTTCGCGGGAAACGCGCGGCACGCCTCGGTGGCCGGCCCCTCGAAGATCAGCGTCTCGTGGCGGATCGCGTCGAGGTCGATTGCCTGCGCGACGATGAACGGCGCGCCGGCCAGGCCCTGCGGCGGCTTGCGCGTCTCCATCGTGACCGACGTGACGGCGCCGATGGCGCCGCCTTTCACGCCGTCCAGGCCCGCGATCGCCCCCGAGGGGACGAGGATGCGGGCGCCGTGTCGCTCCGCGAGCGCCACCCAGTCGTCGCGCCCGAGCAGGCCGCCGCACGACAGCACGACGAGATCGCGGCCGGCGCCGAGCGCCTTGGGCGCGATCTCCGTCAGGTGCGCCTGGGTGGAGGCCTCGAGCACGATGTCGGACTCGCGCACGAGCTCGTCGAGCGTGAGGAAGGGGACGGGTGACTTCAGCGTGGCGAGGAACGACTCGCCGGCGTCCCGCCGCCGCGTGGTGGCCGCGGCCAGGCGGACACCGTGCAGGCCCGCATCCAGCGCGCGACACACCTGACGGCCGATCACGCCGAGGCCGACGACGCCGACGCGGCGCGGCTCAGCGCGGTTCGGGGCTGCGCCCATGGCGGCGTGGATGGTATCATGCCGCACGTTGACGTCATCGAGCGCGTTGCGACAGCCGCTCGAGCGGCTCTATCGAGAGTTCGACTACGCCGCGCGTCTCGGCCGCGACGCCATCCAGTTTCCGTTGCGCTACGCCGATCCCGCCGACCGCGAGCTGGTCGCGCTCCTCACGTGCTGTCTCGCCTACGGCCGCGTCGAGCTCTTCGGCCGTGAGCTGGACCGCGCGCTGCGCGTGATGGGACCCTCACCGGCCGCGTTCGTCCGCGACTTCGACCCGCGCCGTCAGGCCGGCGCCTTCAGCGGGTTCCTCTATCGCTTCAATCGCCCGGTGGACCTGGTGGCGTTCTGCGTCGCGGCGCGGGAGGTGCTCGCGCGGCACGGCACGCTCGAGAAGTGCTTCCTCGCCGGCGATCCCGGGGGCAGCGGCTCGATCGCCGCACCGCTCGAGCGGTTCGCGCGGGCGTTTCTGGAAGCCGACCTCCGGGACGTCGTCCCGCGCGGCCGCCTCACGCGCGGCTACCGCCACCTGTTCCCGCTGCCATCCGCGGGCGGGCCGTGCAAGCGACTGCTGCTCTATCTGCGCTGGATGGTGCGGCGCGAGCCGCCGGATTTCGGATTGTGGCTCTCGGTGTCGCCGGCGCGGCTGGTGATGCCGATCGACACCCACGTCGAGAACATGAGCCGCGCGATCGGCCTGACGCGCCGGCGCTCGCGCACCTGGAAGATGGCCGAGGAGATCACCGCCCGCCTCGCGGCCGTCGACCCCGCCGACCCCGTGAAGTACGACTTCGCCCTCTGCCACAAGCGCATGTCCGGGGACTGCCTCGACCGCCGCGACCCCGTCGTCTGCGCTCCGTGTCGCCTGCGCGACATCTGCCGGCACTGGCGCGGCCGAGCGCGGCGGCCGACACGACGCGACCGATCGACAGCGCCGAAGCGATCGACGGCCAAGCCGCACACAACGCTCCGCGACAAACGCCCATAGACATCACCGGCCTCCTCCTCGGCGGGCTCATCGTCGTCCTGGCCGTGGTCGCGTGGACGCTCGTGTCCACGCGCCGGGAGCTCGGCGCGCTGCGCGCCACTGCGGCGGCGCCCGACACCACGGCGCCGATGCTGCAGCAGCAGATCGAGGCCGTGCGCAAGGAAGGCCGCGACGGCCAGGACGGGCTGCGGCGCGAGGTCGGGGCGATGGCGGTGGCCGTGAAGGACGAGCTCAACGTCCTGCAGCGGCAGGTCGCTGCCGAGCTGAAGGGCGTCACCGGCGAGGTCACGCGCCAGCTGCAGGAGGGAATGGCCCTCATCCAGGGCGCGCAGGCGATGATGGGCCAGCGGCTCGACGCCACCGCGCGCGTGGTCGGTGACGTCCAGGGCAGCCTCGGCAAGCTGAGCGAGGCCACGCAGCGCGTGGTGGAGATCGGGCGCGACATCCAGGGACTGGAGCAGGTGCTCAAGTCGCCGAAAGTGCGCGGCGGGCTCGGGGAGACGCTGCTGGAGCAGCTGCTGGCGCAGATGCTCCCGCGCGAGCACTGGACGATGCAGCATGGGTTCCGGAGCGGCGAGAAGGTCGATGCGGTCATCCGGATCGGCGACCGCCTGGTGCCCGTCGACGCCAAGTTCCCGCTCGAGAACTTCCGGCGGGTCCTGGAGGAGCCGGAAGAGGAGCGGCGGCGACCGCACCGGCGCGCCTTCGCGCGCGACGTGAAGCTGCGCGTGGACGAGATCGCGCGCAAGTACATCTTGCCCGACGAGGCCACCTACGACTTCGCGCTGATGTACGTTCCCGCGGAGAACGTCTACTACGAGATCACCGTGCGACAGGAGGCCGACGACGAGCCGATCGCCGCCTACGCGCTCTCACGGCGGGTGGTGCCCGTCTCCCCCAGCACGCTGTTCGCCTACCTGCAGGTCATCATCCTGGGCCTGAAGGGGCTTCGCATCGAGGCGAACGCGCGCGAGATCCAGAACGACCTCGCGCGGCTCACCGGCGATCTCGGCAAGGTCCGCGAGCCGCTCGGCAAGGTGGGCACGCATCTGGGCAACGCGCAGAAGCAGTTCGAGGAAGCGCAGCGCGCCATGGATCGGTTCGACACGCGGCTGGAGGCGATCGGCAAGAAGGGCGGCGGCACCGGCCCGCCGCAGCCCGAGCTGCCGGGCACCACGAGCTAGCGTCGCTACTTCACGCCGCCCGCGGTGAGGCCGCTGACGAGGTAGGGCTCGATCAGCGCGAAGAGCACGATGACCGGCACGATGGCCAGCACGGAGGCCCCGAACAGCAGGTTCCAGTGCTGCACGTAGGCGGTGACGTAGGCGGTGATGCCGACCGTCAACGGCTTCATCGCCGCATCCGTCATGAGCGTGAGGGCCACGCTGTACTCGTTCCACGCGGCGATGAAGGCAAAGATCGCCGCGGTCACGATGGCGGGCCGCGACAGTGGCAGCACCACCCGGAGCAGCGTGCCGATGCGTCCGCAGCCGTCCACCTCGGCCGCCTCCTCGATCTCGCGCGGGATCGAGGCGAAGAACGCGCGCAGGATCCAGACCGCGAAGGCGAGGTTGAACGCGGCATTGGTCAGGATCAGCGCGGCCGTGGTGTTCACGAGGCCGAGCTCGAAGAACTCCCGGTAGAGGCCGACCACGAGCGCGGTGGGCGAGAACATCTGGGTGACGAGCACGAGGAAGAGGAACGCGCTGCGACCGCGGAACCGGTGGCGCGCGGTGTGGTACGCCGCCGGCACCGCGGCCGCCACCGCGAGCGCGGTCGAGCCGACGGCGACTTCCAGCGAGACGCGCAGCGCCGAGCGGAAGACCGGGTCGCGCACGACCTCGGCGTAGTTCGACCACTGCCAGTGCGTGGGCAGCAGGCGCGGCGGCGAGGCGCGGAGCTCCGCCGCCGGCTTCAGCGAATCGAGCAGCATGACGACGTACGGCGCGAGGAACGCGAGCGCCACCGCGGCGCCGCCCGCGGCGAGCGCCGCCCGGCGGGCCGGCCGGGTCAGCCTCACGCCTCGGCGCCCTGCCAGCGCACCGTGCGCAGGTACATCACCACGGCCGCCAGCACGAGCAGCACGTTGACGACACCGAGGGCGGCCGCGAGGCCGACGTCGCGGAGCGCGCTCTTGAAGGCGATCTTGTAGAGATAGGTCACGAGCGTGTCGTGGCCGAAGCCGGGGTTGCGGTCGTTGAGCGTCCACACGATCGGAAATGAGTTGAAGACGTAGATCAGGTTCAGCACGACCGCCACCACCAGCGCCGGCGCCAGCAGCGGCAGCGTCACCGCACGATAGGTCACCCACGGCGAGGCGCCATCCAGCCGGGCCGCCTCGTACACGTCGGCCGGGATGGTGGCCAGCCCGGCGAGCAGCACGTAGGTGGTGAAGGGCAGGGACACGAAGACGCCGACGGCGACCATGGCCCCCATGACCGTGGCGTCGTCACCCAGCCAGTCGATCGGTGCCGCGAGCACGCCGAGCGCCAGGAGCAGATGGTTGAGGACGCCGAAGTAGTAGTCGTAGATCCAGACGAAGAGCTTGGAGGTGACGATCAGTGACGCTGCCCACGGCACGATGACGGCCCAGCGCACGAGACGCCGCCCGGGAAAGTTCGCATCGAGCAGCTGCGCGAGCGCGAGCGACACGACGACGGTGGCCGCGACCACCACCACTACCCAGAGCACGGTGTTGCCGATCACGGCCGGCAGCGCGTCCTGCTCGACCAGCCGGCGATAGTTCAGCAGGCCCACGCCGCGCTGGTAGACGCCGGTCATCGAGTACCGGCCGAGCGAGGCGGCCACGAGCGCGGCCGCGGGGTAGACGACGACGCCGGTCATGAGCGCCAGCGACGGTCCGAGCCAGAGGAGCGTCTGCCACCCGGTCGCCGCCGACCGCGACGCTACCGGCGTTCCTCCGCCGCCGCGGTGGCCCGCTGCTGGAGCGCGTCCAGGACCTGCCGGGGATTGCCGCCGGGCTGGACGGCGAGGCCGATGCTCTGCTGGACGTCCACCTTCACCTTGTCCCAGACAGGATCGGTGGTGGGCGCCAGCCGCGCGGTGGGCAGCGCGTCGAGATACGGCGCGAGCTTCGCGTTGTCGCGGGCGCGCTCGACGCCCGACTTCGTCACCGGCAGGAAGCCCTCGGCCGCAATCCAGCGGCCGATGTTCTCGGGCCGATAGTAGAGGTCGAGGAACTGCTTCACGGCCTCGCGATTGTCCTTCTTCTTGAAGGCCATCAAGTAGTCCTCGACGCCGAGCGTCACCGGGGCGTCGGCGTTCGTCGGCATCGCGGTCACTCCGTAGTCCACCTTGCCCTCGGCGTCGAGCTGCGCGGCGAGCGGGCTGAAGCCGATCACCATGCCGACCTTGCCGTCCTTGAAGAGCTGGAAGGCGCCGTCGGTCCGGTTGGTCTTGCCCGGGTTCACCTGGGTGACGCGGTGACGGTTCGCCAGATCGGCCAGGAACTGCAGCGTCTGCACGTTGCGGTCGCTGTTGATCGTCCAGCGGTCGCCGGCTTTCCAGTCGCCGCCGTTGTTCCACATCCAGATCGACCACTCCGCCTGCGCTTCCTCCGGACCGAGCGGCAGCGCGTAGCCGATGGCGCCGCCGCCGAGGTCGCGCACGCGCTGCGCGGCGGCCACGAGCTCCGTCCACGTCCGTGGCGGCGCCGCCACGCCGGCGCGAGCCAGCAGCGTCTTGTTGTAGAAGAACGCGCGCGCGCTGGCCAGGATCGGAAAGCCGTACAGTGTCCCGCGAAACTCGCCGCCGCGGGCGAACGGCGGCAGGAAGTCGGCGCGCGTCTCGGGCGACAACGCCTCGTCCGCCGGGTAGAGCAGGCCGTCGCGCGCGTAGCTCGCGAACGCGTTGAGGTTCAGCACGTCGGGGGGCTGGTTGTTCTGGATCATCGTGGTGACCTGCTGGTCGATGGAGTTCCAGTCGACGATCTGCAGATCGACCTTGATCTTGGTGCGCGCGGTGTAGTCGGCGGCGAGCGCGTCCCAGAACGGCTTCGTATGATCCTTGCTGTACTCTGCGATGACGACCTTGATCGACCTGGCGTCGGCGGGGCCGCGACTGCAGCCGCCCGCGCCGAGGGCCGCGCACGCCGCGATGCCGACGAGTGCCGCCACGAGCCGGCTCCAAGTCATCGCTGTCGGCAGGCTATGGTGCCGAGGGGGGCCGCGTCAAGCGCTCAGATGCTGCGTGGTATAGTCGCCGTATGACGAACATCCCCATCCAGGTCTACGGCATCAATCTGCTCGTCAAGATGATGGCCGAAGCACCTGCCGATATCCGGGTGAATTGTCCGAAGGGCTCGCCGATCCGCTACGGCGAGGTGATGGCCCGCGGCGACGGCTTCGACGAGGGCGCCAACGCGTTCCGCGAGATGCCGGAGCTGAAGACCGTCGTCGCGTTCGAGGAGAGCGCGGAAGAGGTCGAGGGCCACTACTTCTACATCGCCCTCGAGGAGTACCGCGTCATCCGGCTTGACTCCGTGATCCTGTCGTTCCCGCACGAGTAGTCTCCGGACGGCGGTCGGTCGGTGTCCGCGCTCCGCTCCGCTCTTGCCCGAGTCGACCCCGATGAGCTGATCGCGCTCACGCGCGATCTCGTCCGCATTCCGAGCGTGGTGCGCGCCGGCGATCCCGGCGCCACCGAGGGCGCCGTCGCCGACTTCGTCGCCCAGTGGCTGCGCGCGGAGGGGCTCGACGTCGAGACCCAGACCGTGGCGCCCGGACGTCCGAACGTGCTGGCCGTGCTCGGCGACCGGGGCAAGGGCCCGACGCTGCTGCTCGAGGGTCACACCGATGTCGTCACCGAGGGCGATCCCGCGCACTGGACGCACCCGCCGTTCGCCGCCGATCTCGTCGACGGTCGCATCTACGGGCGCGGGGCGGCCGACATGAAGAGCGGGCTGGCGGCGGCCATGCTGGCGGCCGCGGCGCTGAAGCGGAGCGGCGCGCGGCTGGGCGGCCGGCTCGTGGTCGGCGCGCTCGTCGACGAGGAAGGCGACATGATCGGCGTCAAGCACCTCGTCGGCACGGCGCTCGGCCGCGAGCTGACGGCGGCCATCATCTGCGAGCCGGAGCAGAACGAGCTCTGCCTCGAGCAGCGGGGCGTCGTGTGGGCGCGCGTGACCGCCCGCGGACGGATGGCGCACGGCGCGATGCCGGAGGCAGGGGTGAATCCCATCACGGCGCTGGCCGCCCTCGTGCGCGAGGCGCCGCGCCTGGAGCGCCGCCTGCGCACGCTGTGCGAGCGCAGCCGTTTCCTGCGGCCTCCGACGGTGACGCCGACCGTGATCACGGCCCCCGTCAAGGGCGTGCCGCAGTCGAACGTCATTCCGGCGATGGCGCAGGCGACGCTCGACGTCCGGCTCACGCCCGGGCCCGACGCCGACGCCGTGGCCAAGGAGCTGGACGAGGCGTGTCGGCGCGCGGCCGACGCCTGCCCGGGCGCCACCGTGAGCTGGGAGCCCGTGAACGGCTTCCGGCTCGCCACCCGCGTCGACCGGTCGGAGGCGCTCGTGCGTGCCATGGCGCGGGCTGTGCGGCGCGCCACCGGCAACCCCGCGCGCTACGGCGGCGTGCCCGGCTCCACGGACGGTACGATTCTCCGGATGGAGCTCGGCATTCCCATCGTCACCTGCGGTCCGGGCAACCGCCTCATCCCGCACCAGGTCGACGAGTACGTCGAGGTGGGGGAGCTCGTCGATGCCGCGCGCATCTACGTCGCGAGCGCGCTGGCGTACCTGGCCCCGTGAGCGCCGGGCGCCCGCGGCTGCGGCACGTCGAGGCGTTCCCCGTCGATCACGAGGGCGAGCGATTCCTGGCGCTCCGTGATCCCGCCGGCTACACGGAGTCGGTCGTCATGATCCCGCCCGTGCTCCTGGAGGTCGTCTC
>DATAOC010000118.1:0-28260 GCA_036265915.1 Candidatus Methylomirabilota bacterium | reverse complement strand
CGGGAAGTCGTCGACGTTCGCCTTCGCATTCTCGATCGAGTACCGCATCGTCGTGTTCTGCAGATCGAGGCTCTTCACGTTCCCGCTCTTCACCGCCTCGGCGACCTTGCCGAGGAAGTCGGGCGTGAGCGCGACGCCGATCGTGTGGATCCCCGAGATGCTGCCGCGCGCGCGCACGATCGCGCTCTACACGCACGCCGCGGTGTTCGTCTGCCCGTCGGTGTACGAGCCGTTCGGGATCATCAATCTGGAGGCGATGGCGTGCGAGACGCCGGTCGTCGCGTCCGCGGTGGGCGGCATCGTGGAGGTGGTAGAGGACGGCAAGACGGGCTTGCTGGTGCCGCCCGCGCAGCCCGAGGTTCTGGCCCAGGCGCTGACGCGCGTGCTGGACAACCCCGAGCTCGGCCGGCGCATGGGCAAGGCCGGTCGCGCGCGGGTCGAGGCCCGATTCAGCTGGGCGTCGGTGGCCGAGCGCACCGAGGAGGTCTACGCGGAGGCGATCGCCGAGTTCAAGCGCAGCGTCGTCGACTAGAGGTGAGCGACGCCGCGCTCGCCGACGTCGCGGGGTTCGTGTTCGACCTCGACGGCTGTGTGTGGCAGGGCGAGCGGCTGAATCCCGGCGCGGCGGAGACGCTGGCGGCGCTGCACGCCGGCGGTCGCGGCGTGGCGTACGTCACGAACAACTCCCGCGCGACCGGCGCGGAGGTCTCGGCAAAGCTCCGCCGGCTCGGCGTCACGCCGGCCGCGCCCGCGCTCACGCCCCTGGAGATCCTCGGCCGTGTGATCACGGAGCGCTACGGGCCCTCTCGGGTGCTCGTGATCGGCGCCGCGGAGCTCGCCGTCGCCGTGAGCGGTGCCGGTCACGCGGTGGTGCAGGTGGGCGACTGGCGGCGCGCGACGGTCGTCGCTGTCGGCAACGACTTCGACCTCACGTACGAGCGTCTGACCGCCGCGAGCCGGGCGGCGGCGGGCGGCGCGCCGCTCGTCACGCCGAACGTGGATCCCCGCCTGCCCCTCGAGGACGGCGACTTCCTGCCGGGCTGTGGCGCCATCGTGGCCGCGGTGGCAGCGGCCGCCGGCGTCACGCCGGTGGTGGTGGGAAAGCCGGCGACACCGCTCTTCCGCATCGCGCTGCAGCGCCTGGGTGTCGCGCCGCACGCCGCGGCGATGGTCGGGGACAGCGTGGAATCGGACGTGGCCGGCGGCCGCGCGGCCGGCATGCGGACCGTTCTCTACGCGCCGGCCGGCGCGGCCGCGAACAGTGCGGACGTCGTCGTGCGCTCGTTCGCGGAGCTCGCGCGGCTCGCGGGCGTCTAGCGCGCGGGCGACGCCGCCAGGTTGGCGACGATGTCGTCGGCGAGGTGCGGATCGATGGCGCGGACGGCCTCGGCCTGGGCACGCGCGTCGGCGACGCGACCCTGCGCGCTGTACGCGCGCGCCAGGAAGTAGCGCACCTCGCGGTCCTGCGGTCGCAGTCGCGCCGCGCGCTCCAGCGGCGCCAGCGCGTCGGCGGCCCGGTGCGCGCCGAGCAGCGCGGCGCCGAGCCGCGTCAGGCTCTCGACGTCGTCGGGATACCAGCCGACGATCCTCCGGTAGCGCTCCGCGGCCTCGTCGGCACGGCCGCTCTTGAGCAGCGCGAGGGCGAGATTGCGGTGAAACGGCGGGTGATCGGGCCGCAGCCGCACCGCCTCCGCGAACTCCGCGGTCGCCTCGGGCAGGCGGCGGCGGTTGCCCAGCTCGCTGCCGAGCTGGCTGTGGCACAGCGCGCAGGCGGGATCGACGGCGATGGCCGCCCGCCACAGCGTCTCGGTCGACCGCCACACCTGCGTTTGCCCCCACGCGAGCGACGCCAGCGCGACGAGCCAGACGCCGAGCGCGCCGGTCACGACCGCCGCCGTGCGTTGTCGCCTCGCCGTCGCCGCGCTGGCGAGCATCGCGGCCGTGGCCCCGCCGAGCAGGATGGCCAGCGGCATCGTGGCCAGATAGCTGTAGCGATCGGCGACGAGGATCGCGCCGATGTGCACCACCCCGCTCACCGGCGCCAGCAACAGCGCGTACGAGGCGAGCGCCACCAGCGCCGCGGGGCGACGCCGTCGGGCGAGGAGAACGGCGGCAACCCCCGTCGCCGCCACGACGACGAGCGCCATCACACGGACGGGCGCGACCGGATCTGCGACGGCGCCGAGCTCGTAGAGCGGGCTCAGCCCCAGCGGCACGATCGACTTCGCGACGTAGAAGGCGAGCGCGTACGGCACGTCGATCGCGCGCACGGCCACCGGGCGTGCCGCGAGCGGCGTCAGCGGCCACGCGCGCGCCGCCACCGTGACGGACACGGCCGCGCCGACGACGGCGAGCGCGAGGAACGGCGCTTTCTCCGGCCACAGCCGAAGGCCGCGGCGCAGCGGGTAGACGTCGAGCAGCACGAGCACGAGCGGCAGTCCCATGACGATGGACTTGGCACCGAGCGCGGCCGCGAACGCGCCCACCGCGACCGCGAGCCACCGGCGGCGCGCCGGGCCCTCGCGCTCGGTCATGGTGACGTAGGCGAGAACGCTCAGCAGCGCGAGGGCGCCGCTGACGAGGTCGCGCCGCTCGGTGATCCACGCGACCGACTCGGCGCGCAGCGGATGGACCGCCCAGCCGAGCGCGGCCACGAGGGCGCCGAGGTCACGCGCCCGCGCGCCCGCCTCCGGCAGCGCGCGCGCGAGGAGCCGGCGTGCGAGCGCGAACAGCAGCGCCGCGTTCACCGCATGCAGCACGATGCTGGTCAGGTGATAGCCGAACGGATTCATGCCCCACACGAGGTAATCGGCGCCGAGCGTGAGCCAGGTGACGGGGATCCAGTGGCCGGAGCGCGCGGAGGTGAGCATCCACCGCACCTGCGCGAGTCCGAGGCCGCGGTAGTGCGGATTCGTGAGGAAGTTGACGTTGTCGTCCCAGTCGAGGAAGCCACCCGAGAGCGCGGGGAGGAACGGGACCAGGCTGACGAGGAAGACACCGAGCCACGCTCGATCGAGGGGCCGGGTGCTCACCCGGCCCAGAGTTTACGAAACGCGCGCAGCCGGGGTCAAGAAACGGGACCGCGCCCGGCGCGACACATCAGCGCTCCAGCGCGTAGCCGAGGCCGCGCCAGGCCTCGATGCCGCCCTCGAGGACGAACACGTTGAGGTGTCGGTGGCCGCGCAGCAGCTGGTAGGCGCGGAGGAGCTCGTCGCGCCCACAGGCGCAGTAGAGCACCACGATGCCGCGGTCGGGAACCTCGCCGACGCGCTCGGACAGCTCGCGCAACGGCAGTGAGCGGGCGTGCGGCAGCCGGCCGGCCCGGAAGTCCGTCGGAGACCGAAGATCCAGCGGCTGGACCAGCTCGCCTCGATCCATGAGCGACTTCGCCGACGCAGGGTCGATGGTCAGCACCGGCGCCCAGGCGTGATCGGCGTCCGCCACACCCGGGGCGACGGCCAGCGCGCCGGCCACGAGGAGCCAGGCTGCCGCGCGTCTCACGGGTTGGAGACGGTCACCGTCACGCTGGCGGAGCCCGACGCGCCCGCGCTGTCGCGGACGTTGACGACGAGCGTCTGGGTGCCGTTCGGCCCGTTCGTCGTCACCCACGGCAGCGTGGCCGGACGGTTCGCGTTCGCCTCGGTCCACACCGTGGTTCCGCCGACCGTCATCGTGTAGTTCTTGCTTCCCGCGGCGCCGCCGTCGACCCAGATCGTGACCCACACGGTCCCGCGGACGGTGGCTCCGTTGCTCGGCGTCGTGATGGCGACGCTCAGCGTCCCGCCGCCGCCGCCGCCGGTGGTGTTCTGCACGGTGACCGCGCGACTCGCCGTCGCGGTGCCGCCCGCGCTGTCGCGGACGGTGAGCGCCAGCGTGTGATTGCCGTCGGCGACCGTGGTCGTGTTCCAGCTATAGCTCGCCGAGCCGCTCGACGCGACCTGTGCGCCATCGATGGCGAGCGTGTAGGTGTAGGGCGAGGTGCCGCCGGTCGCCGCCATGCCGACGCCGACGGTGCCGCTCACCGTGGCGCCGGCGGCCGGGGACGTGAACGAGGCGGCGAGCGTCGTGCCGCCGCCACCGGCGCCGTTCTGCACCGTGATCGGCACGCTGAACGATCCGGTCGCTCCCGCGGAGTCGCGCACGGTCAGTGTCAGTGTCTGGGCGCCATCGGCGACGCTCAGACTGTTCCAGGCGGCCGTGACCGGCCCGTTGGACGTGCTCGTCGTCGTCGAGACGCTCTGGCCGGCGACGGCCAGCGTGAACGTTCGCGAGCCGGCGGCGGCGCCGCTGACCCACATCGTCGTCCACACGGCGGTGCCGCTCACGACGGCGCCGCTCTTCGGCTGCGTGATCGCGGCCGACAGCGTCCCGCCCCCGCCGCCGCCCGTGCTGTTCTGGACGGAGACGGCGCGACTCGCCGTCGCGGTGGCGCCCGCGCTGTCGCGCACGGTGAGTCCGAGCGTGTGATTGCCGTCGGCGACGGTGCTCGTGTTCCACGAGAACGTCGCCGAGCCGCTGGACGCGACCTGAGTCCCGTCGATCGTCAGCGTGTACGTGTAGGGCGCGGTGCCGCCGCTGGCCGCCATGCCGACGCTCACGGTGCCGCTCACGGTCGCGCCCGCGGCGGGCGTGGTGAACGAGGCGGCCAGCGTCGAGCCGCCGCCGCCCGTCCCGTTCTGGACGGTGATGGGGACACTGAACGAGCCGGTCGCGCCAGCGGAGTCGCGCACGGTCAGCGTGAGCGTCTGCGCGCCGTTCGGGACGCTCATGCTGTTCCAGGCCGCCGTCACCGGGCCGTTGGACGTGCTGCTCGTCGTCGACACCGTCTGCCCGGCGATGGTGAGCGTGAACGTGCGGGCACCGGCGGCGGCGCCGCTGACCCACATCGTCGTCCACACCGCCGTGCCGCTCACGGTGGCTCCGCTCTTCGGCTGCGTGATGGCCGGCGACAGCGTCCCGCCTCCGCCGCCGCCACCTCCGCCGCCGGTGTTCTGCACTTGCACGTAGACGAAGCCGGTACCCGTGTTCCCACCGGCATCCTTCACGCTGGCGCTGAGCGTGCGGGAGCCATTGGCCACCGTGGTCGTGTCCCAGTTCCACGTCACGCTCGTGTTGTTGGTGACGATCGGCGGCTGCTGGACGCCGTCGACGGAGATCGTGAACGTGTTGCTCGCGCCCGTCGTGCCGCCGACGGCGACCTGGACCGGCACCGTGCCCTGCACGGTCTGGCCGGGCGTGAGATTGGGGAAGGTGACGCTGAGCGATCCCGGGGGCGCGGCGTTGTTCACCGTCACCGAGCGCGTCGCGGAGGCCGTTGCGCCACTGCCGTCGGCGACCGTGAGCGCGAGCGTGTGAGCGCCGTCGGCGACCAGCTTCGTGTTCCAGCTGAAGGAGGCCGTCGTCCCGGCTGTCGTGGAGAAGACCTGGGTCCCGTCGAGGCGCAGCGTGTACGTGATCGACGTACCGCTGGCACCACTGGCCGCCATCCCGACGGCGACGGTGCCGTTGACCGTGGAGCCGGCGGCCGGGCTCGTGAAGCTGCCCGTCAGCGCCGCGCTCTGGACGGTGATCGTCCGCGTGGGCGGGCTCGGATCGTTCACCCCCTGGTCGTCGACGGCGGTGAGCGAGACGTAGTACGTCCCGGGCGTGTTGAACGTGACCGCGCCCGGCGTGGCGCTCGTGCTCGTGGCCGGCGAGCCGCCGGGGAAGATCCAGCGATAGCTGGCGACGGAGCCGTCGGCGTCGGTGGCCGATCCCGCGAAGGTGACCGACTGGCCCGCGCGAATGGTCACGTCGCCGGCCGGTGCGGTGATCGTGCCCTGCGGCGGCTGGTTGCTCGGCGTCGCGGAGACCTGCACGAAGCGCGCGACCGAGGGCACGCCGTTCGTATCGACGAGAAACAGCATGTAGTAGCCGGGCGGCGCGATGTTCGCGTTCGGCGGGGAGGTCACGGTGAGCGTCCCGTTGCCGCGCGTGAACGACAGCGACACCATCCGCTGGTCCATGTCGAAGGCGTGCGTGTCCGCGCCGTTCCGGACGAGCGCGACGCTGGCGATGCTGGCTGCGTCGGGCGTGGTCACCTGGAAGTCACTGCCGTAGCCCACCACGCCGGGGGCGCCCGCGATCGTGGGCCGGGCGGCGGGGCCGCCGCCCGGCGCGAACAGGTAGGCCGGGCGATAGACCTCGATGCGGTTCTCGTACGTGCCCTGCTGAGGATTCGATCCGGCCGTCCACACGGTCCCGTCGGGCAGCAGCAGCGCGACGGAGTGATACATGCGGGGGACCGTCGCGCGGCCGGCGGAGGACCACGTCTCGGTGACGGGATCGAAGAGATCCGCGTTCAGGCTGGCCGTGCTGACCGTGTTGTTCTGGGCGGACCCGCCGAGTGCCAGGATCTTGCCGGTGGGGAGGATCACCGCGTTCATCTGGATCCGCGGCGCGGACATCGGGGCGACGGTGCGCCACTTCGGCGTCGCCTGCGACAGGTCGATGATCTCCGCGCTGGCGGTGGCGGGGTTGTCGCCGCCCATGATCATGACCCGGGCACGGTAGCTGTCGGCGGCGGACAGCGGCAGCAGCACGGATGAGCCGTACGTCCGCTCACGCGGGTAGTTCATCTGCGCGACGTTCGTCTGCCAGGTGTTGGTGGCCGGGTTGAAGATGCCGGACGCGGTGCCGGCGCCGGACATGAACACGCGGCCGTTCGGCATCAGGTGCAGCCAGGGGTACAGCACCGGCGTGAACGGCGCGAAGAACTGGGCGCTCCAGCCGGTGGGGACGGAGTAGATCTCCACCGCGTTGTTGGTGCCGCCGCCCTCGAGCCAGCCCGAAAAGGTCATCGTGCGGCCGTCGGCGAGCCCGACGTTGGTCGGGTACCAGCGACCATGCGCCATGTCCTGGACCTGGATGAACCTCTCGGTGGCGGGATCGAACATCGTGGTCGTGCGAATGCCGCGGAAGGGGTTGTACTGCAGGTTGCCGCCCGTGATCAGCGCCCGACCGTCGGGCAGCCAGGTGAGACCGTTGCAGAAGAGATCCCACGGCGTCGTCTGCACCGCGATGGTGCCCGTGCTCGGGTTGTACACGCCGGCGCGATAGGTGCTCTTGGTCGGATCGTTTTCGGATCCGGCCACGACCAGGATCTTGCCGGTGTGCATGAGACCGACATGAATGGGATTGATCGGCATCGTGTTCGACAGGACCGTCCACTGCCCGGTGACGTTCGTCTGCGCCACCGTCGGGGCGGGAGCACCGATCACGAGGGCCATCAGCAGCGTGAGGCAGGCGAGCGCGGCCGCGAGATGTCGCATGGCTCTGCGCGGGGTCCACGTTCCGTGCCAAACGCACGGGGCCGCCAGAACGCCGCTTGAATCCGCCGAACGTCGCCCCGCCTCTGCAGATCGTTGCGCATTCCCGGTCGGGCGGTTCGTGGGGTGGGCCACGCGTCGCATCAACCGGCTGCGGCGGCGAGCGCTGCCCCCGACGTGGCCTGTGGTACGCCACGTGCAGGACGTGCGCTTGGCATGGACGTGGCGGTACCGGTGCCGCGGGTGTCGGTGATCATTCCGACGTACAACCGCGCTCACGTGGTGGGCGAGGCGGTGCGCAGCGTGCTGGCGCAGCGGTTCGCCGACCTCGAGCTCGTCGTCGTCGACGACGGCTCGACCGACGGCACGGCCGAGCTGCTCGCCGGCATCGTCGACGGACGGCTGCGGTACGTGGCCGGCCGCCACGCCGGCGTGGCCGCGGCTCGCAACCTCGGCGTCAAGCACGCGCGCGGCGACGTGATCGCGTTCCTCGACTCCGACGATCTCTGGCTTCCGGACAAGCTCGCGTGCGACCTGGAATTCCTCGATCGGCATCCGGCCGCCGGCGCCGTGTTCAGTGATCTCGAGAAGCTCGACGGCGGCGCCGCGTACCCGTCGTTCATGCGCGAGACGGCGGTGTTCTCGCGACTGCTGAGCGCCGAGCGCCAGCCGGAGGGCCGCCTGCTCACGACCCGAGAGATGCGGCTGGTCCTGCTCGAGGAGGTGCCGATCAAGCCGAGCGCGCTCGCGCTTCGCCGCGCCGCCTTCGAGCGGGCCGGCGGGTTCGACGAGACGTGGTCGTCGTCCGAGGACTGGGAGTTTTTGCTTCGCTTCGCGCGCACCCAGCGCTTCGGCTACGTCGACCGGCCGCTCGCCGTGCTCCGCGTCGGCGACGACTCGCTCCACCGCCTGGACCAGGTGGCGGGCGACCGCGCGATGATCGCGCTGCTCGTTCGCGAGCGCGCCGAGCTTGCCGGCGACGCCGAGGCGCTGGCCGCCGTGCGCCGTGGCGTCGTGACCCGGGTCAAGCACCTCGCGTGGCACGAGCTGCGCGCGGGACGGCGGGCGTCCGCGGCCGCCGTCTTCGTCCGCGGCTTTGCGCTCACGCGCGAGCCCGGGCTGCTGCTGCGCGCGGCCGCCGCCTTCGTGCCGTGGCGACCGACGCCGAACGGCGCGGTCAGATCAGGCGCTCGCGAAAGTGCCGCACCGCCCGCGCCGCGATCGAGGGCTTGAGCGCGCGCAGGTCCCGTACGCGGCGCGCGGTGGCGCGCGAGATTCGTCGGCGTGTCGCCAGCGCCGCCGGCGCCCCGCGCACCGCGTCCACGAGGCCGCGCCTCCACGCGCCGAGCTGACCGGCGCGGGCCGCCGCAAAACCCATCAGCGCGAGGTCCCGGGCAATGACCCCGGTGGCGCCGGCCGGCCGATGGTTGCGCAGCGCAATCCAGATCGCGTTTCGCGTGAACGTATAGTAGATCCGCTCCGACGGGCGAGCGCTCGCCTCCACGAGGTGCCGCACGGCGACCGCCGGCGAGTAGACGAGATCGTGGCCGGCCTCCAGCAGGCGCAGGGCCAGGTCCCAGCCCTCGTGGCCGATGAACAGCGGCGGCCAGTACCCGCCCGTCGCCAGGAACGTCTCGCGACGGCAGGCGGAGGCGCCCTCCAGGACGTAATCGGTGAGGAACTCGGTGTCCGCCCAGCGCACGTCCCGCGGATGGCACCAGTCGCGCCGCGACAGCAGCCCGTCGGGGCCGAGAATCTTGAAGTTCACCACGGCCGCGGCCGGATGGCGGCGAAACACGTCGACACCGCGCGCGACGTCGTCCGGCGTCGTGAACAGGACGTCGTTGTCCAGCGTGAAGACGATGTCGCCCTTGGCCGCGCGCACACCCTCGTTGCGCGCGGCGGCCGCGATGTTTTGCTCGAGGGCGACGAGATGCACGTCCGGGAACTCGTCGCGGACCATCTCGCGGGAGCCGTCGGTCGAGGCGTTGTCGACCGCAATGATCTCGAGCGAGGGCCAGTGCTGCTCGCGCGCGGCGAGCAGGGCCCCGCGCAGCGCGTCGCGCCGCTGGTAGTTGAGGATCGCGATGGAGACGGTCGGGCTCAATTCGGGACCTGGCCGCGGATCCACGGGCCCAGCACGTTGGCCGCCGGCATGGGCAGCCGCTTCCACGCCCGGATGAGCGGCGCGAACCGGCTCGTGTCGCGCTCGACGGACGGCGCCCCGCCGGCCGCGGTGTCGATGAAGATCCACGGCAGCGTGTGAGGCTGCGCGCCCCACTGCCGCTTGAACTCGTACGTCCCCGCGTTCTTGAAGGAGCGCCCGAGGTCGAGCGTGCGGTATCCGTGCTCGCAGCCGTGGCGGATGACCTCCCAGTAGAGGACGAAGTTGGGACAGAGCGCGAACGCGTCCCGCAGCGACGACACCCACGGCACCATGATGGTGTCCCGGAAGAAGAGACACACGGCGGCGCCGACCGTGCGGCCGTCGCGGTCGCGCACGAGCAGCACCCGGGCGGCGTCCTGCACTTCGTCGAGCATGTGGGTGAAGAAGGCGCGGCTGTGCACGGGTGAGCCGAGATCGCGCATGTTGACCGCGAACACGCGGTAGAACTCCTCGAGGGAGTCGGCCCCCAGCCATGCCGCGGTGAGGCCGTTCTTCTCGCCCTTGCGGACGCGGTTGCGCCGCTCGGACGGCAGCGCCTTCCACATCGCGTCACTCGTGGTCAGCGGCAGCAGCATCGTGGCGCGATCCGTGGCGGTCGGCTGCGCGAGCGCCACCGGGTACAGCTGGCGGAGGCTCAGCGAGGCCGAGCGAGTCTCGCGGGCCACGGCGAGCGCCTCGTCGACGAGCGCCGCTTCGATCGTTCCGGCCGGGCCGGCATCAGGAGCGACGAGCACGCCGCCGTAGTCGAGGAACGGCATCGACACGAGGCGGCGGCCGAAGAGCCGGCTCTGCATGGCGACCAGGGGCAGCACGCCAACGGGCTCGCCGTCGTCGACCGCCATGAGATAGACGGGGGTGTGGCCGTACGCGGCGGCAGCCACGCGTCCCCAGCCGGAGAGGTGGGCGACCGTGGCCGCCGGGTGGTGCTCGACGAAACGATCCCACGCTTTGTCGGGGTGGCGTTCACGAACAAGAGTGAGCATGTCCACCCGCACTGCGCAATTCCCGTACCACACCCGCTCGCTGTCCCGCACCGGCTGAAAGGCCCGCGCGCGCGCCGTGCGCTCGGGTCGACGGCAACACTTCCGCCGAATTCATGACGCGGCGTGCACACGTCACGGGGCCGCCGTGCCGTCGTCACGTGTCCGCGCGCGCGGTGTCAGGTGTCAGGTCACCGCCGGCGCGCGGAGAACGTAGAACTTCCAATCGCCGCTAGATCAATCGCTTGCGCCCGGCCCCCGGCGTGGCGCGCGTCTTGCCGAAACGGCCGCCCTGGGAAAAACGCTTCCCAGTCTCTGTAAGCCCTACACGACACGAATTCTCTGGGGGTGTACATGCGGCGTTTCATGGCAGGAGTTCTGTCTCTGGTATTGGCGATCGGCTGGACGGCGCCGGCGGCCCGCGCGCAGTCCGCAACTGTCATTGGTGGCGGCCTCACCGCGCTACCCACGGTCACGCTCGGTCCGAACAAGGTCAGCAACAGCGGCTTCGAATCCGGGGCGGCCGCGCCATGGTCGGGCGGCTCCGGCTGGTCGATGGATCAGCTCACGCGGCACACCGGGACATTCAGCTATCGCCGCGACGGCGGCGCGCCCACGGCGACCACCACGCTTCAGGTGCAGCCGGGCACCTACAAGTTCTCCGCCTGGGTGAAGACGCAGAGCCTCGCCGCCGTTCTGCGGTTGCAGTTCGACTTCCGGCCCGGCATCAACGACTGGCGCGTGCTCCCGATCGCGGGCGGCACCGCCGACTGGACGCTCTACGAGCTGAAGAACGTCGTCGTCACGCAGCCGTCCACGATCACGCTGAAGCTCGAGACCTACACCAACGGCGCCGGCACGGCGTGGTTCGACGACGTCAAGCTCGAGGAGCAGCTGGCGCAGTCGGTGGAGGCGTTCCTGCTCTATCCGAACTTCCGCGGCATGCTGTTCGATGACGGCCCGTCCACCATGAAGTTCGATCTGAAGGTGACGCCGCCCGGCGGCGACTTCGGCCGGTACTCGGTCCGCGGCACGCTCAAGGACGAGGCGACCGGACAGGTGGTGGCGACGCACTCGTATCCCGCCAGCGCCAGTTTCGTCGCGGATCTCGACGGCGCCGGCATGCAGAGCGGTCGCGGCTACCTGGCGACGTTCGCGCTGATCGACGGCGCTTCCGGCGCCCAGGTGTACGCCTATCCCGCGTACCGCGTGTCGCGGGCGCCGGCGGCCGCGCGCCAGTCGATGAACGTGTCGTTCGACGCCAAGAACCGCGTTCTCATCAAGGGCGTCCCGCGCTTCGTGCTCGGCGTCTACGACTCCGGCATGGGCTACAGCACGCAGGACTCGTTCTGGGAGAACGCGCTGTGGTCGTCCACCGGCGACCGGCGCATGGACAACCTGCGGATCAACATGTACCTGAACTACTGGTACGGCGAGGCGCCCGCGGACGCGATGAACGCGCTGATGGGCAATCTGCAGAAGCACGGCGTGACCTATCTGCAGACCGGCAACTGCTTCGACAAGTTCGCGGCCGGCTCGGACTTCATGATCAACAGCTCGGACGCGTACGCGCAGCAGATCGGCGCCCATCCGGGCAGCGCCGGCTTCTACACGATCGACGAGTGTCTCTCGAGCCTCATTCCCGGCGCGTTCACGCAGTACAACCGGCTGCGGCGGCTCGTGCCGGACTCCATCACGTTCTCCGCCAACTTCGGCAACGCGGAGCTGCATCTCTGGCGCGACACGGCGGACATCATCGCCACCGACCCGTACCCGATGTTCGGCGCGGAGCCGTCCGGCGGCTACAACCACCGGCAGGTCGCGGACTGGACGGCCATCTCGCGCGATGCGGTGAAGGGCTCGCGGCCGATCATGACCGTGCTGCAGTTCTTCAAGTTCACGTCCCTCGGCCGCTGGCCGACGCTGACCGAGATGCGCAATCACGCGTACATGGCCATCGTGGAGGGCGCCCGCGGCCTGTGGTGGTGGAGTTTGGGTGACAACGCGCTCAAGAACGTCTGCTCGGGCTGGTGCGCCGACAAGACGACGTACATGAACAATCTCAAGTCCGTGGTGAACGAGATCGCTGCGCTCGAGCCGGCACTGCTCGCCGACGACGCGCCCGGCTCGTTGCGCGGCAACTCGAACGCGAACATCAAGACGAAGGTCAAGCTAGTCAACGGCAAGGGCTACCTCTTCGCGTACAACGCGACCAACGGCAGCCAGACCACCAGCTTCACCTGGAACACCGCGCCGGGGACGGTGGCGGTGAACGGCGAGAACCGGAGCATCGGCGCCTCCGGCAGCTCCTTCAGCGACACCTTCGGCCCGTACGCCGCGCACGTCTACGTGATCGGCAACGGCGGCACCGGCGGTACCGGCGGTACCGGCACCACGCCGCCGCCCCCCGGGAGCCCGACGGTGAGCTTCTCGGCGCCGGCGGCCGGTACGACGGTGAGCGGGACGACGACCGTGACGGTGGCCGGCACCGGCGGCTCCGGCAGCGGATACACCTACACGCTCACGGCCGACGCCGGGACGGTGAGCGGCAGCGGCCCGAGCTTCGCCTGGAACACGACCGCCGCCGCCAACGGCACGCACACGCTCACGGCGACGGTGAAGGACTCCGCCGGGCGCACGGGGACGGCCACGCGCTCGGTGACCGTCTCGAACGGCGGCACGACGTCCCCGGGGACGACGCCGACGGTCTCGATCACCCAGCCGGCCAACGGGTCCACCGTGACCGGAATGGTGACCGTGTCCGTCTCGGCCGCGGCCGGCAGCACGGCGGTCGCCGCCGCCGCGACCTCGACGTACACGTACGCGCTCAAGGTCGACGGCGCCGCCATTGCCGGCGCCGGACCCAGCTTCTCCTGGGACACGACAAAGATCGCCAACGGTGCCCACACGCTCACGGCCACGGCCACCGACGGCGGCGGCCGGACCGGAGCGTCGACCTCCACGGTGACGGTGTCGAATCAGAGCACCCAGCCGCCGGCGAACGGGACGCTGAAGATCGCCATCACCCAGCCGAAGCCGGCGACCACGGTCAGCGGGACCGCGTGGGCGACGCTCTGGCTCGACGGCGGTACCGGCACCTCGAACACCTACAGCCTCACGCTCGGCGGCAAGGCGATGGGATCGATCACGACCGCCAGCCGCGGCCCGGTGTCGGTCCCTTATGACACCAAGATGGTGGCCGACGGCTCGCAGCCCCTCGTCGCGACCGTCCGCGACAACACCGGCAACAGCGGGACGTCGACGGTCACCGTCACCACCAAGAACGGCGTCACCACGTCGCCGCCGCCCGCGTCGCTCACGGCCTCCATCACGAGCCCGGCGGCGGGCACCACGGTGAGTGGCACGAGCACGGTCGGCATGTCGGCGGCCGGCTCCACGGCGGCGTCGCGGACGTTCCAGCTGGCGGTCGATGGCGCCGTCGTCTCGACGCAGACGGTGAGCGGCACCACGGCGTCGTTCGCCTGGAACACGGCGTCGCTCGCCAACGGCTCGCACACGCTCGGCCTCACCGTGACCGACACGACCGGTGGCCGGGCCGCGGCCACCACCACGGTGACCGTCTCCAATACAACGACCACGCCCTCGACCACGCCGCCGCCGCCGCCGCCGGCGTCGGGGACGCTGAAGGTCGCGATCACTCAGCCGACCAGCACGGCGACGGTGCGAGGAACGACGTGGGCCGTGCTGTGGGTGGAGGGCCAGTCGGGGACGTCGAACACGTTCTCGCTCTTCGCCAACGGCAAGCTCGTGTCGAGCCAGGTCACGTCGAGCCGCGGCCCGGTGTCGCTGCCGTGGATCACGACGGCCGGACCCAACGGCGCGGTCGCCCTTCAGGCGACGGTGAAGGACGCCACCGGGAACACGGGCGCGAGCACGATCAACGTGACGGTGGGGAACTGACATGGGCACCGTCAGCCGCCTCGACCGACGTCGGACCGACGTGGCCATGCGCACGGAGCCGGGGCGTATGCCCCGGCCCGGGCGCATCGCCGTGCATCTGGAAGAGGAGCAGGGCACCATCCGCGTTCGCGTGGCCGGCGCCCGCACGCCCGCGCGGATCTATCTCTACGTCGACGGCGACCTGGCCGACATGTGGGTCGACGTCGAAGCCTCGTACGACGTGCCGGCCGCGCGATTCGCGCCCGGACGGCACGCCGTGACCGCCCGGGCGGTGGACCATCTGGGCCGCTGGGGCGGCGCGAGCACCGTCGTGGAGACCCAGGCGGGGTAAGAGATCCGGCGCGGGGCGCTCCCGACGGAGCGCCCCGCGCGCGGTACGAGAACGGCGCGCTCGCTCTGCGCAATCGCTTTCACACATCGGAGACGCCTGTGCACCCCGGCGTCGCCGAACGCCGCAGATCCGCATGGTTGCGCGCGGTACGGGTCTTGCGATGAGTCGGCAGCGAGATGTGGCTCCTGCTCGCGATGATCTTCATCATGCCGTACGAGGCGAACCCGTATCTCTATCTCGCGCCGAACCTGCTCGGCGTCTTCCCCGACTTCACGCTGATCAAGGCGCTCGGCCTCATCGGCTTCTGCTGGGCCGTGGCCCGCCTCTGCGCAGGTCATGAGAACGCCCGTCTCCTGGCCAACCGGGCCGCCGTCCTGTTCCTCGTCTTCTTCTGCGGCGTGGCGCTGTCCGGCGCGCTGCACGGCAGCGGATTCACGGCGATCTCTCGCTACTTCGCGTTCCTGATCTTCCTGCCGTTCATGCTGGTCGCGGTGCAGACGCCCAACGACGTGCGACGCGTGCTCAAGGCCATGACCCTCAGCCTCATCTTCGTGTTCCCGTACGCGTTGCGGCAGATGATCCGCTACGGCGAGCGCCTCGGCGTCGGCCTCTACGAGACGAACTACTTCGCGACCATCCTCGTGCTCGTCATCCCGATGGCGTTCGTGTTCGCGGCGCAGGCGCCGGACACGATGCGTCGCGCGCTGTGGACGGCGGGCGGGCTGCTGCTGATGTTCGAGCTGTTCCTCACCTCATCGCGCGGGGGCTTCCTCGGACTGCTGGTCGCGGTGATGGTGTTCGTCTACCGCCGACGCGGCGTCGGCGGCGCACTGAGCGTCATCGGCGTGCTGCTGCTCGCGCTCATCGTGGTGCCGACCGACCTCGGCTCGCGGCTGTGGACGGTGTTCGGCGGAGGCACCGTGGACATGCCGGCCGGCGTGGAGGCCTCCAACCGCGCGCACGAGGCGCTCTTCTGGGCGGCCCTGCGGATGATCGGCGACAACCCGATCTTCGGCATCGGTCCGCTCAATTTCAAGGCGCTCAGCACCGCCTACACCGGGCTGCGGCAGGGGAACATCGCGCACAACTCGTTCCTCGAGGTCGCGGCGGAGTTCGGGCTGCCGATCTTCGCGATCTTCATGCTGCTGATCTTCACGACGTTCCGCTCGCTCAATGCGGCCACACGGCTTCGCGGCACCAACACGGGCTGGCGCCTGGCCGGCTGGGCGGAGGGCATGCGGAGCGGTCTGCTCGGCTTCCTCGTGGGCGGATTTTTCATCAGCGCGCAGTACGAGAAGATGTTCTGGCTCACGATCTTCCTCACGATCCTGCTCGACCGCTTCGCGCGCGAGGCGGCCGCCGTGGACGCCGCGGAAGCGCTCGAGGCCGAGTCCGAGGTCGACGTCACGCTCGAGGCCCTGCCGCAGCCGTCGCAATGAACGGACGAACGCTCGGGCGCGGCGCGGCCGCCTTGCTGGCCGCCGTCGCGCTGGTAACGCCGCTCGCCGTCCGCGGCGCCGACCCGAAGACTCCCGCCGTCGGCGGGCTCACGGCGCTGCCGCCGCCCGAGGCGCCGGGGCCGAACCTCCTGAAGAACCCCGGCTTCGAGACGGTCGAGAGCGGCGCCATCAGCGGCTGGGGCGCCAACGTCGGCGGTCCGTGGTCGATCGAGCGTGCCGGACGCAACGGCAGCGCCGCGCTCCGCCTGACCGGCGCCGACAGCCAGCCGAAGGTCGCCAGCGTCGAGCAGACGGTGACGCTGGAGCCGGGCAGCTACACGATCTCGGCGTGGACGCGCACCGAGGCGCTCGGCGGGCGCGCGCCGCGCAGCGGCGTGCGCGTGTGTCTGGACGCACGGCCAAAGATCAACTGGTGGCAGTGCACGCCGGTCGCGAGCGGCACGGCGGACTGGAAAGAGCTGCGCCAGCCGGGCATCGTCGTGCGAGAGCGCGGCCCGTACCGCGTCACCGTCGGCGCCTACGGTGCCCCCGACGGCGCCGCCTGGTTCGACGACGTGAGTCTGAGCGAGCTGCGCAAGCCGCCCCTGGACGTGTTCCTCCTCGTACCGAACTTCCGCGGCATGCTCTTCGACGACCGGCCGCAAACGGTCCGCGTGTCCGTCGCCGCCGCCGCCGGCTCCCGCGTGCGGCTGGCCCTCGTCGACGAGGCGGGTGGCGGTGCGCCCGCGCGGCAGCGCGAGGTGAGCGTGACCGGGCCCGCCACGACGGTGGAGCTCGACGCCGCCGGTCTGCCGGGCTCGGCGTGGCTGCTGCGCGCCGAGCTGCTCGACGCCGGCGGCGCGTCGACGTATCGCTATCCGGATCATCGCATCGTCCGCGTCCCTGCTCGCATGCGCGACGAGCTGCGCGTCTGGTACGACGAGCACAACGTCACGTATCTCGGAGGCAAGCCGCGCTTCGTGCTCGGCCTCTACACGACCTCCGGCTACTCGAACACGCGTGCGACGTACGCCAACGGGACGAATGGTTGGGGCATCACGCGCATGGCCGAGGCGCCCGTGAACATGCTCATCAACTATCACCTCGGGCGCGCTCCGATGCCGGCGCTCACGGCGTACCTCGACGAGCTCCACGACCGCGGCATCTACTATCTGCAGACCGCGAACTTCTACCATCGCGAGGACCCGCAGTATCGGCAGATCGAGTATCCCGCGGCCCGCGAGGGCGAGACCGAGCTGAATCGCTGGGTGGCGCGGACGCTCTCGGGACACCGCGGATTCGCCGGCTTCTATACCGCCGACGAGCGGCCCGCCGATGTCGTGCCGAAGGTCTTCGCACAGTACAAAACGCTGGCGGCGGCGGCCCCGGGGACGGTCACGTACGCGGTGCTGGGGGACGGCTTCGAGCGCCAGGCGCCGGCGTGGCGCGACGCCGCCGACGTTCTCGGTCTCGATCCCTATCCGGTGGTGAAGCCACGCGGACAGAACGACCTGGCGACGGTGGGGGAGTGGACCCGCATCGGACAGGACGCGGTGAAAGGCGCCCGACCGCTGTGGATGGTCATCCAGTACTTCCCGCTCACGGGCGCGGGCGGCTGGCCGTCCTACGACGAGCTCAAGACGATGAGCTGGATGGCCATCGTCGAGGGCGCGCGCGGGCTCCTCTACTGGTCGTACGGCGAGAAGGGGCTGGCGTGGGTGAAGGATCCGAAGGCGCGCGAGGAGAAGTGGGCCGAGCTCGTGCGCGTGACGAAGGAGATCCACGCGCTGGAGCCGGTGCTGCTGGCACCTGACGCGGACGTCGCCCGCGCCTCCGTGCCGAGCGTGCGCACGCTCGGCAAGCGCATGCCCGACGGCGCCCGCTACCTCTTCGCGTACAACGCGACCGGAGCACCGGTGGCGGTGACGTGGACGCTGACGGCGCCGGCCACCGGCGTCATCGATCTCGACGCGCAGGCGGCGGTGCCGGCGGTGGAGCGTGACCGGTTCCCCGCCACGCTGGCGCCGTACGAGGTGAAGCGCTACCTGATCCGCTGAGCGTCAGCCGGCGAGCGCGGAGCGATCGATCGCGCGCTGGCCGGCGACGGCGCCCTCCAGCGTGCGCAGCAGCACCCACGGCTCGATCGGCT
Source organism: Candidatus Methylomirabilota bacterium (assembly GCA_036265915.1). GTDB lineage: Bacteria > Methylomirabilota > Methylomirabilia > Rokubacteriales > CSP1-6 > AR12. The sequence goes on along the minus strand of DATAOC010000118.1, from coordinate 9,966 downwards.
TGCGCAGCGCGAGCCGAGCGCCCGCCTCGCGCGCGCGGTCGAGCGCGCTGCGTCGGGTGGGATCGCCGTCGGCCGACATCGCGATGCAGAGTGGATCTCCGAACTCTGCGCGCAGGTCGCGGATCGTCTCGATCCCATCCTTGCGCGGCATGAAGACGTCGATGAGCACGACGTCGGCGGGACGCTGTCGGTACCGCTCGATGGCTTCCACGCCGTCCACCGCGAGCGATACCTCGTAGCCCTCGGTGCGCAGGAGCGTGTCGAGCACCTCTCGGGTGTCGTCGTGGTCCTCGACGACGAGCACGTGAACGGGGGCGCTGCCGGCGGCCGAGATGGCGCTCGATGTGCGGCGGGACCGTGCCTTCCCCGGTGTCGACATGTTCGGCTGCCTGGATGGGCTGCGAAGCGCGTGCCACGGCTAAGTGCGTACAGGATCGTTAGTACCGGCGTACGCCCTGGAAAACAATCTCCGCTTTGTGCGCAATGGTTCGTCATTTGGCGACTGGTCCCGCCCTTGCACTAAGTACGTGTACGAATAGACGCGCCGACGAGCTCGCTGTCATTCTCTCCCGGGTCCCTCGGCGCCTGCGGAGGCCGCCGCGTGGACATCACCGAAATCGTGAAGACAGCGAAGGAAGACAAGCGCGCTCCGGTCAGCGGAACGATTCGCATCGTGCTCGCCGACGATCAGAACGTCGTGCGCGAGGCGATCAAGTGTCTTCTCGAAGTCGAGCCAGATTTCGAGGTCGTCGGCGAGGTGGACGACGGCCTCGACGTCGTGCCGATGGTCGAGCGCGTGAAGCCGCACATCGTCATCCTCGACGTCGCCATGCCCGGACTCTTCGGACTCGAGGTGACGCGCCAGGTGCGACAGCGCTCGCCGACCACGGCCGTGCTCGTCCTCTCCCGCTACGTCGGTCAGTGGTACGTCACCGAAGCGCTGCGCAACGGCGCCAGCGGCTACGTGGTCGAGCACGCCGACGCGCAAGAGCTCATCCGGGCCGTGCGGAGCGTGGCGCAGGGCAAGCGCTACCTCAGCGCGCCGCTGTCGATGGAAGACGTCCAGGCGTGGATCAGCGAGACGGGCCGCCACGCGGGCGACGCGTACGAGACGCTCACCGGACGGGAGCGCGAGGTGCTGCAGCTCGTGGCGGAGGGCCACAGCAGCACGCGGGTGGCGCGGCGGCTGTCGATCAGCGTCCGGACCGCCGAGGCGCACCGGGCCAACGTGATGCGCAAGCTCCACCTGAAGAACCACACCGCGCTCATCCGCTACGCGCTCGCGCGGGGCGTGCTGCCGCCCCTCGAGCCGCTGCCGCCCGCGTTCCGCGCCGCCCGCCGCCGCCGCCCGCCGTCGCGATAGCCGCGGGCCCCGCGCGGGCGGGCCGCGGCGGCCGTCAGCGTCCGGACGTGACCGGTGTCTGCAGCGAGCGGACGTCGAGTCCCGAGCGTGATGGCGACAGGAACGTCGAGCCTGCGTAGTCGCTGAAGATCCCGCGGACACCGGCGAACGCCGACGGCACCGGCGACCACGTGCGCTCGCGCACGGCCGCCACGAACGCCGCCAGCACGTTGCCGAGCACGTACCAGCCGAAGGCGAGGCGGGTGCCGAGCGTCTTGCGAACGTGCTTGTCGTAGACGAACGCCCAGCTCATGATCTGCGCCGCTTCGGTGCGCGCGGCGGGCCGCGGCGCCTTGTTGTGGACGATGTGCGCGTCGGTCACGATGGCGAGCCGTCCCCCCCGCGCGCCGAGCGCCCAGCACAGATCGATGTCCTCGCCCACCGACGCCGCGCGGTACCGGGCGTCGTAGCGGAGGTCGCCGAGGGCCGCACGCCGGAACGACATCATGGCGCCCGTGAACATCCGCACCGGCACCACGGCCCCGCGGAGGTCGCGCCAGTGCCAGTACACGGGCTGGCGCTCGTCGCGGAACGGGCCGCGGCAGAACACCACGTGATAGAGCCGCTGCGCCAGGCCCGGCAGCGGGTAGTTGGTGATCACGGGCGCCAGCCCGCTCCACGCCGGACAGGCGGCGTAGTGATGGAGCAAGCGCTCGACGACGTCGACGGCGGGCACCACATCGTCGTCGATGAACACCAGGATGTCCCCGCGTGCGAGGTCGAGCCCGGCGTTACGCGCCGCCGCCGCGCCGTTGATCGTCGTGTCCCACACGTAGACCAGCGCCGGCCGCCGGCCGACCGGGACGGCGTCGACGAGCGCGTGGACCATGTGGCGGCCCTCCTCGCTGGCGCTCTGATCCACCACGATGATCTCGTGCGGGATCACCGTCTGCGCCAGCAGGGCGCGCACGGTGTCGACGAGCAACGGCGCCCGGTTTTTCGTCGGAAGCACAGCCGTGACCTTCACACGCGTCTCCTGAGCGCGACGACGAACAGCCCGAATGGCAGCAGCATCGCGGCATAGATGATCTTGCCCCATACGATGTGGTAAAAGCCCCCGGCGACCTCGTGACCATAGAGCTCCGCGAGCATGCCGGTCCCGGCCACGCGCAGGCAGTTCGCGACGAGAGCCGCCACCACCGCCGCCACCATGACCAGTGCCCTCCGCCGCCAGCCGGTCTGCGTCATCCCGGCGAAGGCGCCGCCGACGACGATCATCGCCAGCAGGAACCGCAAGCCGTTGCACGCCTCGGTGACCTCCAGACGGACGCTCGGCAGCGTGAGAAAGAGTCCCTCGCGTGCGACGGGCACGCCGACGAGCCATAGCAGCCACTCGCTGGTCGCCGCCGCCACCTGCTGCAACGGCATCGAGAGCGCGGGCAGCACGCCGTCCGGCAGCGGCGTCATGAAGACGAGGAACACCAGCGGGAAGGCCAGCGTGCGCGTCCGCGGTATTCCCAGCGTCGCGATGAGCAGGCCCGCCAGCGCCACCGGCAGCGACACGGTCTGCAGCGTCACGCTGCCGGCACGGTAGCCGGCGGCCAGGACGGCGACGCCGACGGCGACCAGCACGAGGCCGCGCGGCGCCGGGGCGAGCGGCTGCCGGCCCACGTCGGTGCGCGCGTCCCAGGCGAGATAGGCGCTGAAGATCGGCACGAGGAAGCCGTAGCTGTAGTACGGCACCTCGGCCCACAGCGCGAGCAACGCGCGGAGGACGGGGACGTAGCATGCCAGCAGCGCGGCGGCGAGCCCGATGGCGGCGAGCTCGGTGCGCGGGCGGCGGGTCACGAGCGTGCTCATGCGACGGCCTGCCCGCCCGCGCGCGCCGCGAACCATTCCCACGTCCGCTGCAGTCCATCGGCAAGACTCACGGCGGCGCTCCAGCCAAGCACGCGGCGTGCCCGCGAGGGGTCGAGCACGTTCCACCGGACGTCGCCCGAGCGCGCCGGCTCGTGGTACGCGCGTACGACGGGCCGGGCCACCTGCTCGATCGTGCGCCACACGGTGTTCACGCTGACACCGATCCCGGTGCCGACGTTCACCACGGCCGGCGCCCCCGGGTGCAGCTCGGCATCGAGCGCCGCGCGGTTGGCGGCGGCGACGTCGCCGACGTAGACGAAGTCGCGCATCTGCTCGCCGTCGCCGAAGATGGTCGGTGGCAAGCCGGCAAGCACCCGCTGCAGGAAGATCGCGATCACGCCCGCTTCCCCGTGCGGATCCTGACGCGGGCCGTAGACGTTGGCGTAACGGAGCGAGATCGCCTCGAGGCCGAACGCCGCGCTGAAGTAGTCGAGATACTGCTCGGCGGAGCACTTCGCCACCGCGTATGGCGTCCGCGGCCGGCACGGCCGCGTCTCGTCGGCCGGCACGCCGGCCTGCTCGTCCTGATAGATGGCGCCGCCGGTGGAGGCGAAGATGATGCGCCGGGCGCCGTGGCGGCGCGCCGCCTCGAACACCTGCAGCGATCCGAGAATGTTCACCGTCGCGTCACCGTGCGGATCCTCGATCGAGCGGCGGATGCTGACCTGAGCGGCGTGATGGCTCACCACCTCCGGGCGCTCGTCGGCGAACACGCCGTCGAGCTCGGCACTCAGCACGTCGACGCGATACAGGCGCGCGCGCGCGTCCAGATGCTCGGACGAGCCCGCGCGGAGATCGTCGACGACGGCGACGTCGTGACCGGCGGCGAGATACTCGTCGACCACCGCCGAGCCGATGAAGCCCGCTCCTCCGGTGACCAGGATCCGCATCGCCAGGCTCCGCTTCAGGCGCCGCTGGCCCGGGCGGCCAGGAGCCGGCGCGTCGAGGTGATGAGCAGCGTCCACTCGCGCGGCGCGATGAGCCGCGTACCGATGACGACGGGGACGAACACGGCGCCGCCCGCCAGCGCCGCCAGCGCGAGTCGCACCGGATCGAACGAGTTGCCGGCGACCACGCGGGTGACGAAGAACACCAGCACGGAGCCGACGCCCACCTTCACCAGCTCCATCCACGGCAGCGTGGACCCGTGGCGGCGCGCCATGCCGGTGAACGCCCAGACCGCCGCCAGCGTCTGGGCGGCGGTGTTCGCGATGACCGCGCCGGTCGTGGCATAGCGCGGAATCAGCGCGGCCGCCAGCACGACGTTGAGCGCCACCGCCACGCCGGTGGCCGCCAGCGCGCACTGGCGGTCGCCCACGGCCTGCAGGCCGGCCATCGCGACCTTGCGCAGCGCGCCGAGCGCTGCCACCACGACGAGCACGGTGAGCAGCCGTGCGGCGGGCAGGTACGCCGTGCCGTACAGCGCCTGAACGAGCCCGGGCGCGATGGCAGCCATGACGGCCGCGATCGGCGCGCCGGACAGCGCGACGTAGCGCAGTGCCGTCCGATAGACGCGGTGGAACTCGTCGGTGTCACCGCGTCCGTGGAGCGCCGAGAACGCCGGCAGCAGCGCGCCAACGGCGATCTCCGGCACGACCATGACGCGCGTCGCGAGGCCGAAGGCGAGGCTGTAGAACGCGATCTCCGCCGATGGCGCCCAGAGGCGCAGGAAGAAGAGCTCGGAGCGGTCGCGCACCAGCGCCTCCAGCACCGCGACCACCGAGAGGGAGGCGACGTAGGCGCGCATCTCCGGATGCGTCGAGGGTGGCGGCTCGGTGGCGGTGACGCCGAGCACCTCGCGGGCGCGCGCGCGCTGGATGAGGCACGAGACGGAGGAGCCGAGCGTGAGCCCGATGGTCAGGCCCAGGATGTCGAGACCCGCGGTCACCGCGATGATCGAAGCCACCAGGTGCAGCGCCATCTTCACCGTGCTCGTCTGCGTGGTGAGGTCATAGCGCTGCGCGCCGTAGACGGCGTGGGTGTAGATGCCCTCGATGGTCGCCGGGAACAGCATCACGGCCAGCACGATGAACGGCCAGCGGAGGCGCGGCTCCACGACCGTGAACGCCGCCACGATCACGAGGCCCGCCACGATGGCGGTGGACGCGACCTGACGGCGCAGGAAGAAGTCGACGAGGCCGCGCGCGAGTCGGCGGTCACCGCGCGCGTACGCCTGGGCGGTGTAGCGCACGGTTGCGTACGTCCAGCCCAGCGCGGCGAGGGCGGACAGGACGCGCAGCGCCCACAGCAGGTACGAGTAGTCGCCCATGGCCGCCGGGCCGAGGCCCCGCGCGAGGACCACGGACATCAGCAGTCCGGCGCCGAGACCGAAGATCGTCACGAGGCCGTACCAGAACGTGTTGCGAACCAGTGCGGCTCGGAGAGTCGTGGTCTCGGTGTCGCTCACGCGGCGCGCCCCGGCACGGCCTGGCCGGCCGGGGACCAGACGGCCTCAGCACCCCCGCGCACGAAGCGGGCGAACCCGGCCACGCCGGCGAGGCAAACCGTGCAGAAGAAATAGGGCAGGGCAAGCGCGCCGAGGCGCGCGCCCAGCCGCTCGGCGGCGAGCCCGGCGGCGGCGAGCGCGTAGAAGGCGAGCTGAGTCACGAAGGCGAGCCCGTAGAGCGGCGCGCGGTCGTGGAGCGCCGCGCTGGCGAGCAACGCGCCGACGAGGAAGAACGCGCTCGCCCAGCGCAGAATCCTGTGCGACGCCAGCATCCACACGGCGCGCCACCGCCGTGCGCGGATGAGCGCCGGCAGCCAGCAGCGGAGCAGGTGCATGCCCTGCGCGATGATCCGGACGTGCCGCCGGAACTCCTGCGCACCGCTGCCCGACGGCGGCTCCACCGTGTAGGCGTCGCCGTCGAACCGGCAGCGATAGCCGGCGAGCGCGGCCTGGATCGGATGCAGCAGGTCGTTCACCTGCGAGGCCGCGAGATCGCGGTAGAGCGAGCGCCGGATGGCGTAGATCGCGCCGTCCGCGCTGGCGAGGAAGCCGAGCGCGCTCTCGCCATCCTTGATCGCTGCCTCGTAGCGGACGTAGCCGCTGGCGGCAACACGCGCGTCGGCCGCCGCGTCGGCGTACAGGCCCTGGCCGCTCACGAGGCCCACCTCGGGATCCGCGAACGGGGCGGCGAGGCGCGCGATGGCGTCCGGGCCGAACAGCGCGTTGGCGTCGGTGAAGACGAGGACCTCGCCGCGCGCGGCGGCCACGCCGCGGTTCAGCGCCGGCGACTTGCCGGACCGCGGCTCCTGCCGGATGAGCCGCGCGCGCCGATCGGCGTAGGCGGCCACCAGCGCGTCGGTGGCGTCCGTGGAACCGTCGGAGACCACGATCGCCTCCAGCCGCTCGGCCGGATACCGCTGGGCGCCGAGCGTGCTGTCGAGCTTCGCCGCGATGCAGCGCGCCTCGTTGAAGGCGGCGATGATCACCGAGACGTCAGGCGCGCGGCTGCCCTTCGCCGCCAACGGGGCGGCGCGGCGGGCGAGCATCCGCAGCAGCGCCGGATAGCCGAGCCAGGTGTACGCGAGCGCCGCGGCCGACGCCCAGAACACCGCCAGCGCGAGCATCACGCCGCTTGCCTCACGACGCGCCGCACGCCGGCTGCCTCGCGGTACACGCGTGCCGTGCTCGCCACCTGACGGTCCAGCGCGAAGCGGTCCAGGACGAAGTCGCGCCCCGCGCGGCCCATGCGCTCGGCGCCGAGCGGATCGCGCAGGATGCCGCGGATCGCCCGCGACAGTGCGCCGGGATCGGCGGGAGGGACGAGGCGCCCCGTGCGCGCCTCGCGGATGACCTCCGGCGTGCCGTCGACGGCGGTGGCGACGACCGGGCGGGCCATGGCGGAGGCCTCGATGGCCGTGAGCGGCATGCCCTCGTAGAGCGACGGCAGCGCCAGGATGTCGAGCGCGTCGAGCACGCGCGGGACGTCGGCACGGAAGCCGGCGAAGATGATGCGATCGGCCACCGCGAGCTCGTGCGCGCGCGTCTGCAGCCGCGATCGCAGCGAGCCGTCGCCGACGATGAGCAGTCGCGCGTCCGGAAACTCCGCGAGCACCGAGGGCCAGGCCTCCAGCAGGTAGGCATGACCCTTCTGCGGCTCCAGCCGGCCGACGACGCCGACCAGCGGCACCGCCCGGTCGAGCCCCAGCTCCTTGCGGACGGCGTCGCGCCCGGCTCCCGGCTGGAACGTCGACAGGTCACGCCCGTTCGGCACCACGACGACCTTGTCCGCCGCGTAGCCCTTGCCGCTGATGAGGAAGGATCTGGCCGCCTCGGACACCGCGATCACGCGGTCGACGAATCGCGAGACGACGCGGTCCGGCACGAACCCGCCGCGCAGCAGGCTGCCGCGCCAGCCCTCGCGCCCGTGATAGGTCTCGACCACCGTCGCGCCGTGCCACTTCGCAACCGGCGCGGCCACCAGCGTCGAGCGGAAGAGATGCGGGTTGACGACGTGCGGACGCACGCGGCCGATGAACGCGGACAGGCGCGCCACCTCGCGGCGACGGCCCCAGCTGTCGGCCTGCACCGGCTCCGTGTCGACGCTCACGCCGTGCAGCTCATCCGAGAAGCTGTCGAGCAGGGCCTGGGGCGCCGCCAGCGCCAGGCGGAACTCTCCGGGGTCCAGGCGCTGCAGGAGGGCCAGCACCACTTCCTCGACGCCGCCGCGCACCGGCGACGTGAGCGCGAACAGCAGGCCGACCCTCGTCATGCGGCCACCTCGGCCTCGGCCGCGATGCCGAGATCCTCCAGGAGCACGTTGTGGACCCCCGTGATGTGATCGACGCCGCGATCGACCGGCACGCTGGCCAGCAGCACGGCGTCCGCCGTCGGCTCGCTCGGGTGGTAGCCGTGCATGCCGGCGAAGCGCACGGCGCCCATGTCGCTCGGCGACAGCAGCACGCCCGGCTTCATCAGGAACAGCAGGTGGTAGTAGCGCCCGTCGTCGAACCAGACGCCCAGGCGCTGCAGCTCGGCGTCGCTCATGAGCGTGCCCGAGGGATGCTCGGCGAGGAGCGAGGTGAGCGCGCGGCGGGCGCGCTCGGAGAAGACCCAGAAGCGCGCCATCGTCGAGTCGTACGCCGGCAAGTAGTCGCCGGGGATCGACAGGCCGAGCGCCGCCACGTCGCGCCGCACGTCGCACGTCCAGCGGATCGGCGTCATGCCGTGATCCGAGAACACGAACATCCGCGCCTCGCGGCCGCCACGCGTGGCCGCCTCCCACACCCGGCGCAGCCCCGCCTCGTACCAGTCCACGCAGGCTCGCACGGAGTCGGCGTCGTGGATGTGGAAGTGCAGGTGGTGGTCGAGCCCGGAGAGATAGAGGAACAATACGCGCGCATCCGTGACCGCGGCGCGCTGCGGCGCCAGGTCCAGGATCTGCGCGTCCGTGTGCGTGTGATAGGTGTATGCCTCGTACGCGACCCCGTTGCCGCGCATGCGGTCGAAGAGCGAGGGACAGTCCAGCCCGCCCGGCTGATAGATGTCGCGCTTCTCGGTCAGGTCGAAGTGCGGCAGATGCGCGACCGGATAGGAATAGAGCGAGAAGTATCCCGTGTACCCCGACAGCCGGCGCGCGACGATCTTGAGCGCGCGGCGCGCCACGCGGTTCTCGACCAGCGCCGTCGGCAACGGCGCCAGCGCCCGCGTCCATTTGAACGGTGACCGCTCGGGCGCGCGGTAGAAGAGGTTCCAGTGTCCGTGCTGGCTCGGCGTACGGCCCGACAGCAGCGTCGGGATGGCGCCCGAGCTGTAGCCGAGGATCGTCGTCAGCCACCGCCGGTCGGTGAGCACGTCGTCGAGGAACGCACGGCCCTTGAGGACTTCCCAGCCCAGCGCGTCCACCAGCACGTAGATCGAGAGCGGCTTCGTCATGGTCCCCCTCAGTTGTTGCGAATGCACCAGCGCCACAGCGCGGTCACCGCGCGCCGCGTCTCGGCCGGCGTCCGCGGCGCGGCGGGTGCCGCCAGCGGCAGCAGCGGCCGGACATCGACGCGCGGCTCCGTGCCGGCCAGGTCCAGATACGCGAGCATCCCGGCCGCGTAGAGCAGCGCGCGCGGCGTCGAGTGCCGCGCCAGCGAGAGCGCCCGTCGCGCGCTGAGCGAGAGCGGCGCGGGGTTCGGGTGGATCGCGAGCTTCAGCCACTCGCGAAGCCGCCGCCGCGCCGGCTGCGCCGCGGCCCAGCGGACGAGCAGGTCGGGCAGCGGCGCTCGCGTGCCGAGGACCTCCTCCAGCTCCCAGGTCAGGAAGGCCGCCAGCGTCGGCGCCGCATCGGAGATGTGCGCGCGCAGCCACGCGCGCTGCACGTCGGCGGGCCCGTCGGGGAGCAGCGGCTCCTGGTCGGGCTGAAGCTTGGCGCGCGCGGCGCGCGCGAGATCGCGCTCGAAGCCCACGGGCAAGCGGGCGGCGAGCTGCGGCGTCCGGGCGAGCAGGCGCTCGAAGGCGGCCGGCCGCTCGGCGTACGACGTGGCGTGGACGCCGGCGAACGCGAGCGCGGAGCCCGCGAGGTCGAGCACGAGCTTCACGCGCTGATACGCGACGTCGAGCAGCGCCTCGCCCGCGAGGCCGTCGAGACGATCGTAGGCCTCGAGCTGCTCGATCGTCCGGTTGAAGACGAGGTGGACGGCATCCTCGCGCGGGATGCGGTCCGGCCCGAAGGGCGGGATCGCGCGCAGGACGTCAGAGCCCCACACCACCTTGC